>NZ_SIRE01000014.1 GCF_004307995.1 Paenibacillus thalictri | reverse complement strand
TGGAAGATACTTCGGTTTTCGACTGGGTTTAGCTTGGTGTTGCCATTTTTCCTGATTCCCACCTCAACCGTGGTAAAACAATTTCCAATTTTCACAGATCAGGACTTGACATATTACCGCTGGACTTCTTTGACAGTGCCTATCGATTTCATTCTCAACAATATGAGGCGGCCGCCGAATGGCAGCTCTGAAGACCATTGACATACGAACCGTCAAACGAACCGCCACGGCCCAACGCTTACGGACAGGAACGCGCTTATTTGGCAAAAAAGTCGAGGTTATCATTTTTAACGGTCACACTGGACCTTATTTGCTCAAAAAGTTGGGGAAACCACGGTGGTAGACAAAATAAGGACTCTGGTGTCCGTCCCATTTGGCAAACCTCTGATTTTGTTTGAATTGCGGCGCCCGTGTCCGTTACGATGGCTGGCTGTTCCAACGTTGGGATATGTACAATGAATCGAAGGGGTATGCACAACGAATCGACAGTCTCCGTTCCCGGCTGATCGGTCCGTTAAAGTAAATTAGACGTACCCGCCCGTCGGCTACCTAAAAGTAACGTTCATTCGGGAGCGATCTGCTAGATAAGTAAGGTTCGTCGGCTTCATGCCCCTTTCATGTCCCTGCGCCAACCAGCCTAAGAACGTCGGACTCGCGGATCGATGAACGTATACGATACGTCCACCAGCAAGTTGACCACGACATAAATGATCGCCGTAAAAAAGACGACGCCCTGCACCACCGGCAAATCTTTGGCCATAATGGCGTCCGCGAGTATTCTCCCGATCCCTTGCCTGGCGAATACGGTTTCGATTACGACCGTACCGCTCAGCAGCTCACCGACCATCACGCCGATGATCGTAAGCGCCGGTATAAAAGCGTTGCGCAGCGCATGCCGGTACATAACGGCCCGCTCGGCCAGCCCTTTGGCCCGCAGCGTCACGATAAACGGCTCCCCTAGCACCTCAAGCATCGTATTGCGGACCATACGCACAATCAATCCCGCTCCGACCATGCCCAAAGCGAAACCAGGCAGCACCAGCGTCTTCCAGCCACTTGAGCCCATAGCCGGGAACCAGCCCAAACTGATCGAAAAAAGCAGCAGCAGCAAAATCCCCGTCCAAAACGACGGCATCGAGATGCCAAACAGTCCGACGAACCGGGCGATCAGATCGATCGCACCGTTGCGGTGTATGGCGGATAACACGCCGAGCAATATGCCGACGACCACAGCGACAGAAGCGCTGACTGCCGTCAAAGCCAGTGTTGCCGGCATGTGCTCCAATATTTTTGGCAGCACCGGGTCGTTATTGATACGCGACGCCCCGAAATCCCCCTGCAGAAGCTGCATAAAATAATGGGAAAACTGCACATAAAACGGCAGGTCGAGCCCCAGACGGTGGCGCATTTCGGCAATCGCCTCCGGCGATGTGGCGTTGCCGTCCAGCATCTGCAGCACCGGATCGCCGGGCAGCACATACATGATTACAAACACAAGCATCGATGAACCAATCACAACTAGCAGGGAAGTGAACAGGCGGGTGGCGATCGTTCCGGTCACGTTGCGTTCCTCCCTTGTTTATTTGCTGATGCTGACATCGTAAAACAGCGGATACCCGAGCAGATCGTATTTTAAGCCCGATACGGTCTTGGCTCGCGCTACAGTGTAAGGAAACTCATAGATGGGCAGAATCACGGCGTTGTCGATCAAATACTGCTGAATTTTACTATAAGCTGCCTTTCTTTTTTGCGGATCGGACTCCGAATATCCTTGATCCAGCAGTTTGTCGATTTCCGGATCGGCCAGATGCGACCAGTTCGTTCCGCCTTTCGTAAACTCCCTGTCCGAGCGGAAAAGATTACGCATCACGTCAGGGTCCGCTTTAACCTGTGAGTTGCCCCACAGATCGTATTCATCTTTCGTCAGCGGCGTGTTTGTGTCTTTTGTAATATTCAGCGTTACGTTAACGCCGACTTGCTTGAGTTGCTGCTGCACCATGGCAGCGATATCGTTGCGTTTCTCGCGGTTCGGCGAGCCGTCGAGTATGCGCAGGATCAGCTTTTTGCCGTTTTTCTCGCGCACGCCGTCCGCTCCTTTTTTCCAGCCCAGTTCGTCCAGAAGCTGATTCGCCTTGGCTATGTCGGGTTTAATTTTGTTTTTCAACGATTCGTCAAAACCGAACAAACCCGATGTCAGCGAAGACCACGCCCGCTCGTAAGTGCCCAGATACAGCGTTTTGACGATCGTATCCGCATCGACGGATAACTGGATCGCCTGACGCAGCTTCGGATCGTTCCACGGCTCGCTGTGCAGGTTAAAGTACAGCGAAAATGCCGTCCCGTTCGTAACCGCTTGGTCGACCGCGATTTTGGCGTCGTTTTTCAGCGTGACGATGTTTTGCGGAGGCACCGTTTCGGCCGCCAAAATCTGCCCGCCCTGCACGCTGCCGATCCGCGTCGCTTCTTCCGGCACGATCTTAAACGTCAGCTTGTCGAGATGCGACGGCCCTTTATTGTCGGCGACCGGCGGCCCCCAGTTGTAATCCGGGTTTTTCTTGAGTGCGATTTCGTCGTTCTCCGACCATTTGACGAAAACAAACGGGCCGGTGCCGACGGGGTGTTTGCCGTATTGATCGCCATATTGCTGAAAAGCCTGCGGCGAATTGATGCCGAGGAAAGCCGAGCTCAACCCGCTTAAAAACGGCTCGAACGGCTGCGAGAGCGTGACTTTGATCGAATAATCGTCGACGATATCCGCCGACGCAAACGGCCCAAGCAGCGCGCGGGCCTGTCCCGTCGCTTTGGCGATCCGGTCGAAATTCGCTTTGACGGCAGCGGCGTTAAACGGCGTGCCGTCGTGGAACTTGACGTTTTGGCGCAGCTTAAACGTATACGTTTTGCCGTCGTCGGATTTGGTCCATTCGGTGGCAAGCCACGGCTGGAACGAGCCGTCCTTCTGCTGATATACGAGGCTGTCGACGATGTTGCGGAACACCCGATGCGAGACGGCGAAACCGCTGGACCCGGGATCCAGCGTATCGGGCGAAGTCGCCAGCGCATAGGTCAGCTCGCCCCCTTCCGCCGGCTTCGCTGCCGGAGCCGTCTTGGCGTCGGAAATCTTAGCGGCTTCCGGCCCCGCCGCTTCTTTATTTGCGCCGCAGCCCGCCAGCAGCAGCGATGCCGCAAGTGCAACCGATACCCCTTTTATCCAATTGCCTGCTGACTTTGTTCTCAAGTCATTCTCCCCCATTCCTTGATTGTGATCTTGCGGTCAGGCCGCTCCTTACGGAGCTGCCGTTCCCGCACCTTCTGCATGACCGGCAGCGTACGCCAGCTTCACGCGGTCAATTTGGCCCAAATGATGATGTACGTGCCTGATAAAGCCGGAGACGATATCCACGACACGGACGGTCTCCCCTTTGAAATTGACGCCCGACTTCTCCCAATCCGACGGCGAGAGCCGTCCGAACAGATGACTGTTGTTCAGCAGCAGCGCCTTGTACGCATCCAACACTTCATGAACAGCGGCTTCGTTTGCCTTTTGACCGCTGACCCATGCGTCTTGGTCAAAAGCCGGGAGCTGAACCTTTGTATCGGCCAAAATATCGCGGATCCGAAACGAAACGACAAAATTGTGATCAAGCAGATGGGTAAGTACTTCGATGACGCTCCACGATTCCGGTTTCGCTTTCCATTTCAGCTGATCTTCGCTTAAGCCCTCGATCGCCTGAACCAGCTGCCGGTGAAGACCCAAATAAGCTTGTATATCAACTTGACTCATGTTTATATTCCTCCCGGGTGAAGATTACTTATTATAACTATTCGCATGTTTTTAGTTGGATTTAAGTCGGCGAATGATCTCATCTCTTCCATGCGGCCCCGTATGGGCTCACGGTAAAAAGCTGCATACTAACGCTCGAACCGAGCCTTTATCTTACCGGTACGGCCAGTTCGTCCTGCTGTTTGGCCGGCGGTTCGTTGTTCCACACCGTGCTTGGGATTTCCTTGCGCAGCACCGGGATAATATCTTTGGCAAACCGCTCCAACTGCTCGCGCTGCTCCGATTCGGTCAATCCGTCCACACTGATGCTGAGCACTTGATGTCCGTAAGCCTGGTGGTAATTGAGAATTTTTTCGATTACGTGGTCCGCGCTGCCGACCAATACCGGGCCGTTGGCAATATTGTCCTCGAGATCCTTAAAAGGCGACTTATTGTGCTTCGAGGACTCCGTGGAGTGGAATTTGTTGTAATACGGGCGGAACCGCCTGACCGCTTCCTCGGACGTGTCGGCAAGGTACAAGCTGCCGCCGCCCGCTCCGACAACGGCATTTTTTGGATCGTGGCCGTAAAATTCCCAGCGTTCCCGGTAATGGTCGATTAACGCTTTGTATTTTGCCTGCGGGTGGAACGTATTGGACGAGAAGATCGGCTCGCCGTATTTCGCCGCCAACTCAGTGGAAAGCGTGCTGGACGCGCTGCCGTGCCATACGGGAATCGACTTCTGAAACGGTCTCGGCTGGGTCGTCACATTATCCAGCGGTGTGCGGTATTTTCCCTGCCAGGTGACGTTTTCCTCGTTCCACAACCGTTTGAGCAGCGCGTAACGCTCCGCCAAGGAATCCCACTGTTCCTCTTCGGTGATGCCAAACAGCGGATAATGCCGCGGATCGTTGCCTTTGCCGATAATCAGCTCCAGCCTGCCGCCGGACAGGTGGTCCAGTGTAGCATAATCCTCCGCCACCCTCACCGGATCCAGCACGCTGAGCACCGTTACCGTGGTCAGCAGGCGAATACGCGATGTTCTCGCAGCGATTGCGGTTAATACGACGGGCGGCGAAGAAGATAGAAACGGTTCCCCGTGGCGTTCGCCTACGCCATATGCGTCGAAGCCGAGCTCTTCGGCCAATGCGGCCTGCTTCAGTATATTTTGAAATTTCTGTTGGTCGGTGAGCGTCTCCCCGGTCACCGCGTTTGGGATGTTCATCATCAGACTGAATAATGCAAATTTCATATCAGTTGCTCCTCCTCTATATCCCACCAATTTTGTAGGATTTATTTTGTTAGTATACCGTCAGGAGCTTCACTTGACTAATTGAAAAATCCTATTTGAACATTAACAAATTCAATATGAGCCAAGGTTACCCGAAAGGGAGCGAAGTCAGAAACTTTACGATTTCCGACTGCTTGCCGCTTTGGCTAATAATATTGGTCTGCATCGCAATACCCGCCACCTCCGCCAATTCCACCGGGAAAAGCAGCCGGTCCCGCACCTCCTTTTGCACGCACAGACCGGGCAAAAAACAGATGCCGGCTTTGTTCAGAACAAGCTTTTTGGCCGTCTCGGAGCTGTCGGTCAATATTTCGATTTTCGGAGGCCGGTCCAAGCTTTGAAACACCCGGTGAATTCTTTGCCAGTCCAGCGAGCCGCATTCGAAAAAAACAAACGGCTGGTCGATGATCGCCTCAGCCGTTGCCGCAGTACCTGCCAATGGGTGCTCCGGATAGGTGTACAGCCGGATCGGATCCTCGTAAAACTTGACTGATTGCAGGCCGGGGTGGCTCACATTACGGACAAAACCGATGTCGACCTCCATATTCAGCACCTTGTTTACGATATCGTCGGTCGTACTTGTGACCAGCTTAAATTGAAGGCCCGGATACTGGAGCCGCAGCTGCGGTAGCAGCTCCGGAATCATATAATTGGATACGGACACCGTACAGCCGATGCGCAGCTCATGCCGGACTGACTGCCGTTTTTGGATGATTTGCTTGCCCTTCTCGTAGATTTGCAGCAGTTGCTGAGCATACGGCAGAAACTGCCGCCCTTCCTCCGTAAGCTGTACCTGCTTGCCCATCCTGTCGAACAAACGGCAGTCCATCTCCCGCTCCAGCGACTGAATGCGTGCCGTAACCGAGGGCTGCGATAAAAACAACGCTTCGGCCGCTTTATTAAAGCTGCCGTAATGAACGACATGGACAAAAGCCTCAATATTTTCAATATTCATGAACGCTCTCCGATCAGATTACTTCCCTTTCCTCCGGCGTGTCTTTATTTCGGCTTGCCCGGATACCCCCCGTTACTTCCGCACCAGCCGCGCAAGTTCGGACGCCGCTTGCCGCAGCCGCTCAGCCAGCTCCTCCTCTACCTCGAAGCCGCCGCCTTCCAGCCGTTTCACCTGCGTATCTTGGGCGAATACGCCTTGCAGCTGATGACGGGCCCCCAGCGCAGCCAACACCGGCTTAAGCGCGTAATCGATGACCAGCAGGTGGGCGACCGTGCCGCCGATCGCAACAGGCAGCGTCGGCTTGCCTTCCAAGCCTTTTTGCGGCACCAGATCGAGAAAAGCTTTCAGCACGCCGGTATACGCCGCTTTGTACACCGGCGTCGCCACAACCACCGCATCCGACTGCGCGATCAAGGCATTGGCTCCGGCAATTGCCTCGCTGTCGAATTTCGTATACACAAGATCTTCGGGAGGTAGCTCGCGCACATGAATCCACTGAACCTCCGCTCCTTCATGGATAAGCGCTTGCTCCAGCACCTCAAGCACACCCGTTAACCGTGAGGAAACCGACGGGCTCCCTGAAATCAGCGTAATTTTTGACATCATGCATCATTCCTTTTCATTTTCTTGGTTATATGTTTGCAGTACCTTCAAACCTAGAAGCGATAAATACCGGGCCCCGACGAGCAAGCTGCGTTCATCCAGCGTAAACGCCGGATGATGCCACATCTGCGTGCCTCCCGTACCGATCCATACGAAGAAGCCGGGCACGTTTTGCCGGTATACCGCGAAGTCCTCCCCGCCCAGCGTACGTTCCGCCACAACCGTCTCATAACCGAGCTCCGCTGCGGTCTCGGCCGCCAGTTCGGCCAAACTCTCATCGTTGTGAACCATCGGCAAATAAGGGAACCAGCGAAAATCCGCTGAAGCGCCATAAGCGGTCGCCACCCCTTCTGCAATACGGCGCATATGTGCGGGGATAACCTGACGTGCTTCCTTTTGGAAGGTGCGTACCGTCCCCTCCAGCGTCACCTTATCCGGTATGACATTCCACGTGTTGCCGCCGTGAATGCTGCATACGCTGACAACGGCGTTATGCAGCGAGCTGATGCTGCGGCTCACTATGGACTGCAGGCTGCTGACAATCTGGCTGGCGGCGACGATCGGATCGACGCTTTGATCCGGTATGCCCGCATGCCCGCCAATGCCAACGACATCCAACTCGAAACGGTCCACGCTTGCCATCAGCGGTCCCGGACGCACGCCGATTGTACCTACGGGCAAATCGGGCTTGTTGTGCATTCCGAAAATCGCCGACACTCCGTCGAGCACTCCAGCTTCGACCAGCAGCATGGCCCCGGACGCCGTCTCCTCCGCAGGCTGAAATATAAGGCGCACCGTGCCCTTTAGCTCATGCCGCCGCCGCATCAGCAGATCGGCCGCTCCGATCAGCGACGCCGTATGAAAATCATGCCCGCAGGCGTGCATCCGCCCGGCGATTTTGGATGCGTACGGCAGGCCCGTGCGCTCCTGGATCGGCAGCGCGTCGATATCGGCGCGGAGCGCGACGGTAGGCCCATCCTGCTCGCCGACAATTTCCGCGATCACCCCGGTCTTGAGCTGCGGAAAGTCCAACACCGTTATGTCCGCTTCCAGCAGCCATTCGCGAATGCGGCGAGTCGTCTCGAACTCCTCCATCGACAATTCGGGGTTCTCATGAAGAACCCGCCGTATATGAATCAGCCGCTCCAGCAGCTTATGCTTGCGATCATCTGCAACTTCTTCGTCTATTGCTTCGGTCATTCGTATCTCCTTCCTTATCACCGGTTTCGTCAAGCAAACCTGAAAAACGCAAAAAGCTCCTTTCATTCCGGGTACGGAAAGAGAGGAGCCTTTGGTGATCCAATCGGCTTTATCGCTTTAGTGGTTAAACAAATTTTATACCCATTATTCCAATCAGTCAACACGGAATAATATAGTTTGTGCTTCCAGGCCCAACTTAGGCCAAAAGAGACAAACAAAAGCTTCCAACTCTGAAAAGCCAGGAGCCATACAACGTAAGTGCAAATAAGAATCAGTGCCGACTGCTCACCGCTCTTCCCCTATTACGGCCGTACCGTAAATTTCCGGCCTTTCCATGGCCGTGCTGTTGACATTGACGGACCGTTTCAAAGAGACGGCACTGCCGGAAAAAAGGCAGATGACCCTATCGATAAACGGGGTTTCCGCAAAGCACCACATCATCGCAAATGTGCTTTCATCCTCCCAGACTCCACATGCCGCCACCTTCATCCTGGCAGGCTGGTATTGATGGTGCAGCTCGTTTCCCGTCATCGACGTACTGCCTTCCACCCAGGCGCCTATTCCGCATCTTACGGCATGTTCTCCGCGGTGGTCGGTTAAAGTAAAGGTGCAGCCATTATCATCAAAATTAAACGCGATCTCGCTTACATGATCGGCGTTCTCCTCCATTTGATACCTCAGTCCGTTTATCGAAGCAATCGAAGCTGCCGACTCAGCGGACTTTGCTGTTCCGTTTTTATTCGCTAATTGCAGCGACTTAAGCTTGTCCGCCAAACGCCGATGCCCCACATCGTCTTTCGGCAGCGTATCCCGCCGCATGTCAGGCAGCAAATGGGTCCAGAGCAGATCAAGCACTGCCTGCATCTTCTGGAGCCCGCCATAGATGGCAATGACGGCTTTCTGCTCCGGCATCACGATACAAAATTGGCCGAAAGCGCCGTCGGCCCGGTAAGTTCCATGCCGGCCTCGCCAAAACTGATAGCCGTAGCCCATCTGTGAGTCGCTTTGCCCCTTGTCGCCGCTGTCGATCTGCCTGGAGGTCGCTTCATCTATCCACTGTTCGGACAATATCCGCTTCCCGTTCCACACACCCCGTTGCAAATAAAGCAGTCCGAAGCGAGCGAGGTCTTCGGTCGTCAGACTCAGCCCCCACCCTCCCGTATTGACACCGGACGGGCATGTATCCCACGCCGCCGCCTCGATGCCAAGCGGTGCAAACAGCCTTGGCCGCAAATAATCGAGCAGCCGCTGCCCCGTCACCCGCTGCATAATAGCCGACAGCATGTACGTCGCTCCGCTGTTGTACATAAATTTCGTTCCCGGCTCATGATCCATCGGTTTCTCAAGAAAGTAACCAGCCCAATCGCCGCTTGTCTGCCGCCACTCACTTCCCATGATCGGCTTGGCATGTCCGACGCTCATCGTCAGCAGATCCTTCACGCGCATGGCGGCAAGCCTTCCGTCTACTTTATCAGGAACGGCTTCCGGGAAAAAAGATACGACGCTGTCGTCTACGGAAAGCAGCCCCTCATCCACGCCAAAACCGACAGCGGTCGACGTAAAGCTTTTCGTTAACGAAAACAGCATGTGCGGACGATGAGAAGCATAAGGCTCCCACCAGCCTTCGGCGATAACCGCACCATGACGCAGCAGCATGAAACCGTGCAACCCCAGCTTTTCACGTTCGGCAGCTTGCAAAAACGCAAGAACAGCGTCGGACGAAACGCCCTGCTCTTCAGGTGAGGTACGCGCTAAAGAGTGTATTTTTTTCATAACAGGCAATCTCTCCTCTTAAACGAAACGCCTACGATTTTAGTTGAATCATTTCTCCCTCACATCGCCTTTTGCATCATGTCACTTCAGCGCTCCCTCCGTCAAGCCGCTGATCAGAAAACGCTGAAGATAACCGTACAGCGCAATAATCGGCAGCATCGTCAGCAAAAAGCCGGCGAATGCCAAGTTATAATCAATCGAATATTCGGTTTTGAAATTGTATATAAACAACGGAAGCGTCCAGAAATTCGGGCTGCGGTTCAGCAGAATAAGCGGCAGCGTGAAATCGTTCCATATTCCGAGACTGTTTAAGGTCGTTATGGTCACGATAATCGGCGCCATCAACGGAAAGATGATTTTCATAAACGTTTGCCAAATCGAGCAGCCGTCGATGCGGGAAGCTTCATCCAATTCAAACTGGATGTTTTTCAGAAACCCGACGCATAAAAATATGCCCTGCGTCAGCGCCAACGTTACGTACATGATGATCAGCCCGGTATGGTTCATCAGCTTCAAATCGGACATGTAATGAAGCGTAGGCAGCATAATAACCTGAAACGGGACAAAAATGCCGGATAAAATAAATACATACACGAATTTATAATAGGTTTTGCCAAAGTTTCGGGAAATCGCGTAAGATACCATCGGAACGATAACAATAATGATCAGCAGCGATACCAGCGTAATGGTCAAAGAATTTTGAAGGTATACCCAGAACCTTCCATTACCCAAAATCGTTTTCATGTGACCTAAATAGATGGAGGACGGCAGTGAAAATATGCTTTTGGCCGTTTCCTCGCGTGTTTTGAACGCAAGTGTCACCGTCAAATACATTGGGAGCATAACAACCGCCATACCTATAATCAACAGCGCATATTTGATACTTGCTCCAATTGCGTTGGGCGTCACAGCTGTCCGACCTCCTTCTTGTTCAGCCACTTCAACTGGATAAACGAAATGAACGCAATCAGCAGAAAAATATAAATCGATTCCGCCGTAGCGTAGCCGAACTTAAATTCGTTTAAGCCGTGCCGGTATATGAGAAATGCGATCGATTCCGTTGAAGTGCCGGGTCCTCCGTCCGTTAACGCTACGATCGATTCGAACACCGTCAGTCCGCCCTTAATCGTTACGACCAGATTGACATTAAGCATCGGTATCAGAAAAGGCAGCGTGATCGAGAAAAAACGCTGCAGGCCCGTAGCGCCGTCGATTCTGGCCGCCTCGTGCAAATCTTTGGGTACGCTGGTCAATCCGGCTAAAAAAATAATCATAGGCACCGCCACACCATGCCATACATTGGTGATAATAAGCCCATAAATCGCCGTTTTGGCGCTGCCCAAAATGTTGACGGACAACCATTCGATGCCCAAGGCCTCGCCCGCCTTCGGCAAAATTTCGTAATAGATCTGATTAAATATAAGACCGATTGTAATCAGGCTGAGCACAGCCGGAAAAAAGAATACCGATCTCATGAAATTGCGAAATTTAACATTTCCGCTTAGCAGTAACGCTAGAGCCAGCGCAATCGCCATTTTCAGCACGACGGCAAGCAGCGTATACTTAAACGAAAACAGCAGCGAATCCAGAAACCGTTTATCCTTTAAAATCTCCAAATAGTTGGCAAATCCGATGATGTTATATTTTTTCGATATACCATCCCAATCGGTTAAGCTGAAAAAAAAGCCCATGACGACGGGATAAGCGAAAAATGCCGTATGCAGCAGCAGCGCCGGCAGCGTCAATATTAGAAATATGCGCGAGCTGCTTCGTGCATACGATTGGGTCGCAGTGCGGTCAAAAAAGCGGGTCCACACCGTGCGCACAACTTCCATAAAAGATCCTCCTATCACTATAAAAGGCCGATGCTGCAGAAACATCGGCCTTCCCCTCCAAGCGGTCGATTCTGGCTGCGTTATTTACCCGCTTTATTGTAAAAAATATCTTCCAGTTTCTTCATGTAAGTTTCCTTGTTTCCGGTAGCGATCAATTCCTGGGTCGCTTTCCCGAAATCGTCCTGCATCGCCGGTGTCCAAGGGGAATCCGCCGCGCGATAAATTTTACCGGCAGCCGCCATGTCCGCAAGTACCTTCGTTTCTTTGGAATTGTGTTTAACGCCTTTCACCACGGAAATATTTTGCGTTTCATCGGCGTACAACTGCGACATTTCCGTCGTGGCGAAAAACTCCATAAATTTTTTGATTTCAGCCTGGTTTTTTACGCCTTTCGGCATCGCAAGCGCGGTACCGACCTGCATCGCCACTTTGGCGTCCTCAGCCTTGTCCGCCGGAAATACGAACATGTCGACATTCATACTCGGATTCGCCTTCTTGACGGCTGCCGCCTGCCACATGCCCATGAAATACATGGCCGCTTTTCCCGCCGCCATCTCTCTGACCGCATTGTCGCCGGATAATCCGAGCAAATCCTTTTGCGCATATTTCCGCATCTCCAGCGTCTTTTCGATAAATTTGGCAAATACCGGATTGTCCGCGATATGCTTTTTGCCGGCGATCACGTCCTGAAAAAACGGAATGATGTTCGGATCGTCCAAAGCCAGCATAGCTGCGGAAATTCTTCGTAAATCGGTATACTCTTTATCGGCGAACAGAAACGGCGTTTTTCCCGCCGCTTTCAGCTTGTCTGCAACCCGAATGAGTTCGGCGTACGTTTTGGGCACTTCCAGATTCAGCTCCTTGAACATATCGGGGTTGTAAACAACTCCGTAACCTTCCAGCGCATAAGGAAAAGCGTAGTTTTTACCGTTATTTTGGCTGAATGTAATAAATTTCGGATCGACATTTTGCAAAATCGGATCTCCTGTAATTTCCTGCACATTGTCGTCTTTAAGCAGCTGCGAGAAACTCGGCGCGGAAGGATATACGTGAAAAAGCTGCGGCGCTTCGTTGGTGGAGAAGCGCATTGCCAGCACCTTCAGCATATTGGGCGGGGCGTTCTGCTCAATGACGATATTTTTGTTTTGCTCCTGGAACTTTTTTATAATTTTGTCCATCGTCGTCACCGTATCCGCTTTGTTGGACAAAAATTCAAGTTTGATCTGCTGCTGTCCGGCTCCGCCGCTTGCCTCTTTTTGTTTTGCCTCGCCGCCGTCGCCGCTCCCGGAGCACCCCGCCGCCGCAGTCAAACTCGCAGCCAGCAGAGAGGCTGCAATACTTTTGGATAGTTTCATATAATGATGACACCGCCTTTTTATAGTTGATTAACCTTCATTTCGACCGTGAATACAACACTTCCACACTTGCTCAGGAAGTGAATGAATAAAGCTTATATTCGTACTGGTTGGGAGGACCGAGCGCAACCCACATTTGGCCTTTGCTTGGCTCTGCGATAACGGACGCAAACGTAATAATATCGTAGTCCGGTGCCCCATTCGCCCCGTCGCCCGGCATTCGGCATAACGGATACGGATACGTCTCCCGGTCCCTGAGCAAAGACTTCATCAGCGAGGCGTTCAGCTTGCCCCGATTATCCGTGAGCAGTTGCTGCATCCTGTCCTGCCTGGCTCGCGAATTTTCAAGCTCGGTACCTGTCAGCTTTTCTTCTCCTGCAAAACTTGGAAGCGTATAGTGATTCGAGTGGGCCAAAATGCCTTGCTCCGGTAAAATGAGCCCGTCCCGCTCGGGTGTATTTTCCATATCAACTGCATTTCCATATTTGTCCATCATGATCAAATTGCGCGAAGACGCTCTTTCCAGGCCGCGCAAAGCTTCGATCGCTTCAGACACGGAATCGCAGTAAAGCGCATATCGCGAAAACATATATCGCGGGAAACCGGCTTTCCAGCCGTCACAGGTCAGGAAGTTGGCGAATACCCCCATCCCGTTGCTGTTAATCCCGATATACGAAATTTGCCCTGCCGGCGTCAGCACAAGATGTGCATGTCCATCGTCAGGCACAAATTCGACCACTACGCCCACTTCCTTGTAAAATGCCGGCAGGTCGGCGTTTTGCCCAATGATGCCGGTGCCGTCGGAGGTAGCTTCAGGTAAAACCGCAAACGTCGTACATTCCGTATACTTCTTCATTTCGTTGTCAATCTCCGCCCTAATTTGCAGCAGATATGCATCGGCAACGGAAATACCCGCCCCTTCCGAAATCCCCTCGACTTCTTCGTCAAAATAAGGGGCGTACTTCTGAACAAAAGCCCTGTACCGTAAAATCGTTTCATGCAGCAGCTCCCTCGGCAGGCGGTCCGCCTTCAGCCGTCTGATCGCAAGATCACGGTGTTTCTTGATAAGATCGCAGCAAGCCTCGCCGTATTGCCGGCCGATTTCCCGGTGAGTCCCGCTAAACTTGTAGAAAGGGAATGTTTCATTGGATCTGCTTTGCTGCTGCAGTGCCTCCTGGTAAGGATCGGTCATCTGGTGCTCCTCCAAACATATATTTTTAAATCGCTTACATGGTTATTTTAAACGCTGCCCGGCACCGATAAATATGACTCATCTGACCTGATGCATATGACAATCATGTAAAAAGGACGAGCATCCGGCTATTTCTTTTTATTGACTCCGGGGGTTTCGCCGAAATGCTTTTTGTATGTTTGGATAAAGTGGGAATAATCGTTAAATCCCACGTGGCTGGCCACCTGCGACACGGTCAGATTGGGATCCGACTCCAACAGCTTTTTCGCTTTTTCCATACGCACGGAAATCAAGTACTGGGTAAAGCTAACCCCGCTTTTTTTCTTGAACAGCCTGCTCAAATAGGAACTGTCCGTGTAATACACGTTTTTCGCCAATTCGTCGAGCACGATGTTTTGCGCATAATTTCGGTCTACATAGTCCATTATTTTCTGTATCATATCGTCTCGGGTACTGCACTGTTCAAGCTTTGCTGCGATCGCGGAAATACGCGATTCAAAATAATCCGAGATTTGCTTCAAGCTTTCGAACCTGTACAAATCAGGCTGATCCATATAAGGTTCGAAAACTTCGCTTCTGTTGTTGATAAATTCAATGACCGAATTCAGCGTCGTCGTCAGCTTGGAGCATACGTCCTGGAGCGTATAAGCGGATAACTGCTTCGACCCGGCTATGCCGCCAAACAACTGCCGCACCAAAGCGGCCGCTTCCCCGGGTTTGTTGTTCATCATCGTGTTGTACAGCGGAAGCAGGATCCCGTCCAGCATCGGAAGCGTAAACTGCTTATTGGCTTTTGTATCTTCGTGTGTATACACACCGCCCCTTTCGGATAACAGCTTGTACAGTAACGCGTTTTTGGCCTCCTTGTATGATTCCACCAATTGACCAGGTTCGGAATACAGCTCGCCAATGCCGATAACTATAGAGCCGCCTCCCTCTTCTTGATAATCGCCCGCCAACCTTTCCCATATGCCGCGAACGTCAAGCAGCTTATGTGCAGAGCCTGCGTTTCCCTGCAGAACGGCAATACTTATATGTGGATGTTTCTTATCGCGAATCGTTCGGCAGTGAATTTCCCATTTGTGGAAGTATTCCCTTAACAGCGATCCGACGAGCTGCACATTATCCCCGTCCAGCACGGCCGCGACAAATACGCTCCCCGGTTCGCAGCAAAGCTGCAGCGCCTGCGGATCAGCCCCTTCGCATAAAATTGCCGCAAGCAAATCGTCTTGGGCTTTTGCCTGATCCGCCTCCAGTTCGGCGCTGATCTTGTCCAAGACAGCGTATATATCGCTTTTCTTGACGGGTTTTAGCAAATAATGCTCCACTTTATGCATTATCGCTTTTTGCGTATATTGGAAATCGTCGTAACCGCTTATAATGACGTTGAAAATACCAGGATAATGACTGTGAATGATAGCTGCCAGCTGCATCCCATCCACCCTCGGCATGCGGATATCGGAGAAAACAACATCAATCGGCTTGGCCGCGAGCAGTTCGAGCGCCTCCTGACCGTCCTCAGCTTCGAAGATCGCCGTATCCGGATTCCAATTCATTACTGCTTTAATTAAAGCTTTGCGCGTAAAATATTCGTCGTCGGCAATTAAGATGTGCATGCCTTCTCCTCCTTGATAAAAGGAATCATCATTTCCACTCGGGTTCCCTCGCCGCGCTTGCTATCGATCCACAGCCAAAAATCTTTGCCGTAAAAGTTTTTTATTCTGGCGTATACGTTGCATAAGCCGAAGTGCACCTTGGATTTGGTATAACCGTCGCGGATAATTTGCTCGAACAAGCTTTTTATTTGATACAGTTCCTCATCCCCTATGCCAACGCCGTCGTCCTCGATTTTGATCAGCAGTATATTCCCGTGTTTTTTCATGACGATCGTTAACCGGCCCTTCCCGCCTTTAGGTTCGAGACCGTGATAAAAAGCGTTCTCTACAAGCGGCTGCAGCAAAAACTTTAGGATCTTGCTTTGAAGCACAACGGGGTCGATTTCATATACGACCTGAAACTTGTTCATAAAACGCAGCTGCTGAATCTGTATATAATTTGTCAGCTGCTCCAGCTCGTTTTCGATCGTCACATCGTCCGACGATTTAATATTGTATCTGTACATGCTGGCAAGCGAGCTCGCTATAAGCGATATTTGCTCCATCTCGTGGAGGTCGGCGATCGATTGAACCACGTTTAACGTGTTGTACAGAAAATGAGGATTGATTTGTGCCTGCATCATATTCATCTCGGCTTTTTTTTGCAGCAGATTGGATAATCGCTCGGTCTCCTGGCTTTCCTTCAGCCGCTGAATCATCCCGTTATAACTTTGCACCAGTTGGCCGATTTCATCATCCCTGTTCTCCTCCGTCATGGACCAATCCAGCGTTCCCGTATCGACCAGCTTCATCGTTTTCGTCAGACGATAGATAGGGAGAAAAAACCGTTTAGAGAACAATACAGCGAAATAAGTGGCTATGAGCAGCGACAGCAGGATCAGCAGAGCATATTTTTGCATATTGTTCTGAAAAGCTTTATCAATCACTTCAACAGGCAGAAATTGAACGATGTCCCATCCCGTCAACGTATTTTTCGCCATGCTGAACATGTACTTTTTGCCGCTTATCGGAATTTCCAGCATGTTTTTTTGCTGGCTTTCGTATTTGTGGAATTCGCTTAAAATTCGGGCAACGTCCTCGTCGGCAAGCGAATTGCCTTTGGAATTGTAGATCAGCTTCCCATCCGCCGCTACGATGGTGCCGACCTCCGAATTGGATTCGGCACTCCCGCCCAAAATGCTTTCGATCGCTTTAAACTTAATGTCCAGTTTGGCTAGAGCATGATCGGCGCTGTTCGTATTGATATCGGATAACTCCCTCACGATCGAAACTACTTTTTTATCGTTATTGGCGATTTTATAAGGAGCCGTTATGACAACTTTATCGTGGCGCAGCCAATCTTCCGGAATGGAGCTTACAACCGAGGAGATCGACCAAATTTCAGAATCCTTGCTGTTGTACACCCGGCCGTTCAGCCCGACAAACATGATGCCTTCCAAGTAACCGTTCATCAGCACAACCTGATCCAGCGTTTGCTGAAAAACATTGGCATCGTCGATATACTCCAGGTCACTCTGCTCGTATCTTTTCTCAAGCACTTTCTTGAGCCGGCTATCCGCCAAATAATAATATGAGTTGCGCGCCATATTGGAGAAAAAATCTTGAAGACTCACGTTTGTTCTTTTGTTAAGCTGATTCATAAAATCTTCGTGGTATTGCTTTGTTTGATTGTACGAATTCAGTCCGAAAATAAGCAGTGCCGACAGCACGGGTATGAGAATAATAAATAAATAGGAAATGAGCAGCTTTCTCCGAAATGAATGGATCGGCACGTTAAAATATTTGAACAATCGCATGTAATGTCTCCATTCTTTCTTAACTCTATCAATCGCAATGCAAACTCAAGTGACGGGTATATATTGTATCAAGTATGTTCTGATTCTAATATGAGAATTCAGGATAATAAATATGGTTAAGATGTCTTTTTTGTAACTATACTAATCGGAATCGAGAGGTTTGGTCGATGCCCGAACTATCGTTACGTTAAGGAATTTATCCCGGCCTTGGAAGGTTATGTAGAGCACTGCCGTTCATTGGCCGATTAAATATATGTCCGCTCTAATAGGATTTGAAACGCACAAAGACGCTTCCAGCCCACTTTGTAAGTGGTGTAAAAGCGTCTTTGCTTATATGCCTGATTTATCCTGTTCACAGACAAACTTCTTGAATGAACCGCCTGCTCATCTCACCACATTGCCGTTCCACGACAGGATGCCACCCTGCAAATGCGCCAGCTCGCGAAAACCCCGCTTCTGCAAAATACGCGCCGCCAGCTTGCTTCTCATGCCGCTGCGGCAGTACAAATAAACGCTTTTGCCCGCAGGGATTTCGCCGGCGCGCTGCTTCATCTGGGACAAGGGGATGTTGATCGCTCCTGCGATGCGGCCTTGCTGTACTTCGCCGGGTTCGTGGACGTCGATTAATATATGATTCGGATCGCGCTTCAGCGCATCCTGGAATTGATCGGGCTGCAAGTTTTTCAAACCTCTGACCCCGGCGAACCGGGAATAAACAAACCAAACCAGCAAAACAATGATCGCAAAATTAATGATGAGATTGTAGTCCATAGAAATACCTCATTTCTAGCTGTCAGCGGCTTTTCACCAGCAAGTCGATCGCCTGCTTGACGATTTTGCTACTGTCTCTGCCGGCTTCCTGTTCCTCCAAAATACATTGCTCCAAATTTACCGCAACGATGTAAGCTATCGCTTTATCGGCGGCGCTTCTTACGGCGGACAGCTGGCTGACGACATCTTTGCACGGCTGCTCTTCCTCCATCATCTTCAGCACGCCGCGAATCTGCCCTTCCACCCGTTTTAATCTTCTTTTCATATCGTCATCGTATTGCATATCGATTCCTTCCTTCCATCCATACCGGTATAGGTATATTATTACTGAATGACCGGACAAATTCAATATAAATGGAGGACGCTTCACATTGGTCTAAATAAACAGATTGACCTTGGCATCGGCGGCATCGCCCAAATAAGCGGCAACCCCCGCATATTCGATATTGTCGATCAGCTCTTCCTTCTGCAACCCAAGCAGGTCCATCGTCATCGTACATGCCACGAGTTTAACGCCCTGCTCCTGGGCAAGCTCGATCAGCTGCGGCAGGCTGAGCGCATTGTGTTTCTTCATCACATGTTTGATCATTTTTGGGCCAAGCCCGCCAAAATTCATTTTGGACAAGCCCATCTTATCCGCCCCGCGCGGCATCATTTTGGCGAAAATCGACTCAAGCCAGCCTTTCTTCACCTTCACCGGCGCATCCTTACGCAGCGCATTGAGCCCCCAGAAGGTAAAAAATATCGTCACCTCATGATCGTATGCGGCTGCCCCGTTAGCGATAATAAAGGCCGCAATCGCCTTATCCATCTCCCCGCTGAACAGTACAATCGTTGATTTCTCCTTATTTTCCACTTTCTCGAATCCCCCTTTCGTCCGTCGTTCGGCCTTTTTTCACGATAAAAATAAACACGCCGTTTTGTTCCTTCGCTTCGATCAGCTCATGTTTGGTCATCTTCACCCATGCCCGGAAATCGTTCATCGAACCTTTGTCGGTCGTCAGCAGTTCCATCGTTTGTCCCGATTCCAATGAATCCATCGCTTTTTTTGCCTTGACGATCGGCATTGGACAAGCAAGCCCTTTAGCGTCAACTATCACATTTGCCATGATGTATCATCTCCATGTTATTTTCGTTTTTTAGTCCTGCTCCGTGTCATAACTCCACCCGGACATACCGGGAAGGACATTTTTAACATTCCGGAATCCCTTATCCGTTAAAAGCTGACAGGCCGTATCGCTGCGGTTCCCCGTTCTGCAAACGACATAATAAAGCTTGGCGGGATCGAGATCGCTTATCTTGTCTTCCAAGCTACCCAGTGGTATCGAGATAGCCCCCGGAATTCGGCCAAAAGCATATTCCGCCGGTTCCCGGACATCGATAACGGCCACGGTTTCGCCGGACGATACCTTAGCATAAACCTCTTCGTTGGAGGAGGTATGCGGGAATTGCTTCTCCGCTTTCGTCTCGGCCGCTTCAGCCTTACGGATAAAATGATGGAACACTCCGTTATGTTCCTTTAAACCCACATATTGATGCCCCGTCCGGCTGGCCCAGCTCTTCAGGTCGGCGACGGAACCTTTGTCGGTGGCACGCACCTCCAGCACTTCCCCTGCTCTCAGTTCTTCCATCGTCTTTTTGGTCTTCACCACGGGCATGGGGCAAGCAAGGCCTTCGCATTCCAGCGTGCGATTCGCTGTCCAATTTGTCATGTACCTGATCTCCTTTGGAAGTTGAATTATTTACCGTACACAATATTTCCCGGCCATTTCGACATGCCGCCCGTCATATTCGCCACGTTATAGCCCATGTTGGAAAGGAACCCGCATGCTTGCCCGCTGCGATTGCCACTGCGGCAAACAATGATCGTCTCGTGCCGCGGATCAAGTTCGTTTAACGCTTTGGCGATTTGCCCAAGTGGAATATGCCTTGCTCCCGCTATGTGACCGGATTCCCATTCCTCCTGCTCGCGTACATCCAAAATGACGATATGTTCGTTGCGGTTGATTTTTTCCAGCACGGTTTCAGGTTTCAGTTCCTTGTACATTTGCGATTCCCTCCCGAAAATTTACGATTAGACGTCATGTACGGCACAGCGGTTGGGACCGATCTCCATCTCGCGTTGTTCCTCGTCGTTTGGCGTCATTTTGCCCATATTGGTTTGGCGTATTTCCTGGTACGCATGGGGCTGCGGCGGCAGCTGTTCCGTAACCGTACGGCGAAAAAGCGGTTCATCGGTTATATTCAAGCCTGGGTTACTCTTGAATAAATCGCCAAGACGCGCGCAAACCTTGCCGCCTTCCCCAAGCTCCGCCGATTTGCCGAAGTGTGCGGGAAGCACGATGAGATCTTCCGGCAGCGCCTTATAACGCTCGTAAAGTGTCGTTCTGAGATCAGCCACCCAATCTTCCGCTTTACCGGCTAAGTCGGGACGTCCGATCGACTGGACGAATAAAATGTCCCCGGAAAGCAGAAACTGATTGTCGACGATCAAAGAGGTGCTGCCAATTGTATGGCCTGGAGAATATACCGGCTGTATGCGGATTAATGTATTTCCTACGGCGATCTGCGCTTCTTCTTCGAGTTTTTCGTATTCGAAAACGACCTCCTCCGCATCTTTTGGCGGCAGCCAATACGTGCCGTTTGTTTGTGCGGCCAGCGCGCGTCCTCCGGAAATATGGTCGGCGTGAAGATGCGTGTCGATCGTATGTTTAATCTGCACGTTTTTCTCCTTGGCGAAGCTGTGGAATACGTCCGTCATACGTACGGCGTCGATCACTGCCGCTTCACCGCCGGAGATAACCATGTAGGACAAACATCCTTTGCCGATGCGGACAAATTGGTATATTTCTCCGCCGCCATGCAGCGAGCCGATTTTTAAAGGTTCCAGATGCTCACTCCACGATTTCATCCCTTCGGTCAAATACGATACATACCGTCTGCCCGCCTCAACCAGCTGCTCTCCGACAAACTTGGACGAACCTTCCTTGGCGCAGACAACCAAAATGTCTTTGTCTTCCGGAATTTTATCGAGAATGGCATCTACTCCATCAATGAGGTCGAAATAAGGCACATTGAATATTTGTACGTTTGAGCCTTCGATTTTCCAATCTTTAAAATCTTCTTCGTTGCGCACATCAAGAATAAACAGCGGTTCATTGCTCAAAAGTTTCTTTGTTACTTGCGCTGCGCTCATCGCTTGCAGCTGATTTTGATTTGCCATGACATTAGCCTCCTAAAATAGAATGGAAATCCATATTTTAACGACAGTTGCCGTTATTAATGCAGCCAAAATCCATTGCAGCGCTTTGGTGTTTGTCTTTTTACTGAGAGCCGCGCCTAGAGGAGAGGCGATCAAGCTGGCCGCGACAAGTACGACAGCGGGTCCTAGAAGCATATGGCCGCCCATCATCTTGCCGGCCGCCGAACCGATAGATGAGATAAACGTGACGGCCAAGGATGATGCGATTGCGATTCTTGTCGGTATCCGCAATACGACCAGCATAACCGGAACGGTAATGAAAGCTCCGGCTGCGCCGACGATCCCCGAGACACCGCCGATGATAAGCGCAAGCACAACCGCCAGCGGCTTATTGAAGCCAACTGCGCTGACGTCCGTGGCGTCGCTCCCTTTTTTCGGCAAAAACATCATGACCGCTGCGATTAACGCAAGTACGGCGTACACCATATTAATTACCGCGCTGGGCAAGAAAGCGGAAATCAAGCTGCCCGCAAAGCTGCCTATGACAATCGAGCCGCCCATGTACCCAATAAGCTGCTTATGCAGCAAATTCCCTTTGCGGAAAACAAGCATCCCCATCAAGCTGGAAAAGAATACCTGAACGGCGCTGATCGCCGTGACCTCCTGAGCGGAAAAAGCGGCAAAGCCCAGAAGAGGCGGTATAAACAGCAGCATTGGATAATTGATGATCGAACCACCGATCCCCACCAGACCTGAAATAAACGAACCCAGAAAACCAACAGCAAAAATCGTGATGATCCATGCCATGTCCATGAGGCGTTCAGCCTTTCTCTTATATCCCGTCTGTTTATGATGCTTTTTGCAAACCACCATATACCCCATAGGGTATTATAATAAGCAAAAAAATAGGCCATCCGGATGGCTTTTGAAAAAAGTTGCGACGGTTTTTTATACATATACCCGTTGGGGTATAAGAACATTATAGTTTATTTTTTTATTGTGTCAATAGAACCTGCGATTATTTAATCATCGACTGGCTCGTCATTCTGCCAAGCATAAGTTAGCGAAAAGGCTGAAAAGACTTCGTCGGATATAACGAAGCCTTGTGGGCCGAATTGTTTTTCTAATTTGGGACTGTGGAATCAACGTTTTGTTGCCGGTACAATTGGGGGGTCAGACCGGTCATCCGCTTGAAGATTTTATGGAAATAATTCGTGTTCTCAAAACCTACCGTTTCCCCGATTTCCCTGACCGACATATCGGTTTGCTCCAAGTAACGTCTAGCCTGATCGATGCGCGATTGATGTATGTACTGAATCAAGGTGACTCCCGTTTTCTTTTTAAAAAGTGTAGATAAGTAATCTTCATCCAATGAAACTGTTTTGGCGACCTGCTTGGCGGTTAATGTTTGCCCTAGATTGGACCGGATATGGACAATCGCCCGGCTAATGACATCGTGTTCCTTGCCCGGACCCGGCAACTCTTTTTCTGTCCTTCTCAGCAAATAACGCAGCATACGCGCTTCAAGCGCATTCATAAAAAGATCATGATGGGACGGCGCAAGCCACTCCCGATCTACCAGATCAGTATCCCCATCAACAGCGGCAGCGGCGATATGCCGAAAGCTTTGGTCAAGCCGCTCTCCCGCCGCCTTAACTTCGCGCCATAAAACCCCATTTTTTCTCCACATATTGCCGATGGTTTTCAGTGTGGCTGCGCACGCATCGGAGCGTCCCAACTCAAATTCCAGCAGAAGACGGCGCTCAATTTGCCAATCCGTTTCTGCGGGAATGCGAAGTTGCGGCTGCGACTCTTCCTTGAGGCCGTACCAACCGGCCTGGAACTTCTGCAGCATGGATAACCAGCAGGAAGGAAGCTCTGCGGAAGGCACCGCCAAAGATACGGTTTCTGGGGCTGTATCGGCAGGGTAGCGTTCATAGGAGACCAAGGCCGCCATCGATTTGCCCCAATGAAATACCGTTACGCTTGGACCGTCAGCGAATAGGTGAGAAACAACCTCTTGAGACGAAACGGATATCATTTCCCGCTGCGCTTTTGCTTCATGCCCGCCATAAGGATAATACGCGATCGTAACGTACGGGAATTCGTTTTGCCATTTGGCGACCGCCTCCGGCACCCTCATGTAGGCGGTGTCAACCGGCGGCATGCTGTGAAAATCGCGCCAAAGCTTGGCGTACCATACATGCATATCGTATTTGGCCGAACTGGCTTCAAGCTGCTTGCTCGCCGCAAGCTGGCCGCCTACTTTTCTCAGCATGTCGCCCATGGCCTCTTCATCCATCGACAGCTTGAGCACATAACCGGAAGCTCCCAGTTCCACCGCTTTCCGGGCGTATTCGAACTCATTGACACAGGTCAGCATCACAAATTTGGCATTTATTCCTGCGGACCGTACCTGCTCCAGCAATTCGATGCCGTTCATGCCCGGCATAATAATATCGGCCAATACCAAATCCGGACGTCGCTCGCGGATCATCGTCAGCGCCTGTCTGCCCGCTGAAGCTTCGCCGATCACCTCGAAGCCGTATGTCGCCCAAGGGACAAACTGCCGCACGGAGCTGCGGATAAACGCTTCATCGTCAACCAATATGACTTTCCACATATGATTCACTCTCCTTGTTCATACGGCTGCGAGATGAGCAAAGGCATGCGGATTCGGGCCAAAGTGCCTTTTCCCGCCGTCTGTATCAGCTCGAAGGAGGCTTCCCCGCGAAAAAGCAGCTTAAGCCGCTCACGCAAGTTATACAAGCCGATTCCCCGTTTGCGGCGCGAATCCGGTGTCTCTGCGCGGGTAATCGAAACGCCGGTGCCGTTATCCTCCACTTCCAGCACCAGCTTATTTCCAAGCGAAACGGCTCTGACGATAATCCGGCAATCTTCCTGCTCCTCATGAAACGCATGGTGAATGGCATTTTCCACTAACGGCTGCAGGCTCAGTTTTGGAATAAGCCCGTATTGAAGCGAATCGTCGTATTCGTAAGCAATCTGAAAACGGCCGTTAAACCGGAAATTTTGAATATAGGCAAACGCTTTCACAAGATGAATTTCGTCTTTCAAATGCAGCAACTCCAGGTCCGTATTTAAGCCGGTCTCCAGCAGCACGCCAAGCGATTTGCACATTTCATATGTAGCCTGATCCTGATGCTGATAGGCGTTCCATTTAATCGCGTTTAACGTATTAAGCAGAAAATGCGGGTTCATTTGCGACATCAGCATCTGAAAACGCAGCGCTTCCTTTTGCCGTTCTTCGATCCGCATTTGCTCGATCAGCCGCTCCAGGTCGGCCGTCATACGGTTAAACGTCTTGGCTAACCCCAGCATTTCCCCCGAAAAACGATCCTCAGCCAATCTGGAGTGAAACAGCTTCTTTTGTACAAGCTCGGACATTTTCCGCTGCATCAATAACAAGGGGCGGGTTAATGTGGATACCGTCAAAAAGGTAATGAAAATAAACAAACAAGCCAATATCAAAAAGGAAATAAAATATTCGATCTTCACCTTGGGAAGATCGCCGAAAAATACTTCGAGCGGCACGCTGCCCACCAAATACCAATTCATTGAAGGTATGGAGGCAACCGTAATTAAATTTCGGGTTTTGTTGTCAATCGTATATTCGGGCCGCGGGGACATCTCCCGCAATTGATTTATAACGTCGGACGGCGGCGGGGACATCCCCGGGCTCGTGCCGGACAAGACATGCTCCGCTTCATCCATAATAAACAAATGCTGCTGGATGGGAAAATAACTGACCCGCGCTTTAAGCCATCCGATATAATCGAAATCCACCCTAATGATGCCGGCAGCAGGATCGCCTTCTTTCACCAGCAACGTTAATGTCAGCTTCATATTGGCGCCTTCGGAATGCGTCCATATATACGCTTTATGGCGGTTGACTAAATCTTGTGCCAGGGCTTCCGTAGAAGCGGAGATATCCGCTTGGGCGGTCGAATAATGGACGGAATCCAGATCGGCTATCGTAAATTGAAACAAATTGGAATAGGGCTCAAACACGGGAAGAATACCGTTGATTTGCCGGGACAGCAGCAATTTCTCCCCTTGCGGGGTGGAGCCGTCACTTGCTTCTCCCAAGCGGATCGCTTCCTTCAGCTCATTTTCCTGGCTTAATCGAATGGCCGCCTTGAATACAAGTCCTTTCAACTCCTCAATTTCCGAACGTATCTGCCCCAACTGGCTGCTGCATTGGTAGCCCAGCTGCGTTTCTAGGGAACTCTCGATACGGTTATAGTTGCGAATGTTTAATAAGGAAAAAGGAATAAAAATAAACAGCATAAATACAGCGAACAGCCTGGTCTTTAACGTCTGTGGGATGAAGTGTCGAAGGATGGCTTGGTACATGACGGAGTTCTCCCTACCTGCATGATCTAGTCCGATTATCGTCGCATACCGGGCTTCCTGTCAAACCCGACTTTGCAGCACAACCTCTCCAACCCGTGAGTGCGTCCCGGCGTCTTATGGCGGTGGTCGAACCCCGCCGGTACAAGCTTCTTGGGCAGCGGCGGCAGCCTTCTAGACTGTCGCCGCCGCTGATCTTATGAACTTATGAACGAGTCATTGCGGAACTAAGCGAAGTCTGGGGCAGAAACGCATTTGCTTTGCGCAGCGTCTCGACCAACTCTTCCGTATCCAGCGTACAAGCCGTTTGTCCGGTGCGGATCGCTTGCACCGCAGCCGTGCCCGCTGCTTGCCCCATCATGGAGCATGCCGGCTGAACCCGGATCGAACCGTGCACCATAACATCGCTGGACACGCAGCGTCCGGCGACCCACAAGTTGTTCCAGCCTTTGGGAACCAGAATGCCGTAAGGAATGCCGAAGTATTCCCCTTCCTTGAGCTTAAAGCTTTTTTCCTTTTCGATCAGATGCCGTTGGTACGCCTCCTCCGAATAATCATAAGGATGGATGTCGACAAATTTGTTAAATACGCCGATCTGGTCGGGGAATTCCCGTTTGGCCATATAATCGTTAATGTTCAGCTCGTATTCGCCGACGATCCGTCTCGATTCGCGGACACCGATCAGTGAAGCGGTTGTGACATGCTCCAGATTTTCACAGCCGGGTATGTACTTGCGGTAGAAATGCAAGTATTCCTCGGCAATTTTTCTTCCCAACATAATCCCTTCGGTGAGATCCCGGCAGCGCAGCGCATTTAAGTTAAACAGATGCCCACCGTTCAAATAACCTACGTTATGGCCTACTTTGGACATGCCGACCAGAAACGGGTCCGGCTGGGTAAAATGGCCGGCCTGAATCGCTTGCCGTACTTCGGCTCCTTTCTGTTCGTTCACCGTCCTTTTCTTCTCCCAATCGATGCCGACAAACAGCGAAGGCAGCGTGGCCGGCATGATGTTAGGCGTATCACGACCCGCTTCGCGGCAAGCGGCGCCGCTGAGATCCGCCAATATAGCGTCCCCTGTGCAATCGATAAACGCCTTTGCTTTAATAAAACGGTACCCTTCGATATTATGGGTCACCACGCCGTTCACCGTCCTGTCGGCGGCCGATACGTCAACATCGATCAGCCGCGTGAAAAAACGAACCTCAACTCCCGCCTGAACGACCAATTCATCCAATATGCGCTTGTAGCCTTCCACTCGAAACGGGGACCAGCGATGATAAAATTTGCGCCAGCAATTCGGGTCGATGCCCGGACTCATATACCCCCGAGAGTACATCGTCTCGACAATTTCTCTCATAATGCCGCCGACCAGCATCTGCTCCCCGTTAGCCATCGGATCAAAGGCGGTCACCAAACCGGAGGTGCCCATCCCGCCCATACATCCGGTAGCTTCGATCAGCAGCACTTTGGTGCCCAATCTTGCCGCGCTGATTGCAGCCCCGACTCCCGCCGGGCCGCCTCCCGCCACAACAAGCTCGTAACCCTCATCAACGGGGATCGTTCTTTCCAATTTAAATCCGATAGATGAAGTCATGTAATCTCTCCGCCCTTCCCTTGTCAGATTTCCCTGCTTATTTGATATAACCGAGCTCTTTCACTATTTTCTGGGCTTCATCGATATATAAGTCATACTTATAAGTACCGGATAATGTTTTCAGAAAATCGGCATATTCACCGATCGGACGTTTCCCGTATATGAACTTTACAAGTTCCTCCTGAGCATATCTCTTCGCATCGGCTATACTAAATCCGGCCGGCGGCACAACCGAGCTGTCAAAGCTGGTCAATCGCGGCGCGTTAATGGCAAACTCGCGGTCTTTCGTATTGTTCGGAAATTTGGCCAAGTTATAGGAATTGTTGGGCCGCCCTGCCATTTGGTAGTTGTTGAAGTAATTCCCTTCCTTGGCCATCAGCTCCGTGGGCACTACATTCCCGTCCTTCTTGTTGTAGTGTTTGCCCTCCAATCCGAACATGACCAGTTCCAGCCCTTCCTTGCCGGATACATAGCTGATGAGGTCCAATACTTTCTGAAGTTTGGCCGGATCTTTCTCCAGCGACTTGGACATTGCGTAATACCGTGAAGGCTTCTCCTTGTCGAATACGTCGAAGTATGCGCCGCCCGGTCCTTTGGGGGCAGCCAGCTGTACCCATTTGGCCTGAGGGTTGACTGCCTTATATTGAGCGACAAATTCATCTTTGGAAATATCGTACCACGGTGCGTACATGATGCCAGCCTTGCCTTGGAACGCCTGATCCCGGTAGTTGAGCGACTTGTTCGTCATCACCTGCGGCATCACGACGCCGGCGTCTACGAACTTCTTGATTGCCGTCAAAGCGTCGGGCATCGCCGGGTCATAATAAGCGTTGACATATTTGCCGCCCTTCTCGTAAAAACTGTCGGGGCTTCCCACGCCATATGCGCCGAACAAAGGAGTGAACGCCGCCAGTTCGGTTCCTGTAATCCCGAAGGTATCTTTCTTACCGTTACCGTCAGGGTCGTTTTCCGTGAAAGCAACCGCCACTTTAAACAGATCGTCCAGCGTTGTCGGCGCCTGCAGCCCCAATGCATCCAACCAGTCCTGCCGAATCCAGAATGTGTGCGAAGGTTCGTCACCCGTCCTAGGGACCGCATACGACTTCCCTTTCACAGTGCCTTTCTTGATAATTCCTTCCCCCACCGTCGAAATGTAAAAATCTTTTGTCGCCTTCAGCTTTGTATCCCATAAAGAAGTGAGGTCCAGCAAAACCCCCTTCTCGGCAAAGTCCTTCAGTTGAGCCTGGGAAACTGTAAACAAGTCGGGCACATTGCCGCCGGCCACCTTCACGTTAAGCTGGTTATCGTAATCGGCGCTGATCGCATTAACTTTGAGGGTAATACCGAGTTTTTTATTGAGCGTATTGGCGATGTCGTCTTTGTCCTTTTCGGGCATGCCGGTACCGGATAAAGAAAAATTGATTTCAACCGGCTTGTCTTCCTTCGCCGGCTGCGCAGCCTGCTTGACGTTCGAATCGGCCGTGCCGCCGCCGCTTGCGGCGCAACCTGCCGCCGTTGCGAGCGCTACGGGAAGCAGGAGCGCTGGAACCGCTTTTTTCAACTTGAGTCGCATCATATACCCACCTTTTTTTCTCAAAATTATACGTAATTTAATCGTTTTGCATTATCCTTTGATAGCGCCCAACATCATGCCTTTGGTGAAATGTTTCTGCAGAAACGGATATACCGCCACAATCGGAGCCGAAGCCGCCACGACTGCGCTCATCTGCAGCGTCACGGTCGGGATCGTTTCTTCCATATTCGTGTTGGATTGGCGGGATAACATCAGCAGCTCGCGAATGATAACCTGCAGAGGATACAACTCGCGGTCGGTCAAATACATAATCGCCGGCAAATACGTGTTCCAATGGCTAACCGCATAAAACAATCCGACAGTTGCAATGACAGGCAAAGAAAGCGGTATCACAATTTGCGCCAGCACCCGAACCTCCTTCGCTCCGTCCATTCTAGCCGCTTCAAACAGCTCTCCCGGCATCTGCTCGAAGAAACTTTTGACGATCAGCACATTAAAACCCGAGATGGCCGTAGGAAGGATAAGCGACCATACGGAATCGATCAGTCCGGTCGCTTTGACCACAAGATATGTCGGAATGATGCCTCCGCTGAACAGCAGCGTAAATACAATGATCATAAGAAACATATGGCGGCCCGGCAAGCTTTTTCTGCTCAGCGGATAAGCGGTCAAGAGGGTCAGGAGCAGATTCAGCGCGGTTCCGGTCAGCGTGACAAATACGGTAATGCCCAATGAACGGACAATCCCCGATTGCATCAAAATCTCCTGGTAAGCAGCCAGCGTAATGCTCCGCGGTATGACCACATAACCGCCGTTCTTCAGTACTTCCGCATACGGGGTCAGCGAAACCGCCACCACATAAAGCAGCGGGAACAAGACAACCACGCCGAACAAAATCAGGCATGCCTGGACCATGCCGCCAAACAAACGATCCCCGGCGCCCGCTACCATATTCCTTCCCCCCACCTTTTGGCCAATTGATTCGAAGCGATGACGAGAATGAGCCCTATGCATGATTTAAACAATCCTACCGCTGCCGCCAGGCTGAAGTTCAACTGTTCCAGCCCTGTCCGAAACACCCACGTATCGAGGATATCGGCAACTTCCAGCACCTGAATGTTGTACAGAATATAAATCTGCTCAAATCCGGCATCCAGCACTTTGCCCAGTTTGAGGATCAGCAATAACACGATTACACTGCGAATGCCCGGCAATGTAATATGCCAGATCACTTTCAGGCGGCCTGCACCGTCCACTCTGGCGGATTCATACAAGGAAGGATCGATGCCCGACATGGCGGCTAAATAAATAATCGCTCCCCACCCCGTATCCTGCCACACCTCCGAGCCGACAAGAATGCTTCTGAACCAGGCGGTTGAGCTCAAAAAATTGATTTCACTCCCTCCCATAGAAACAATCCACCGATTGATTAAACCTGAGTCCTCGGATAACAGCGCCAATAAAATCCCGTAAATAATAACCCATGACAAAAAATGCGGCATATACGTAATCGTTTGAATTCCCCGCTTCAGCCATTCCGGCCTGCATTCATGAAACAAGACGGCCAAAACAATAGGAGGCACGATGCCAAATACAAGCTTGTATATGCTGATGAGAAACGTATTGGTCAACAGCTGCGCAAAATACGGAGATTCATAAAAGTATTGAAAATGCTTGTACCATGGGGAGGCGACAGGGCTGCCCGTTATGCCTTGAAAAATATCGAATTCCTTAAAAGCGATTGTAATACCGTAAATCGGGATGTACTTGTAAATGACAAAATAAACAAGTCCGGGAAACAACATCGCATAAAAAATACGATGATTCCATATGGATCGCATGAATACCGGCCGCCGCCCTAACGGCGGAATGGCCTTCGAACGTACCGCCAACGGATACCCTCCTTTCTGTTCGGCGCTGCTGCCTCTGAAACAAGTATAATGCGAGGGGCTAAGGCAAATAAGGAACAAATCCTGATACATGAGGGAACAAAACTTTGAATTTAATATGGTGGACACAGCAACTTTAATGGGAAATCCACGTCCAATTTTTGACATCAACATTTGGAAAAGAGGGAAACTCTTATGCTAACCGCAAGACGATTGGCAAAACGGGCTTTGGTCATGATTGCCGCATTGGCCATCTGGTGTTCCGGTTCTGTCATTCCTGCAAACACAGCAAGCGCCTACTCATTTAAGTATTGGTCGACTCCTAACACCGTTGTCGGACTCACAAGGCCGCCGATCTTCTTTTATCTGGAGACGGATATGCCGGACACGCCTAGCGCCTACAAGATGAACATCAACGGAGAAGACGTTAACGTCATTTACGACCGCACACAGCAAACATTTTCATATACGCCGACAAAAGATTTGGCCCCCGGTACATATAAGGTGACGTTAACTTTCACCTATTACGGCTATGAACCGATTGCCAAGTCATGGAGCTTCACTGTGGCCAAAAATGCGCTTCAGCAGCTGCCCTCGCCGACATCCGAGCAGTTGTCGGGATTACAGGCCGTAAACGATTATCGGATGATTTACGGGCTTAAGCCGGTGGAAATCAACGATCGGTTGAATGCAAGCGCTTCGGCTCACGCTAACTATTTAGAGACGAACAAAGTACAGCAAAAAGGCGGAAACAACGCCAGTCTGCACGACGAAATATCGGGCGCCAAAGGGTTCATCGGGAAAGATCCGTTCGCACGGGCCAACTATTACGGCTATTCTTCGAGCTTAAGCGAAGATGCCGCTTATACCGCCGGAACGATGCAAAACTCCATCGACATGCTGTTTGATGCTCCCTACCACCGCAAGCCGTTCCTTGATCCCAACGTAACCGCGATCGGATTAGCCAAAGCCGGGAATTACACCGTCATCGAATTCGGCATGGGTTCCTCAGTTGCGCCGCAGCTGGTTGTTTCTCCGGTTCCCGGGGAACGCATGGCGCCGACAACGTTTAAGGGCTATGAAGAACCTGACCCGCTGCGCATCCATAAAAGCAACGATTACCCTGTAGGGTATCCGATCATGGCGCAGTATTACGGCTCCGACATCGAAAAAGTCAAGCTCATTAGCGCTCAGCTGCAAACGAGTTATGACAAACCCATCGAGCTTCTGACCAATGCTCCCGACAACGACGATAAGCTGACTGGCGCCGTTCTATTGATTCCAAGCAAACCGCTGCAAGAAGATACCAGCTATCGCGTGAAGCTGAACTTGCAAATCACAAAACCGGGCGGCGACACGGAGAAAGTAACCAAAGAGTGGGATTTTACGACAGAACCGATAACCGGCATCGGCAAGAAAAAGCTTCACCAGGATTCAGCTGTTTACAGCAAAAGCTCGGTGACCGGTTCGTCCGTTCAACGAATCGCCAGCTTCGGACTAGACGCCAGCGATTACACCGTGGATGGCGTCAGCTTTCCGATGAAACGGCCCCCGGTGATCGTAGACGACTCCTCGTATTTGTATATCCGCGACCTCGCCGCCGCGCTTGGCGCCAACGTCGAGTGGGACGATGAGAAACGCGCGGCCGTGTATACGAAAGGCGATCTCAAGGTCACCTTGTATACGACCAAAAATCAATATGAAATGGCCGGCAGAGTACAGATGACCGATACGCCGGCGCGGCTTGTCGGAGAAAATACGATGGTACCGGTACGTTTGCTTTCCGAAGTGCTCGGGGCAAAAATCAATTACACGGAAGCAACGCGCAGCGTGGAAATTATTTATTAAGAAAAACATCCGAGCCGAAGCCCTTTCGGCGCAAATACTTTACGCTTAAACTCAAGGACCGCCGGAAAATTCTCCGACGGTCTTTTGTTGCAGCCAGCTATATATGCGGCGCTTCTCGCGCCTTCTGCAGCACATCGTCAATAAAGCGCTGCAGCTCGCCTTGTCCTTGCAAAAAGTCCAGTATCGTATAACGGGACCGTAATTCCTTGGCATGCACAAAAGTATCGCGAAGCATCGCCTCATCTACTCCGATATAACCTATTTCCCACGGAATCCCCATAGTGGTAAGCGCTTGTTTTACTTGAGCGAACAACTCCATTTCAGGCTTGAGCAGTTGCAGCAGTTGTTCAAGTGTGGGATGGTTTGTCTTCCAGCAGCCCCGGCGAGCTTCCATCCACTCTTGTTTCTGCATCTGAGCATCAATAATCTCATTGGCTGAGGTTCCATAAAACAGCTGCATTTCCCGCTGCCAATCCTTTGTGATCCCATAATTTTGCGGTTCTATCACTCCTTTTAACGAATCCAGATTGCTGTAAAATTCCATCATCCAATGTGCGGCATAGCCGACCTGAATGCCATGCGGCGCATACTCACGCAAATGCCGGCTTGCAAAGAAATCCCATAGATGCGAACAATGGTGCTCGCTGCCGCTTGCGGGCCTGGGACTATCCGCCATAGCGATGGCAACTCCGGATTGGACAAGCCCGGCAAACAGCATTTTGACGGCGTGAGCTTCTCTCTTTAACAATTCTTCAACATGTTGAATCACTTCAATCAACGAATCGCGAACAAGCTGGTAAGCCTTATTACAAAAGTATTCACCGTACAAAAAACAACTTAACTTCCAGTCGGATAGGGCGGTGATTTTGGCAATCAGATCTCCGAATCCGGATTGAATCAGTACCCATGGCGCTGCACATAATACACTTGGCTTCGTAAATATCGCCTCCGGCGTTTGAGCTTGTTTTGTTATTTTTAAGCCATTCAACAGCAGCGGCGCAACATTTGAAGTAAATGCATCACCGGAGGGCGCAGTGGGGATGGAAATATATCGGATACGTTCCAAAAACGTTGTATAACGGACAATATCGTTGATAACTCCTCCGCCTACGGCCAGCACCACTTCCACATTATAAGTCCTAATCAGCTCCTTTACCTTATCAATCGCCTGCTCATCCGGTAAAAGCCGGACACTTCCAGGAAATACATAAGCATGAGGCGATAATCCCACCCGCTCCAATTGTTCGAACACTTCTTGCCCCAGCGCTTTGTTAGCGTTCTCATCGGCAATAATCAAAATCCGGCTCATTTGCTCCGATTTCAAATATCGAGACAGCGCATTCAGCATATTTTCGTCAATTTCGATCAGTCTGATAGGGATAACATGATCCCTTCCGCAAACACATTGATGAATGAAATGATCTTCTTTGCTTAAGGCTTCCATGCGTTTTCTTCACACTCCTTTTTTCTAAGCACAATGAACAACAATAGATTTTATCTTTTTTTATCTTTTTATTTCATATTTTGAAATTTATATTACAATTATTGTATTGTCAACAAGATTTTCCACGATTTTTTATCTTTTATTATCTATTTATATAATTATTTAATTTCTTTTATTATCTTTTTTTGCTATTTCGTTGACTCTGCCCTATCTGAATTGTTATGATCAATGCGATACGTTATTTTCTTAAGTTACGAAGGTGAACCCCTTGTCCAAACTTTTTGCATCCGAGAGAAGAACCAAAATTTCCGAGTATTTAAATGAGCACAAGCGTGCGACGGTTCAGGAACTATGCAGACTACTCAAAGTAACTCCTGCGACGCTGCGCTCCGATCTTGATTTCCTTGAATCCGAAGGGCTTCTTGAACGCACGCATGGCGGAGCTATGATGAAAGCGAGCGGACGCTCGGAATATTCGTTTTCCAACCGCCAGTTGAACAACCTCGACAAGAAATTATCGATCGCTATTGCAGCCGCCAATTTGGTTACGCCCGGGCAATGTATCATTTTGGACGCCAGCTCTACCGCTCTTGAACTTGCCAAGGTGTTAGCGCAGAAGGAAATGCGGCTCACCGTGATTACAAACGGGATTAACTCTGCCATGGAATTAAGCAATAATCAGCTGATCACGGTCATCTTGATCGGAGGGGTTGTCAGAAGCGGCTCGCCGGTGCTTGAAGGAAAACTTGGCAGCTCGATTTTATGCCAGTTTGATATCGACACCATGTTTGCTTCGGCAACCGGCTTCAGTTTTGAGGATGGGTTATCGGATTTTAACGTATACGAGGTTGAATTAAAAAAACTAATGGCAAAGTTTTCGAGGAATGTCGTCGCACTTATAGACAGCAGCAAAATTGGCGGCAGTTCCATTGCCGCATACGCTTCAACCAAGCAGATCGATACGCTGATTACAGACCGGATCGCCGATCCGGCACTGCTGGAAAAGCTGCACAAAGAAAAAATTAACGTGGTTGTTACTTCGTGAAACTGTGTCGAAATGAAAAAAAAGCCTGAGCAGGTCGAGTGAAGAACGATTCGCTCCGGTTTTACTCACTCATCGCACCGCTTTCCAGTCCGCCCGCTGCCGATGGGCGAAGCCAGCCGCCTGCTGCTCGGCAGCAGTGGCGGCTAAGCGCGGCAGCAATCCGGACCGGATCGACGGCGCAGAGATAAGAGCATATATGGCTGGATGCGGATACGAATTATGAGACGCGAATAAGGCGAATCGAACCGCAGACACGCAGGCGAGGCTCCGCTATAGCGGAATGACCTCCTGATTCGTGCCCCACACGACCAGTTCTTCAATCGCCGCTCGCTGCGGCAAGGAAGCCATCAAATATGCCGACGCCGCCACATCCTCTGCGGTCAGGGAATCCCCGTCCAGCCCGTACAACGCCCCGGCCGCTTGCGAGAATTCCGTCTCGGACGCTCCCGGGACAAGCGTGCCGACACGCACGCCGTGCGGGCGAAGCTCCGCGTACAAGCAGCGGCTGAGACCGAGCAGCCCCATTTTGGCAGCGGTATAGACGCTCCAGGAAGGCCATGCGTGTTTCGCGCATGCTGAGGCCACATTAATGATCACGCCGGAGCGCTGCCGTTTCATCAGCGGAATGACCGCCTGGCAGCCCTGAATCGCCGTCATCAGGTTAATTTCAATAATTGTCTGGATTTCCTGCTGCGTATACGTATCGAAAGGTGCGATGCGCACTCCGCCGCCGGCATTATTGATTAGGACGTCCACGCCACCCCACAACTCCACTGCGCGGTCCACCATAGCCTGCGCCTCTTCAAGCCGGCCCATATCCGCCCGAATATATTCAATGGTTGCGCCGGGGCACGCCTTTTTCGTCTCCGCTGCGGTCATTTCCAGCTTCTCCGGGCGTCTCCCGGAAATAAGCACCTTGCTGCCTTCCGACGCAAATTTCAGCGCCATCGCTTTGCCGAAGCCGCTTCCGCCTCCGCTAATCAGCACCACTTTATCGTTCATGCCCGCACCTCCGCAATGTCATCATAGGTTAAAATCACTTTTGCCGCCTGCTTCGATCTGACCAGTTCAAAAGCCTGCCGCCACTGGGAGAGCGTCATCCGATGCGTGATCACACTTTTCGTGTCCAGCTTCCCCAGAGCGAGCAGCTTCAAGCAGTTTCTCCACGATACGATGTCGTAAGCAAAATGCCCTTTTAACGCGATTCCTTTGTTGACCAGCTTATCCAGCGAAAAATCCGGCGCCTCGGCATCAAACCCGATCCGGTTGATTTCCCCTCCGGCGCGGACGATGTCCATCGCTTCCTTCAGCACCGAATTGGGACCGGCGCAGTCTACCGCAAGCGCGACCAGTTCCCCGCCCGTAATCTCCTTAACTCTGGCGACCACGTCCTCCCGATCGTAATAAACGATATGGGTCGCTCCCAGCTTGCGGGCGATATCGAAACGCTCCTTGTTGCGCGAGGAGGCGATCGCTATAATGTTACCCGCTCCCGCAAGCCTGGACATTTGAATGGAAAACAAACCAAGCGCTCCTACCCCATAGACGGCCACATCATCCCCCGGCAAAATATGCGATTCTTGAACGACCGCTTTATAGGCGTTGCAGGCCGGATCCAGAAGCGCCGCCTCCTCGTAGATGACGTGATCGGGGATGCGGTACAAGCAGCGGGGATGTTTGCGTAAAATATCGCCGTCGATCCTCACATACTTCGTGAATCCGCCGTCCATCCCGTACCCAAGTCCAAGCCGCTGCGGACAGTTTAAGAAATCGGCTCGCGCGCACGCATAACACTCCCCGCACACATAGCCGGTGTTGTCGGAAACGACGCGGTCCCCCGGCTTCCAAGCGGTTACCCTCCTGCCGGTCTGCACGACGACGCCTGCAAATTCATGCCCCAGCACAACCGGGGGGTTCAAGTATTCCGGGTGCTCGCCAAGATGAAATCCGAGATCGGAGCCGCATATGCCGGCCGCTTGGATCTCGATCAGCACATCGTCATCGCCGGCCTGCGGCTCCGGCACATCCCTAAGCTCCGTCTCTCCGTTTCCGTAACCGTACTTCACCAAAGCTTTCATAGGTTAGACACCACCGTTCCGCATTAGAAAATCCATTGCTCAAAATCCGTTGGGATAAATGATCGTTTTGACGCTGGCACTCTTATTGGTTGAAGCATTAACCATCGCCTGCTGCGTGTCCCTCAGCTCAAACCGGTCCGTAATCATCGCGTTTAAGTCCGCAAGCTTCGACGACAGGATGGATATGCCCTGCGGATACGTATTCGCATAGCGGAAAACGCCGTAGATGTCGATTTCGTTATCGGCGATAAACGGGATATTCAGGCCGATCTCATCCTGCGGCGGCAGCCCGACAATGGACAGCTTGCCCCCGCGCCGCAAGGAGGCAAGCGCGTTCTGCAGCGCTTTCGGATTTCCGGCCGTCTCGAAAGCAACATCCGCTCCTCGCCCTCCGGTCAGTTCCTTGATCCGGACGACGGGATCCTCTTCGCGGGCATTGATCGTATGGGTCGCCCCCAGCTTGCGGGCCGCTTCCAGCCGGATCGGCTCCAGATCGGTCACGATAATGTCCCGCGCCCCAAATGCCCTGCCAGCGACGATAGCCGTCAGCCCGACCGGCCCGACGCCCATAATCGCCAGCGTGGATCCGGGCCGCAAGCCCGATCTTTTGGCCGCATGGATGCCGACGGAGAACGGCTCGTTCAGCGCAGCTTCCTCAAACGACAGCTCATCCGGTATCGGGAACACAAAATCGTGCCTTATCGCGATATATTGCACAAAAGCGCCGTCATAGGGAGGTGTCGCCAGAAACCGCACATCCGGGCACAAATTGTATCGGCCCGTCTTGCAGGCATCGCAAGTACCGCATGTCACACCCGGCTCCACGGCCACCCGGTCGCCGGGCTTCAGCGTTTTGACGCCGCGGCCGCATGCCGCCACGATGCCTGAGCATTCATGGCCGAGAACAATCGGCTGCTTGACAACGTAGGGGCCGATCCGGCCGTGCTCGAAGTAATGCAGATCGGAGCCGCAAATCCCAACCGCCATGACCCTGACGAGCACCTCGTCGTCCGCCGGCTCAGGCACCGGCCGCTCTTCGATTCGAATATCGTAAATATCGTGCATAACCGCCGCTTTCATCGTTTGGGGTACGGTTAACTGACTCGTAGACATAAGCTCGCTCCTCCGTCAAAAGAATTTGGACGTGATCACCTTTTTGCGAGTGTAAAACTCGACTCCGTCGGACCCATTGGCATGAAGATCGCCGTAGAATGACTTCTTGTAGCCCGAAAACGGGAAAAACGCCATCGGCGCCGGAACGGCTACGTTAATTCCAAGCATTCCCGCATCGATGCCTTCCCGAAATTCGCGGACCGCCTTGGCGTCATTTGTGTACAAGCAGGCGCCGTTAGCGAATTCCGACCGGTTGGCGATTTCCATCGCCCCCGCCAGTGTTTCTGCCGTCATCACCGATAGCACCGGCGCAAAAATCTCGTCCCTCCAAAGCTCCATCTCCGTTGTGACGCCGGAAAAAATCGTCGGTCCGACAAACGAACCGGCTTGCTCTACCCGGTCGGATCGGCCGTCTCTTAAGATGCGGGCTCCCTCCGCGATGCCGCGTTCGATATACCCCAGCGTGCGCGTCTTATGTTCTTCCCGGATGACGGGACCAAGAAATACGCCTTGGTCGAGGCCGTTACCGATGCGAATGTCATCCGCCAGCCGAATGAGCCTGTCTATCAGCGCCTCGGCGATTCCGCCGACGGCCACGACGACCGAAGTCGCCATGCACCGCTCACCGGCCGAGCCGAACGCCGCGTTGATGATATTGGCGGCAGCCACATCAAGGTCCGCATCGGGCAGCACGATGGCGTGATTTTTGGCGCCGGCCAGCGCCTGCACTCTTTTGCCATGAGCCGCGGCTTCCTTGTAGACGAATTCGGCGACCGGCTGCGAGCCGACGAAAGAGACGCCTTGGATGCCGGGATGCTCCAGCATGCCGCTCACGACATCGCGTGAGCCGTGTACGACGTTGAACACGCCGGACGGCAGCCCTGCTTCCGTCAGCAGCTCGGCTAGGCGACCGGCCAAATGCGGCGTTCGTTCGGAAGGCTTCAGCACAAACGTATTGCCGCAGGCGATCGCCAGCGGGAACATCCAGCAAGGAACCATCATCGGAAAATTAAACGGCGTAATCCCCGCCATAACCCCTAGCGGATAACGGTACATGCCCGACTCAAGTCCCGTAGCGATATCCGGCAGCTGCCTGCCCATCATGAGCGTGGGCGCTCCGGCGGCAAACTCCACGCACTCAATACCCCGCTGCACCTCGCCAAGCTTCGGTCAAGCTTTTACCGTTCTCAAGGGTGATCGTTTCCGCCAGCTCATCCCAGTGCTGCACCAGCAGCTGCTGGTATTTGAACAGAATTCTCGCCCGGCGCGGCACCGGCACCTTTCTCCAATCGGCAAACGCCGCCTGGGCCGCCTGCACCGCATCCGCCAAATCCCGCCGGTTTGAGAAGGGAACATACGACAGCAGTTCCCCTGTTGCCGGATTCACGACGGCTTCCGTCTCCCGGGAAGAAGCTTCCACCCAGCGCCCTGCAATATAGTTGTTTAAGATGTGTTTGCTTGCTTCCATCCGACTGTCTCCTTTGTTCAAAAATGATAATCGTAGGCCGTACGGTACAGCTCCACGATTTCCCGATGCGTGGGAATCCTCGGGTTATTGGCCGGACTGCCGCTCGCCAGCGCATCCGCAGCCATCTTGTCAAGCCGAAGCTCGAGAACATCCGGCGTAATGCCCCACTGTTTCATATTCACGATCTGCAGCTGCCTGCATAAACGTTTAATCCAGCCGACGGTGTCCTCCGGGCTCTCCAGACGTTCATCCAAAACTCGTCCGATCCGGATCAGCTTCTCCGTACACTCCTGCTTGGAATATTCCAGCACGGCCGGCAGCAGCATGGCGTTGGATAACCCGTGCGGTACATGAAACAAAGCTCCGATCGGCCGGGACATTCCGTGCACCAAAGCTACGGATGCGTTGGAGAAAGCCATTCCCGCAAGCAGCGAACCTAAGGCGACAGCGTCTCTTGCTTCAACTTGTTGTCCATTTGCGTAAGCATCGGTCAAATTCCGGGATATGAGATCAATCGCTTTGAGCGCATACATATCGGTGACCGGCTGCGATTTTCGCGAAATATATGCTTCGATCGCATGGCATAACGCGTCGACACCGGTGGCGGCCGTCACCGCGGGCGGACACGACAACGTAAGCAGCGGATCGACCAGGGCTACCGCCGGCATAAGCAGCGGGTCTGCGATCATCAGCTTCACTTCCGTGGACGTATCGGTAATGACCGTCACCTTGGTCGCCTCCGAACCCGTCCCTGCCGTCGTCGGGACGGCAACAACCGGAATCGAGCCGTGCTCGAACCGCCGCTTCCCGGGCATATAGTCGTGTAAAGATCCGTCGTTTGTTGCCAAAATGCCTACCGCCTTGGCCGTATCGATGCAGCTCCCGCCTCCTACGGCAACAATGATGTCGCATTGCGCCTGCTTGCAGATTTCCAGCGCTTCCCGCACATATAGATCGGTCGGCTCTGTGCCGATACCCGTATATTTCACGCAGCGGATCGCTTCCGCTTGTAACAGGCGCTCGCAGCGCTCGACCAGCCCCAGCCGCTCCATCACCGGATCGCTGACGATTAGCGCCTGTTTGCCCAAACGAGCGGCGGTTTTGCCGAGCTCATCTAACGATCCCCTGCCATACACAATGTTCTTTGGTGTGATCAACTGTTGGACCGACAACTCGCAAGTCCCCTTTTCTAATTCAGGATTAAATCGGGATAGAGCGCTTTCAAATGGTTCAAGCTGCGGCGGATCCCGTCCTCGACATCATGCGCCGGCTCGTATTCGATAAAATAAACGCCGTCGTAACGCATCGAATCAAGCAGCGTTTTCCAATCGATATCGTCGTCGCCGACTCCGCAAGCGACCCAATGATCCTGCGTCCGCTTCCAGTCTTTTAAATGGCAATAGGTAATGCGATTTCCGAAGAGCCCGGCATAGTCCGTAAGCGGACGCGGGTCCACCGCCTTTAAATTGCCCGGATCAAAATTAATGCCCACCCGCTCCGGCAAATCGCCGAGCAGCCTCTGAAGAGATGACCACTGCGTCGAGGTCGTATGACTGTGAATAAATCCGTCACCTGCGGCGGTAAGCCGCCCGTGTGTTTCAATAGCAATAACCATGCCTAGTTCGCTGCACAACTCGTCAGCTTCAGCCAACGCTCCGAGCATTCGCTTCCAGCGCTCCTCCGTCATCCGCTTGGCAAGCTCGAAGCCGCTAAAAAGCCTTACATGGGTCGCACCGAGCTGCGAGCACAGACGTATGTCCTGTTTGGTCTGCTCCACCATGTTTGCATAATCATCGGAGTTCTCCAGCGTAAAGTCGTTTTCCAAACATACGTGTCGAGCCAACAAGCCGTAATCGGCGAGACAATCCCGAATGTTCTTTATGTCCTTGGCTGACATATCGTGACCCAGCCTGCCCGCAAAGTCCCCTCCGATGCCAAGCTCCATATGCCGGAATCCGAATTCCCGGGCGATCCGGCAGTGCTCTTCAAAGGGAAGTTCGCGGAACCCCCATTCTCCTACTCCTACTAACATATGGCTCCTCCTTATGATGATCCGTTTAGAATGACCCGCGGCAGAACGGTCCGCGCCAAACGTTTTCCCCCGGTTCCATACGCCATCCCGGCCAAGTTAAGCTTCCCGCGTTCCGCTCCATCGTCTGCATCATCCGCTTGAGCTCGCTCCAGGCTGGAATCGCCGAGACGGCATCCTTGCCGGAGACGCTGCACGCTCCTGCCGCAACCGCCGATATCGCCGCTTCCTCAGCGGATTCGCCGTGCAGCAGGCCGGCCAGAAAGCCGGCGATGGTAGCGTCGCCCGCCCCCGTAGTGCCGTTAATCGGGACCACGTAACAAGGAGCTAGCAGTTCGCGGCCCGCCCAAGCTTCTGCATCGATGCCGGTCGCTTTTGCCAAAAAGGACAGCTTCCCCGGGACGGATGCCGTCCTGACGTACAAGCCCCGCTCCCCCAGCTTGATGCCAACTACGGCAGCGCCATAACTTAACAATTCGTCAGCCAGTTCTCCTAGGAAACATCCGTCTATCAAAGCATCGACAGCCCGCAGATTCTGCCGCCGAAATTCCAAATACCGCTCCCGGCGCAACATAAAAAAGATTTCTTCAAAGCTGGGCAGGAACACATCCACTTCCGGAAGCACACGCTCCAAATACAGCCGCCAATCCACCAGTCCCGCTTCGGTATCCGGCTCGACAAGCGCCATGTCGAGTGATGTAGCCACTCCGCTGCTATGAGCTTTTTTAAATAAAGCGGCCATCTGTGCACCGCCGTCTTGGTAGAACCGCCGCAGCAGCGGAGGATACCCGAAATGCAGCAATTTGACGCCTTCCAGCTTATGAAGCGGCACATCGTCAAGAGCAAACGTCGCATTGGCCCCGGGGTCGTGAAGGATCATCCGGTCTTCTACCATCGAATCCAAAATAATCGAATAAGAAGTGCGGCCGTCCGCAGCCACAATGATGGAGTCCGCCAGGTCTTCCCCGAATTCGGCAATCAGCTTGAGCGCCACGGAGCCAAACATGTCCTGCCCCAGCTTGCCGGCCAGCCTTGTGCGGATGCCAAGCCGATGCAGCGCAACGCCGGTATTAAACACGGCCCCGCCACACGTGGCGAACATCGGGCCGACCGGAACCAATCTGCCCGGATGCAAGGCGGCAAGGCCGTTCCTCAGCTCCGGCCGCAAATCCAGCGAAATATGCCCGGCAACCAAAATTTCCGCCGGTCCGCTCATATGTATATGCACCTCCTTCTTCTATACAAATTGATTCAATGATTCCCATGGACAAAGATCAGCGGAGAAAAGTGATGCCTATCGTTTCGTTCAACTTATATCTCCGAGTTCTACCGTCCGCCCCTCGCGGTACGAGATCAGGGCAGCGGTAAATACCCGGTGGGCTTCCGCCGTTTGTTCCGGGGTCACGCAGCGGACGACCGGTGAAATCCGGCCGTTCGCCAATTCGTCGCAATAAGCGGCCCACATCTGCAGTAAAGAGTCGGAGAAGCCAAATTCGAAAATGCTCCCCGTTACCGTAGGATAAGCCGAGGCATACGGGATATCTTCATAAATCCAGCCCATTACGTGGCCCGGCGCATACGGCATGTATTTGATCTGCTTCGGATATTGCGTGGAAAATTCGGCCGACCACTGCGTTCCTTTAACACGGATAAACCAAGTGTTCGCATGCCCCGGATCGATTCGTTTCATGCTGAGCACCATCGGAAACGGCTGTCCGTCCGCCGACGCCTCGCACGCCAGGATCGCGTTATCCCATGTATCGCAAGGCACCATCACGCCGTGACCGTCGGGCCGCTCCTTCACGATATTGCTGAGCAGCGCCCTTACGTTGCGGATATTCCAGCCGAACTGCAGCGGCAGATGCAGCACATGCACACCCAGATCCCCCATGCAGCCGTATTCGCCGTTGGTTGCTGTCCGCCGTTTCCAGTTGATCGGCTTGAGCGGATTCAGGTCGCTGCTGTGCAGAAATCCCGCTTCCACTTCGATGATCGAACCGAAGCGCCCTTCCCTCACCCACTGCGCCATCTTATACGCCCCAGGGAAAAACGGGAATTCCGACGCACACCGGACTACCGCCTGCGGGTGGTGCTCCAATTCCTTCAGGATGCCCCGGTTCGCCTCCTGATCGATGCCAAACGGCTTCTCGCCAAGCAGGTGTTTGCCGCTGCGGATAATGTCGCGATACAGCAGCTCGTGAAGATGATGCGGCACCGCGCAATATATTGCCTCGATGTCCGGGTTTTCCAGCAATTCCTCGTAATTCGCCGAGACTTGCCGGATTGTCGGCACATTCCGCACAAACCAATCCAGCGCCTCCGGATTGGAGTCGCATACCGCCACAATCTCCGGTTTAAAATCCAGATCCAGCAGATGGCACCATCTTGCCGCCACGCTGGCAAATTCCCGGCCCATCAATCCCGCGCCGATGATGCCAAATCGGATCGTTCGTGCTACCGCCGTCATCATGCATCGCCACCTAGAATAGCCATCGCTTCCGCTACACTGGCCGATTCATGGACAATGGCCATCAGCGCTCTTGTCATTCTCTCCGGGTGCGGATGCTGAATGACGTTGCGGCCGTATACGATACCCGAAGCGCCCTGCTTCATCAGCTCATGCGTTGAAGCAACGACCTTCTCATCGGCAATCCGGCCGCCTCCCCTTACCAGCACGGGAATACCGGAAGCCGCTTCGATCACCCGATGATATTCCCCAACGTTGTCGCACGGATCGGCCTTGATCAGATCGGCGCCGAATTCCACCGCCTGGCGGACAAGCGGAATGATTTTCTCGATATCTCCGTCGACCATATATCCTCCGGCTATTTCATTTGCCTGCATGACAAGCGGTTCAACCATCAGCGGCATGCCGTATATGTCGCATTCCCGCTTCAGCGCAAATACGTTGCGGACCGATTGGTGGTGAAGCTCGGGACGCCCCGGCACAAGCAGCAGATTCACGACGACACACGCCGCATCCAACGCAAGCGCCTGTTCCACGGGGCGATCAATCAGCTCGCTGAACAGATGATGATGCAGCGTTTTGTTATAAAAGTTGCCGGCGTCCGTTCTCATCACCAGCGATGGCTTACGTTTGCCGGGAATTTGCTGCAGATGCCTGGCTTGGCCTACCGTCAGCTGAATCGCATCGGGATTCGCTGCGGCGATTTTGCGTACCGCACCGGACATATCCTCGATGCCGGCAAGAAAGGACAATTCGTTAAAAAAACCGTGATCAAACGCAACGTCAAAACATTTGCCGTCCTCGGCAAATAAGCGATTAAGTCTGGGTTTCATCGTAGTTCCGCTCCTCGTAAAGTGGTGTCATAAGTTCCAGCTGCGAATAATCCGCTCTCGCAGCTCGTCAATCCGCAAGCGTTTCCGCAGCTCCTGAATCTGAATGTCGCCAAGCCCGGTGCCTTCCTGGAGCGCAAGCGCAGCCCCCGTTCCGGCGGCCTCCCCAAGATCCATCATCGTCCGGGATAAGCGGCAGGAAGACGCAGCGATATGCGAAAAAGAGGCGCCCCGTGACGCAACGGCCAGATTGACGAACTCCTTCGCCAGCAGACAAGAGTACGGAATGCCGTAAGGCTGGGGAAGCTCCTTCAGATTAGCTCCCTTTACGGCGGTTCTCCCGTGGGTGTCCAGTGCATGATCGGCAAAGGCGATCAGCTCGTCCTGGCGCTCCTGGCACATAAGTCCGTTCCGCACATCCTGCTCCTTCAACACGTAACGTCCAACCAGCCGATGCGATTCCCGAATACCGACCAAGGGAAACGCCATCTGAAACCGGAATGAACCGAAATAGGCGGGACATAATCTTTTTAACCAATGCCAGTGCACAAGCGCCCGGATCGTCCCCATCTCTTTGGCCTGCCCGTATGGAAGGGAGTGGAAATATTGCCCCTCGAATACGGGCAGAACATTCATGTTGAAATCCCCGTTCGGATAAGTTGCGATAAACGTGACCGGATGTTTGTCTTTGATCCACTGTTCGGCTTCCTGAACGTAAGGATGATCGGGCAGCGTTTCCGCTACGGGCTCCGCCAGCCTCTGAACCCGGTATATTTGCGAAACCCCGTTCACCGTTAAGCTGGCCGCCTCCGGAGCGGACGGCTCGCCATACATCGATGCGCTGTCTTCCCCAAAGGCCGTCTTGCAGCCCGCCGCTCTGGCCAGATGAACGCCTCCCGAGCAATCGATGAAATACGACGCACAGATCTCCACCGGCTCGGGATCGCCTTCGGTCTGGATCACAACCGAACGGATTCGTTCCCCTTCCGTATGGACCTCGACAAATCGGGTGCGGTATAAGATGTCCACCCGCCCGGTTTCCAGCAGCAGCTCCTCCATAACACGGGACATCACTTCCGGTTCAAAATGGACACGCCGCCACAGATCTTTTTCCAATGCGGAGCGCCGCAAAGAACTTTCGTACTCCAGCCCCGGGTCAACCTCAGAAAGCCCAAACGGCTCTTCCTTTGAGGTATATTTATGCGTTGTCTTGCCGACTCCGATCGCGCCCGGTACCGCTTTCAACCGGTTAAATAGCTCATTATGCGCGCCGAGTCCGGCAATACCCGGTTCCCAGTTATTGACTCCCCCCAAGGTAGAGGTGCCTCCCAGCCCGTCCATGGCCTCGATCAGCGTCACTCTCGCCTGCGGATTTTCCCTCGCGCTGCGCAGCGCCGCTCCGAAACCGCCCGAACCGCCGCCGACAATCAGAATATCGGTGTGTCTCCGTTTCATTCGTCATCCTCCTCCGCGCGCCGGCTCTCGCCGCCGCTTACTATCAGCTTACCGGAGGAGGCTTTGCGGAAAAACCCCGCATTCATTAACTTTTACGTGAGGGAAGCAATCATTTCGGCGGACAAGCGAAAACGCACAAAAGTCTCCTCCTGCTCCGTTCTTCCCCATTCGAGCCTGCAGTCCTTGCCGTAATAAAGCGACAGCCGTTGGCTGATGTTGCTGAGGCCGATACCTCCGCTTTCCGTATCCGAACGGACAAATTCCCGCCCAAGCTGCCAATCGTGAGGAAAACCCGGCCCGTTGTCCATCACCTCGACGGTAAGCCCTTCTCCTCCGTAAATGCGTACCAAGATGACGCCGGTTTCGTTCGATTTCAAGACGCCGTGGCGAATGGCGTTCTCCACCAGCGGCTGGACAAGCAGCCTCGGAATCGGCAGCTCCCGTATTTTATCGTCGATATCGTAAATGACGGCAAAAGCGTCCTGGTGCCGGTAACGTTCGATATCGACATAAAATTTAACCTGCTCCAGCTCATGAGCGACCGTCACCATGCTGCGGCCATGCAGCGTGCGGCGGAGCATGCCGGATAGCGATTCGATCATCGAGGTGACATCGCCGAGCTTGCCGCCCGACGCCTTCCACTTGATGGTATCCAGCGTGTTGTATACAAAGTGAGGCCGGATTTGATAATTCAGCGCCTCGAACTCCAATTCTTTTTTCTTCTTCTCCGACGCGTAAATGTGGGAAATCTGCTCCCCGAGCCGCTGTACCAAACTTTGAAAGCTGCGGAACAGAAACGGAATTTCCCCTTGGCCCGAATAATTGTGCTCGACTTGTACCAGGTTCCCCGCATTCACCTGCTTCATCCACGAAGCCAGATCGGTAACCGGTTTGGTGATTCGGGTAAACAGGAAAAACGCGATGAAACCTCCTAGTACAAAATATCCAACGAGCAGACCCAAGATGGCGTTGCGAACGACATTCATCGAACCGATTAACGTCGACTCCGGAATGATGCTTATAATTTTCCATCTATTACTGCCGATGGACGACGGGGTGACGAACTGACGCTCCTTGTCGCCGATAATCCAGAAGGAGTCCGTTCCTTGATTCAGCTTAGCCAGAATGGACGGTTCGAGCGGCTGATTGGGGTCTTTTTTCGAGCTGGTGTCCGCATAGATCATGCCGTCGCCGTCGACCAGCAAAAGCCGCTGATTGCGCAGGTTGTTCGGCAAAAGCAAATGCTCGCGCAGCTTGGCCAGCGAAATCGATACTCCGACGATGCCAAGCCGCTTTAACGTCTTCTTGTCTTTCAGCAGCCGGTATTGCGTCAGCATCCAACCGTTGCCCGGGCTCAGCGGGTCGCTTCCCTGCTGCTGAACAAGCTCCATGCGCCACAGCGGCTTCCCTTCGCGCAGCTGCTCGCTTTGATACCAGTCCCTTTGCGCATAATCGTGAAGCATCACCAGTTGATTGTACATAGGGTAAGCTTCGGGATGAAACGGATACCAGCTGACCTTGCCGATGCTTTCCGTCGTTTTGATCGAGTTCAGCAGCGGGATAATCGTTGCAACCAGCAGGCTCTCTTCCCCTTGGTTGCGGGGCTCACGTTCCGTCAGCCCGGCGATGTCTTCGGAATCGATCAGGCCCATATGCGTATGGTCAACCTCCGTCAGCAGCGCCTCCAGATGCTGGCGGCTTTGCTCCACAATGTTGCCCAGCATGATCGCGTTGTTGTCCATGATGACCTCGGAGGACACCTTGTATTGAAGCCACCCTAACCCGATCAGCGGGACAACCGTAAACAGCGTAAAAATCAAACTGATCTGCTGAAACAACGTGCCTCTGTACTTCAACCATTTCATGCTTTCGATCACCTCATCATGCACAAAAGATCCCCGGGAAAGGGACCTTATGTACGTGTTGATTCCATTATACAAGACGGCGCGTTACTTCACGGGATTTAATTTATTGACCGCTTCCGTAACTTCGTCGATTTTATTTTGCTTTAACTTATCCAAAAATTCCGCGAATGCTTTATCCGCGTCCGTATTCGGATCAAGAATGATTTTGGAGGCGACTTCATCCACTGCGGACTTGATCTTGTTCAGATTATCGTTGATCACCGGGTCGTCTCCGAGCACCATGTAATTTTTATGCACCTTGCTTTCAGCATCCTTCAGCACTTGGCTAGAATACGCAAAATCGTCGGCCGGGATTTGCCCGAAGTTTTCCTTATTAAATTCAAAATTTCTTGGCGGCTCGATCAGCGGGATCCGGTCGAGCATGTACAGATCGTATTTGGGGTTGTCCTTGAGCACCGCGTCGCGGCCCCGGCGTACTTTTTGCCCGTTCACCACATCGTACGTTTTCCCCTCGACCCCATACTTCAGCAAATCGTATCCATCGGTAAGCTGCCAGTTGATCACCCGGAAGATCGCTTCCATCTGCTCCGGCGTCGTGCTTTTTGTGATCGCCGTGCCCAGGTCCTGCTCGTTAGGCGTGACCACATGCCCGCTCTGCACGCCTTTAGGCCCTTTCAAGCTCGTAATGTAGCCGACTTTCCCTTTCGGATCAACCTGGCGGATCGCCTCCGTGCGCAGATCGATATATTGCGGCCAATCGGTCGACGATCCGGACTGGCTTCCATAGAACTTGAAGAGCCCGCGGCTTTTGCCAACCATCCACTCGGTGTCCATCAGCCCTTCCTTGCGCAAATCCCTTACATATAACAAACCTTCCTTATATTCCGGCAGCGTGTTCGAGAGCACAAGCCGCTTCGGATTGTCCTTGGACGGCTGCCAAGCCATGTAGTCAGAACCAAATGCGCTCAGAAACGGAGATACCCATGAGATTTGATTGTTATTGGGGGTAAACGGAATCAGGTCCTTGACCTTGCCCGGATTTTTATCTTTAAACGCCTTCAGCATCGTCTTATATTCATCGGTTGTTTTTGGCTCGGCCATGCCGAGCTGCTCCAGCCAGTCCTTGCGGTAAGAAATTGTAGTTGGCAAAAGTCCCGTAATGCGCGGGAGCAAATAAATTTTGCCGTCTTTCGGATTGCGGTTGGCGTCCCAAACTTCTTTGGGATACGCATTTTTTACGCTGGGGTACTTATTGATGTAATCGTCAAGCGGAAGCAGCAGGCTGTCCTGCAAATACTTCTGATACAACGCTTCCGTCCCCCTGACACGGATGACATTGGGATAATCACCTGAGGCCATAACCACGTTTCGCTTGTTTTCATATTCGGTGCCCGGTATTTGCTGAAACATCATCTTGGTGTTTGTCGCCTGCTCCATCATCGGCAAATAGGCGTTATCCGGGTCCCAGGAATCGCCGCGCTGCAAAATGGTGAATTGGACCGGCCCTTTTGTGACCGCTGCTTTGCCGTCTTTCGGTTCCGTCTTAACATCCCCGCCGCTGCAGGCGGTTAACGCCAGCGGCAGCGCGATCATAGCGCTTACAGTCATTTTAAAGTGCTTCATACAAGCTCATCCCCTTATTTGTTTATTGTAATGCATATAAAAATCGGCACACAACAAGGAAAGCCACCTTGTCGCCAGCAAGGCCGCTGAAAACTAGCGAAGTGAGCGAAATCATTCCGGAGAAGCGCCAGCGTTCGCCTTTGTCCCCAAATTTCACCCGCAATAAGCGGGTTTAATCCAAGAAATTCGGGGACAATCAGTGATCGGAGGTATGATTCGCACATGTAGCGTCCACTTTTTCAGTGGCCTTGTCGCCAGCGCTACCCTTTTACGGCGCCGATCAAAATCCCTCTGACGAAATATTTTTGCAGAAACGGATATACGGCGAGAATCGGCATGGTGGCCGCGATAATGGTTGCCGACTGAATCGTCAGCACGTTCAGCTTGCCGCCCTGATATACCTGCTGATTGGACAAGCCAAGTTCGTTCATATCCGCCTGGGCGATAATGCTTCTCATCAGCACCTGCAGCGGCCATTTCTTGGAATCGGTCATGTAGAAAATACCGCGGAAAAACTCGTTCCAATGCCCCACCGCATAAAACAACCCGATTGTTGCAAGGGCCGGCAGCGATAATGGCAGCATGATCTGAACCAATGTGCGCACCTCCCCGGCTCCGTCGATTCTCGCCGATTCGATAAGCCCCTCCGGCACGCTCCAGAAGAAATTGCGCATCAGAATGAGATTAAAGGCGCTGATTAACCCCGGCAGGATCATCGCCCATACCGAATTGATCAGTCCCAGGCTGCGGATCAGCATATAACCGGGGATAATGCCCGCGCTAAAGAGCATTGTAACCACAATCATCATAAGGAAGAAAGCAGCACCCGGGAGGTCGCGGCGGGATAACACATAAGCGGCGGTTGTCGTGAACAGCAGATTGAGGAAAGTACCTACGACGGTAATAAACACCGTTATGCCCAAGGAACGCAGCAGCACATCGTTGCGAAAAATAAATTTGTACGATTCCAGCGTCGGCTCTTTCGGGTACAGCATCAGTTTGGAAGCAAGCACCGTCTGGGAGCTGCTGAGCGAAACGCTGAATACGTGCAGGATCGGCAGCAAGGTCAGCAATGCCAAACATATAAGCAGGACATAAATCAACAGATCAACTACGGACAACAAAGACGACCTCATAACCCCTCTCCTTACCATAACGTAGGTTCTCCCAGCTTCTTGATGGCGTAGTTGGAGATATAGATCAATACAAAGCCAATCACTCCTTTAAACAGCCCTACGGCCGTAGCGACGCTGTACTGCGCTTCTCCTAATCCGACGCGGTATACATAGGTATCGATAATATCGCCCACGCCGTAAACGACCGGATTATACATAATAAACACCTGCTCGAAGCCGGCATCCAGAATATGACCGAGCTCAAGAATAAACATCAACACGATCACCGAGCGGATACCGGGCAACGTGACATACAGTATCTGTTTCCACCGCCCGGCCCCATCCATACGCGCCGCCTCGTACAACGCCGGGTCGATGCCCGCAAGCGCCGCAAGATAAATGATCGCCCCCCAGCCGAAGCTTTTGAGAATATGCGTCACCACCAGAATGGAACGAAAAAAACGGTTATCGGTCAGCAGGTTGGCGCCGTCGACGTGCAGCAGCTGCAGCAGCTTCGGAACGACGCCGGCCGGGGTCAGAAACGAAAGCATAATGCCTCCGAAGACGACCCATGACAGAAAATGCGGGAAATAAGTGACCGTCTGAATGATTTTCTTAAATGCCGCATGCCTCACTTCGTTCAGCAGCAAAGCAAACAGAATCGGCATCGGAAAGCCGAAAATCAGCTTGTACAGGCTGATCAGCAGCGTATTCCTCAGCACCTGGAAAAACGTATCCGAAGTAAACAGCTCTTTGAAATATTTCAGCCCCACCCAGCTGCTGCCCCAAATCCCTTTGCCCGGCGAAAAGTCCTTAAAGGCAATCGTCAAACCGAAATAAGGAATATAGGCAAAAATAATGAAATACAGCAATGCGGGCAGCAGCAGCAAATATAACGCCCGGTATTTCCAAATGATTCCAAACACCGAGGTTCGACGGCGGGAAACGCCGGTCCAATCCAGCTCGGCAGATTTCATCCACTCACTCCTTTTGTCTTTGTTGTGCATTTATCTTATCAACCTCCGCAAGCAGCGGTAAACCCGACGGAACTCAAGTTTACCCCTCGGATTGAAAAGGCTTTCAACACGAAACCTCACATCCCGCAGAGCGAAAACAGGCAATACATAAGTCGGCCCCGTCAAGCGCATGGACTTGCTCGCGCGCTGTTCCTGCCGCCGTGCGCACATGGTATACTGATCGTAACATGACAGCGGGTGAAAGGAATGGATGGGCGATGGACAGCTTGGTCGCATTGGTCATTGACGATGAAACGGAAAGCCGCGAAGGCTTAAAACAAATCATTCCTTGGCAGCAGCTTGGCGTACACCTGACCTTGGAAGCCGGCAACGGGAAAGAAGCGCTGGAGACGATTCTCGAATATAAGCCGGATTTGATTTTTACCGATCTGATGATGCCTTTCTTAAGCGGGATTGAGCTGATGAAGGAGCTTCACCGGCTGCGGTACAAGGGAAAAATCATCGTCATCACCGGGTATGACGATTTTCAATTTGCCCGGGAGGCGCTGCGGCTTGGTGCGGCCGATTACATACTGAAGCCGTTTCGCACCCCCGAGGTGCTGCCGATCGTCAGCCAATGTATCGAGGAAATCCGGCTGTCCCGGCTCGGCGAGCTGCAATTGCAGCAGCAGCAGGAGAAATATACCGAAGCGCTTGGACTGCTGCAGCAAAAAATCGTCAAAGACATCATCACCGGTTCCGTCAGAACCGGCGACAAAATCCAGACGAAGCTGGAGCAGGTGTCGCTTGGCTGGATGCTGAACCATCCGCTGACGGTAGCTTCGATCGAAATCGATAATTTGCTTGGCGAGTCCAGCGCCCAAGAGAAAGAACTGCTGTTATTCGCCATCGGCAACGTGACGCACGACTCCATCGGCAATCAGGTGCCTTTTTATATGTATTACAATCATTCGGACCGGTGGATACTGATTCTCGGCAGCGGCAGCAAAAGCAAAGTTGCCGATATCGCGGGCAAGCTGATCGAAAACATCGGGCGTTACGTCAAGCTGGCGGTCACCATTGGAGTTGGTCCTGTTTGCCGGGTCGAGGGGCTGCCGAAATCTTATGTGGCGTCGATGGAGGCTTTGGAATATAAGACGATTTTGGGCGGAAATCAAGTTCTTTTTAGCGAGGAAGTCAGCTTGCATCCGCCTACGGAGGACATTCATAATTCTCATAATTCGGATATCGAGCAGGAGATGCTGTCGATTTTAAAGACGGGAGCGTTGATCGAACAAGCCGAATTGCGGGCTAAGCTGACCCGTTTGGTCCAATCCTGGGGCGTTCATAAGAAAGAAACGCTGCATCACCGTATGTTTGAGTGGCTGCTTAAGCTGGAGAGGCAATTGAAGGCGCATAATCCGAATCTGAACGTGATCGGCAGCGAGACGTTGAAGCATTGGAAAACGTTCTCCCGATTCGATACGCTCGACGGTATCATTCATTACAGCATCACCGTGCTGCAGCAGATGACGTTCCAAAACCATGAAGAGCAAAAAAGCCAGCTGGGGCATATTACGAGGAAAGCGCTGCAATTGATCGAAGAGCGGTTTACGGACAATGAACTGACCTTAAGCGCCGTTGCCGACAAAGTATATGTCAGTTCGGTCTGGTTAAGCCATTTGCTAAAGGAGAAAACGGGGAAAACGTTCCTGGAGATCGTAACCGAGCTGCGCATCAGCTTGGCCAAGCAGCTGCTCCAGGACGTGTCCCTAAAGGCGTACGAGGTCGCCGAACGTGTTGGCTATAAGGATACCGATTATTTCACCAAGCAGTTTAAAAAACATACCGGCCGGACTCCCTCGGAGTACCGCAGCCAAACCTGATTTACTTGCGGGGGCTCCACCTTGCGCTCCGATGCCTCCCACGGTCACCGGCCACTTGGTTAGATTCCCCTGTAAATGAAAATCGACGGCGCCAAGAGATTTCCCCTGCGCCGTCGTTTGTTCAACTTATTTAGTCCGGATACAGACAGCATCATATTCTGCCAGCGAATTCAGACGAAGCGTAACCTCCAGCCGGCCTTCCCCGCGGGAGCTCGTTGCGACCAGCTCTGCGTTTCCTTCGACATATAGGGATTCCAAGGAAACGACTTGCTCCGCCTCCAGCAGCAGCTTGACCTCGATGGTTGCCAACGGGATAATTTCCTGCACCGGTCTCATCGGAGCCGATGTCGTGTTGATGGCATGAAGCAGGTAACATCCGGGCTCGCTTTTCACCCGGTTCAACTGCAGGTGGACGCTGGATGGCGCTGTCGAGCTAACCAGCTGCTCTCCCTCAAGAAGAAACTCCAACGCATTTCCGAGTACCTTCCTGAAATCCGCATGTCCATGCATCCATACATGCCGATCCGCTCCGTACGGCAAATAAACGGAGGTCCCTTTCCCGAAGTTGTTGACGACGCAAGTCGGGAACTTCGTTTCGAAGCTTCTCGGCCACGCCCGCTCCGGAGACTGCGGATAAATCTTCGGCACGTAGGTAATCGGGCATTCGGCTTCCTCCGTCGGCTGCACCAGCAGATTGGTCCCCCAATTGGCCAGCAGCTGCGTGTTCTCGAAACCTTTGGTCATCGGATGTGAGGTGCGGACATATTGATACCCGTATTGCGAGCAGTCCTTCTTAATGCCGGTAAAGGAGCATCCGAACACGTCGCTGAGCCCGAGATTCTTACGCGGGGTGCCGTCATTCTCATAAAGCGATGTCTCGTAAGTGGACAGGAGTTTCCCGCCGCCGCGAACATACTGCCGAACAAGCTCCAGCTCCCGGTCCGACAAGCAGGCTCCGTTCGGAATAATCAAACATTTGACCCCGCTTAGCGACTGCTCCGTCATATTTTGATCGAGCAGGAAGTTGTACTGAATTTTATTGGAAATTAGTAGTTGTTCAAGGCCAACGAGATGAGTAATATAAGCATCCTTCGTACGGTCGCCGTTATTAAATATGTTGTTGCTGTTGCGCGAGTACAGGATGCTGACGTCGGAAACCGGGAGCTGCTCAGCAAGCAAGCTTTCGTTTTTCTCCATGTAAGCGTACACGTCTTTGGCCAGGAAAGCGTTCCGGCGGTCGTAGGTCGCCCCGGGGTGCTGCCCGTTGAATATGCAATCCCATAAGGACCCGCCGCTGCTGACAGCCTGCCACATCCAAATCCGCGTTTCCGGTACGGAAGACGAAACGTAACGCAGCTCATTGTTCGTTCCAAGATGCCCGAACAACATAACCGGCGTTTTATCCGGCTCCAGCCCGCGGAGAAATTTCGTCAGCGTCGACGGTGCGTTCAGCGGCTCATGGTTGGCCGTAAACAGCGGGGTTACCAAGAAATCGAAATGATCCTTGACCTGATAAAGGTCGGAGCTGGTCCCCTTATAATGATCGTAGAACAAGCCAAAAATTTCCGCGCAGTAGATTTTGTCGTCGCCGAACCTTTTGACGCATTTCCGGTAGTTTTCCAGATGGCGGTTCAGATTGTCGCATTTCCAAGCCCGATATTCGTCATAAGCCGGATCGGCGAAGTTCCCTCCGCGCGGCAATTCCTTGCCGAGATCGGCCCGATAAGCGTCGCGGCATCTCTCGCAATAACATATACCGTTCTGAAAAGGAGCGTTTTCCCATATCCCGTCGATACCGTACCTTTCAAACATAATTTCGGAAAAGCGGAAGGCATGCTCGTTGCGGTAGTAGCTCAAATAACACGGCGCATACAGCGGATTCGGGATATTGGCCAGATTGGCCCAGTACATGGGTTCCCCATTCTCGTTCACCGCAAACCAATCGGGATGCAGATCATAGATGCGCTTATCTACTCCCCTGAAGTCGACGCGGACAATGACCTTGATGCCCTTCCGATGGCAGGCATCGGTCAAATCCTTCAGAATATCCTCATTTGTCATAAAAAGGTTCGGGTTGGCCGTCTCCAGCTCATGTCTGAAAAAATCGATGATGCCTCCGCCGTTGACCACGATACAATTCGCTCGAATTTCTTCCATATACAAAACGACGCTTTCGGCGTTATAATCGACGACATCCGGTTCGCGCAGCACGGTTTGCAGGATGCGAAGCTGCTTCTGGTACCATTTTTTATCGTTATACATGATGGCCTCCTCCTCGTTAAAGACAAAGGGCTGAGGGCGAACGATCACCCTCTGCCCAGCGCCTGCGATTATTTCTTCACCGATTTATACCACTCGTTTACTTCTTTGGTAATGTCGTCTCCGCCGTTCGATTTCCACTTCTTCACGAAGTTGTCGAACTCGTCGACCGGCAAATCGCCGTATATGATTTTGGTGAATGTCTGCATCTCTGACGTCGACAGGTTCTCCCACCGTGTCTGCATGGTCTTTGTTGGAACCCCGATAAATTTATCCCTCATCGTAGCTTTTTCGTTGTCGATATTCACGCTGACACCCTGCAGTCTCCGGGCATCCGAGAACAAGCTGTCCTTTCGCTCAAAGTTGTTGCGAGGTTGTCCCCCCTTGGCCAGATTACCCAAAGATTCCATGGCTGAGGAAGGAATACGCGCTCCTTCAAACGCGATCGTATACTTCTGAGGAATAACCCGGCCTCCCGGAATATCCTTAGAGTCGTAGCTTGCCTTTCCATCCTTCAGAACGTAATCGTAACCTTCGGCAAACTGATATTTAAACTCATCGCTTTGCATGAGGGCGAAGTTCTCGAACAAATAGTTTTGATATACGAAAAACGCCTCAGGATTTTTCGCTTTCTTGTTGATCAGAATTGCACCGCTAAAATTTTGCGTTCCCAAGCGCCCGGCTTTGCCGTCAGGTCCTTTCGGGATATTGTATGCTTTGAAATCCGCGGTAGGCGTATTTTTTATGACGTTGACAAGCGGAGTTTTGTCCATCCAATATGGACCTGCTACGATACCCGCCCGTCCGGAGGTGAATAATTCGGACGCCTTCGATTCGTCGTACAATCCGGCTTCCTTCGGAATGTAACCTTTCTTCACCCACTCGCTCAGCTTCTGCAGAGCCTGCTTCGCGCCGGGCTGTACGGATCCGTAGGAAAGTGTTCCGTCCGCGGCCTCGTTCCACTGCTCCGGAATCGTACCGTAAGCGCCGAACACAAAGCTGGCCGTATTCTGAACCGAGCGGAACGAATCCTTTAACGCCATCGTGATGCCGTAGGTGTCCTTCTTGCCGTTGCCGTCCGGATCCTGATTGACGAAGGCATCCATAATTTTTTCCAGATCGTCCAACGTTTCCGGCCCCTTCAAGCCCAGCTTATCAAGCCAGTCCTGACGAATCCACAAAACCGTGTCGTTATTCCAGGCGTAATCGGGAATCGGCAGCGCATAAGCTCCGTCTTTGCGCGTAAATGGATACCACATGCTGGGGTCCTCGTTCACCGCTTTTTTGTAGGTTTCGGATGCCCATTTATCCCACATGCTTTTTACTTCCATGAATTGGCCGGAATCAATCAGATCGTTCGCCATCTGAACATTGTCGACCGCGATAATGTCAGGCATCGTTTCGTTAGCGGATAGCGCCAGCCGAACCCGGGTATCGTAAGCTTTGTTCTGGGTGGAGGCGGACCATATATATTTCAAATTGATGCCGAGGCGTTCCTTGGCCCAGCGCGTATGCACGTTGTCTTCCATCGTTTCGCCATTTTTAAACGTTGTCGACGGCGTAATCCTGCCGACAGTCGTTATCGTGATGGGCGGGTCATATTTTCCGTTAGCAAAAGGTGCGGAATATTTGCTGTCCCCCTGCTTGGAGGCTACCCCCGAAGCCGCTTTGCCATCCGTACCGGCCCCATTGCCGCATGCGCTTGCAAACACCAGCGCTCCTGCCGTTAGCATAAGTAAGCTTGCTTTCCATGATTGCTGCATGTGCTGTAATCCCCTTTATATGTAGTTTCTTTTTCCGACGTTACTTATTCCTTTACCGATCCCATAACAAGCCCTTTGACGAAATAGCGCTGCAGAAACGGATAAACGAGCAGAATAGGAAGCGCCCCTATAAATATTTGCGAAGCCTTCACGGTTCGATTCGACATGATTTCCATATCGGCAGGGTCCAGGTTTAATTGATTCATATCCTGCTGTACGATGACCGTTTGAAGGAAAGTGGATAACGGATACCGCTTGGCTTCCGTGATATAGATCAGTCCATCAAACCAGGAATTCCAGTGCCATACCATCGTAAATAAGGAAACGGTTGCAATGGCGGGCAGCGATATCGGCAAATAAATGCTGAATACTGTGCGGAAATGCCCGGCTCCGTCCATGTACGCGGCTTCTTCCAGAGCCTTTGGCACACTGACCTTGAAGAAATTCATGAGCAGGATCATATTAAACACGTTAACTGCATGAGGCAGCACAAGCGCCCATAGGGTGTTGATCAGACCCAGCTTTTGAATCACGATATAGGTCGGGACCAGCCCCGCATGCAGCAGCATGGTGAAGACGAAAAACCACATATAAAACGTCCGGCCCCGGAACTCGCTGTTCTCCTTGGATAAGGAATACGCTGCCAGAACCATCACCAGCATCGAGACCAAAGTGCCCGCGACCGTCCGGGATATCCCATTCCACAGCGCTCTCAGAAAGTTGTCGTTGCCCAGTGTTTGCGCGTAAGCCTCGACTGTGAAATCAAGGGGCCAGAACTTGACGAGATTGGCCGAAGCGGCGGCGGCTCCGCTGAACGAAACGGCCAGGATATGAACGAGAGGCGCAATGCAGAGCAGCGACAAAAATCCTATGAACAACAGATTAAAAATTGAAAATATACGATACTGCCCGGAAATGAAATGCACCGTTTGTCCTCCTGTCTCAGAAAATTCTGTAGTTAGCGAAACGGTACGCCATCCGATACGAGGCGATGATCAGAATAAAGCTGATGATCGATTTAAACATGCCGACGGCGGTACCAAACCCGAAGTCACCGCTTATGAGACCGACACGGTACACATAGGTGTCGATGATATCCCCTTTTTCGTACACCAGCGGATTGTACAAATTGAAAATTTGGTCAAAACCCGCATTTAAGATATTACCCAGCGACAGAGTGCCTACGACAATCGTGATCGGAATCAGGCTCGGAATCGTGATATACACAACTTGCTGATACCGGTTGGCCCCGTCCATAAACGCCGCTTCGTACAAGCTTGGATCAATTCCCGCAAGGGCAGCGAGAAAAACGATCGTGGAAAATCCGAAATCCTTCCAGACATCGCTCACTACTACCGTAAATCGAAACCAGTTGCCGCTGCCCAAGAAGAAAACGGGTTCAATTCCGAAAACAGAAGTCAGAAACTGGTTGATCAGGCCTCCGTCCGTAGAGAGCAAGTCAATCAAAATGCCGCCCAAAATAACCCAGGACAAGAAGTGAGGCAAATAAACGAACGTTTGAACCACCCGCTTGTACCATATGATTCGGAGTTCATTCAGAAGCAAAGCGAAAACAAACGGCACGATCAGATGAAACACGATTTTAATACTGGCGATGATAAAGGTGTTCACGATCACCTGCCTCGATTCGGGAAAATCGATCAGCTTCTGGAACTGCTCCAACCCTACCCAAGGCGAGTTCGTAAAGCCGAGATAAGGCTTGAATTTTTGAAATGCCATAACCAGTCCAGGCAACGGCAAATACTGAAAAATAAAAACCAAAATCACGGCAGGCAGCACCAACAGGTGAAGCGGCCAATTCCGCTTCAAGTTCCACTTGAGCTTCGCCTTTTTTGACAAGATGGGGACTTGTGCCGGCTGAGGCTGAGGTATCGTATTCATTCCCTGGTCTCCTTTCTTGCAGTGGTGTTTGCTGCTTATGAATTTATCTTAACGAATCGGCTCGGGTATGGATACGATGCGATTTCAAGGATTCTGTTCTAATCTTAATCATCTGTCCTTTTCTCTGTACTCGTCAGGGGTCATATCGAAATATTTCCTGAATACCCTGGAGAAATGGGACGGGTTCTGATAACCCGCTTTGCGGGCGATCTCCTGAATTCGTTCGCTGGTTTCGCTCAGCAAGTGAGCGGCACGTTCCATTCTTAAGCGGTAAACGTATTCGCTGATACCTTCGCCCGTTTCGAGCTTATATATTTTGCTTACGTAGACCGGGTGAAGGTACACATGCTCGGCGATGCTTTGCAGGGAGACGTCATATTCCAGGTTCATTTGAACAAATTCATTTATTTTTTGTATGATCGACCGTTGATTGCTCTTTGCTTCCTTAATCGCGTCCTCCTTGATCGCCTGAATCATGCGGAAACCCCAGCGTTCCAGGCTTGCCACGCTCCGCTGCTCATCGTACCCGGCATGTCCCGATAATTGAAAATCGCCAAACTCCTCCAGCATACGGCCCTGCTTATGGATCGTTTGGGTCACGGAGAAACGCAGCAGCGCCGCAACCTCGCATATATGCTCATGAAGGAACCTTTTCCTTGCCTTCAGTTCCTCCATCATGGCTTCGAATTTGTTCTCTGCCAGCTCCCAGCGTCCGGCTTCCAGAAGGTTCCAAAGCATCGGCGGCTCTTGCACGCTGCGCAAAGGCTGAAACTGCTCTTTGGAATCGATGCGGAGCGAATTGATGAAGAAACCCTGCACATTGTCGGGATGGCTGCGAAGGATCAGATTCGACCTCTGATAATATGTATACACATCGTCGGGGAAATTGCCCCATTCGCTGATCAGCACGGAAATACTTCCCTTAAGATAAAGGCTGACGCTTTCCTTCAGCTGCAGCGAGTGCTTTTCCAGCATCTTTCGGCTGTTTCGCTCCCCAGGGTCACTCCCCTCAACACTCCAGCCTTTCTCCGTAACGATAAATACCAAGTTGTCGTTCACATCTTTGCAATGCCACAATCCAAAATCGGCCCCGAAGATTTCATCGCCGATGTTGCAAATGCCAAACTCCAGCAACGACCTGCTGTAATCGTCATACCCATCGAACCCTTGCTCCATTCTAATAAACATCATGGCAAAAGGTTGTGCCATGCCAATCGAGACGCCCAGCATATCCAGTTTTTTGGACAGTTCCGGGCGGGGAATATATTTCCCCTGCAGCAGATCGTTAAGCAGCGCCCCTTTGAGAAGGGGGAGATGTTCATTAAGCGTGTAAAGAATGCGCTGCTGTGAAACGATTTCGTTCCATTCCGCTTTGATTTTCTCAATAACGCCGCTTACCGTGCTTAACAATTCCTTTGACTTAACAGGCTTCAGCAAATAAGCTTCGGCATGAGCGGAAACGGCCCTCTGCGCATATTGGAAATCGGAGTAACCCGAAAGCAGGATGCATCTCGTCTTGGGAGATGCTTGCCAAACCTGGTCAAGCAAGTCCAATCCGTTAATTCGCGGCATGCGGATATCGGTAATCATAATGTGAATCGTATGAAGTTCGATTAAACGAAGCGCCTCGCCGGCCGAAGCGGCTGTGTACACAGTGTCTATCCCGATTTCCTCCCACGGATAGGTGGTGGACAGATTTTCCAATATGGACTTTTCGTCATCAACAATTAACAGTTTAAACATCGCTTCCTCCTTCTTTTCTCCAGGCAAGCACCGCCCGGATTCCGCCCAGCTTTGAGCCGGACAGCCGTATTCCCGAGTCTCCCCCGTACAGCTGCACGAGCCGCTGATGAACGTTCCATAACCCGCAGCCCATTTCTTCCGTCAGAGGTTCGGAGCACTTACGGAGCAAATCGCGAAGATCCGCCTCCGACATCCCGGCTCCGTCGTCCTCTACGATCAAATAAGCCATTTCCTCGTCCTGCTCCCCGCGAATCGCAATATGTCCCATATGCTCCAGGGGTTCGATCCCGTGAATGATCGCATTCTCGACAAGCGGCTGGAGGAGAAGACGCGGAATCCCCAGTTCAAACATATCGCTTTGGACTTCGATATCGTATTCGATCTGCAGCCGCAGCTGTTGAATGATCAAATAATGCTCCACGAATTCCAGCTCTTCCTTGACCGTAGCCATCTGGTTCTCCACCCTTGTAGTATATCGGAAATAGTCGCCGAGGTTGGTCGACATGGCTTCGACCGCCTCGTGATCGCCAAGCCGGGACATGCTGACGATATAAAACAAACAGTTATATAAGAAATGAGGGTTGATCTGGGATTGCAGCTGCTTAACGGTCGCTTCCCGCGAACGAAGCTTTTCGGCATATACTTTTTCAATCAGCTCCTGAATCTGCTCCGCCATCTCATTAAACCGGTTAAATAAAAAGAAAAATTCGTTTTTCGGTTTTTGCTGCAGCCGGGCCGAGTAATCCCCTCTTTTCAGCTTCTGAACATTATTGATCAATTGCAGAATAGGGATCTGCACATTCCTGTAAATAACAAAAGAAACGGCGATCCCCATGATCAGCAGGATGGATATCACGATAACAAACACGTTTCTCGACTTGTTAATAGGCTTCAACGCCTGCTCCATCGGCACGAAGTCAACCAAATACCAGCCAAGGCTGGCGGAAGGGACGTAGCTGATGATATAATTTTCGCCTGCAACTTTCACCGGCTCCTGTGTCGCCGTCTTGCCCAAATGAACCTGCTTCATCGTCTCCATAAACAAGTCCATCTTCTGCCGGTCGCTCTTATGTCCTACGATGGGGGCATGCTCCGGAGAATAGAAGAACGGATTCCCCTGCCTGCTGGCCATATATTGATCCAGCATCGAACTCATATTTTCCGTGCTGAACCTGACTTCAATCAACAAATTAGCGGACTCCAAGTTATTTCGCGCCGCCGGCGGATCCACCGTATACCAGGTAAATCCGTCCTCCCGGTGGATCTCATCTTTTTCGTGATACGTCCAGCGGGTAATCATCTCCGGTGTTAACGCCGGCATCGAGTAGTTGAGTGAAGGATAAGTCGATATGGTAGCTTTCGAAAGAGGCGTATAGGTTGAAATATCGTTTTTCCAAGGGCTGGATGTACTGAACAAAATCAGCCTGTCTTCAATATTTTTTCGGACTTCGACCTCGCTGGAGAAGCTTTCTATATGATCAAGCGACATAATTTGCCGCACGCCGCTGTCTTTGGTAAGGGTAACCGAATGCAGCGTGAGCTGCGCTATGTTGGCTTCCACCTGGCTTAAAAAGAAATTAAGCTGGCCCATGCTCGATTTTTGAATTTCTCCTTTGACCACATTGACGTTTGTATAATAGGAATACCCGTAAATAGCAATGACCGGAAGCAGCAGGAAAAATACAAGCACGACGATTTTTCTGAAAAACCTGTTTTGATAGGGCATATACGGCTCTCCTTACAGGAAGCGAATTTCCTCCTAGTGTACCATCTCTTAAGAAATTACGCGGGATAAAAAAAAGCCCGCCCACAAACATGGCAGGCAAGGCACTGGAAATTATCGCGCCGCGTTGGAATATCTTCGTACCCGCAGCTTGGCTTGCTCCGCATGGCCGGCGAAATTCTCAATTTCGCAAAGCCGGGCGCAGTATTCGCCGATCATGGCCGTCGCTTCCGGCTTCACTTTCTGGTAGGTGCAAGTTTTGATAAATTTGCCTACCCAAAGTCCGCCGGTATAACGCGCAGCTCCTTTGGTCGGAAGTGTATGATTGGTGCCGATTACTTTGTCACCGTACGCCACATTCGTTTCCGGACCGAGGAACAGCGCGCCGAAGTTTGTCATATGATCCAGGAAATATTGCGGATCCTGGGTCAGAACCTCGACATGTTCGTAAGCCAGCTTGTTGGCTTCCGCTAAAGCTTCTTCCAGGCTGTCCACCAGTATCGCGGTGCCATAGTTCTCCCAAGCCATGCGGGCGATTTCACCGGTAGGAAGAAGGTTCAGCTGGCGTTCGATTTCTTCGAAGGTTTCCTCGGCCAGCTTCTGAGAGGTGGTGATCAGCGCACAAGGGGAAGTGGGGCCATGCTCGGCCTGACCCAGCAAATCGGTGGCGACCATCTCTGCATCCGCGGTTTCGTCGGCAATCACCAAGGTTTCTGTCGGACCCGCTAACAAGTCGATGCCGACTTTCCCGAACAGCTGTCTCTTCGCTTCGGCTACATAGGCATTGCCGGGTCCTACAAGCATATCGACAGGTGCGATCGTGTCTGTTCCCAGGGCCATCGCCGCCATCGCCTGAACGCCGCCGAGAATGTAGATTTCGTCTGCTCCCGCCAGCGACATCGCCGCCACGGTCGCCGCAGGGATCTGTCCGTTGATAGGCGGAGTACATGCGATGACCCGCTTGACTCCCGCGACTTTGGCCGTCAGCACACTCATATGAGCGGAAGCCACCATCGGATACCGCCCGCCGGGAACGTAACAGCCTACGCTGTTCACCGGGATGTTCTTATGTCCGAGGATAACTCCCGGCAATGTTTCCACTTCGATGTCCACCAATGCGGATTTCTGCGCTTCCGCAAAACGTCTTACGTTGGATTGAGCAAACTGCAAATCCTTAATGGTTTGTTCCGGCAAACTGCCGATGAGTTCGTCAATTTGCCGTTGACTGAGCTTGAAGCTTTCGGGAGTCCAATTGTCCAGCTTGGCGGACGTCTCGCGAACCGCCGCATCTCCTCGTTCCTGAATGTCCTGGATAAGGCCCTGTACCGTCGTTTTTACCTGAAGATCCGCCTGAGCTATTTCTTCGGAACTCTTTCCCACCTTCAAAAATGTAGCCAAATATAACGACCTCCTCGTTTTGCATACGTATGCATTTTGTGCTAAATTTAATTTAATACCGCTTTCCACTCTTTGTCAATCGTTTTTGTTTCTGGTCATGACCGTATTTCGTTCGACCAAATGTCCCTTGATCCATTGATAATCCGCTTGCGACCGCCGATCCGGTTCTTCGATCTTCTCAAGCAGCAGATCGATTGTGGCTTCGATCATCCGGTCTACCGGCTGCGTCCAGGTCGTTAAGTCATATCCCGCCCATGCGGCAGGTTTGATATTATCGAACCCGATAATCGAAACGTCCTCCGGCACCCTCACTCCGAGCTTCTTGGCGGCATCGATCGCTCCAATAGCCATGATGTCGTTAGCGCAAAAAATCGCATCCGGACGGTCCGCTCTTAAGAACAAACGGTTAGCCGCTTCATATGCCATTTCATAGGTATACCCCCCGGATTCCGTCATGAAATGGAGCCCTTCGTTCAGCAAAGCGTCGCGGAAGCCCTTTTCCCTGTCTTGACTCGTGGACGTATTGGGATCTCCGGATATAAAAGCAAGCCGCCGGTGACCTGTTCGCAGCAAATACTCGCCGATCCGCCGCCCGCCGTCCATGTTGTCGCAGCACACCGTGTGACAATGTGCGTTGGTCGTATATCGATTGAAAAGCACAATAGGAATATCCAGCTCCGCAAACTGGCTGACGATCGAAGAAGATAAAAGAACGTCGGTTACGACCAGTCCTTCAATGTTATATCCTAAAAATTGAATCAGGCTTTCGCTCGGAACATCGTCATTCTCCGCATTGAGTAATAAAACGTTGTATTGCCGTTTCTTCAGCTCTCCGGATAATTTGCTTAACACCTCCGGATAAAACGGATTATCGATGTCCCCCATCACCAAGCCGATCATGTTCGTTTTTTTGGTAATTAAGCTTCTGGCTAACATATTCGGGCGGTATCCCAGCAATTCGGCTGCCTCCAGCACACGTCTTCTTGTTTTTTCCGAGACGGATGCACCGGGGGTGAACACTCTTGAAACGGTGGATTGGGAAATCCCCAAATGGTTAGCAATATCGTGCGCGGTAATATTTTTCTGCAGAACCGATCTCCCCCATCTATATAAATTGAACAAATGCCTTGGAAGCCCGTTCCGTTCTTCCTGGATGTTCCTTTTGTCAATTTATCTATTCAAGAACTTTTACCTCGTTCATTTTCCGATAATACAAAGGAGAAAGCAAGCTGCACGGCCTATGCCGGATGAAGAAAAGACTGGAATAAGGCTCGAACAATAAGCCCTTTCCAGTCGTTGCTTGGCGGGAGCTTATACTCCCTTTATCTGCGGCACATATTGGGCGTACTCGCCTAACCGGTCTTTCGGAAACAGCTTGCCCGTTTTCTTATATTCCTGCATAACCGCTTCCATCAGATGTTTCATCTTGACGTCGCTTTGTTCGCCGGCCGCCAAATAAGCGGACGTCAGCACGATATTTTTAATCGGCCCGCCCGTCAACTCGAAATGTTCCGCCATAAATGCAAAATCGATATCTTCCGTAGGAAACTCGCGCGGGAAAGCGGTACGCCACAGCTGCTCCCGCTGTACGGCGTCGGGAAACGGAAATTTGATAATAAACTGGATGCGGCGGGTAAACGCCTCGTCCAAGTTTTGCGAGAAGTTGGTCGCCAGTATCGTTAAGCCGTCGTATTCCTCCATCTTCTGCAGCAGGTACGATGTTTCCATATTGGCATATTTGTCGTGCGCGTCCTTAACTTCGGACCGTTTGCCAAACAAGGCGTCCGCCTCATCAAAAAACAATATCGCGCCGCTGAGCTTGGCCTGGTCGAAAATATCGCTTAAGTTTTTTTCGGTTTCCCCGATATATTTGCTCACGACCCGGGAAAGGTCCACCCGGTACAATTCGGCCTGCATATCTCCGGCTATGACGGAAGCGGACATCGTTTTGCCCGTACCCGGAGGCCCGGTGAACAACATGCTGATCCCTCTCCCGTAAGGCAGCTTGCGCTCAAACCCCCAGTCGTTCATCACCGTTTGACGCAAGCGAAGCCGATCGCATGCTTGACGAAGCAAGCCAATCGTATCCGCCGGAAGCACGAGATCGTCCCATATGAAGGTCGGATTGATTTTCACCGCTTTTTCCCGGAGGCGGTGGTCGATTAATTGATAAGTCGCCTCATGCAGCAGCATGCCGCCCGCTGGCGTGGAATGAGGCTCTGCGTTGCCGCCAAGCTCCCGCCACTTCTGCAATCTGGCCGCATGGGCGATTGAAGCATCGATCTGGCCAGGGGTAAAATTGAATTTGCCCGCCAGCGTCGCCGTTTCTTCAGCGGTTAGCGGCAGCCGCTCCGCACTGAACGCCGCCCATAACGCGCCGCCTTCCGCCATATTGAGCGCAGGCAGCACAAGCGGCAGCCATGTAACGTTAACCGACATGGAGGGCGGCTTGCATTCTTCCCTGCTAAACATAAACACCAGCCCGTCCCACCGCGGCAGCAATTCAAACAACCACTGCAGCCTGCGATCGTGCTGATCCGCTTTTAATGTATGTACACGGTTGATCGCCGGAATCGCCCTGAGCAGCCTCGCTTCAAGCAAAAATTGCTGCAAGGTGTACCGAAAATTCAGTTCATCCTCCGGAGCTCTGTCAATATCCCATTCCAGCAGCGAACGCTGGAGCTGCCCGGCAGCCTTGAGCCCAAGAAACGTTTTCCCGCTGCCCGGCGCTCCCTGAAGCAGGATGACTGTCGTCTGTCCCTTGCGGTTGGCGTAACCGGCATAAGCAAACAATGATTGCTCAAGCTCCTGATGTACAACTGTCGGTCGCGGCGCAGCCATTCGGCTGTACAGGCGAACCGATGCTAAAGCCCCCGTATAGGTCCAGCTCTGACCTAACAAATAATGCACGGCACGTCCGATCAGCTTGATCGGCTGAAAAAGAAGCGACTGCTCCTGCACATGATCGTCTTGCCCTATACGGGTAAAAATCTGCTTGAACCAGCTTCGCTCATCCGTCAGCGCATCAAGCAATTCCGCGCGCTCTTCCTCATGAAAACAGCAAAGCCGGAACAGCAGATCAAGCGATACGTACTGCCGGGACATGTCGTCATGCAAATAGCCGTACAGCTTTAAATACTTGCGGTTCGCATGAGGGGCCAAAGCGACAATAACCGCTCGCAGCAGAACCGGCGTAAGCTCCATCTGATCATACAGATCAGCAATCGGAATGGCATCCTGCAGCTCTTTGGTTTTATAAATCCGGGCCAAAATCCGCTGCTCCAATTGCACGACGACCGATAGCTGTTCAGCCGTAAGCCGGCCGATGGAAGCCGGCTCCATCAATACAAGCTTTGCTTCCGCATGCGTCATGTACATATTGTGCAAGGAATCGCCGGGCGGGGAGCCCAGCGCTGCGGCGGCTTCGGCCATGCGTTCAATTTCGCATTCGACGATGACATCCAGCCACAACAACGCTTCTTCCATGAACTGCCGCACACTGGTATACGCATCCATAAGATCATACGTCGACTGGTCACTAGCCATGTGAGTTCTCTCCTGTTGTCGTAATCGTTTATATTTAGGCTCCTTAACTATGGCCTACAATGTCAGCTGTCACAATAAGTCAAAACTCCTGTTTTAACGGCTTGCGCCTTGTCATTACTTCGCACCTGCCAGCAGCTTTTGGGCGATCTGCAGTTTCGTTGCCGGTCCGGACGGCTGCACAGGTACGCCGAGCAGTTCCAGCAGCTTTACCGCCTCCGGCTGCCGTTTGGCTATCGCCTCAGTAAAGAGATAGTCGGCGACCTGATCCATCATCGCGCGGAAGCAGCTCGCTGCATCGGCAAACTGCGCCGCCTTCAGCGCGCGTTTCCGCTGCTCTTCGCTTACAGCTGAACCCGACTTGCCTTCCAGCTGCAAAAACCGGTCTACAATGCCCAGCATACCGGCCGCTCCCGCCTGCTGCAAAAACAGCTGCAGTGCAGATAACAAATCCGGCGATCGTTTGCCGTTCAGAACATGACCCAGCTCGCCGGCTTTGCTTAATAATTCCTGCAAGCGTGTCTGCCGGACGGGCTGAACCTGCTTGCCGTCATCCGCCGCCTCGGCGCTGCCGCCGGTTAATACGGCGGATGCTGCGGATAAAAACGCCGCAACTCCGCTTGAGCCTTCATGTTCGGCAGCCTGCGGATCGGATACGTCCTCTTCGGCAGACGCCGGCTTGCCTTGCTCGTCATCGCGTTTGTCGGGTTCGAAACGATCTATTGTTATCGTATTTGCTTTCGCAAAAGCGGCTTGCACGGCATCCCAATCAACCCACATCTGCATACGCAGCGATATGGTTGTTTCTTTCCTGAACGTTTCCAACTGCAATGTTCCCCGGTCTTTGACAAGCGAGTGCAGCGCCCACTTCTTCCGTGCCGGATGCAGCTTGGCAAACTGCTCCATCACCCCGGTTTTCCCTTGCTTATCCGCTTTGTATACGAGCCAACGGACAATATCCGTATAAGGGGGGAGCAAGCCGATTGCATACTGCTGAACCGACATCTTATCGCCGGCATCGGCGCCCTGATTTGTTTTCTCCCCTTCCCGATCGACCTCATTGGCTTTCAGCCGAACCTCCCCGACCAGGTCCATCGCCTGCTCCAATACATGCCAATCCGCGCCGCTGCTTAATAAATTGACGATTCCGCCGCTTTTGCGGTCGATCGTTTGCAGCGCAGCATACTTCTGTTCCAGGGATAACGCATAAAAACGGCGCAGCAAATCTACCTTTCCATGCTCCTGCGCCGTTTGCTCGAGCCACGCGGCCAATCGGTTGTACGGCGGTTTGAGCCGCTCACTGCTGTCGGCGCGCTGCTCGTTCATCTTTAATGAGGCCATTCGTCCCAACGCCTGATTGCCCAGCGCACGCTGCAGCGGCATCTCCGGCTGCGCTTCCTCTCTGCTGCCTGTGGATGCAGCACTTTTCCCGCCCAATAAAGAGCTGCGGCCAGGCGGAGGTTTTAACCGGGCCTTGGGCTCCGGCGCCAATGCGGCAGCATCCAACGTTTTCCGTTTTGGTTTGGACGGCATAATTCATGCCCCTCCCTTCTCTTCTTTTCACCGGTCAGAAGCTAAAGCAACTTTCTGCTTCATCATGACAAAACATGTTGTTCCGCAACACCTGCACTGTTACTTCTACTTTAACACAACCTCCATAATGAAGAAAAATGATATTCGGTCTATAATACCACCGATCTTTCAGCCGATATTGTGTATAATCAGGTATATGCTCATTTCGAAAAGTTAGGAGGCCAGGCATCTTGTCGCTTTTCTCAAGATTATTCAAGCCTAACGCCCAGCAATCGAATACAACAAATGCATCCAATCCGACGACAACTCCCGCTACGGGACAAACAACGGGACCGGCCACAGGTCCGACCGCCGCAACCAACGTCTCCCCAATGCAGAAACACCGGGACATGCTGAATACGGACCGCGATACAAATGCGCCGCGCTTAGCCCAGCAGCAGATGGTGATGCTCAAACAATCGCTAGTTAGCAATACGCTCGGCACGATGACCAAGGGCAGCAAAATGAAGCAGCTTCGCGAGCTGCTCCAGAAAGACGCTGCAGACCAAATTGAAAATCAGATTGAAACGGATAACGGCAATCCTCAGTTTTCGGAGCAGCAGCGCAAGGACGCCAAGCAGCAAGCCCGCAATATTGCGGAAAGCAATCAGGTAGTGCCTAAAGCGCTCGCCAAATATACGCCAGAAGTCGTCAATAAGGTTAACCCGGACAGCGTCTTGAGCAAACTGGAAACCGCGGCAAAACAAGCCTACGACAGTATAAAAGTTAGCGACAAAAGCGACGACTTGAAGCTGGCCGCGGAGGCGAAGAAAAAAGCGGAAGCCAAACTTCAGCAGGAATCCGCCGCGCAGCTTAAGAAATTCGATCTGGAAGCCGAAAATTTCGTCATCGACGAACAAGAAAATAATTTGCCTAATATTACGAAGCATATCGACATTGCCGCGTTTGGCTCTGCCGAGCTCACGCAGCGGAATAAATTGGAGGACAAGCTTGTTAATAAAGGTACGCTTGATTTGCTTTACAAAAGCGATCTGTATAATCCGATTTACGGCGCTGTCCTGAGCAAATTCGGAGTTGGCCGACGGGGTATCTTCCGTTCGAAGGAAACTAACAATTTTCGCCAAAAAATGAAGGACGCCGCCCGGGATAAAGCAAACGGCGGCATCGATCAGGAGTTAACCACGCAGACGCAAGGACAGCAGATCAGCGACAATGAAAAGGGCTACTGGAATATGATCGCCCGCGTCCATGCTTACGATTTATCTAAACAATCCGTCGACTCCGTTATGAAACAGAAATCGGAGGGCATGACGGAACAATTGCTCAAAGATGAGAAAGCGTACGATAAGCTGAAATCCGCCGCGCAAACCGCAGCTTACCAAATCGCAAGAAGCGACGAATCAGACGAAAAACGTTACCAGGCGGAAGGCTATCGTGCGGCCAAAGCCGAAGCTGCCAAATTGTTAGCCGACTTGGAGAAGAAAGCGGTGAACAAAGTCCGCCTGATCACAAAAGGCGACAAAGAAACCGGGGCCGCCGCCGATGCGAATGCCCAGCTGGAAATCTCCCAAGGTGTGGAAAAGCAGGTCGAAGACGACCATGTCGCCGAAAAATCGGTTAAAGAGTCGATAGAAGCCGATAATCTCGTCAACGGCTTTTCCAAAATCGCCAAAATTATCGATATGGCCGTGCCGAGCCCGGGCAACAGCGCCAGCTTGTCTTTTGAGCTGAAAATTCCGGCGGGCAACGGCGTTTATTGTTTGTTTGCGATTGGCGGCGGAGCTGAAAAGGAACACGACGGTGTATCCGTTGAAGCGAATATTTCGTTTGGCGCCGGATTTGGCGCTTTCGGATTGGACGCCAATTTCCGGGCCGGATTGTATTTTAACGCTCAGGGGCAAAATGCCGTCGGCAGCGTCAATTTGATCTCTTACGGATTTTACCGCCGCATGCATAAAATTTCTACACGGGCGGCAAGCCACTTATGGAGTGTCGGCAATATTACGAAAACAAGCAAGCTCGACGAAGCGGAAACATGGGCCAAAATGGTGGAAGACATGTACCTGGTCGGCGATAACTATGTGGACATCGGCCTGCTCGCCCAGCTCTCCGGCGAATTGGACGGCGGCGTGGCGTCTGTATCCGGCGAAGCTTCGCATAAGCGTCTAAGCCATTATGACGCAGCAGCCATTCAGAGGAAAATCCAGCAGGGCCGCACCGGAAATACGAATGCTCAAAATCAGAGCCAGCAGACGAACACCGGTCAAGGGCAGCCGTCTTCGACGACTTCCTCCCCGTCTGCCCAGACGACTCCTGCGACCCAGGCGCCGACCAATGCGGAACGGGCGAAGTGGATTCGCGGCGGCGATCTGAAGAAGGTCACCTCGGTTCAGGGCCAGTTTGAATGCGGAATTAACGGCACAAAAGTCGGATTTGGCCTCGAGGTCAATGCGACAAGCGTGCAAAATAAATGGCGAGAAGTCGAAATTACGGCTTCCGCCTCCGTGCCGTTTGAGTTTGGCGAAGATGCTTCCGATTTCGCCAAATACGGAGTGAAATACGTAATGCCTGCGATCGGGGGGATACGCGACTTCATCAGCGGCGGGAAAACGGCGCTGGGCTCCAATCAAGTGGCGGCCGATCACCCCGCGCGTTCCAATTCGGCCCAAAGCACGTCCGGCGGATCCGGCGGCGGGTCGCAGCCCACAGGTGGATCGCAGCCTACCGCCCAGCCGCTCAGCGATATTTCCAAGCGGATGAAGCAGCAAAAAGAAATGAAAACGTCCAATCGCGGTGCGTCCGTTCTCGGAACGATCGGCGACCTGGGCGTAGAGCAGTTCTTTTTAAATCCCGAACTAAACGAGATCGGCAACAGCTTCACAAGTCTGATTAAAGACAAGACCGAAATCAATAAGCAATTTTATGATGCGCTTCCCGATAGCTTGAAGAAAGACCCGCTTGAGGAAATGACCAACAAGATTGGACTCAGCAATTCGCTGGATCTCAGCCTCTCGCTTACTCACAAATGGAATGCCTCAGGGGCGGCGGAAGGCTGGACGATCGGATTTGAAATTGCCGAAACAAAAGGTTTGGAAATCGACGCCGGCATCGTCAAATTTGAAGCCGAACGTTCTAAACGATTGATGAAAATAGAATACAACTTCGGATCCAAGGAATGGGAAGCGGACATTTTAGGCATAAAGAAATAATGTCGGCTGCCATTTAGCGGGCACGTGTATTGAAAGGAGTTATCTATTTATGACAACGATAAATACGGACGGAGCTTCCGCCATCCAAGCCCGTATTCCGGTTCGCTTGCTTGATCTGTACGGAGCCCCCGTTGAAGCGGTCGTAACGTCCGTTAAGGTTGAACGTTTGCCTGCCTCGGGAGGCCCTTCATGCATCATCCGATTGGAAGTCGATGCAGTTGCTGCCAACTCGATTGTACGCAAGGGATTGTTTCATTTGTTTCATCAGACGCTGCAATTTGAGTTTGAAGAAGGCACTCCCGTGACGATCGAAGCCGCCTTGCGCCCTAATTTGGCGAAGCGGCTCTTTGAACAACGGATCGATGCTGCCGGCGTCATCGAAGCTTTGGCCGCTCAAAGTGCCAGCCCTGCCGAGGGCCGCGAGTCTCAGGCCGAAAACCCGCTTCAGCTCGCTCATACCGAATGCTGGCTGGCCCTGCAGCTGCTGCAGCAAACGATATCGGAGGAACAATCCCCATTGGGCGGGACATTAACCGAAGGTTTTACTACAGACTGGGCTCCATTGCTGGAGCAGCTTGTTATGCCGGATACCGGGAATTATACAGGGGAACGCACTGAACCGTTAACACAGCCCGATGCCAATTCAGCTGAAAACGATAGGCAACTGCCACAGCGCATGAATACATTTGTCGAAGGGCAGCTCGCGGCTCACCGCTTGAAATATGAAATGCTGGATGAGCAGTTGATCCGGATTCGATTTTCCAGCGAACGCGGAAGTTGGGTATCGCTGCTGCGGATGGAGCAGGAGCAGGGGGCTTGCTTTATGTACTCGATTTTCCCGGAGGAGGTTCCCGAACCGCAGCGCCCTTCAGTGGCTCTGCAGCTGATGAGAGAAAATTACGATTTAATTTTCGGCAATTTTGAAATGGATGAGGACGACGGCGAGCTGCGTTACCGGTCCCCGCTCATTTTTGGAAATGAGTGGAACCCGCAGATCTTCGCCCAGCAGTTAGGCCAGCATCTTGATGCGGTTGAACAATTTATGCCGATCATTTATCAAATGATTCATGACGACAGACGTGTATAAAGCAGTTGCGTGAGGAAAGTTGTCCAGCATAATCGGAGGCCACTGAAAAAGTGAACGCTGCATGAACGAATCATTCTTACGATCGCCAATTGTCCCCGAATTTCTTGAATTGTACCTGCTTTTGGCGGTGAAATTCGGGGACAAAAGCGAACGCTGGCGCTTCTCTAGAATGATTTCGCTCACTACGCTACTTTTTCAGTGGCCTCCAAAATCGCCGGACGGTCCTAGCTGGCACAAGTGAAGAGGGGATGAGCAGGGAGGTTCGATAACCCCCTTGTTCATTCCCTTAGTCAGCTTTCCGCTAGTCTGCATATCGCCAGCGGCTTTCCAGCTGTCTCCTTACCGCACCATGCAAGGGCGCTTGTTATCAAACTTCCAGCCCGCGATCAAATACTGCATCGCTATGGAGTCATCGCGTGCGCCAAGACCCATGTTTTTGTACAGCTGGTGCGCTTTCTCGACCTGCTCCATGTCCAATTCAACGCCTAAACCCGGCTTGGCCGGTACACTGACCATGCCGTTTACGATTTTCAGCGGTTTTTTCGTCAAACGTTGGCCATCCTGCCAAATCCAATGGGTGTCGATGGCCGTAATTTTGCCCGGCGCCGCCGCTGCAACATGCGTAAACATCGCCAGCGATATGTCAAAATGATTGTTTGAATGCGAACCCCATGTGAGGCCCCATTCATGACACATTTGCGCAACCCGCACCGAACCTTGCATTGTCCAAAAATGCGGATCGGCCAAAGGAATATCGACGGACTGCAGTTGGATCGTATGACCCATCTGGCGCCAATCCGTGGAGATCATATTGGTTGCGGTCGGCAATCCGGTGGCCCGCCGGAATTCCGCCATGATTTCCCGGCCCGAGTATCCGTCTTCAGCCCCGCACGGATCTTCGGCATACGCCAAAACATGATGCTGGTCGCGGCAAAGCCGAATGGCATCCTTCAGCAGCCAACCGCCGTTCGGATCCAGCGTTATACGCGCATTCGGAAACCGTTCGGCTAACGCGGTAACCGCTTCGATCTCCTCTTCGCCGCGCAGCACGCCGCCCTTCAGCTTGAAGTCGTTGAAGCCGTAACGGGCATGCGCCGCTTCGGCAAGCCTGACGACCGCTTCCGTCGTCAACGCTTCTTCGTGACGCAGGCGCAGCCAGTCATCCTCGGCATCCGGATGACACGAATAAGGGAGATCCGTCTTGTTGCGGTCGCCGACATAAAACAAATAACCGAGCATTTCCACAGCGTCCCGCTGCTGGCCTTCGCCCAGCAAGTCTGCAACAGGCACCCCGAGATGCTGGCCCAATAGATCAAGCAGCGCCGCCTCCAAAGCGGTAACAGCATGGATCGCAACGCGCAGATCGAAGGTTTGCAAGCCGCGGCCTCCGGCGTCTCTATCGGCAAAACGATTCCGGGCGGCATTGAGGATACTGTTGTATTTACCGATTGTTTGGCCGACAACCAGTGCTTTTGCATCTTCCAGCGTTTGACGAATCTTCTCGCCGCCCGGAACCTCTCCGACACCGGTATTTCCGGCATTGTCTTTCAGAATGACGATGTTCCGTGTGAAGTAAGGGCCATGCGCGCCGCTTAAGTTAAGCAGCATACTATCGTGGCCCGCGACCGGTATAACCTGCATTTCCGTAATCAGCGGCGCCCCTGAAACAGGGTTGTTGTTAGTCTCCGGGCTGTTGGCAGAATAATTTTTCATTTGCTTCACTCCTTATCGACAGCTGTTTACCAAGCAATGAATTATGGCTTAACAAAGACAGTTTTAATGGATGTAAAAAATTCAATGGCAGCGCGCCCTTGCTCCCGGGAATGAGAACTTGACTGCTTCATGCCGCCAAACGGAGCCTGGAGTTCCACCCCTGCGCTTTCGGCATTGATACGCACAAGTCCGGCATCCATTTCATTGATAAAAGAAAGCATATGGCCAATATTCGTTGTAAATATCGATGCGCTTAGCCCAAACTCGGCATCATTGGCTAATGTCAGCGCCTCTTCTATGCTGTCTACCTTCATCAAAGCCAGGACCGGCCCAAAAATCTCCTCCCGCGCAATAGCCATATCTTTGGTTACATGCTCAAACACGGTTGGCTCTATGAAAAAACCGTTTTCGTATCCCGGAGCTTGCAGCCGTTCCCCTCCAAATATCAGGGAGGCGCCTTCTTCCTTGCCTTTTTCGATATAAGTTACAACCGTCTGCAGCTGATTTTCATTGGCGCAAGGCCCCATCCAGATGCCTTCTTTCATCCCGTCGCCTACCGTAATGCCTTTCAGCTTCTGCAAAAGCTTATCTTTGAACGCTTCATAAATATCGCTTTGCACAATCACTCGGCTTGTCGCCGTGCATTTCTGGCCCGTAGAACGCAGTCCCCCGCTGACGGTGGCCTCGACAGCAAGATCCAGGTCGGCGTCGCTTGCCACGATGACCGGGTTTTTGCCTCCCATCTCCAGCTGGTATTTCGCCCCGCGCGCAAGAGCCGCTTGACCGATTCGTTTGCCAACCCCGTTCGAACCGGTAAATGTGATGCCGCTTACGTCCGGATGATCGGCCAATCCTTGGCCAATTACCGAACCGGCTCCCGTTACCATGTTGATGACCCCGGCGGGAAAACCGGCCTCTTCCAAACATTCGATGATTTTGGCACAGGTGACAGCGGTTTCAGTAGCCGGCTTAATAACCACGGCATTGCCATAAATGAGCGCCGGAGCCATTTTCCAAATCGGAATGGCAACCGGAAAGTTCCAAGGCGTAATGACCCCAACGACGCCTAGAGGCACACGGGTCGTAAACATCAGCGCGCCGCTGTCCGTGGATGGAATGACGTCTCCGACCGCACGCAGCCCTTCCCCTGCATAATAACGCAAAATGGCTGCTCCCCTTGCGGTTTCTCCTTTTGCTTCCGGCAGTGTTTTGCCCATTTCTCTGGTCATGGTCTCGGCAACTTCGTCCAGCCTGCGTTCCAAAACCGCTGCCGCCTTATATAAATAATCGCCGCGCACGCTGCCGGCCAGCTTTCTCCACTGCTTCTGCGCCTGCTTGGCGCCGGCTACCGCCGCATTCAGATCATCCAGGGACGATTTTTGAATGTAACCGACGATCTCGTGTTTGTTTGCGGGACTGATGCTTGCCTCCACTTCGCCTGTTGAAGAAACGCTCCATTGTCCGTTGATATAATTCAAATAAGTCCGATTTTCGCTCACCGTATGTTCCACTCCCTTACTATATGCTGGTGCTTATGCTTACTTGGCTTCTTTCGGGAATCTTTCGAAGGCGGTCTTCAAGATGGCCTCCAGCTGAGCATAATGTTCTTTCTCCACTGGAGCAATCGGCGGCCGCACCTGTGTTCCCACCGGCAATCCGACAATCTGCATACCTGCTTTAATCAAAGAAACCGCGTACCCTTTCCGCTGCCTGCGGATTCGGTTGATGGGCAATATAACGTGCAAGTAAAGCTCATTTAACAGCTCATCTTTGCCGTTAAGCAATGCATCGTAGAACATCGCCGAGATGTGGGGGATGTAGTTGGAAATCGCTGAAGAATAAGCGTTAAAGCCCAATCTTACATAAGCAGGCATCGTGACTTCCGCCATCGGCATGCCGTTGAAATATTGAAGGCGGTTTCCGATCGTTTGCGTCAATTCAATATTCAAATCCATGTTGCCAAGACCGTCCTTCAATCCTGCAAGCTGAGGGTATTGCAGCAAACGCTCCAAAGTCGGCAGGGTGAGCACGCAATTATCGCGCTGATAGACGATGGCGCTTAAATCCGTACTTCCTATGATAGCACTTAAATATTGGTACAGCCCTTCCTGCTCCGGTTCAATCAAATAAGGAGGAAGAATCAAATAACCGTCGACGCCGAGCTTCCCGGACAGCTCCGCCAATTGCAAAGCGTGGCTTAAATTGCCCCCCACACCTGAATAAACAGGTACTTGGCTTTTGGCGACGGACAACGCAACCTCAAGCATGCTTTGGTATTCGGCGGGGGAAAGCGCGTGAAATTCACCCGAACCGCAGGCTATAAAAATCGATTTTAATCCTTCGTCAAGCAAAAACTGAATGTTTGCTTCAAGCGCTTTCAGGTCTAGTCTCCCTTGAGAATCCATAGGGGCAACAGGAAAGCCTAAAATTCCGGCAGGCAACGTTTTTTTCTTTTCCATCGTTGTTGTACCGCCTTTCATAGGTATAATATGGGTATGAACTTAAGTTATATTGTAAGACAAATTAAATTGTAGGTCAATATGAAAAACCGTCCGGTAAATTGCACCTCCAATTATTAGCTGTGTCTAACAATCGAAGTACAGTTCATAAATCTCCGGACGGTCCTTCATGTGATTCGAGCTGCCTTTAGCAAGTTAACCCTTGAGCAGCTTATCTCGAACGTAACTTAAATGGCGGTACATATGAGTGTACGACTCGAGGGGATCGCGATTGGCAAGGGCGTTGTAGATTTCAGTGTGGAAACGAACCGTGACCTCCCGCTCCCTGAACTTCGTCTCCTTGTTCATCCGCTCATGTATCAGCATCAATAAGGAATCGCTCATGCCTTCAACGATCGGATTGTTGGCGCTCTCACAAATAATTCGATGAAACTCGATATCGATATCGCCATAATGATTATTTTCGCTGCCGGCAATTTGATCTATCGTTTGCTTTAATCGGGCCAATTGGGCATCCGTTATTTTTTCCGCCGCAATCGTCACCAGTCCAAGCTCAAGCGCCATGCGCGCTTCAATCAGGGTCGGCAGATCGTCAACGGACAAAGCCAACATGACGGAGAAAGGATTGCTTCCGATCTTTTTGTTAAAATATGTGCCACCGCGTGTTTTGCGGGTAATGACTTCAAGTGTCTCTAGTGAGCTTAGCGCCTCCCGCAGCACCGGCCTGCTCACATTGAGCATTTCAACTAATTCCATTTCCGGAGGCAACTTATCTCCAGGTTTCAACTGCCCGCTAACGAGCAATTGGACGATCTGTTCCACTACCTGCTTGGACAATGTGTTGCGTTTGACCGCTCCTATTTCAATCGTTCCGCCGCCCTCCAAAACCTCCATACCCTTACCTTCTTCCTTCATCGATAGTTTTGTTTTTTATTGTAAGACAAATTTCACTACAATGACAATATGCTTAGCGTCATGCAAGGCCACTGAAAAAGTGAACGCTAAAAAGAAGCCAATCTGTTATGCGAGCAGATCGGCTTCTTTTATTTGTCCGTCTCAAGAATCACTCGGACTCCGTAATGACGCATTATCAATTCGTTCATTTTACCGATATGGAGCGCGCGCCTCAAGATAAATACGAAATTTTCGCAGCCATTGGCGTTCTTGGTTTGACCGCGGGATCATTTGCTGGGTAACCAACCCCCATGACGCCGATTACATCGTAATCTTCGGGAACATTCATCATTTCCCGGTTATGAGGTTTCGCTCCCATCGATTCCCAATATACGCCAACTCCCGCTTCATGAGCGGACAATAAGAAATTTTGCACGAAACATGAAGAAGCCATGACGTTCTCATCGCGCTGGAACGGGGTGAGCCCCTGCTTGGAAATGACGGCAAAAACGACCGGCGCGCCGCCAAAATCCGTTTTATGGTTCAGTTTCGCTCTTGTCTGCGGCCCAATAAATACAATCTCCCACGGTTCGGTCATTTTATGATTCGGGGCATAACTTGCGGCTTCCAGCCAAGAGAGCAGTTGATGCTCGTCAATGGGATCCGGCTTAAACGCTTTGATCGTCCTGCGGTTTTTTATAACATCAATTATGCTCATATTCATCTCCCTATTTCTTTGAATTTCCTATCCTTCTGGGAATGGAACGGCGGCCAAATTATTTGTTCAATTTATATAGTTTTATTATAATTCAGGAAGGGATGCGATCAATTCCAATACGGAACCCCATTGTTTCTTGAATGGAAACAATGGGCAGGGTTATTTCGCTGGCCGCAAAGCGCCCTTCGGGTCAGCGTTGCCTTGTTTATAGGGCCAAGATTCGATATAGTAAAATTATTCTTTTATCCAGCAAACAAACCCTCCTAATCAAGCAGTCTATGAACAATTAACATAGAAAGAAGAATCAAAATGGATATTGAATCGCTGAAATTTTTCATGACGATCGCAGAAGGGTCCACTTATCATGATGCCGCGGATAAGCATAATATTTCCGCTTCTTCTTTATCGAAGGCGATACGGCGGCTGGAAAACGAATTGCATGTAGAACTGTTTGACCGAAGCGGCCGCAGCGTGAAGTTAACACCGGCCGGCAAATCCTTGTACGATAGCTTGCAGGAATTGGCTCCCGTATATGCCCAGATGATGATGAACCTCCGCAAGTACTCCAATGTAATTACTTGCTGGGCCATGCCTTCCGCTTCCGTGCTGAGGTTTCAATATCTTGTCGAGAAATTTGCGAAGGCGCATCCGCACATCCACATTGACCTGGTGAGCAGCAACAACCCCTCATCTTTATATGAGGCCGCCGAAAAAGGCAATGTGGACCTGGCCTTTGTCCACCAGTCATTTGCCGATCCGACATACTACGATATTACTTTTCTGCGGGACGATTATCTCCTGGCCGTGCTGCCTCCTGATCATCCACTGGCGGATGCTGGGGTCATCCGTTTCGCCGATTTGCGCAATGACAACATCATTCTGAATAAATGGAAAATCGAAGCGCTGAACGGCTTTTTTTCCAGTCTTGATTTTACGCCCAATATTGCCTTGACGGCTTCCGCCCGTCATTCCGTACTGGACAACGTGGCCTCGGGTTACGGCGTTGCCCTCTTTTATTCAAGCGATCTCAGCATTTTTAAGCTCAGTGATGTTGCGGTATGCCGCATTGAGGATACCCCGCACAATCCGCACGTGATCGCTTCTCCCAAAAAAGTGAAATTGACGGACGACCACCATCAGTTTATACAATATATCGTAAATCATGTGGCTAGCGACGAGAATTCATTTAAATACGACTAAGCTTTCGTCATTCAGCCAAACCCCTTTCGAAAGGAGCAGAATTCTGTTCCGCAGCTCCAAGGGGTGCATCGGACTGCCGTTTCAAATACCGTGTGAGCAGATAGATTGCCGTTACCACATACAGCTCGCAGAAAAGATAAAGTGCGGTAAACCCGAAAAATTGCGAAACGGCTCCGGCAATGGAAGCCCCGATGGCTTGGCCGGCATCCATAGCAATATAAAAGGTCGAGTTGCCTAATCCTAGTTTTTCCGGTGGACAACGTTTGATCATCAAGGCATTAAGCATAGGCTGAGCGCTGCCAAACCCCAGTCCGTAAAACACGCCTGCCAGCAGGAACATCGGCAAGCTGTGGGCAAATGCAAAAGCGACAAATGCGCAGGCAAGGCTGGCCAGGGCCGGGTAAAGCACCTTGGCGGGCCCGTATTTATCGCAAATTCTGCCGACGAACAGTCTTGTCACCAAGAGGGAAGCCGCATAAATCCAGAAGTACACGCTGTAATGCTCGATACCGCGGTCTATGGCGATCAACTGAATAAAACTGTTTAATGCGCCCGTGCCCAAGGTAATAAATAAAAGAATCGTCGAAATAGGAAGCGCCGTCTTTTCATACAAAGCAAATTTGGCTTTGGGCCGGTCCACGGGTTTGGGCGGAAGTTTTTTTTCGTACCTTATGAGATAAGCAGCCCCAATACATAAGAAAGATACAATACCCAGCACCTCAAACAACGTATGAAATCCGAAATAAGTAACCAAATAAATGCCAGCCGGCGGACCTATCGCCGTAGCGACTACATTGGCAAGACCGTAATAACCGATCCCTTCGGAAAGCCGATGCTTAGGAATGACATCCGCCGCCATTGTCGCTGTCGTATTGGTATTTGCCGAGAACCCTATTCCGTGAAGCGCGCGCAGCATCAGGATAAGCGGCACTGTAAACACCAAGCTGTAGCCCGTAACCGCTAACGCCACAACGATAGTGCCGATCAGCACGATACTCCTGCGTGATTTGACATCGCTTAAATATCCCCAGATCGGGCGAACCCCGATGGCCATCACCATATATACCGTTACAACCAAACCTGCCGCCAAGTTCTGGGCTCCGAGACTTCGGATAAAAACCGGAAGGTTGGAATTAAGAGCTTGCGTGGTTGTGCTGTTGATAATGGTCAGCATTAATATCATGATAAAATCCAAAGTAAAAAGTTTACCCACCGATTTCGAAGTATTCTGATCTTCCATGAGGTCAATCACCTCTCTAGCCTTTCAAAATTAGATGTTCCCCCTTTCATTATGACAACTGCGGCCGATGGATATCAATTCAAATGCAAATGCCGATTGTTTCCCAAATGGAAACAATCAAGCGGGGATGAGCTCTTGAAAAAAGAAAAAGAACAGCATATAATTAAACCTGCTCTTCCTTTTCTAATCTCCGTTTATGTGCTAATCTTCCATGTTCATGGGGCTGGCTGGGGTACTGGTGTCCCCCTAGGTCTTCAAAACCTTTTGGGAGGCGCGTGCCGTCTCTGGTGGGTTCGATTCCCATACAGTCTCGCCATTTAATCCATTTCATGTATTCTCCTCTACGTCTGACGGCTGTGCTGCCGTAATCTTCCTTAACGCTTCAGCTACAATCTCAATCTCTTCATGATGTACCGTACGAAAATCAATACGCACACGGTGATGCTGAACGCGCACAATGACAGCTGGCTCGCTTAAGCGCAGCTTTTCTTCCAGCTGATGAGCGCTTAAACCCTGAACTGTCAGATCAGCCGCTTTCGTCGGAAGCGCAACTCCCGGCAGCGTTCCGCCGCCGACCGCCGATTCATCGTCGACAATCTCCGCTTGTATACCGGCCGTATCCGATAACAGCGTTACGAACCGTCTGGCCTTCTCTTTGATTTCATGCAATGGAACCAGAATATCCCTTAGGGTAGGAATTTCTTGGGCCGCCTGTTCGGGCAGCAAATAAAGGCGCAGCGTCGCTTCTAAGCCGGCCAGCGTCATTTTATCGACCCGCAGCACCCGGGCTAACTGGTTCTTTTTTAATCTGTCGATCCACTTCTTCTTACCCGCAATAATCCCGGCTTGCGGACCTCCGAGCAGCTTGTCGCCGCTAAACGAGACAAGGTCCGCGCCGGATTCGATCACTTCCCGCACGACCGGCTCTTCTCCAACTCCAAATGCCCTCAGGTCGAACAAAGCTCCGCTGCCTAGATCCTCGTAGACGGGAATCTGGTATTTCTCCCCCAGAGCCGCAAGTTCCTCCAATGACACTGAGCTGGTAAAACCGGTGATCCGGAAGTTGCTGGAATGGACCTTCATCAATAAAGCGGTCTCGCTGTCAATAGCCCTTTCGTAATCATAGAGATGAGTTTTGTTGGTCGTGCCCACCTCAACCAGATTGGCCCCGCTTTCCGCCATGATCTCGGAGACCCGGAAGGAACCGCCGATTTCCACCAGATGCCCCCTGGATACGATGACCCGCCTGCCTTTAGCCATCTCGCGCAATACCAAAAAGACGGCGGCCGCGTTATTATTGACCACCATCGCCGCTTCGGCCCCGGTGAGCCGGCAGATCAGCTCGTCCACATGGCTGTGCCGCGATCCTCTCTCTCCTTCGGATATATTATACTCCAGATTGGAATAATAACATGCCGCCTCAACAATCTGTTTCGCCATGCTTTCGCCAAGCACCGCGCGGCCGAGATTCGTATGCAGCACAACGCCTGTCCCGTTGATGACCCGGCGAAGCCGAGGCGAGAACATTGCAGCAGCCTTCTGCCAAAACTGTTCAGTCAGCAGTTCCAGAGTCATCTTTTCGTCCGTGAGGTTCAAAGTACCTTGAACGATCCGCTCCCGCCATTCCGCGATCAGCTCTTGAGCAAGCCCGACGGTTACCTCATGCGGAATATTAGCATCGCTTACAAAGGATTGTATCTGCGGGCAACCTACCAATTTATGTACTGCGGGCAGTGAGCGAAGCATGTTGTGCCGCCCGTTATCGATCTTTTCCACTATGCTGAGGCCTCCTTTTTTAAGTTAGTTGTGGTCTTTTCATAAAGGGGCGCTTTCATCCGGTTAGCTTTGTTGTTCCACCGGTTTCAACCATTTTCGCTGCTCTTCAGATCTTTGCGTATAACGCAGCTGATCCAGCAGCTCTAAAAAAGGGACTAGACCTTTACGTGTGGCATTCAGTACGGCCTTGGCGTCCTGAAAGCTGAAAGGCTGCCCGTTGGTCCCCTGATACAAGCGATATAATTGGTTATTAAAAGTACGGTGGTGAATGCAATGTTTCTCATCGAGCGGTATGATCACTTTGGTCTGTAAGAGGAACCGCTTGATTTCAGGCGTAACCTGTTTGGGCGCCTTCACCTCGGCAATATAATCATCAAGGGACTGCACGCCCAGCTCGTCCGCTTCCAAGCGGGCCAAAGCCGTCTCAAGCGGCTGGCTCCACTCCGGAGGAAAATGCGGCTCAAACGAAGCAAGCGAAATAAATTGCTTGTCTCTCTTGCATGCGCCTGACTCCACTTCCCGATTGATGACCGTTTCAACAAGCAATGCGGGCGTCCCCTGCTGTCCCTGTACACATTCCGCCTTATTCATGCCAAAACGCATCGGATAAGAAAAATGATATTGCTCCAGCTGCGTTTGCAGCTCCGAACGGACTTGGTCGTATACGCCGGAAGTTGTGTAAGCATCGCCTTCTAAAGCAATGACTCGGCCGTCCGCAAGCAAAGAGGACAACATCATCTCCAATGTGACAGCGTCAAACGATGCGGTTTGCAGCAGCGAGGCTTTAGACAACATCCGGTTTTTGCTCAGGATGTCGAGCAGCCGATCCTCCGGACTGCCCTCCCGTTTCCTCTCCAGCTTGCGGACGGTTTCTTCTCCGAAGCGGTACTTTTCGCCAAACGGATCGATGATCCAGCCTCCCCCGATCGTCTCGACAGGAGAAGGGCGGCGAAGGACGAAGCGGTCTCCGCGTTTAACGGCAACCGGCTCATTTAAGCGGATCTGGCAGAGCACCTGCTCGTCCCCGTTCACTTCCTTTCGGTCGAATAAGACGATTTTGCCCATCACTTCGACGGTTCCGGAATGGAATTTCACCGATGTACGCTGCTTGACGGGATGCTGCAAATCCTTGACGGATTGCAATGAAACGTCTATCGTCCGGGTTAAGGTAAAATGGTCGGACGCCACGAGTACATGACCGCGTTTGATCGTTTCCTTCGGCATGCCTCCCAAGTTAATCGCCACCCGTTGTCCCGCGATAGCCGATTCCTTTTCCTTGTTGTGCATCTGCATTTGCCTTACCTTAACCGGGATGTTGTGCGGCAGCAGCGTTAAGGTATCGCCTTTATGCACCGTGCCTTCATAAATCGTGCCGCGAACGATGCTTCCTTGTCCCCGCAGCGTAAACACCTGATCGATGGGCAAGCGGAACTCCCCCTTGGCGTCACGTTGCTTGATTCCGCTCAAGTTTTGCATAATGGCCAATTTCAGCTGCTCCAAGCCGGTTCCCGTCACGCTGTCTACGCAAACGATATCAGCCTGTTCAAACACGGTATCTTTGACCCCGCTTTGAATGTCTTCCATAATTAATTCGATGAAGTCCGGTTCCACCCGGTCGCACTTGGTCACAGCAATAACCCCGTGCTCGATCCCGAGAAATGACAAGATTTCCAAATGCTCCTTTGTTTGCGGCATCATCCCCTCGTCGGCAGCGATAACCAAGATCACAAGGTCGATACCGGCGACACCGGCGATCATTTGGCGAATAAACTTCTCGTGTCCGGGCACATCAACGATAGAGGTCTCGTATTCTCCCAAAGGGAACGGAGCGTACCCCAATTCAATCGAAATTTGGCGTTCTATTTCTTCTTTCAAGCGATCGGTATTTATATTGGTCAGCGCTTTGGTCAAGGTGGTTTTTCCGTGGTCTATATGACCGGCCATCCCGATCGTATAAAAGCGAGGATTCATAGGATCACCCTTTACAAAAAAGTCGTCTGGAATTTTGAATATTATATCATATTCATTTCCGGGATCGACATATCGCGCTTTGGCTCGCAAGTCAAATTTCAAAGAAGTTTACGGTCCCAGGTGCCGGCTGAACGATCGAAGATACAGCCGGAGACAGTGTACCGTCTTCTCCTATGGGATAAGTTACGACCGCATGTCCGGCATGCGCCGCAACGATAAGAAAACGTCCGTCAGGGGATGCGGCACAGCCTCTAGGGCCATCGCACACCTGCTCAAAAGCTTGTATCATCGTAAGTTTGCCGGTGTTCTCGTCGATTTCGAAAACCGAAATCACGTTAACCTGCCTCAGCAGCGTATACACATATTGACCCGATTTTCCTACGCAAATGTCGGATTGTGTGAACCCTTGCGGCGGCGTTATATACGGCGGAAGCGCGTCAATCGTACATACATGTTCAAGCTTTCCTTCTTCGTCGTAACGGAAAGCGGTAAGTATCGTTTTATTTTCTTTGTTCACGAACAAATACGGCAGCGTCGGATGAAATGCGCTGTACCGGGGCGCAGAACCGGGTGAACAAGGAAAGGGGCTCCCTTTGCAAGGAACGATCTTTTTCTTGTCGTCATCGAGCCTGAACATGAACATCTGATCGCCGCCCTTGTCACAAACCGCATACCATTCCCCCAACGGAGAGCGTTGAATGGAATGTGCGTGGGCGCTCAGCTGGAAGGACTCGGGCCCTTCGCCGGTAAGGCGGAACACGTCGCAAGGTTCTCCGATCGAGCCGTCCTCCTGAAGCGGATAAAGGACAATGGAGGACTCATCATGCAGAACCTTGAGGGTGATCTTACCGAAAGCATCCTGCTCGGTCAACGTTACGGTGTTCCTGAAGCCGTGATTGGTGATAAGAAGGAACTTCGAATCCGCATCCGTCACCACAAAAGACGGCTTCGCCCCATAAGAAGGCTGACGGTTTATTTCGGTCAGAGCCCCGTTCTCGGGATGTATGGAGAAGGCGACCACCTGTCCGCCGCCGCCTGCACGCAGGCCGGGATAATCCACCCGCTCGTCCGTGCAATAAAGGATCTTGCGTTTCGTATCGATATACACAGCGCCGATGCTGAGCTGCTTGGAAACATGGTTCAAGTGCTTAAGCTTGCCGGATTCCGTATCATACTCGCATATGGCCATGCCGTCGTTTGCCGGCTGTTTTTCTGAGCTTCGGTTGCCGATGTAAACATAAGACTTGCCCATCGTCATCATCTCCTTGTTACAAACTTATCATACCTGGTACCGGCAAACCGCCTCTTCGCTAAACATTTTGATCAGCGGATGAGCTTGTCTTGACTTATGGACATACAGATAAAAACAGCGGTCGGTCGGCAATTCGAGCAAAACGTTAATGTTCGGACGATATGTTTCCTGAACAGACCAATGCGATACGAACGCATAACCTACTCCCGCCTCCACCAAAGCAAAAATGGCTTCCATGCTGTTGACTTCGGCTGCAACCGTTAACGTTTCGAATAAAATCCCCGATGTTTTTAACATCTCCTCAACAGCTTTACGTGTTCCCGAGCCTTTTTCCCGTATAATGACGGGAGCTTTCCGAATCTCATGCAGCGACTTCAAAGGCTTAAGATCGTCGCAGCCGATCAGAACAAGCTTGTCCGTTGCTACACATTGTTCGTGCAGCTCTTCATGCTCGATTTTGTATCCTACGAATGCCATATCGATATGACGTTTCAGCAGCATCGCGAGCACGTTTTCGGAATCTTCGGAATGAATGCTGAATTCAATTTTGGGATACTTTTCCCGAACATGTTTCACCATTTTCGGCAGCATATAATTAACGGGGATCGTGCTGGCTCCAATTTTCAACTGTCCGCTCCATTCATTTTTGAACGTTTGACAGTCCGCCAGAAGGAGATCCCAATCAGCCAACAGTTGTTTCGCTCTGTGGTAAAACAGCTCTCCGCTAGCCGTTGTCTTGACGGATGATGACGTACGCGAAAGCAGCTGGAGGCCGACTTCTTCCTCCAACGCTTTGATTTGTCTGCTGACACCGGATTGCGTGAGACCCATCACTTGCGATACTTCCGTAAATCCTCTATGCTCAACGACATTAACGAAGGTGTATAAATTTTTAAAGTTCACGAAAATCACCTTAAACGCCCGTTCCGAAAGGGATTATTTTGCCGCTTCAGACTCCCTTTCTCCACTGCACTCAGTTCTTCCTGGATGTTCTTTGGTTCAACTTATCTAGCTGTAATGCTGCCTTAATAATTGCGCTGCTTGCGCCAATACGCCAAGTTTGGCCTTGGATCTGTCGATGGTGTTCATCGGACGTTGGGCGAAGGTTCCGAAGCCGCAATCGGGATTCAGGAAAATTTGCTCGGGCGACAAATATTTTGCCGCTTCCATTGCTTTATTTACCAGATCTTGAACAGCCTCAATATCTTCCGTTCGCGGGTTAACCGCACCAAGTCCCAGCTCTTTTCCTTCCAGCGCTTGAATCGCGGCGAGTTCTCCCGCACGAGGCGTGGCGTATTCGAGAATCAATTGATCCACATTCATTTGCGACAAATAAGGCATCAGCGGCGAATACGGGCCTTTGAGCAGCACGTCTTCTTGCGTGCTCCAATTCCCACGGCAAATATGGACGCCTGTCCGTGTTCCTCTCCCGCGCATGTCTTCCATTACCTGATTCATTAAGCCGGTTGCAAATTGAAGTTCCTCTTCGGCATCCGCTTTTGCGGTCAACGCTCCGCACATGAAAGTGCGATTCGCGTTTTTTTGCGTAAACACCAGCTCCGTTAATACCGGTTCATCGAATTGGACAAAAGCAACGCCTTCTCGAATCAAATCTTCCAATTCCTCCCGCAAAATCCGTACCACATCTTCCGCTAACGATTCCTTGGTCGGATAAGCAGCTCCCGATAAACCTTCTACCCACATCGAACGTGTTAGCAAATAAGGGCCGGGCAAGGCGACTTTAATCGCCCGATCCGTATGACGGCGAAGAAACTGGTATTCATCCAGAGCGATTGGTTTTCGTCTTGCGATTTTGCCGAAAGCAGCCGGATTGGATAAGGAATAAGCCGGGACGTCCAATTTCCCCAAAATTTCCTCGAAGCTGGCTTTATCTTCTACATAATCAAGCAGCTCAGCCACGGTCAGCATCTTTACATTCTCCAGCTTATCGGCTACGAAGGAGATGAAGTTGTCCCGACGTTGTTCCCCGTCGGAAACGATATCAATGCCGGCCTCATCTTGCGCTTGTAAGCAGTCGAGAACCGCTTGATCGGCGATCTTCTGAAAATCGGCATCGCTGATTCTATCGGCTCTTCTATCCCTCAGACCAAGCAAAACTTCGCGGGTCCGTGGCCAGCTTCCAACAACGGTAGTTGGAAACAAAGGCAGCTCCATAGGATTTCATCCTTTCTCTGATTAAATACATAGTTCAAAAAATCAGCTTTTCAGCACCGAGAAGGTTGCAAGAACCTGAAGAAGGAGGAGCGGAGTTTAGGCAAACCTAAATGATCACCGGACTTCGAAGGTGAATGCAACATTCGATGTCGAATACGCTTCCTGTCTAGCTTCGTGATCAAAAGATGACTTTTTGAACAACCTTTTTAAATAAAAATGGACAACTGGATGGCGATTTCCACCTGTCCGCGTAAAGTCTGGTAAATCGGCGAGCGTTCTAACGTAAGCCGCCAAATTTCCTGCAGTTGATCTTCTTCTGCCGGAGAGCTTACATAAAACGTCCCGCTGATTTCGGAAAATCCGGCACTCCCCGTATCTTCCAATTGCATATGGAAAAGCACATTATGCAGCTTGCCTCTCAGGCTTAATTCCGCTGCATCGACAATGACTCCCTTCCGGGAAGCATTCAATTTAAATCCAACCGTCAGACATGAACCCAAGGCCCCTAACAAATAATCGACAGAGCTGGGGGCGTCGACACTCGCGCTAAAATCTGCAGGTTGTCCGGCTAAAAAAGTGTGATTTCTGCTGTATACCTTCGCATTTGCCGATGCCTCGCTACGTACCCGCACAGACCATTGGTATCCGCGGGCCGCCTCTACATCCTGCTGGAGATTATGGTCCGCACCGCCCTTGCGAATAAAATAACTAGCATCGATCGGGCCGGGCTGTACGCCTAGAAACTCATGTTGGACCATGCGGCACCATGCAGGAAGATCATCGGCTACGCTACGCTCCCGGCTGCGCACTTCCAGCACCTGTCCCGGTTGCAATGGGTTCATGCTTTTTTTGATAATAAGGAGAAGACCTGAACCGCAGTCCAGGTCCCCTCCTTCACAAATAGCTTGGGGTTCGGGAAATTCCATTGTTGCCGAATCCTCCTAATATGTAATACAAGCCGCACCTTGGGATAAAAATTCGACCAGCTTTGCACCGCCGACAATCGTTGCTCCACCGACCAATTGTTCTTCATTCAGGCCGCGTTTTTTGAAGCAAGGACTGCATACCCAGATCGTTCCGCCGGCCTCGACGAACTGCTCCATCAATTGCTTCAAGGGAGTAAAACCTTCCTCATGTATGTCATCAGCATACCCTTCAGCTCCCAAATAAGCCCCTTCAACATTGAGAAATACGACGGTTTCTTGCCCCGATGCAACAGATGCGTTGGCTACAACGAAACCAACTGTCGCTTTATCCGGATCATTTTTTGCATTTGTGATACTTACAGCCAATTTACCCATTTCAAATTCCTCCGAAGTTTTCTTATTTTTTTTGAATATAGTAATGATTGATGCTTCCTTCATCCCGCCGTTCCAGCAGCTTGTGACCTTGAAGACGACACCACGCGGGGATATCTTCCCTGGCCCCAGCATCATACGAGATGACCTCGATAACTTGTCCCGGATCCATTTTTCTCATCGTCAAAAAGAGATTCATGATGAGTTCGCCGCATCCAGCAGGTCCCGCATCATATTGCAGATCAACCTGAATCATGTAGATACCTCTCGCCAAATGAGTTCATTCCTGCACTGAATGATAATTTGTAATCGATTGCATGATAAAAAATCATTGAATGTGCAGCAGGTTTGCTCGTCCCTGTATTCAAAGTACACCGAATCCGGCGACGGCGGAATTAACTTTTTCCTACCAGGCCGTCAACCGTAAGTTAACACAAAAGGGGGGCGTCAGCCGTAACGGCTGCTATATATTTATCCGATAACGATCCGAAAATTCACCGGCTAACTGCAAACTGAAATGGATGAAGGCTTCGGCAAGAGGGGACAACGTCCTCTGTTTATGATGAGCAAAATAAAACATTCTTTTTTCCGGAAGTTCCGCTAGTTCATAAGCATGGATATATTTGTTGTTTACCCAATCGAGTACAGCGATGGAAGAAATGATTGAAATGCCAATTCCCTCCCTTACACTTGCTTTAAGGGCTTCCATATTGCCAAAGTAACCTGCTACCTGCAATTGGGAAAGCTTAATACCTGCCATACTCAGCATCTTCTCTACATGAGCTTGGGTTCCGGAATTCGATTTGCGGAATAAAAAAGGATATTTAACTATTTCCGATATCGAAATCCCATTGTGGAGCTCTAGATCAAGGGGTGTTATTAATACTAATTTCTCCTCAACAAAAGGAATAAATGTAAGCTGATCCTGATGGTATTGTTCGCCTAACAATCCGATCTCGGCTTCACCCTTCAGCAGTTTTTCGGCAACGGTCTCCGAACCGCCTTGTTCCAAGGAAAATTTTACCCCGTTATATTTCTTGAGGAACTGGGATAACAAAAAAGGAATCGCATATTGAGCCGGCACCGCGCTTGCAATAATACTTAAGATTCCATCCACTTTTCCGGTCCAATCTTTTATTTCCCACAAAACCTTATCTTTTAACATGAGCATTTCCCGGGCCCAAGGGTATAACTTCTTGCCAAAGGGTGTCAAAACGACCTCTTTGCCCAACCGGTCAAAAAGTTTTTGTCCAAAGTGGGCCTCTAAATTTTTGATATGAGAGCTGACAGTTGACTGGCTTAAAAAAAGAGCCTCCGCTGCTTTGGAAAAGTTGCACCGTTCAGCAACATGGGTAAATACCTCAAGCTGATGTAATAACATCTCATAAAAACCTCCCTTCAACGATTCCATTCATATGATATCGATAAAATCGATATCAATCAATCTATACTAACGATAATATGTATTTAAAATCTTCCTTTGGCCTTGCTATACTTGGAAAAGTTCATCACACAAGTATTGGAGGAAGATGATACAAGATGAGAAGTAAATCGATTATGTTTCTTCTTATTTTATTTATTGCGGCCTTTGGCGGCTATACCGCACTTGACCGCGTTACGTTTATCATGCCTCAAGATGTGGAGTCAGGAGCGGCTTGCGACTTCACGCCGGAAGATTTCACGGCATCCGGCCAATTAAAGTATTCCGAAAACGAAGCTTGGTGGACAAGTTTTACCCGCAAAGAGGAGTACCTGTCCAGCTTTTCCGTCGCCCTGGCTATTACGTTTGCCGGTTATGCCTTGTCTAAGATTCGCCAGATCGGAGCTAAAGCGGCAACAGGCGGCGTGGTAGGAGGAGGCTTAATCGTCGGTTTGGCGATTTGTTTCAGCTGCCTTGCTCCTGTCCTTGCCGCAGTAGGCATCGGACTGTTTGCGAATTTTGGCCTTGCCATGGCGGAAATCCCCAAATGGCTCATTGCCGTTAATTCACTCATTCTGACCACATATGGGTATATGTACGTTTCCAGGAAAGCTGCAAGTTGCCCGGTAGTTATTCGCAACACATCAACTATGCCATTGGAGGATTAAAACAATGAAAATGAGAACACTTTCCGCTGCCGTTTTGCTTCAATTTATGATGACTTCAACCGTATTTCTTGCTCCGGCTTGGGCAGCGGACAATGCCCCGTTGTCCGATGCTGAAGCGGCTTCCTTCATTATTCCGGCTCAACCGGGATGGCCGCTTGCCCACCCTGTTTCCACCAAGGAGGTTGCTCCACCGCCGCTATCCCTTGTTAAGGATCAGCCTGTCAATCCGGCATATGTTCCCGGACTTCCCGGCTTCAAAGAGAGGGTGGCCGCCAAGGACGATAATGGCAGGACCAACATGAACAGCGACAGTATACTCATCCGCCAAAGTAAAGTGGAAAACGGCCAAGTCGTCATTCCTCCGGGAGGATTAGTTTACTTGCAAGATCCTACCGGCGGACAAGTCGCCCTTCAGGGTGAGCCGATCCATTACTTAGGCAAACAGCCGACCTATATTGATTACAATATGGTGATCGACGTCAAGAAAAACGTCACGATACCGGCTGGCGGAAGCGTTGTCATCGGCGGACAGGTCTATTATTATGGCGCCACAGTGAGCCATGAAACATTAAACAACCATACAATGGATGTGAAAACGATTGCCGGTACAGACTGGGACTGGGCTTTCGGCGAACCTGTGTTTTCTGATACGGAGACCAACTGGTGGCCGGAAAAACGCTTTAATATGCTGTATAATCAGGGTGTTCTGCGCGAACAAACGAACCAGAATCTGGTCTTCGATTGGATCTCCGGAGTACGCATGGATTCTCTGCTGATGGCGAATACCAAAGTCTTTAATGACTACGCCAAGACAGGCCAAGAATGGAAAGTAGGCATCCGCGTTGTACGTTTATCCAGCGTTGACGAGCAAGCGGGCACAGCCAATGTCCAAATCCTTGAGGGCGGCAAAGAAGTTTTCAGCAAAACATTGGGTCCCGTTCAAAAAAAATTGCTTAATGAGGACACGAATGCCCGCAAAGATTTACTTTTCCAGTACGAGGATGTGGCAGGATTTTTAGTGCCGAATAATTCTTTCCGCAATGGGGAAGCCCAACTCAAAATTTATGGAGATGCCTTTACCTTCACATACGGACAGGACTACGCGCAGGATGCAAGATTCTCCGTCTGGCCTGTAGGATGTCCGACCGGACATAATTTTGGCATCATGTGGACAAATAAAGAAGCCATGACCATTCCGGCTGGCGGCAGTGTGACCGGGCCTGAAGGCTATTTCAAGATAGCCGTAGACAAGATTCAGAATGGGCAAGTTTTGGCCTGGCATGTTGAGGACAATCAGGGTAACCGTTCCGTTAATCTGGGGGGACCGGACGTCGAAAATGTCGATCTTGTGCTTGGCCAAGGGCGGGTCACCGGCTCGGATCTTCTCAAAAATGTGGGCAGACAAGCACTGGTACGGACCTATAATGCACTGGCTCAGAATCAATCCGCTTTGTCCGGCCCGGTGACTGCGCAGTCGTTTCCATATTCCCCTGTATTCATTACAGCCATCATTACGCTTGGCCTTGTCGGAATCATTACCGAGATACGCCGCAGGCAAAAAGCAAGGCAAATCAACTGCGGTTAGTCCGGTTGGCGATTTAAAACGAGCGGCAGGATTTAGGCTGTCTGGCATCAAATGATGTCCCTATCGAAGGAGGAGAACGAGCTTGAACTTGTTTCAATTGATACCCGAGCTTCGCCAGAAGCTGTTCGGACGGTTTTGGAACCCTATGTTGGTCACCGTCATCGCGGGTGTGCTGAGCGCGCTTTATTTTGGAGTAACCGGCACCTTCTGGGCCGTAACCGGGGAATTTACCCGGTTGGCCGGGCACGGCATGGAATGGCTCGGGATCGATCCCCACAAGCTTACCTACATCGAGCAAATTATGCATCTGGAGGGCAGCCCCGTTGACCGTATTGATGGTTGGGTGGTTATCGGCATGTTTCTCGGTGCGCTGCTCAGCGCCCTGTTAGCCGGTCAATTCAAGCTGCGTCTTCCCAAGCAAAAACGCAGGCTCGTGCAAGGGTTCGCGGGCGGCATTATCGCCGGATTTGGCGCGCGGCTTGCGATGGGCTGCAATCTTGCCTCTTTTTTCACGGGCATACCGCAGTTTTCGTTTCATGCATGGCTATTTATGCTGGGGATGGCCATTGGAACCTGGATTGGCGTTAAGCTGGTGCTTCACCCGCTGCTCTTGGGCAAGCCAAAATTGGAGAAAGCGGCTCCCGGTGCACGTTCCATGGTTTCCACCACACCCAAAGTTCAACCTTGGGTTGGGCTCGCCGTGCTGGTTATTGCGGTTGTTTTTATTATTCTTGAATTCGCCGCAGGCAATGCCAAACTTGCCTTGGCCGGTTTATTCGGAGTCGCGTTTGGTCTGCTTATTCAAAGAGGCCAGATCTGCTTCACATCCACGTTTCGCGATTTATGGGTTACCGGCCGCGCCACTATGGCCAAAGCTCTTTCAATGGGAATTATAGCCGCCACGTTGTGTACCTCCGTTATCATTTCCTTGGGAGTTCCGCAAAAAATGATGTGGGCCAGCCCAGGCGCATTAATCGGCGGTTTGCTGTTTGGGGTAGGCATCGTGATTGCCGGCGGCTGCGAAACCGGCTGGATGTACCGCGCCATGGAAGGCCAGCTTCAATATGTCGTCGTTGGTATCGGAAATATTGCAGGTGCAGGGCTGCTTGCCTGGGGATGGGATCACTGGTCCTTATACGCCAAGCTGGTGGAAGGTTCCCCAAAATATAATCTGGTTACCGAATGGGGCTGGGCAGGAGCGATCCTCTCGACCGTCGGACTTATGATTGCCTTTTACATGTTTGCATCCGCTTGGGAGAAACGTGTCCGCTACAAAGCCGCCCAAAAGAGCCAAACCGTGTTAATGAAGGCGGGCGTAGCAAGAAAGGAGCTCGTGTAGAACATGAAACCAGCTTCAGAAAAAAACGGTAACATGAACAACATCCAGCCGACAATGACGCTTAATCTGGAAGGCGAACCGTGCCCGTATCCCGTAGTTTATAGCCTTGATGCGATGGAACAGATGCGTGAAGGCGAAATTCTTGAGGTTATTGCAGATTGCCCCATGTCATTCCAGGCCGTGCCGGAGGAGGTGCGCCGATCCGGTTATACGTTATTGGGAGAACCTATTACCGACGGCCCGACAATCCGCTTTTATATTCTAAAGTCATAATCGCGTATAGCAATTTCAAAGAGCTTGCCGGAAACGGCAAGCTCTTTGTTGCATAGTTTCTTATAACCTTGAGATTAGCCGGCTTCTGCCAGCAACTGTCTGGCTTAGGCCGGGTCATAGCTGCGCCCTGGGGTGACTTACCCGTTATCCGCTTGTGGTGCTTTCAACCTCAGGACGTTCAGGTATCATGACGATGTTTCCGGTTTCTCGATCTCTTCTGAATTGCTTGAAGAAGTCCCATACCAGCTGTCCTGTCATTACGGGCCAGCAATGAGGAGCATTTTCTACAGCCACATATCGGAATGCATGAACCCCGGCTTTATTCCAAATATCAAGCGTATAATGCTTATAGCCGTGATATAAATGAATGCTTTCTGCGTCTCCATAAAAGCCAAGAACATGATGAAGCTCATCTTCAGGAGTATTTAAATATGAAATGCATGTTTTAGCATCTCGCGGCTCGCACCCCAATGTGTACATTCGTTTATTAAGACGATCGATCATCCACTCGTGTTTATCCACGCCTTCCGGAGGCTCCGGCATATCGCTAAAACGCCGTTTGCCGCCGATCACTCTGGTAGGGTCGCGCATATCGTCTCTGCGCGGATCTGTGTACGGCTCAGCATCCCGTTCTTTCCCCCAATTTTTTCTAGGCTGCCAATCGTTTACCGGAGCAAAGCTGGAGGCTTCGCATGTACCGACAATCTGCATAAAAGGAACAAAGGTTTCCTTGAGATGTTCCGTTTCTTCTTTTGTGAACGGTACGTTAAAATTATCGTAATCACGATAAATATCGTTACCACAAGGTGCCACCGCTGCAAACCTTTCAGGAATCCTGAAATAAGATGATGTGACTTGATAGCCGCCTTGAGAATATCCGGTCATATAAACCCTTTCGGTATCCAGCGGATATTTCCCAGCGATAATATTCAAGACCCTTTCCGTGTTTTCCCAGTTCGTATTTTGTAAATACGCCACCATAATTTTTTCTTTGGCTGCCACGTGCGGCATGCCACAACCGAATTCTTCTTGCTCAATAGAATTAAATCCGCCATGATTGACAAAAACAAGCGGATACTTCTTTCCGGCCTTACCTTCTTCATCCATTTCGAGAGGTGTTATTAAAGCCCAGCGGGTGTAATAATCCTCGTCTTCAAACATTTCTTTTTTCAAACCAAGCGAGCGATAATAGGCCAACACCGCTTCTCCCATTGGCGCTTCTTCATACTTAAATCTCAGTTCTAATAATTTGGCATAAGCCTCGCCATACTCGCTGTCGATGAAAGCGTCAATATCCGCATATCCATTATGAGCAACTCTTAGATAGCTTAGCTCTGATTCAAACTTTTCTCCGGTATCGGGATTTGTCTTGGTTGACCAATAATCTGTTTTTTGCAAATTGTACACTCCCAGCATTCGTTTTAGGTGAACATCTGATTTCTATTTCCGGGCGGCAAGGAAAGCATCCAGCTGCTTTTGTTTTTCGGCAATCACTTTGTCGACGCCGGCTGCCTTCAGTTTATCCTGGAACTCCGGCAAAACTTTTTCATAATCAACCGAGCCGGATTCAAGCGCAGCCTGATATTGTTTCCCGACATTCGCAATCGCCGCCACTTCCGTGCTTACCGGAGTAGCGTCGAAGTTAAAGCCGAGAGCCGGTGATTGGGTAACGCCTTGGTTGAACTGTTTGAGCGTCTCCCACTTGTTCGGATCTTCGCTTGTCCACACGTAGTTCAGGAATTGATCGCCTAATTCATACGGCACACCGGGATTGTAATTAGGCGTCTGATCCGTCGTCTTAATGATATTGTCGGATACTTTCGTATAATGAACGCCTTCAATTCCGTAATTCAGCATATTGATCAGCGCTTTATCGGTGTACAGCAGATTGATGAACTGCATCGCCTTGACGGGATCTTTCGACGAGCTGGAAATGGCTTGCAAGCCGCCTGTCGTTTCTTGGGTTGAAACGGTTTTTTGCGCTACGGCAACCTGATCCAGCTTTCCTTCCATGTTGAAAGCAAGCGCCAGTTCGTCCGCTTTGCCCGGTTTCAGCATAGCCGGAATCATAAACACATTGCCGCTTTTCATTGCCGTGTTCACGTCAACTGTCGTAGTAGCCGCATCTTTGTTTTCAAGCCCTTCCGTCATCAATTGACGGGCAATCTTCAGCTGCTGCAGGTATTCCGGCGATTCGAACATATTATAAACTTTCGTGTCCTTCCCCGTTCTTAAAATAACGCCGGGAATACTGCGGTCCCCTAGGAGGTCCCAGTCGGAATACGACCGCAAGATGCCAATACCGCCGGCCACATGCAGCGGAGTGATTTGCGGCATCTTTTGTTTGACAACTTTCAGCACAGCTTCCAAATCCGCATTCGACTTGATATTTTTCACTTGATCCAGAATGCCCATTTGCTGGGCCAGATCCTTCCGGAAGACATATCCGCCTTGAATCCCTAATTGCCCATTCACAGGGACGCCGTAATTCTTTCCATTCACCTTTGATCCTTCAAGAAAGAGGGGATCAAGAGCCTTGGTAATTCCTTGGCCGTACTGTTGCAGCAGGTTTCCAACCTTTTTGCCGTTAACGGTCAGATTGTCGTCGTTCAACGGCAAAAACGCCCCTTTCGCCGCATTCGTGGCATAACCCGAGAAATACGCCGTGTAAAAGACGTCCATCCGTTCATTGGACGCAATCATTAGATTGGTTTTATCGGTCCATTGTCCCATTTCGATCTGCTGAATCGTAACCTTTGCATTGATTTTGGGCTGCACGTATTTGTTGATCGCGTCCTGTACCATCTTCGTGTCTTTCTGCGGTGTTGCCCGATAGACTAGGGTCAGGTTATAGGGCTCCTCGGAGGCAGCCGCGTTCCCCGAATTCGAATTGCTTGCAGGTTTACTGCTGCAACCTGCGAGCGCAAGACTCAATACAAGCGTTCCGACTGCCATTTTCCATAATTTTTTCAAGTGATGCTCCCCTTTCGATTGCTTTTTTTCACAGATCTTTGGATCAAATCTAATTATACAAAGGCTTTGTAAACGCTTAAATGACTTAAAGTTACCTGAATAACACTTTGATGACTATTCTTTCAGATTTTGAAGCTGCTTGCTGCAAAAAAATAGAGCTCATTATGGTGAATGAGCTCTACTACCATGAACCAGCAAATGCGCAGTCCTATAAAACAGCCGTCATTTCGATCTGTACTCTAAGCCCTTCTCTTAAATCTTGAACGGTGGTATGTCTTGCCGGCCGGTTATTCTCATCCGGGAACATCTTCAGCCATTCTACGTTGACCACCTTTTTATAGTCGCGATCGGTGACGGAAACACTTAAATGAGCGATATCGTCGGTAGTTCCTCCGGCAAGCGCCATAATTTCTCTCATATAATGAAAAAGATTGGATACCTCGTCTTGAACGTTTTCCGGCAATTCACCTGTTTCGGGGTCCGACCCTATGATGGCCGAAGTATATACCATATTCCCAATCTTCACGGCAGTTGGAATCGGGTTCTGATGGTTAGAGCCTTTGACATGCAATACCTCACGTTTTGCCATTGTGCAGTTCACTCCTTTTCTAAATGAGAGAATGAGTTTTCGTAATAAACAACCTGCTCTTTATCTAGTGTGGGTCTTAGATTGTAAAAGTCTAAGCTTAATTCTCCTCTGGCAATCTTTTCTTTGGTTCCTTCTTCTTTTTGCAGGCGTTGTTTCGAAGATTCCAATGCAAACGAAATATCTTCTTTTTTCACTACCACGACGCCATCATCATCCGCCATGATCAGATCACCCGGATTCACGCCGGCTCCTCCGCAAACGGTCGGCGCATTGACCCAGCCGCCTCTGGACTTCGTAGTCCCTTGGGAGAAGATTGCTCTGGTCCATACAGGAAATCCCAGCTCGCGGATTTGGGCCGCATCGCGAATACCCGAGTCCATGATGACCCCTTGAACGCCGCGTTTCATTAATGCTGTAACGATGAGCTCCCCGATCATTCCCGCTACACCTTCGCCGACGGTAGTGATGACCAATACATCGCCAGGCTTGCAAACTTCAATCGCAGCATGAATCATTAAGTTATCGCCGGCAGGGCATACCGCCGTTACGGCCGGACCGCAAATTCGCGTTTGTTGCTGAATTGGCTTCAGACTGTAGTGCATAAGCCCGATTTTCCCCTGAGCTTCGTATACCGTTGAAACATCCAGCTCTTTAAATTGCTCAATGATATGCTGCTCCGGTCTGGCGATGTTTCTGAGCACATACTTTTCCATTAGACGAATTCGCCTCCTACGTAAGGGAAGGATCGGCTGAAGGCTTCAGCATACTGATAAGTATTGTTCCCGGAACATCTGCGGGCATGGTTGCCGCGAAGCGCAGCTTTTGCGCCGTAATAATCGATTAGATGCTTCTGCGCCTTAAAGCAATTCATCGCCGCTTGCTTCTGCTCATACGTTTCCGTAATGTCAATAATCACTTCCGGTTTGAAATCGCTAATTTCCGATTGATGTGGTTCAAAACCGAATAAGCTGGCTTGTTTCGCCGTTTTTGTGCCTTCCATTCTGACACCGTTAGAGGTGGACAGAACGCTCGCGTCAAATACGAATTTGGAGACGGCTTCATGATCCGGATTAAAAGCATCTCTTGGGCCATGCGATACAATATGATGGGGTCTGACTTCTCTGATTTTTTGAACCAAGCGGTCCATTCTTTCGGAATTGATTTCCATATGATAATCTTGGTAATCCCAGATCTCAAAGTTTTCTACTCCCAGGCATTTCGCAGCCGCTTCCACTTCACCATGACGATGGGCTTTTACATTCTCCAGCGTTTGTCCTTCAATGTTCCAAAGATCATTGGATTCCCCTCTCGCCCCATAGCTTAATATCACCAAGGACACGTTGGCGCCATGCTTAACGTATTTGGCAATCGTACCGCCGGCTCTCCAGACAAAATCCGCTGCGTGTGCGCTTACCACCAATAGATTGGTATTATGATCGATCATTTATTTTTCCTCCTCAAGGTGTCTATATAAGTTGAACCAATGATTTGGAAGCCCGTTCCGTTCGGAAAGGGATTATTTTGCCGCTTCAGACATCTTGTTTTGAATTCCTTTTATTGAATAGGCCTGCGGATGGCAGGAATTCAAAGCCAAAACTCGCCGGCAAAACAATTCCCTTTCTCCACTGCACTCAGTTCTTCCGGGATGTTCGTTTGTCCAATTTATATAGTATAGTTAATTCTGCTCTACAACCGGAGTTCCATAACTATGGAAACTGGCAACGGTTTTGTTGCCCCAAGCTTGGCCTCTTGCCCGCTCGGCCTCCGTCCATGTGATCGGCTTCCAATCAGGCGCCAGCACGTGATAACCGCCTGAACATATTTCGATGCGATTACCGCCGGGTTCATAAACGTATACAAAATACGTTTGGTTGATGGCATGTTTGCTTGGAGCAAATTCAATGAATACCCCATGCTCCACAAACAAGTCCGCCGCTCTCCAGATTCCTTCATTCGTATCTACGGAAAAGGCAATGTGATGCAAACGCCCGCGTGAACCGGTAGCATCCAAAGTATAAACAATCTCGTAGGACTTATCGTTGGCCCGATACCATACACCCGGCCGGCGTCCATTGTTTAACTTAATCTGCTCCGTTAATTGCAGCCCCAGCACATTCTCGGCGAAATCTCCATCTGTTTCCGAAGCGGAAGACAAGTAGTTAATGTGATCCAGGTGCTTAACCGCTACACCATGACCCGTAAATCTTTGGGGTTGATTTTTCAAGGCAGGCTGTAAATGCTCAGGTGGCTGATACCACTCGGTTTCATAATACAGCTCCATCAGATGACCGTCCGGACCATGGTAGCGATAGGCTTTTCCATGACCTTGATCTCCCGGGATCCACCCGATGCCTAAACCGGCCGCTTCAATTTTATGAACTCTTCTTTCCAAAGCTTGCGGACTGGCCGCTCGCAAAGCAGTATGACCTACTCCAGCTTGTGGCGATTCTGTAAGAATCAACGAATACTGCTCGTAATCTCCCCAACAACGGAGATAAGCTGAATTGCCTTGCTGAGCTACCTCTTGCATTCCTAGAACATCTTTAAAAAAAGATAAGCTTTGTTCGAATTTCGGTGTTAACAATTCTACATGCCCGAGATGAGCGATGTCACGGATAAACTCTTGCTCACTTCCCATACCACACTCTCCTTTCATGTATTAAATTAGAGCCATAGGTTGGCCTGCGCCATCTCCGCCTCTTGCCTGGATATGCCGATATATGATCCGGTTCCCCCAACATTGCGAATAATAAAGCGCTCCCAAGATACTCACCGATACCCAAACACCAACATCACATTCCGCGACATTGCCGCCTCCCTTGACAGGCTATCTGTCCGTACTCGGGGAGTTGGCGGGCAGAATATAGCCGGCACCGCAGGCCTGTACTCCGCTCAGCGGTCCTTCAGTCAATTTCATCTTACTACTCCCTGTCTTAACTTCGGAATTAACTTTATGCTAACTTATCGTTAATCAAAAGTTCACAAACGAGGTGATGTACCTTGAACGATCGCCAGCTGAAATCACTGCTTAAAGCAGTGGAATGCGGCAGCTTCAGCAAGGCGGAGGAAGCCCGCACCCAGCCGCGACCTGCCGAACATCATCAACATCTGCCCAAAAAGGGCCGTCACCTGCAACGCTTTGAACGTCACTTGCGCCAGCCCTATTGCTTATTAAAATCTTGTTCTTGAGGCGTTTACCGCTCAGGAGATCGGTGCGCCCTCGAATCGGGTTGTGCCGGTCAGGTCTATATAGTTCGGATTTCCGCCGTTTTCGGATGTGTTACCTTCAAAACGAACCCCGCTGTTTGTTACATAACCGCCGGAAGCGACAATGGCGCTAATGGCCGTACCTGTGCCGACACAGTCGCGGATGACGCACTTGTCGTCCATTCTCAGATGCGCCTTCGTTCCCACGCAGCAGATAGCTGTAGCGCCCTGATTGGCTGCATTCGCCGCATTGTCGGTTCTGTTGGAGTGGATCGTCACGTTCCTCATCTCCACCTTGCCCAGGTCGGACACGCGGATCGCCGCACGCGATGCGCCGCCCTCGCAGCCGCCGTCCAGAACGACATCGAAAAGCCGCAGGAGGCCGTCGGTAATCTGAAGCATTTCCGTTCTATCCTGTTCGCCCCGGTAAATGCGGAACGCAGGACCTCCTGTCTTGCTTTTGATGGCAAAATTGGAGTTGAAGCACATTTCCGGCACCTTGCCGTTCCGGGATACGACCGTATCCGCGATCAGCGTAATCGTGCCGCCGCCGTGGTTGTTCGCCTTGTCCACGGCCTCCTCGAGGCTCTCGTAATAGACGCCTGTAAAGTGGCAGGTTTTGCCCTCCGAGATCGCTTTTTCATCAAGAGCAGCTGTTTTGTTATTGAAAAAATCACCCTTTGAAGCTAGGTAGTCCACTCTTTCGCCACGAACCGCTGTCCCGGAAGCGCCCGAATTGTCCCAGTTTTCCAGGTTCAGCGCATGGTGCGCAGCCACACGGCCCGTGGTCAGGGCCTCAAGAATGTTGCCGTAGGTGTACAGGAAGCCGTTGAAGGAACCGCACTCGCCGCAGTTGTACAGCCGCGGGACTACTTCGTTGAACGGAGTAAGCGTCTGGCACTCCGCATTGCGTGCCGGTCCGCCCTGGGTGTTGATACAGCTGAAGCACAGCTCAACGGCATAATAAGGTCCTTCCCCGATAGGACTCATATGGGACGGGTCGCGACGGAAGTCCGTGTCCTCACCGGCTGCGCAAAGCTCGTTCCAGCGCTCGATAGTTTTACGCAGCGCTGCCGGGTCGACACCCCGAATATCTTCCGAAGGGGTATCGCATGGCCGCTTGCCCTTGATGTTGGCTGCCAACTCCTCAATGGTGTCTCCCTTGAAAATCCAGCCCTCTCTCAGCCCGCGCTCGTTGTCATTGCCCCAATCGAACAGCGGGTTGTCGGGATAACGTTCATTCCAGACACCGGCGTAAGTGTTGACGATACCGGCACGGCCCGTGCCTTTCCAAAGCGGACCGGCCCCAAACAGGTTCTTGTCGAAGACAAGGAACATCGGCAGATGCTGGTAATCAAAGGTGCGGGTGTCCACGTCCAGACCCGGATGAGCGTCATGGGCGTGAGCCCCGGTTTTATCCTCTTTGAAGAAGCGGTTGCCATTAAAGTCCACAATGACATAGTTGTACGGTCTGATGCCGTCGGTTGCGTCGGTGCTGATGGAGCAGTTCGCCATCTGCGAAGGGATCATGAAACCCAGAGAGCTGCTTTCGATGCTGGCCATGTGCCAGATACGCGCCCCGATAGCCTCCGCCATAACGATACCGTCGCCTGTATTGTGGGGAGTGCCCCACGGAAAAAAGCGGACGCCGGGGTAATTGTGATTGTTCTGCAGCTCTTTGCTGTTCTCATAACCGCCGCAACAGAGCAGTACAGCTTTTCTAGCTTTGAAATACTTCACGCCGTCAGGCGTCTCCGCCATAACGCCCAGTATCTCCTTGGTCAGCGGGTTCTGAACCAGCCGTTTCACTCCATGGCTCAAGCGAACGTCAACGCCGTATTTCCCTACGGCGGTCTCGTGCAGCTCGTCCCATAAGTACGGGCCGGTGATCTTCTCGCGACCGTTTACAAATCCGTTTTTATAATAGGAAGGGCGGCGGTGACCGTCGCCATAATGCTCCGACCAGATAAAGTTCATGCCAAACTCCTCCAGCCAGTACGGCGTGTCCTGCGCATATTGCAGCGCGGGGCGCAGCGTCTCCACAGGCGTGGCGCCATGAGAGCCGTGACGGCAAATCTCCAGCCACTCTTCCACATCAACGCCTACGGCCGTATGCACGTGACCGCCTGAAACACCGGTATTGCCTCCGTCGGGTACGGAGGACTTCTCCAGCACGATGCAGTTACTGCCGGCATGTTTTGTTGCAATTGCCGCAATGGCGCCGGCCCCACCATAACCAACGATGACAATGTCCGTCTCGTCGTCCCATCGTTCAGGCAGCCAAGATGAAAATAGTTCTTTGTTCATATTCGTTATACCTCCTATATTCCAATCTCCTCATTCATACATTACACAACAAGATTAACTCCGATCAATTCAAATAACGGAAGCCGATTGTTTCCAAAAAGGAAACATTGTCATTTCAGGCTGTTCCGGAAGAAGAAGCGCAGCAATCCGGCTACACCCTTCTTGGAGCGCCTATTACCGATGGCCCGACAATCCGCAGTTATATCCTAAAGTCATAGTCGATCAAGTATAAAGAAGTGACGAAGAACCGTCCGGTAAAAAATCTCCGGACGGTTCTTTGCTGTGCGATGAGTGTTAACAAACTACAATTTGCCGGAGAAAGCCATCAACGCGGTCAAGCTTTCGACATGATCCACATGTTCCATGGTCCAGATCGTTTTAAATATGCTGCGAATCTGCTCATCGCTCATATATGGCGCAGCCATTTTTCCGAACTTCTCTTCCAGCTCCGCATCAGAAAGAGGATCATTACCGAACCCATGCGGCACGTCAATGCGCTTCTCAAATCTGCGGCCATCCGTCATCATAATTTCCGAGATACCGGCGCGGTCTCTCTCCGGAATGCTCGGATCCGCTTCTACAGTTATCTTCTCAATCAAGTCGAGTACGACGGGATCGGTATACTTCTCCGGATCGAATGACTGCGGCCCGTAGGCCCGCTCCTTGATCGCAATGGCATTGGCGTAGAAGGCGCTATGATCGGCGCTTTCAGCGTTTCTAGGATATTTTTTGGCAAAGTAAGTCGTGTGCTTAGATTCCTTAAGACCAGCCCGAATTCGTACCGATGCAATTTGTTCCGGCGTAAGATCGTGCTCATTCACTATCGACAGGGTTGCCAATATATGTGCGATGGAGCTTATGTTTGCAGGCAGATACTTGAACTTGGTCTGGAGAATTCGCCAGCCGCTAAAGTTGGTCATGCGGTTTATATCCATATTGCCCTGCAATACAACCTGACCGATACCATTTTCTCCTTCGACGACCCGAAGCGGACCCGTAAAGCCTTTTGCGGCGAGCCGGCAGGCGATGACGGCATCATGAGCGACAAAGCCAAAACGGAAGTTTTTGGACATCGTATTTTCTTCATTATCCGTATCCAGAATGCCTAGCGGCAGGCTGTGGGATGCGCAAATACCGATCGCATTGGCGATTTGGGATTCGCTTAGTTTCATCATTTTCCCCAAAGCAGGCGGCATATTCAGTCCTCCCCTGAAATCTGGGGTCCAGCCTTTTGCACCCAGGGACTCGCCCCAGCCTTTGCCGGTGGATTCCTGAACTCTGGCACCAAGCTCATAGGAGATCACAATGGAGGTAAGCAAGTCCCGGCCGCTTGCCTTTACATGTTCAGCCGTCGCAAGGATACCCGAGATGGAATCGCTATTGTGGGCACCGCCGCCACAGTCGTTATAATCCAGGTAACGGACGAGGAAGCTGTTGAGAAGTGTTGCGTTTAATACCGTACTGCGCTTCCCAGTACCAAACAGAGTGGCTTCTTCGTTCCCTCCCAATTCCGCTACATAATCCTCCACCATCTTTCTTCCAGGAGCATCATACGCTCCTATGGCACAGCCAAGAGCATCCAATAAGCATCTTTTCGCCTGATGCACGACATCCTGGGGCAGCATCTCATAGTTAAGGCCAAGCGCATAACGTGCATATTGATGCGCAACACTTGATTGATAAAGCAATTCGAGGTTTTGCCATGCTAGGTCACGTTGTAAAGTCATTGTTTATCCTCCCGTTATAATAAAATATATATTATTAACCAAAATGATATTCGGCGAAGCTGTTACTCCCAGGGCTTCTCTCCTGCAACATTCTCTCCCGCCACTCTTCCCATGGCGATGCTTTCGGCGAGGTTGCCGCCGCCGTTGTAAAGCATCCCAAAGAAGGAGCCCAGCTCGCCGCAAGAGTACAACCGCTTGACAGGAGTCTTATCGGGACGCATAACCTGGCATTCGATATTTCTCCTTGGGCCGCCTTGCGTATTGGGTCCGCCCGGCCACAGCTTAGCAGCGTAGTACGGCCCATCATCAATCGGCTGAAGTCCGTTCTGCGGACGAAGGAAATCACGGTCTTCGCCTTCGGCGCAGAAGCCGTTGTAGCGATCGACGGTCTTGAGGAAATTGTCCACGTCAAACAGGTTGTGGGTATCCGGATCGGCGGCCAGCTTCTGGCCCAGTTCCTCGAGCGTGTCGCCTTTGATGATCCAGCCCTTGTTAATCTCCTCCATGTTGTCCTCGCTCCAGATGTAGTGGATGGGACCCATTTTGCCTTTTGGAGGATTACATGCGCCATGCTTATTGGCGATGGGACCCATTTGGCGGCGCTTCTCATCGAATACCCAGAAAGCAGGAATCCTTGGATAGCAGGTTGCATAACAATCGAAGTTCGACAGCTCATAGCCGAAAGCGTGGAGCTTGAAACGCTCGTTCGTGAAGCGGCTGCCACGCTGATCGATGAAAATACTCGCTTTCGTATGATGCTGAGTACCAAAAGCAATAGGATGTTCAGGGAACTTCATGGCGACACGGAAAGAGATGCAGTTCATATGCCAAAGGTCCGCCCCCGCTTCCTGTGCCATGGAAACTCCCTCGCCGGTGTTGGCGGGATTGCCCGTGAATTCGACAGGCAGAGGACGCAAGTAGTCGCTCTTCATTTTCTCGTTGAACTCAAAGCCGCCACAGGTTAGAACGACGCCGCGTTTGGCTTTTACTGCGAAGGGCTTTCCGTCCCGAATGCCGCGCACGCCGCGAACCTCGCCGTCTTCCAACACCAGATGCTCGATCCCGGAACCGTACATGACCGGAATGTTCCTTTTCTCCACTGCATTGGTCAAGGTTTTAAATAAAGCCGCACCGCCACGGAAACCGTCGGTCGCTTTAACCCAGAAGACGCAGATAGCTTCAGAGCCCGGGATCTCGGGAAAATCGGCGTCGTAAATGCCAACTGCGTTAGTTTCTTTATGATGCGCATGGATCATGTCCATATTTTTAAAGGTAGGGCTCATGCTTTCCACCCCTCCCATCACAGCGCCGATGGATTCCAACCAAGAGAAGTTGGTGGCCATCTGCTCGCACAGCCGGCGGATCATCGCGGACTCCTCCTCGTCAACAGATTCGTTGGCGATACGGCGGAGGTTGGTGAAATATTCAATTGCCTTTTCGGTGTCCTCGGGATTAAGGATCCCGCCGCCGCTCATGCGAGTGCTGGGAGTGTGGTTCGTGCTAGTGTCGGTATCCTGCAGCTGTTTCTCCAGGATCAACACCTTGGCGCCGGCATCGGCAGCAGATATAGCCGTTACGGCACCGGCACCGCCGTATCCTACAACGACGACATCCGCTTCATCCGTCCAATCGATTTTTTTTTTTGTCATAACTATACTTCTCCTCCTCTTTCAAAAACGTTGCTTTCTGGTTTAATATTACAACAGCTTTGCTTGATGTTTTGTATGCTTTATGCTACGTTTGTGTTTAATAAAGGTAAACACAGAGGCGGTACATATGAACCATCAGCAGCTTAAATCATTGCTTAAAATTGTGGAATGCGGCAGCTTAAGCAAGGCGGAAGAAAAGCTTTATATTACAAAGGCCGCGCTTAAAAAGCAGATTGACCGCCTTGAGCAAGAGATCGGATTTCCCCTGCTCGTGCGTACCCGCCAGGGCATTTCGCTGACCCCGGCCGGCGAGGAATTTTGCCGTGGGACCAAGAAGGTACTCGGCGATATGGATTCGGTCATCCAGCGAAGCTGGGCGCTCGCCACTCATGAGATGACCATCCGGATCGGGAATCCCCATCATCCGCGCCTGCTGCTTGAGAACGCATTCAACGAATTCTCGCGCAGGTTTCCTCATATCAAGCAGCAGGTGATACTGCAGAAGAGCAGTCATTTTGTTGAGGATATTCTTGCCGGTCACATCGACGTGGCCGAATGCACCTACCATCCCATGCTCAAAAGCCCCGGTATTCAATACACGAAGCTCTTCCCTATGTCCTATAAATGTCTCCTCGCGCCCAGCCATCCGCTGGCCGGGAGCAAAACGATCCGTCCGGAAGATCTGTCCGGCCATCGTGTCGGCCTGCTGCAGAAAGATACCGAGCTTTCGCTGCAGCTGAACGAACGCTGCCACAACCTTTCGCTGGAAATACTCACGAGAAACGAGCTGCAGGACATCATCAACATCTGCTATAATAACGGCATTTTCATTTCCAAAGCATATTTCCTCAATTCAATGCAGCCCCTGGTCGCCATCCCACTTGAGACCGATCTTGTGCCTATGGGCGGGATCATTTACCGCGAATCGCCTTCACAGGTGACCAAGCAGTTTCTCAAGGTCGTCCATGACCTTTACCCGATGGGAGGCTCCGGGCCTTGACCACGTGGGTGCTAACGGCCTAAAGGCAAAAAATAGGGCCGGAGGAAAATCCCCCTGCCCTCATGAGATTGCTTTCTACCTCAGTTTTACTTGGTATTATTTTTACCCCACAAATAATCGCGGATAAAGACGTTCTCCATGTAGGACCAGGTGTTGTCGTCATGGTTGCTGTGTCCGTCATACCAGGTAATGTTCTTTACGCCGGCAACGTCGCGCAGTCCGGTATAAGCCTTGTACGTGTGTTCGTAGCGGATGGTCTTAATGACGGGATCGGCCGTGCCTGACGGTTTTACATCGTAAGAGCCGGCGCCGATCATGACGGTTTTATCCGCAATGCTCGTATTCGCATACGGCGAGTAGTCGGCAGGAACCGCCGTGGATTCGCCGCAGCCCCAGATACCGTAATAATCAAACAGATTCGGATAATGCAGCAACGCAAAATGAGACACGGCGGCGCCTGCAGACGAGCCGGCGATGGCACGGCCGCTGGAATTTTTCACAACGTTATAGTTTTTCTCCATGAACGGAATGATGTTCTGATCGATGTTGGCCAGAACCTTCCAGTCATACCAGGACGGCCAAACCTTGTCGCTCGGCGACGCGTAGCTGTTCCAGCTGACAATGATGAATTTCTCCACATCGCCGTCCTTCATGGCATTCTCGGCGATATCAATGTGGCTTGGGCTGGAGAACAACCCCACCTCGTTGCCGCGGCCGCCGTGGGCCAGGTACAGCACCTTATACGGCTCCGCGCGTTTCGGGTCGTAGCCTGCAGGCAGGTAGATCGCCAGATTGTTCTGAGGATGATTAAATGTCGCCATCTCGTTTTCAACGACACTGTCGAAAACGTCCGGCGTGTCGTACAGCTGGAACATCTTGGTCCCCTTGAATGCAGGATCGGCGACCGGCTTCAGGTAACTCCAGTTATAGATCTGCTTCTTGGAATCGAAAGGTACATAAACCGTGCTTTTGTTCGTCTTGGTGTAGTTTATCTTGCTCGGCTCCTGATCGCTCACTGTGGAGGTGTAAACCTCCTCGTTGTTCATTGGATCGTAGAGCTTCTTGCCGTCCACCACGTAGCTATAGCTGTAAGCGCCGGATGGCAGAGGCATACTGATGATCCACTTGCCGCTGAGCTGATCCTTCTCCATGTCAAAGGTGTAATCACCGAAGTGGTCCATGTTCGGGGTCCACTCGTATGGAGTGAAGGTGGGGAAGTCGACAGGACCCCGGCCTTTGATGACGGGCACGAAACTAAAGGCGCCGGAGAGCTTCACGGTTGACGCTTTGTCGTTATCGTACACGAAAGTAACGGTGTATCCGGTAGGAGAATTATCGTCTGCTGCAACAACGGCGCCTGGCTTTAAGCCGGCATGAGTAACGATACTGGCTGTTTTGGAATAGCTGTTATATCCAACGCCAAAACCGACAAGCTTGCTCACATCGCGCAGTCTGAAATAGTTATTTCCGCCAAGGCTGTAGGCGCTTATGTCAGCCTTTTTGCCGTCAACGTAAAGACTCCAGCCGCTTTCATTTACGGAGTTCGGTGCAGCGGTAGTGCCAGTAGGCTGATTATTCGCTGGAGTGTAAGCCTTGCCGGTAGTGAGATCCACCCTGCGGGCCGCATCGTCGGAACTGATCGCAAATTGATAGTCAGTGCCGGTTACAGCCGCTGCCAGATCGCTAAGCTTGAAGTAGTTGTCGCCGTTAATCTTATACGCCGCTGCGGATGCTTTGCTTCCGTCAACAGTAATTGTATCGTCTGTGGGCTGAGCTTGTACCGGTGCTGCGGCTGATACCGGTACAGCCACCGTAAGAACCATGGCCACGCTTAAAAGAGATGATGACAGATTTCTAATTAACAGTAGTTTTTTCATAGATCAATACCCCCTACTTTTAATTGTTCAAGCGGTCACATCACCGGCTTTGTCCTAAATCCACAGCTGCTCTTTCATTTGCAGGTGATGCAATGCTGAGCACGATTGTAAACAAACTATTCCACACAATTCGCAATTGAAATCGGTTACAAAAATGGGTGTCAGCAGATGAGACTGATCAGATCTGTCACGTCTTCGCAATGCTCGAATAATTCGACCGTCGCGATGACCTTCGCGATCTTGTCCTCAGCCAGTCCGACGCAACGCGCGTTTTCCGCGAATTTGACGTAAGTTTCCCGGGCGGATAGCTGCTTCCGGTCCGAGGCATCCAGCCGCTTGGAAATAACCCGGCCATCCTGAAGCCGGATATCGATGGTCACAAAACGCGATTCGCCCTGCAGCCTTCTCGGCTTGCCCGCGCATTCAGGATGCCAGCTCACCCGGATCTTGCCCATCAGCTCGTGTACTTCGGAGCGGTTGAACTTCGTATCGGTAAAGGTATCCAAATCGACGATACCGTCGATCAGGCAGCTGGCGATGTTGTAATTCATGCTGAACCGGCCTTCCGTAGCTGTTCTCGGGTTAACGCGAAACGCAGGTCCGGGAGGCATCATGGATGTGGCGACGGCAATCTCCGTGATCTGCTGCACCGGAATTTCCTGCTCGGCCAGCAAATCGTACAAAGCGCTCAACACCTCGTAGTTGCCGCCGCAGCAAGCCCACTGCTTGAAATGTCCTCTCTCCGCAGCGAGTGCCAAAGGCTTGCCGAAGTTCTCGGTCAACTGCTTGATCGATGCTTCTTCTTGTCCGTAAACGTAATAGAAGCCCTTGCTCTCTTCGAAAATATGAGGATCGCCAGTGCAGCCTTCTCGCGCCAGATGAGCCGCCAGCAAGCCGCTTTCAGCCGCTCGCCCGACTTGAATAGGCTTTGCGTCCGTACCCCAATGCTGTATAAGACCGGAGCTCATTGAAGTCGCGATAGACAACGCCATCGTTGTTTTTTGTACGTCCAGGCCCATCAGTTTGGCCGATACGGCGGCCGAGCAGATCGCTCCCAGTAGGGAGGTTGCATGGAAGCCGGCGCCGAACTGGAGATCGCCCAAGCTGTTCCGCAGCTTGGCGCCGAGCTCATAGCCAACTGCGTAGGCCTCGATAATCCGTTTACCGGATAGTTTGTATAATTCCCCCAGCGCCAGAGCGGGGGGGATCATAACGGCGGCGGGATGTCCAAGAGAACCGCCGTTATCATAGTCCATAGAGTGCGTGCAGAAAGAATTGATCAATGCGACGTTAGTCAGCGAGGTACGTTCAGCCATTCCCCAAATACGCGCTTCAGGTTCTCCGCCCCGGCAGCCGGCCACTTTCATCATCGCCTTCGCTGCCGGTTCCTTTGCGCCCAGCAGCGCTGCACCGAGGGTGTCGATAATTGCGGCCTTGGCTTGTTCAATACCCCTCTCAGAAATCGAATCATAGTTGAAATTTATGATAAGTTTTGCCACTTTCTCTGTCGTTATCATTGATTTTCCCCTTTTTTTCGTGCCATGGATGATTTCAATTCACGAGTTTTAATGCGCGAAAATATTCCACAAGCCAAGCAGTGCACCCAGTCCGCACATAATACCTACCACGAACATCATGCCGAACTGACGCGTAATCATGCGTTCCTTCAATGCCTCAGGCGTAAAGGCAATAAACTTGGAGCCTGCATCGCCGAAAGGTGAAATGGAGCCGACGCCGTCCGCACCGATGACAATTGCCGCGTAGAGGCTGACTGGATCGATCCCCAGCGCGGTGCTCAGCGCCGGTACCATCGTGAACAATAGCGGTGCGACCACAAAAGTGGCACTGCCGAAGATACATAGAACGCCAGCAAGAACGCTGAGGGCCGGGGCAACCAGGAACTTTGGAATATGCGCGCCCTTGAAGAAGGCTACCAAAATATCGATCAAGCCTGCTTTTGTGGCAATCCCGATCAGGAAAGTCACGCCGACGATCATCAGAATGGCGCTAATCGGCAGCCTATCGATGACCTTTTTTTGGTCGGCCAGCTTCATAATGCTAGCGAAAACCGCTGCGATCAGCAGGACGGACTGCGGCTTAATCAGCTGGAGCAGATGCTTGAAAAATTCGCCGCTAGGATGAAGCCAAACATTCAGAAGGCTTGGAACCACCATAACTATGCAGGAAATGAGAATCAGAGTAAGCGTTTTCTTTTGTACTGGATTAAGGTCTGCCGGTTTCTCAATCATAAATTCGGCTGCCGCTGGGCTTTCCTCTACAGCAAGGCTCCCTTGGTTTTTCTTGTTCCATTTCTTCTTAAAGATTTGATAGAACACAAAGAAAATCGTGATGAAGAGAAGCTGCTTAAATATAAACGTCATCCAAATTTTCATATATGTCGGAAACGCAGTAGCTGCTCCCGCCGCCCCAGCGTTCTTTTCTACCAAGCCAAGAAAAATGGCGCCCGAACCTGTCCAAGGATTATACCCTGCGGTAATGTAGCCCATAGCGATCGACAGGACGATCAACATCGGATCAACTCGTGCTTTTGTGCCAATAAGGTAAGCGAGCGGGGTTAGAATAACGATCGTTGCCGGACCGGCACCCAGAAACCCTAAAATCATAGCCATAAAAAAGATCAGAAAAGGGATATAATTCATATTTTTCCGAAATTTCCACAGCAGCTTGTCGCCTAACACTTTCATCGTACCGTTCTCCGCCGCGAACCCGAACAACAAGCTGGCGCCGATCAAGAAAGATACGATCGTATCCGGCCAATAGCCGTAAATTTTATCAAATGTTTCTCCCTGCATCATACAGCCGATTATAAATGCGAAACCCATGGTCAGAAAACCAAGGTTGATTTTCCATTTGAAGGTAACGGTAATGCTGACCACGATTGCAAACAGACAACTCCATAATACTAAAGCGTTGCTCACTGTTGTTTCCTCCTGATAGTAACAATGATGTAAGGTATTCATAACACCGATTGAAAGCGTTTACACATAGTTTATACAACGGTGATAGGTATGCCGCTAACCGCGAACATGACAGCTGAACATGTCCACGGCGGCGTAAGGAAGACAAGCTGCCGGCGACAACGGCCTGCAGCTTTTCCTCATTCCGGCATTCCCATACTTCTTTGCGTTACGTTATTTATTTTTTGCAGCTTTCAGCAGTTGTTCCCAGTTTGCCGGCAGTTCGATCTTTTTGCTTGTCGGCGGACCTATAAATCCGTTTTGGGCACAAACGAGAACGTGGTCTCGACCCGGGTCGCCACTCACAACAATCTGGATATCCTCAGGACAAGCAAGCATCTGAACTAAGCGGTCATCGCTGATATCATGGGAAGTGCCCAGTTGCTCCGGGTAATTGCCATCATCGATACCCTTATGGAAGCGTTCGGCCAATCTTCCTCTCAAGTTGCTCAGTCTGAACTTGGCATTTTCATAGAAATGCTGCTTCACCATTTCCTTCGTATAGCCTTCTCTCACCAATGATTCCACAATGAGAGGCGTCAAGACAATCATCGGCTTTGTACGATCTCCTCTAAAGAAGAACTGAATAAACATATGATTGTCGGCCATACGTTTCTCGATGTGCTGGAGAATCTCTTCTGCGGTTGGCCATCCGACCTCTATGGCCTGGGTTCTTTCCGTACAGGTGGTTATCGTGATAACGTTATCCCCCGCCTTGAAGCCCCGATCTACGCTGTAAGGTTCCCAGCCCAGCTTGGCAACGGCATCCTCGTTTTCTGCCAGGACCATCCTGAAATTATCTCCATAGCAGCCCTTATCCGTCTTGTGAGGCAGGAAGCCCGCTATATTCCGCAGGTACATGCGGAAGAAACGGCCCACGCTCGTGTTGGCCTGGAATCCAGGGCGCAGCACCCCTTGCGTGTAGTTGAAGCCCAACTGCTTGATGATCGTGCCGTTCAAGACCATCAGCACCTCTGTGCCAGGCGTATGACCAAGACTATCCTGTGTAAATGCGGGGTCACACAACGCCTCGACAATACCGATGAGCACAGGCATATACTCCGGCCGGCAGCCGCACATCACGCCGGTGACGGCAATATTCCATATCGTTGCCTCGCGGTTTTCAGGCTTCAGAATGCCTATGATCTCATCAGGAGAACGATCGGTGAATTTGAGGAACTGTTCCACCTTCTCTACCGTAGGCGGTACGATCGGCAGACCGTCGCTCCATTCACGCTCTAAGAAAAACTCATTGACTTCTTCAAAACTACCCGAGAAAATGGTGTCTCTTTTTCCCGGTATTCTGACTGGTTTGGCGTCAGCCGGCTGTACCGTTAAACCTTTGATGACCTGGTCAACCATGAGCTCGGCGGCATTTTTATATACTTCTTCATTCGGCGTCGTATTGACATGTCCCGGATGAACGGCATAAGGCAGATTAGGATAACCTTCTGCTTTCGCGTTAAAACGACCTGCCGTATGGAATCCGTCACAGCACAAAGTGACTGTGGGAATTCCCAGTTTTTCAACGATTATGCTTACCCGCGTCACGGCGGATATACAGCTCCCTCAACATCCGACGCCGCAAATGACGGCGTCAACACCAAATTCCTTTAATTTTTGCGGAAGCTCCGCCAATACCTCTTTTTCATGCGGTCCGTGGATTTCGCCGAATTCTCTCCAACTGATAAACTTGACTCCTGGGTATCGCTTCGGCAGTTCCTCTTCGAACGCTTCGCACATAATGTCGCCTTTGAAAACCCAGTCCCATAATTCGGCGACGACTTTGCCCTCCAGCGTATCCAGGCGTTTTGCCAGCTTCCCGCCGGACACTGTGCTCTTGGCGCTAGGCCACACAACATCATACACATTGGAATTTTCCATTGGAATCCTCCTTATCATATTGGCTAACACTTTGCTAATACTTAAAATCTAACACGTAATCTCAAGGCTTGCTTATATAGGGAACTGTGCACCCCTTTATGCAGGATGAAATCGATTGCAACCGGGGACACAGCTTCTATAGCGTGCAGCGGACTGAAAAAAAATATGCCTCCGGCCGCGATGTCCGGTTCGCGGTCGGGGTTATCATAATTTAGAGAGAATTGATATACTGTCCAATCGCCATCGCAGCGGTTACGCCGTCGCCGACCGAAGTCGCGATCTGTGCCGGCGAGTTTACGCGCACGTCTCCGGCTGCGTAAATCCCCGGAATCGCAGTCTCCATATTCTCGTTGACAGGAATCAAGCCGCCGGGACCAAGCTCCAGGCTATCCTCCAGAAACTGCGTATTCGGCACCATGCCGATGCGAATATAAATGCCGGCCACTTCCAGACGGCTCTTCGTTCCTGTAGCTGTATCCTCATAATCAACGCCAGTGACCCAATCGTCGCCAACGATGCTCTCGATTTTGATGCCGCACTTGATTTCGATGTTCGGGTTGGCCTCGGCCCGATCAAGCAGCACCTTGGAGGCTCTCGGCAGTGAACGCCCGAGAATCGTTACTTTACAGCCGAGCTTCGCGAGATATAAGGCATCGGTTAATGCACTGTCTCCCGCTCCCGCTACGACAACCGGTTTACCGGCGGACTGTGCCCCGTCGCAGGTGGCGCAGTAGAACACACCTCTGTTCGCCAATTTTTCTTCGCCCGGCACTTTCAGTTTCTTGGTATGCGAGCCGGTAGCCAGGATGACACCCTTGCAGGTAAGCGTCTGGTCGTCAGTTCGAACCGTTTTGATTCCTGATTTGCTTTTAATGGCTGTAACTTCGCCAATCTCGACTTCTGCACCCGCATTGGATGCTTGCTCCAGCATCGCAGAAGCGAGATCCGGACCCATTACGCCGTTAGCAAATCCCGGATAGTTCTCGATCAACTGGATGTTCATCAGCTCTCCGCCCATGGTCTTTTTCTCCATGATAAGGGTACTGAATCCTGCACGGCTTGTGTATATGCCAGCCGCGAGCCCGGCCGATCCGGACCCGATAATAATCACGTCATAATCTGTGTACATGGTTATCCTCCTTATCAAAGCGGTCTATCGTATTCAGCCTTGGAGACGAGTTTAATAATGTAATCCGACTTGGTGTGGACAAGGCCTTCCTGATTCTCACCCCATACAGCCAGTTCGATCAGGTGTTCACCGTTCTCGACGAACTTTCTGGTGACTTTACCTTTGACAAAGGTCATGTCTCCGAAGAATACCATACGTCTAGCCTGAGAATCTACGGATTTTACAAAACCATCATCTCCCATCCAATCCGTTGCGGCATGAACAAGCATCATTTCGTTCTGAATGCCGGCCGAATTGGCGAATGGATATCCCAGTACGCGAGCCGCCTGATCCGTATAATGCCAGTCACGGCGTAGGAAATATTCGCCCGTTTCCGGATCGATCGGGTGCGTATTCAGGTGGTTTCTCATAACAGCCCACTTGATCGCATAAGCGTAGGAGTAGCAGCTTACCGTAGTACGAGCGCAAGCGTCAGCTACGTCAACAGGCCCCTTGATCACTGTCGGGATTTCTTCACCCTCTACAACATCTTCCCAGTAGCGGGTCTTGGCACCGCGGCGGTTAACACCGGCGAGCTGGTCATCATAGCTTTGATGGATCATATCAAGCTCATCTTTGCTGTAATGATGGCGTACTTTGTCCTGGTACATCTTATTTTCTTTGGCTTTGTTTCCTCTTACGCTAGGAGGCGTCGCCATGTAGATGTTGCGGTGGATCGCAATCGCAGCCACTTCATCTCTTTGGTTGACAAAGTAACGAGGGACGCTCTCTATGAACATACGATAGTTTTTGCCTGTAACTTCTTTCTCTACGAATCCTTCGTATTTATCATAAATCGAGAATGTGTCGCCCGGGCGAATCGGTCTGTTGTAAATATGCTTATTGCCGCCGGCCAGGCGGGCGATGCCAGGCAATCTCAGACGGCCGCCGAACGCGGAACCAAATGCGATGCATGACTCATAAGTAGGAGGTGCGATAATGCCGCCCCAACGGGTGCCGGCCGCATAACTAGGATCGCGCCAGAAAGGGTTAGGGTCGCCGATCGCATCGGCATAATGCCGGATGAGGTCCTCGGTCACCAGCTTGTTGTTGATGCCCCGTGTATACTCTTCCTCCATAATCGCGTGAGCAGGGGGAGGGAGCAGAATTTCGCCGCGGCCATCGTTAAATTCGGCAATACGCTCGTCCAGCCTCTTGTTCCATTCTTCGTCGCTTAATGTTTCCCAGTCCAATTTTGTAGAATCTACTGACATTACTTTTATCTCCCTTCAGCTGACGTTCCTGCAGTAATATATCCCGATCGGACGGCAACGTTTTCTTTACCGCTTGCCATCCCGCGTTAACTTAACGCCCCTGCCATTCAGGCTGACGTTTCTCTAGAAAAGCCGCTACTCCCTCAGCCTTGTCGCTACTTCCCGAGACAATCGCGAACAACCGATTCTCGAACTCCAGCGCCGCTGCAAGGCTCATATCGGAGCCGTAGTCGACCGCATCCTTGGCCGCTCTCAGCGCAAGCGGCGGCTTGGAAGCCAACTTCTTCGCCAACGTTCTGGCTTCATCCATCAGCTGATCTGCCGGCACGATCCGGTTGACCAAACCGATCCGGTGAGCTTCCTGCGCATCGATCAAATCTCCCGTAAGTACAAGCTCCATCGCCTTGCCTTTGCCGACCAGACGGGTCAGCCGCTGCGTACCTCCCAGCCCCGGAATAATCCCAAGGTTAATCTCAGGCTGGCCGAACCGCGCCGTGTCAGCTGCAATTCTGAGCGTACAGGCGAGAGCGAGCTCGCATCCGCCTCCCAAGGCGAAACCGTTTACAGCAGCGATGCTTGGTTTGGACAAGTGCTCCAGACGCGATAATACCGCACGGCGCAGACGGCTGTTCGGTCCCAGCTCCGACAGCGTGTCGCGGGCGGCCACCTCGTTAATGTCAGCGCCGGCGACAAACGCACGTTCTCCCGCCCCCGTCAAAATCAGCACCTTCACTTCCGCATCCGACTCTGCCTGATCTATTGCATGTCCGAGTTCGGCCATCAATGCCTGAGTAAGCGCATTTCGCAGCTCGGGGCGGTTGACGGTGATCGTCGCGATCTCCTCGCTTTTCTCGTATAAAAGAAACTGGTAGTCCATCTATCTCGCACCTACTTCAGTGTTAATAACGAGCTTATGTTTATGCATTTAGCTTACTACTCCAGAGCCTCACAGCGGAATCAGCTTTACGCTAACACTTTGTTAATCAAAAGTTCACAATGAAAAATGGCGCTGTCCGGCTTACTTCTTCGGATAGCTGTAAAAGCCTTGGCCGGTTTTACGGCCAAGCTTGCCTTCTTCCACCATACGGCGCAAAATTTCCGGCGGCTCCATGGCCGGATCTCCGGTCTTCTCATAGATGGAGGACGTCGCGTAGTAGGTGACGTCCAGCCCCACCATGTCCTGAAGCTCGAGAGGCCCCAAGGGGTGGCCGAGACCCAGCTTTGCCGCCGTATCGATGTCCTCCGGCGTGGCGATGCCCTTCTCCACCATCCGCATCGCGTTCAGCCTGAACGGATACTGCAAGTAGTTAACGACGAAACCCGGGGAGTCCGGCGCCTGAATTGTTACTTTGCCGAGCGATTCAGCAAACGCATGGGCCCGCTCCACAAGCTCCGGCCGCACCATCTCGGTACGCACGATCTCCACCAGCTTCATAGCCGGCACAGGATTAAAGAAATGGATGCCGACAAGCCGGGAAGGATCCTTCATGCCGGCAGCGATTTCCGCTAGGGAGAGGCTGGACGTGTTCGTACCTAAGAGGCAGTCCTCGCTTACGATTTGTTCAAGCTGCGTGAACACGCTCCGCTTGATCTCCACCTTCTCGACCACAGCCTCTATGATCACGTTGCGATCAGCAAGCTCCGAGAGGTCGGAGGTATATCGGATCGCGGCAAGCGTCCGGTCCATCTCCTCCTGCGGCAGCTTGCCGCTGTCCACACGTTTCCGGAGAGATGCTTCAATGGACTGCCGAGCTTTTTCCAGCTGAGCTTCCGCAACATCGAACAGAATTACGTCATAGCCGTTCTGGGCGCCGGTCTGACCGATACCGTTGCCCATATTGCCGCTGCCTACTACGCCAAGCTTTATCATTGCTGTGACTTCCTTTCATCTATTCTCTGAGCTCAAACGCCAATGACATGCCGAGCCCGCCTGCTACGCAGATCGTAGCGAGGCCGTGTTTCGTACCGCGGCGGCGCATTTCATGGAGCAGCGTTGTACAAATCCGCGCTCCGGAGCTGCCGAGCGGATGCCCTAATGCAATCGCCCCGCCGTTCACGTTTACGATCTCCGGATCCAGTCCCAGCTCGCGAACACAAGCTACGGACTGCGCCGCAAAGGCCTCGTTGATCTCCACTAAGCCGAAGTCTTCCAGCTTCAAGCCCGTCTGCGGCGTAAGGCGGCTCATCAGCTTCCGTGTAGCGTCTACAGGTCCCATCCCCATATAACGAGGGTCCACACCGGCCGCTGCCCCGCCAAGAACGGCCGCCATCGGCTTGACGCCGAGCTCTGCAGCTTTTTCCGCGCTCATAAGCACCATCCCTACCGCGCCGTCGTTGCGGCCCGAGGCGTTGCCCGCGGTGGTGACACCGCCTTCAAAGATAGGACGAAGTTTCGCCATCTTCTCCAGGCTGGTGTCCCGCTTAGGATATTCGTCAGTATCGAACTGAAAGAAAGCGCCCTTCCGCAGAGGCACATCCACTGCCACCAGCTCGTCCTGGAAACGGCCGGAGTCAATGGCCGCAACTGCCTTATGCTGGCTTGCCAAGGCAAATGCGTCGCAGTCCTCCCGGGTAACTCCGTATTTTGCCGCCACGTTATCGGCGGTCTGAATCATATTAAACGTCCCGTATAAGGAGGCCGGCTGGCTTTGCGGCTGGCTCTCCACATTAGGGTCCACGAAAATCCCGTTGCCGTGTCCGACGCCAAAACGCGCTTCGCGCACGTAAAACGGCGCCGTACTCATGCTCTCTACGCCTCCGACGAGCACCACGTCGGAGTAACCGCACTGAATTTGCTGTACCGCGTTGAGAATCGCCTGCATACTGGAGGCGCACTGGCGGTGCACCGTGTAGGCGGGAGTGGAATCCGGAATGTGAATCGCGAGAGCGGACACCCGGGCGATGTTCGGCGCATCCGCGGTCTGCTTGGTCTGCCCGACGATGACCTCGTCGATAATATCTTTGCTAACGCCGGCCCGCTCAATTGCGGCTTCCAGCGCTACGGAGAGAATATCCTCCGGCTGCATGCTTTTAAGAACCCCGCCAATCGAACCGATAGGCGTCCTGGCCGCGGATACAACGACTACTTCTTTCATGCCGATTCCTCCTAAGAGTTTTTTGCGCCAGCAAAAAACTGGCTTCGTAAGCATTCGCTTTGAGTTTTTTTGCGCCAGCAAAAACTGGCTTCGTAAGCATCTTCCTTAATAAATAACTTTTTCGTCGACCAGCTTCTGTATCTCTTCCTTGGACATGCCGAGCAGGGAACTAAATACCTCTTCATTGTGTTCGCCTAGCAGCGGAGAAGCTTTGCTAATCGTGGCAGGCGTCTCCGAGAGCTTCCACGGCGGAGTGATCACTTTCTTCTTGCCCATCACCGGATGCTCGACCTCGATAATTTTGCCGCGCGCCTTGACATGCGGATCGGACAGGATTTGCTCGGCGTTAAACGACGGCGTAGCCGCGACTCCGGCACTTTGCAGCCGTGTCATCACTTCATAATCCGTGCAGTTGATCGTCCACGCTGCGATATATTCGTCCAGCTGATGGCGATTTTTCCAACGGCTGTACACATCGGCAAATGCTTCGTCTTGGGCCCATTCAGGGTTGCCCATCGCACCGCACAGCGCCTTCCACTCTTCATCCGTCGCCACGGCAATGCTGATCCACTTGTCGTCGCCCTTGCAGCGATAGCAATTATGGGGCGCCATGATGGAATCCTGATTGCCGCGGCGGTTCGGCGAACGCTTATTCATCGTATATTCCATCAGCTCAGGACCGATGAGAGAGCTGATGCATTCGGAAGAAGAAAGATCGATATACTGGCCTTCCCCTGTCTTCTGACGGTGCAACAGAGCTGCGAGAATGGCGAATGCCGACATCGTACCGACTCTAAGGTCCATGACGCCGCTCATCGTATTCGGTTCGCCGCCCTCATATCCAGTCAAATAAGCCAATCCGCCAATGGCGGCAAATATCGGAGCATAACCGGCATATTCGCCGTATGGTCCCGACGAGCCGAATCCCGATGACGAGATCATGATGATATTGGGTTTGATTTTCACAAGATCCTTGTATCCGAGCCCTAATTTATCCATAACCCCGGGACGCATGTTCTCGATAACGATGTCGCTCTCCGCGACGATCTTCTTTGCCAGTTCGACAGCTTCCGGGTTTTTAAGATCAAGCGAGACGCTCTTTTTGTTCAGGTTCGCATTGTTGAAGATCGGCGAGGCGTTAAAACCCTCGAAATCTTCACCCGTCGTAATCGTTCCCTGCCGTGTTTGGTCTACGCGCTGTCTGCTTTCAATCTTGATTACATCTGCTCCAAGAAAAGAGAGCAGTAACGTGGCATACGGTCCAGCCCATACCCAACTGAAATCAGCGACTCTTATTCCTTTCAAAGCAACATGGTTCATCTGCAAATTCCTCCTTCGCTCGAAAGCCAGTTGAAAACAGGTTTAGATGACGCCGGCCTCTCTGAATTTAGCCAGGTCTTCCTTGGAGTATCCAAGGCGATTGCCGTACACTTCCTCATTGTGCTGACCCAACAGCGGAGCGCCATGGTTGTGACGCGGAGCGGTCTTGGAGAGCTTGAAAGGCAGCCCGGGGTACATTAATGCGCCGCTTGCCGGATGGTCGATCTCTACATAAAAATCGCGAGCTTTCGTTTGCGGTGAATTGAACACCTGCTCCGCCGAACAAATGGGTGCGCAGGCCGTGCCTTTTTCTTGAATTTTGCTGAAGAGCTCCTCACTGTCATATTTAGCCGCTTCTTCGCTGAGGCATGCAGTAAGCGCCTCGAAGTTGGCTTCTCTCTTCTTATGGTTGCTGAACTTCTCATCCTTGGCCCATTCCGGATTGCCCATCGCTTCAACCAATCCGTTCCACTGCTTATCCGGATGCACGACGACTTTCACATAACCGCCGTCGCGGCAGAGCAAAAGCGTATCGCGGAGACGATTGATTTTCACGCGAGTAGGGCTTTTTCCAAGCTCATAGTAGCGGACGATGTTCATTCTCTCGAGTGCCATCTCCGCTTCTTGCTTGGATATGTCGATGTACTGTCCGGTTCCCCCGGCATTGCGCCAGTAAAGCGCTCCCAAAATACTTACAGATGCGCAGACGCCGGCATCGCATTCCGCGACCATGCCGCCCCCCTTGACAGGTTCCCTGTCTGCATTCGGCGAGTTGGCCGGCAGCACATAGCCGGCGCCGCTAGCGTGGTAGACATTGACGTCATAAGCTTTATAGTCACGATAAGGTCCGTCCTGGCCAAACGGGGTAATGGATGCCATAATTAAAGAAGGGTTCAATTGCTTAAGAACTTCATAGCCCAGTCCCAGCTTGGCCATCTCTCCCGGCGCTCTGTCTTCAATTAGAATATCCGCGTCCGTTACCAGCTTTTTGAACATAACGCGTCCCGTCGGCGAGTTCAGATTGAGGGTAACGCCAAGCTTGTTGGTATTATGGTAAAGAAAGAGGCCCGAAAGCTCAGGATCAGGCTTATCGTCTAAGAAAGGCCCCTTCTTTCTCGCTTCGTCACCTTCCGGTTTTTCGACCTTGATCACTTCAGCGCCGAGGTCGGCAAACAGTTTTGCGCAATAAGACCCTGCTACAGAACTGCAGTATTCGACCAGTTTCACTCCGCTCAGCGGTCCTTCTGCCATCTACGCTCACTCCTATTTTCTTCATCTTGGTATGTTATTTTAAACTAGCCCCGAATCACGGGGGCTTACTTGCCGCGCCGGAACGTTCTTTCCTGCATTGCGTAGCACTGTGAAGTCCAAAAGCCAACTTTATCTTACTACTGCCGTGCTTGACCCGGAATTAGCTTTATGCTAACTTATTGTTAACCAAAAGTTCACTACCGGAGGTGGTGTCCATGAACGATCGACAACTGAAATCGTTGCTCAAAGCGGTAGAATGCGGCAGTTTCAGCAAGGCGGAGGAGGCCCTTAATCTTTCCAAACAGGCGCTAAAAAAGCAGATCGACACCCTTGAAGAGGAAGTCGGCTTCTCCCTGCTCGTACGCACACGCCATGGCATCGCGCTGACTCCGGCCGGCGAAGAGTTTTGCCGCGGTGCCAGGAGAATTTTGGGCGAAATAGATTCGGTTATCCAGCGGGGCAAGGAGATTGCCTTTCATAATCAGACCATCCGCATCGCAACTCCCCAACATCCGCGTCTGCTGCTGGAAAACGTGTTCAACGAATTTTCGCGCAGATTTCCATCTATTAAGCAGCAGGTGGTGCCGCGCAGGAGCGGCCATTATATCGAAGATATTCTCTACAATCGCGCGGACGTGTCCGAATGCATCTATCATCCGGAGCTCGAGGGCTCCGGTGTTAAATACACCAAGCTTTTCCCTATGCCTTACAAATGCCTTGTCGCGCCCAGCCACCCGCTGGCCGGAAACAAAACGATCCGCCTGGAAGAGCTGTCCGGCAACCGTGTCGGCCTGCTGAAAAAAAACTCCGAGCTGGCGTCGCAGCTGCATGAAATCTGCCCCGACCTTAATCTGGAGCTGCTCACAAGCAACGATCTGCCCAACATCATCAATATTTGCTATAACAACGGAGTTTTCATCTCCAAGGCGTATTTTGTCAATACGATGCAGCCCTTGATCGCTATTCCGCTGGAAACCGATATCGTGCCCGTTGGGGTTATCCTCCACCGCGAGTCGCCATCGCAGATCGTCAGGGAGTTTCTTAAAGTCGTTCATGACCTATACCCGCAAGAGGACGATGAAACATAAACACGCTTTTCAAAAAAGGGCTGCCACCTGTGACGTTTTACACGTCACTTGCGCCAGCCCTTTCGTTTGTTAAATTCTGGTTCCCGAGGTACTTACCGCTCACGCGATCGGTACGTCTTCGAAACGGGTTGTGCCGGTCATGTCTATGAAGTTCAGATTCCCGCCATCTTATTCCCGATTTATGTGCCCACTCTAATGCAAGCTACCTGATGTCCGTTTCCGACGTCGCGAAGCTGAGGTTTCATCTGGCTGCATTCCGGAATAGCCTCGAAGCAGCGTTGATGGAATGGGCAGCCGGATGGCGGATGGAGTGGACTAGGCACCTCTCCCTTGAGAAGAATCCGCTCCCGAGTCTCCTCGAGTACAGGATCGGGGATCGGCACCGCCGACAATAAAGCCCGCGTGTACGGATGGAGCGGATTTTCGTACAGCGAATCGGAGTCGGTAACCTCAACAATATTCCCCAGGTACATGACAGCGACTCTGTCGCTAATATGTCTGACAACGGAAAGATCGTGTGCGATGAAGACATACGTCAAACCGTTCGTGCCGCGCTGCAGTTCTTTCAGCAAATTAATAATTTGAGCCTGAATCGAAACGTCGAGGGCTGAGATCGGCTCGTCACAAACAATTAACGAAGGGTCGCTGGCCAGCGACCGGGCAATACCGATACGCTGTCTTTGACCGCCGCTAAATTCGTGAGGGACTCTGTTCATCATGGACGGATCCAAACCGCAGCGGCGGAATAGATGCTCAATTCTGTCTTGGTATTCGCTTTGGTTTTTCGTGAGATTATGGATCGTAAGCGGTTCGCCGACAATGCTGCCGGCAGTTTGACGAGGATCCAGCGAGCCGTAAGGGTCTTGAAACATCAGGGACATTTTGCTGCGCAGGTTTCTCATTTCTCCTGGCGATAAATCAAGAATGTTCTGACCGTCGAACATAACTTCCCCCGCGGTAGGTTCAATCAGCCGCAAAATGCCGCGTCCTAAAGTCGATTTGCCGCAGCCGCTCTCTCCTACCAATCCCAAGGTCTCGCCGGCTCTCACCTTGAAGCTGACGTCGTCTACAGCTTTGACGTCAGCGACCTTCTTTCTCAAAAGTCCCCGGGTAACCGGAAAATAAACCTTGAGATTGTTTACTTCCAGAAGATATTCATTATTGGTTGAATTTTCATTATTTGTTGTTTTCAAGAGCATGTTCCTCCTGGTTCAAGTAGCAGGCTGCCAAATGACGCTCTCCCACTTCTGTGAGAGACGGCCGAGGCGAATTCTCACATCGGCTGGTACTATACGGACACCGGGGCAAGAACGCACACGTTGAAGGCATTTTGGCCAGGTTAGGCGGCAGGCCCTGAATCGGAACCAGCTCCTTATCCCGGGGATCATCCAGACGTGGTACAGATCCCAGCAGTCCCATGGTGTACGGGTGCCGTGGATTGGCAAATATTTGCCTGGAAGGTCCGGCTTCAACGATTCTGCCTGCATACATGACATAGATTCTGTGAGCATATCGGGCCACCACTCCAAGGTTATGGGTAACCAGCGCCAATGACGTGTTGTGCCGTTCGACCAGGTCTTTCATTAATTCCAGCAAGACGGCCTGCGTCGTTACATCCAGGGCGGTAGTCGGTTCATCCGCGATAATCAGCTTCGGGTTACAAGCAAGCGCAATGGCGATCATAACCCTCTGCCGCATACCACCGCTGAACTGGTGGGGATAATCGTCGATCCGGCTTTCCGCTGCGGGGATTCCGACCTCTTTCAGCAGTTGAATGGCTCTTTTCCTTGCGTCGACCCTGCTAAGCCCCATATGCAGCTGCATGGTCTCGCAAAGCTGTTCATTGATCGTCAGCACCGGGTTGAGGGAGGTCATTGGCTCCTGAAATACCATGGATATCTTGGAACCGCGAATGTTTCTCATCTCAGAGCTGCCGCTATCGTATTTGAGCAAGTCGTCGCCTTCGAACAATACCTCCCCGCCGACGATCCGGCCCGGAGGATTCGGAATCAACTGCATGATAGACAACTGTGTCATCGACTTGCCGCAGCCGCTTTCCCCTACAAATCCCACAATTTCACGTTCGTCAATATGAAACGTAACTCCGTCCACTGCCTTAACTTTGCCGGCTTCGGTGGTAAATTGTGTTTGCAGATCTTTCACTTGTAACAGATGACCCATAATTCCCTCCTGTGTAACATTCTTTACAAGTCAGTATTTGATCACATTGGCACCTGCTTGATGCCAAGTGTGTGCTGTCCGACGGAACATATCTTTTAGAGGTGAAGCAACTCAATGACCGTGGTCACGTCGCCGGCATTTTCCAAATCCATCAGCCGGCTGCAAGCTTCGTTCACCTTGTGAATAGGCAAAATCCGGGAAGCGTTATCTTTGAACTTCGCCATCAGTTCATCATCATTGATGTACGTAGCAGGGTCCGAAGTGATAGTTCCCTTGATGAAGTCCCTTTCCTCGGCAAATGTTCTTCCTCTGGCCGATACCTCTACTCTGGATATCCGCGTATTGGCGTCTTTCTTTAAGGCTTCAACATAGGCCGGATGCGGCTCGAAGGTCACTTTATCCATGAAACGACGTATTCCCGGGTCGTTCATCGTGTCATATTCCTGCCAACGTACACCCGGCTTGATGCCGCAGGCGAGAACGGACATGTTATACGCGACGCTGAACTGAGCGTCAATTTGGTTTGTGATGTCCGTGTTGTTAAACATAGGCTCGACGCAGGTTGCCTCGAGATAGGCATGAATGCCGTCAATCTCTTCCGGCCGAAGCTGATTGTCCCCAATAATCGCTGCCAGGCAGTCAAGCCCTCCATGCATCATCCGGCAGCAAGGATACTGCTTGATGGGAACCTTGTTTACGAAACGCCATTCCTCGCCTAACCCGGAGATCACCGCTTCGGCATCCCACCGGGTAGAGCCGGTAAAACGCCAGTAGCCGTATTCCCCGTCGAGGATGGAGATATCGCCACGATGCCCCGCTTTGATCAGATATGGCGCGGTCAGAGCGGCCTGGGACGCCCAACCCGCCATCAGGTACTTGCCGGAGTTCGTAGGCAAGTTTTTGTGCATCGGGGTCTGGGTTTGCACCGGGGAGATGAGTCCGGCCATACCTAACGCTTGCGCTGTCTGACTGCTAGAAAACCCATCCAGTTTGGCAACACCTACAGCGCCGCCAAACACTGCGCTGCTGTGGCCGGTAACCGGAGGCAATGAAGTTTTGCCGTCTTTAATATCTCTATAGGAGCCTAATGCAAGGCCGATGCGCATGCCGACTTCATGAGCCAGGGCACAGGCAACGATGAGTTCCTGACCGCTTGCCCGATTCATTTCGGCAACGGCCAGACTTGGCGGGATGACAAACGGCGGCAGATGCTTTCCCGCTGCGTCGAAATCCAGTCCGTTAATCAGCTCGCCGTTAACGAATGCGGCACCGATGGCAGACATCCGATCGCCAATGCCGAGTACCGTGGCCTGTGGAGTACCGGCAAAAAATTGCCGTGAAAACTCGATCCCCCATTTGCCTTTATCACTGGTTACTCCGGCCAGAGCACAGCCGAAAGAGTCCAAAAGAAGGCGCTTCGTCTCGCGGACAACAGGGTCCGGCAAGTCGGCAAACGTAATGTTATGGGCGAAATCCGCCAATTTCGTGATAGTAGTAGCCACTTCACAATCCCCCTACTCTTACATCTTTTACAATCTGCCTCTAAGCCTTGGATCCAAGGCATCGCGAAGACCGTCACCTACCATATTGAAGGCAAAGACCACCAGCATGATCGCCAAACCTGGTGCTAAGCTCATAATCGGCAGATCGGTCAAATAGTTGCGTCCATCCGAAACCATGCTGCCCCAAGCTGCGGTAGGAGGCTGAATGCCAATGCCCAGGAAGCTCAAGGAGGACTCGGACAGAATGGAATGTCCCAGTCTCAAGGTCATCTGGACGACCAGTGGCGGGAACGCATTACTGAAGATATGGCGTACAAGAATACGGAAGTCGCTGGCTCCGAGAGATTTGACAGCCGCAATATAATCGTATTCCTTCACCGAAAGAACCTGTCCGCACATGAGACGGGCGTACTGCGGCATAAGACTGACACTTAAGGCGATAATGACGTTTTTCTCTCCCCCGCCAAGCATGGCGGCGATAAACATGGCCAGCAGCATCATCGGGAAGGACATCAAAGCGTCCACGAAACGCATGATAATGGTGTAAATCCAACCTCCGTAATAGGCAGCTATAATTCCCAAGGTGATTCCGACCAGACTGGAGAGTATGACCGACATCAAACCTACTTCAAGCGAAGTCCTTGCGCCGTAAATGAGACGGCTAAGCGTATCCCGTCCTGCTGCATCTGTGCCGAGCCAATGCGTGCTGCTGCTGCCCTGCAAAGCTTCACGCAGGTTGATCGCGTATGGATCGTATGGTGAAACCAATGGACCGATAACGGCGATCAGTATAAAGACGGCCACGATCAATGTCCCAGCAAGCACCACTCCACGGTCGAAGAAAATTTTTCTGAATCGTTGCCATTCGCTAACGCGAGGCGGGGCTTCGCTTGTTTGCCCCGAGGTGATTCCAACACTTGCCATTCTTTCTCCTCCTTAACGATAGCGAATTCGCGGGTCGGCCCAACCATAAGCAAGGTCTACCAACAGATTGGTCAATAGCACCATTAACGCGATGATCAAGATGATTCCCTGCACATAGGCATAGTCCTGGCTCTGTACAGCATTTACGGCCAGACGGCCCATTCCTGGGATATTAAATACGGTTTCAATAACTGTCGATCCGCCTACGGTTACAGGAATGCTGAGCCCGATCGTGGTAATAACGGGAATGAGGCCATTTTTCAAGGCGTGCTTGTAGATGACGACATTCTCCTTCAGACCCTTGGCCCTGGCGGTGCGCACATAATCCTGATGCAGCACTTCCAGCATACTGGAGCGGGTCTGGCGAGCTGCGGCTGCCATTGGATAGATGGCCAAACAAATGACCGGCATGGCAAGCTGACGTAAGTGCATAACCAAATCCTCGAAGGGAGAGGTATATCCCATAACCGGCACCCATCTTAGATAAAGACCGAACACGAGCATCAGAATTAAACCAAGCCAGAAGACGGGGACGGTAATACCGATGTTAGTCAGAAAGACAATCAGATGATCGATCTTCTTACCGCGCCTGTTGGCGCTGATCACTCCAAGCGGAATTCCGACTACGGTGCCCAGCAGGATCGCCCAAATGCCTACTGTAAAGGTAATAGGTAAACGACGAAAAATCTCATCTGCGACTGGGGTATTCGTAAAGATAGAAGTTCCCAAGTCACCGTGTAAGACGCCTCCGAGCCAGTCAACGTACTGCAGGTATATCGGCTTGTCCAGACCGTATTGATGGCGAAGCTCGGCGATTTTTTCCGCGCTCATTCCCGAGAGATCGCTCTGGGCAATAACTGTCTGAATAGGGTCACCGGGCAATAGTCGAATGGCCAGAAATATAATCATACTGACCAATAACAGAGTAACCAGTGATTCCAGCAACCTGCGAATGATGAAAGTTGTCATGTCTGCCTCCTGTATCAGCTGTTTAACTTTAACAATAATGTTCCGGAGCCCCTAACGGATGGGACTCCAGAACGGCTTACTAAAACTACTTCAACGTAATGTTGCCCGGATTCCAGAACCAGATCGAGAAGGCGGACAAATCAAGATTTTGAACGGATGGGGCGTACACAGCGACGCGCGATTCAACGGTGATCGGGCTGATTACAGCTTCATCAAACGTCAACTTCACCATCTGCTCGCTCAGTTCTTTCTGAGCAGCCGGAGTCGTTGCTTGGGCAGCTTTCTTCAGCAGAGCTGAGTACTCTGGGGTAACAAGCGCACTTTTCGCTTTCGAAGGGCTAGGACCGTCCGTTTGCAGCGCCTGGATGTAGTTCGCGTTGGAGGTGGACAGACCTTGAATGAGAATGCCGTTCTTCCAGCCCTCAACTCGAAGCGAGCTCATTTTGGCAGCGTCTACAATTTGAATCTGAGCATCGATGCCCACAGCTTTGTAATAACCTTGAAGTGCAGTCAGCAATTCCGGGTTCGTAGCGGCCTGGCTAAAAATACTCGTTTTGAAACCTTGAGGGTAGCCGGCTTGTGCCAGCAGCTCTTTGGCTTTGGCCGGATTGTAGCTGCGGCCTTCCGTAACGGCGGAAGCTCCAATGTGAGTGTTCGGAGCGGCAGGCGCCTGCGGAACCGTAAATGTGCCGCCGCCAAAAGCGTCAGCTATTGCTTTCTTGTCGACAGCATACTCTATTGCGTAGCGCACTTCTTTTTTAGCGAAAGGAGAATCGGCATTGGCGCTATCCGGGTAGCCTATTCTGATCAGCCCCGGGGTGACATTGACGCCATAGCCCTGTTTCTTGAAGTTTTCTACTTCCTTAGGCGGAACATAATCCCATACTTGAGCCTGACCGCTTAAAAGCGCGTTCTTCGCGGTATTGTCGTCTTTAACCAAGTCGAGTTCAAGCGTGTCCAGCGCCGGCTTGCCCTTATCCCAATAATCGGCGAATTTCTTGAACACGACCTTCGTGTCCTTGGTGTAGCTTTCGACCTGATAAGGACCTGTACCAATCAAGTGACTGGCGATATACTCCGGAGTCTGCCCCTTGTAGGATTTAACCGAAATGATGCAGCCATCATACCAAGCAAGGTGGTACAGCAAGGTGTTACTGTATTCCGAAAGGTTAAACTTTACCGTATAGGGGTCAACCACATCAATCGAAGTGATAATCTTCAATTCATCTTTCTTATCCTTAATCGTTTCAATATTCCACTTGACGGCATCCGCATTGAAATCGCTGCCATCATGGAACTTGACACCTTGCCGGAGTTTGAATGTAATCGACTTGCCGTCCGGGGCAATCTCCCAGCTAGTGGCCAGCTTCGTCGGCGCAGGTCCTTCCTTGGTCATGCCCACCAGCGTCTCGACAGCTGGAAAAACATGCTGAGTCACGCCTGGCTGAAAGCTAGGCTCTTTAAAGTTGCCGAAAACGGGCGGCAAATTGGGAACCAAAATGGCTAATTTTTGCGGACCCTTAGAAGCAGCCGACGTCGGCGCCGAGGTCGAAGAACCTGTAGGTGTCCCCGTGGACGCCGGTGCAGGTTTGGTCGTTTCACTGCACCCAACTACTGCCATACTTGCAATGACCATCATAGCTAAAGCCTTAAATCGAAAAGTTTTCATTCCCTGTTTTCCTCCTATACCTAATCTAGTTCCAACGATACGGAATAACGGTTTAACCAGAAATTGCGGAATTCCAAGCAACGGGATATTGCCTCGCTTCCTCTCCCCTCTGATGTTGCCGAAATTGCCTTTGCCCCCCTAATTTGCAAGCCGTGGTTCTCAGCAACTCATATCACACCGTTGACAGCACTGTCATTTTTAACACGTATGAATATATCCCCTCCTTTACCGTAATATCCCGATCTTTCAATCTCCTTCGACCTCTCCATTTGTATGCTGCTATATTAGGGAGCTCTTGCCAGTCATATGACAGCGCTATCATTTTGGTTCGAATGAGAAAAACGGATTTTTTTGCAAATTTCGACAAAAAATATGCAGATTGTAACCATGCGAGCAAATAATCGGTATCGCAATGTGTAATGTTCCAGGAATTGTCAGGGAGTAATGACGTTATGCGAAAAACAAAAATGGAGTAGTCAAGAAGTTTCTATTCATTCATTACTTTATACCCTCGGGTTTAACAGCGGAATTAGCTTTATGCTTACACAATGTTAACTAAAGGTTTACAACCAAAAAAGGCTTCATTTCTATCCGTTGTGTAATCTTACCGCCTCGAACTTGACAGTGGAATTAGCTTTATGCTAATTTGTTGTTAACTAAAAGTTGACAATTGGAATGGTGATCTATGAACGATCGGCAACTTAGAACACTGCTCAAAGCAGTGGAATGCGGCAGCTTCAGCAAGGCGGAGGAAGCCCTGTTTATATCCAAGCAAGCGCTTAAGAAGCAGATTGACTCCCTCGAGAATGAGGTCGGCTTCTCCCTGCTCAAGCGCACGCGTCATGGTATCACGCTAACCCCGGCCGGCGAAGAATTTTGTCGTGGAGCCAGGAAAATACTCGGCGAGATGGACTCGGTCACCCAGCGATGCAGAGAGCTCGCTTTTAAAAATCAGACCATCCGCATCTTAAACCCGTTTCAGCCTCGTCTGCTGCTCGAAAACACGTTTAACGAGTTCTCGCGCAGATTCCCTTATATTAAGCAGCAGGTGATCTTGCAGACGAGCAACCACTTTGTAGAGGATATCCTGTACAACCGCGCAGACGTGGGCGAATCCATCTACCACCCTGAGCTTGAGAACTCCGGAATTAAATACACGAAGCTCTTCCCTATGCCGTACAAATGCCTCGTTGCGGCCAGCCACCCGCTGGCCGGGAACAAGACGATCCGGCCGGAGGAGCTGTCCGGCAACCACGTCGGCATTCTGAAGAATAACATCGAGCTTGCGTCGCAGCTGAACGAATGCTGTCATGACCTGACGCTGGAGACCTTCACAGGCAACGACCTGACGAACATTATCAATATCTGCTATAACAATGGCGTCTTCATCTCCAAAGCTTATTTCGTCAATTCTTTGCAGCCTCTGATCACCATCCCGCTCGAAACCGATATCGTGCCCATGGCAGTCATCCTCCATCGCGAATCGCCTTCGCAGATCGTCAAGGAATTTCTTAAAGTCGTCCATGACCTGTATCCGCAAGGAAGAGAGTGACGATTAAAGCTTTTATAAGTCTGAGAACATAAAGTGTTGTAAGCGCATAAAACATAACTGGACTGATCGTTGTGGGTGATCAGTCCAGTCACGTTCCACGTATCAACAACGTCATTTGTTATCGGCAATTTTCATTAACTCGTCCGAGCTTCTCCAATCTCTCCGAACTCGTTTATTCGATGGACAGCTGCCATCCCGCCAGATAATAAGCAGAAAGAATAAATCCGGATTGCCTGTCTGCTGACAAGTAGGTTGGAGCATCGGGCCTTTTCAATGTCCGCTAAATGGGGGATTGACCATAAGGGAGCGGCCTTTTTACGTTTAACCCATTCCCTAAGTGAACTTTTGGTTAACGATTAGTCAGCATAATACTAATTCCCCTATCCAACTCCAAAGTAGTAAAGTAAATGTTAATATGCGGACATGAACTAAACTCATATTACAAGGAGAGATTCTCAGATGGCCTCACCTATTTTAACAAGTATAGAAAACCATGTTCAGATCATTACGTTGAATCGCCCTGAGAAAAAAAATGCATTTAACCGTGAAATGATCACAGCGTGGGTCCAAGCGCTCCAAGATGCTCAACATAACGATCAAGTGCATGTTATTGTTGTCACCGGCGCTGGGAGCGCTTTTTGCTCAGGCGGCGATGTCGATGGAATGAGACCGATTCAAACCCCGCTTGATAACAAAAATAAGCTTTGGGAACATATTCATCGCGTACCTCTTACTTTAAAAGCAATCGACAAACCAGTCATAGCTGCGATTAATGGGCCTGCAGTAGGCGCGGGTCTGGATATGGCGTTGATGTGCGACATGCGCACAATGGTAAGCGATTCCAAGGTAAGTGAAGGTTACGTTAAGGTGGGACTTGTTCCTGGAGACGGCGGGGCGTTTTTCTTGCCGCAAATCATCGGTGAAGCCAAAGCTCTTGAATTGCTGTGGACAGGTAAATTTATTACTTCGGAAGAAGCTTTGCAATTGGGCTTAGTGAATCACGTGTATCCGCAAGAACAATTTATGGAACAAACGATGAAGTTAGCGGCACAAATTGCCGAAGGACCGCAAATCGCGATAAGAATGACCAAAAGAGCCGTACGTTACGCCAGAACGATGGAGCTGGAACCGGCACTGGATCTGATGTCTTCCCATTATGCCATCATCAAGGAGACCGAAGACCATAAAGAAGGGGTAGCCGCTTTTAAAGAAAAAAGGCAGCCTGTTTTCAAAGGAAATTAAATTGAGGTGTTAAAAGTTGCGATCGTCGCTTTTTTTGCGGGGATTTTTCCTTGTACATTGATTACTCAAAAAGAACTCTCCATATCCGGAGGGTTCTTTCATTTACTATCGCTTAAAGCTGTTCCCAGTCTATCCAGAAATAATTGTATTTCATCATCTGTTGGTGCCGTTGTGAAACATTGTTTTCTTATTTTCGTATATGATAAGGGACAGCTTTGGTTCTCTGGACTATGGATGCGCAAACAATCTAAAAAATTTGATGTACGAGAATGAATTAAGGACGATCATACATGTCAAATGAGACCAAGGAAAAACTTGAATTGGAGCTGCGGAAAATAGCTCAATGGGAGCGGGAGCAAAAAGATCTCTGGTGGTGGGAGAAACTTGGACGGCTTCCTTTTTTACTTCTAGATAAAATTACACCAAAAGTGGTACAAGAAAAAATAGGGCTAGCCCTTGATGAGCTGGGAAGCTTTGTCCAAATCGGCGGGCAATATTTGATTTCCAAGCATTCGGTACTGGAACAGTTGGAGTGCGAGGCTCTCAAAGTACAACCGACACCCGGTGAACTCAATGAACCCTTTGATCTGCAACATGTAGCCAATTTGCCTTTGTCGGTGATGGATCAAGCAGCCGATGCGCTTATGAGCAGCCGTACCAGGATCGCCACATTGCAAGGAGCGGCCACAGGCTTCGGTGGAATTTTCACTCTTGTCATCGATATCCCTGCATTACTCGGCATTTCTCTCAAAGTGCTGCAGGAAATCGCCCTGTGTTATGGTTATGATCCCCAGGAGAAACGGGAGCGCTTGTTTGTTGTGAAAGCTCTGCAATTCGCTTCGTCCGATTTTGTTGGCAAACGTACAATATTGGAAGAACTCGGTCACTTTACGGAAGAAGACCGAAATCGTCAGATGATTACCGAACTGCAAGGGTGGCGGGAAGTAGTGGCAACTTATCGAGACAATTTCGGTTGGAAAAAATTATTTCAGATGGTGCCGATTGCAGGTTTGGTGTTCGGTGCCATAGTTAATAGGGGAACTTTACAGGATGTAGCTGAGACAGGAAAAATGCTGTATCGTAAACGGAGAATTAATGAACGTCTGTCTAACTTGGATAAGGCGCAAAAATAATTGATCCGCCCGGCCTGTCTGCCTATTAGAGTAATGCGGCTGGCGATTGGTGTCGGCAGCCGCATTCTCCGATGTTATAAGGCTTTGAGCCACATCGGGACATCTTAGTTGTGACAAATCTACGTTCCAAACGGTGATAAACAGCTTTATTAGCATCGGGCCGCTAGCCCCGCCTCTGCCTCATTGCCTCAAACAATAATACCGTGGTGGCCATCGCCACATTCAGCGACTCCGCTCCCCCAGGCATCGGAATGGAAATCCGCTCTGCAGCAAGCTCTTCAATCTGCGGATTGATGCCCTGCCCTTCGTTGCCAACGATCAGCCAAGTAGGCTGGCGGAAGTCATATTCATACAAGCTTTTGCTTTCGCGCAAGCTTGCCGCAGCGATACGCTTACCACCGCTGGCTGCCTGCGGCAGCAATTCTTGCAGGTCGCCCTCGACAATGGGCAGCTTAAACATCGAACCCATCGTTGAACGCACGGTTTTCGGATTATATAAATCGGCTGTGCCCTTGCCCAACACGATGGCGCTGGCCCCCACCGCATCCGCGCTGCGAATAATCGTGCCTACATTGCCCGGGTCCCGTACGCCATCCAACACAACGACAAGATCGTTGCCGATCCCTTTCAGGTGGCCCGTGTTCCAATGCAGCTTGCGTACGACGGCAAAAATATTTTGCGGCGTTTTGGCATCCGTACAGCGCGCCAGAACCTCTTCGCTAACGCCGATTTTCTCGATGTCATATGACAAAAGGTTTTCGATTTCCCGGGAAATCGCCCTGTCCGCGCAATAAACGACAGATTCCACGACTGCCCCCGAAGTTAACGCCTCCTGCACAAGATGAACACCTTCGACAATAAATTTATTTTGCTTGTCCCGTCCTTTTTTATCGAGGAGTTGCGCCCATTCCTTGACCCGCGTATTTTGCACGGAAACGATCAGTTTGTCCATTATAATACTCCCGACTAGCTTGTAATTGCGATATTAATCCGAATAATCAAGCTCAAATTTTTGCAAATCTTTATTCCGCCCTACAAGAACGAGAATATCGTTTTCTTTAATGACGTCCTCAGGGCTTGGCGCTATGTTCATGCTCTCCCCGGTTTTGATCCCGATCACATTACATCCATGTTTGGCTCTGATATCCAGCTGCCGCAAATTGCGTCCGATCATCTGCCTGCTGGCCCTTAATTCCATGATGCTGTGATCTTCCGACAGTTCTATGTAATCCAGGATGTTCGGCGAAACAAGATGATGCGCCACCCGCTGTCCCATGTCCCGCTCCGGGAAAATTACCTTATCCGCCCCGATTTTACGGAGCACCTTGCCGTGAAGTTCGGTCTGGGCTTTTACAATAACGGTAGGAACGCCCATTTCTTTCAAAATAATCGTGGTCAGTATGCTCGCCTGAATATCTTGCCCGATCGCCACAACAACAACGTCAAAATTCCGCAGCCCAAGCGCCCTCATCGCATCTTCGTCCGTGGAGTCGGCTTGTACCACATGAGTGACCTTGTTGACAATATCCTGCGTTTTCTCTTCGTCTTGATCGATGGCCAAAACTTCATTGCCGAGCCCGCTGAGCGTTTCTGCCACGCTTGAACCGAAACGCCCTACGCCGATAACGGCAAACTGCTTTTTCATACCCATGCTGCATTCCCGCCTTTCTGCCCAAGTATGCGTGCATTTTCAATACATTATACCATAACGGCGCTCAACTTTCTCAAAAGCCCCCATCCCGCATCCGCCGAATTTGTAGCATGAACGACACAAAAGAAGAGCATATTAACGTAAGTAACGAAACGATAAGGGAAGTGAGGAAAGTCATTATGAATATAAATTTGCGGCAAGCGATCGTACAACGCGTTCAAGGTAAATCGGATGAGGAATTGGCGGAAATCATTGAAGATTCGGTGGACGGAGATGAACGCGCGCTTCCCGGATTAGGTGTTTTGTTTGAAGTCATTTGGAAAAATACGCAGGAAAACTTACACGCCGAAATGATTTCGACATTAAAAAGCCACGTAAATTAACCTGTGCAAAAAGAGGCCACGCATTGCCGCATGGCCTCCTTCTTTATTCGTGGAACTGTTCAGGAGAACCGGCAGAACGGATGGGCTTTATCGCTTTTCCGGTCGGCTATTCCTTGTTCGAAGCTTTCAATCTCCGGCGCAAGCACTGCCATAATATCGTGAAATGTCTCAAATGGATAAAAAGGCGTTCCATCCTGCTCCAAATAATGCGCCAGACTTCCCCTGGCGAAGATCCAATCGGCAAAGCTGGAGCCAAAATAATCGCTGCTGCCGTCACCTATATAAATGATCCGGTAGTCGTCGGACTTGATTTTGCGAACCGCTTCGGATTTGCAGCAGCCGCACCAGCGGCAAGCCTCGTTGGCATTTTGCAAGCCTAGCTCATAACTGCCGTCCTCTCGGTAACGAATCGGATTCACGATAATGTCTTGTATGTTTAATTGAAGTTGATTTACGATGGAATGTACATAGTATTCCATACCGTCACTTAAAATAGTAACCGGAATGTCGCGGTCTTGGCAAAAATCGAGAAACGATTCGGCTCCCGAACGCAGATGGACCTGGCCAAGGAGCTGATCAACCGTTTGCTTCTGACCGTCAAGCTTGGCATAAGCCACTTTAATCCATTCCATCGATCCGATTTTCTTCTCACGGACAAGCCGGCTCATTTGCCTTACTTCCGGCAAGTCGGTGACGCCCAATTCCTCCATTAAATAATCGCCGACGTCCTGGTGCATCAGCGTTCCGTCAAAATCCGTCACGACGGCAAGCTTCATCTTAAAGTCCACTCCTTTTGGCTTCCTGTATGGCTTTGAGGTATCCGTTTAGTTCAGTTCTAATCATAAAACGTTTTAGCGGGTGTGAATAGGCAAAAAATAAAAAAACTTCTGTTGAAGTCTTTCCTGGAACCGGTATGCCATTTAAATTCCAGCCAGTTTGACGAATTTACGGTGATTGGTATATGATGAATATACGCTTAATTTTCGGCATAGGCCGGAAAGCGGGGGAACCAATTTTGGGGCGAATCATGATTGTTATGTAGGGAACCATCTTTCCCGAGCCCGTCAGCTAACCTCGTCAGCATGGGATGGGTCAAATACGCACAATTCGAGAATGCATCGATTGACCCGTAGATATGGGTCTTTTTGCGTTTTTCCGTAAAACCCACTCCTCAAGTACAGTTTGAAGTCGCAATCCGTACTCAAAAGGAGGAATCAGTTATGAATCAGCGAATTTCGGCAGATCATCTGCAGCAGCTCAGCGACACACAGAAAGAAACTTTGCGTTCGTTGTGGAACCCCCAAGAAGGGGAATACATCCTCTTCAACGAATATCAAGAAGAAATGATTTATTATTTGAACGGAGTCGAAAAGCATAAATCGCTGCCTTTGCTGACGATCGGGCAAATGATCAGTTATTTAACGCATCACGACAAGATGTTCAGCATGCAATTCGAATCCGGAGAATGGCAAGTTACATTAAGCAAAAGCGTCATGCAAAATCCCGAGTTGTGCAATGCGCTGTGGGAAGCAACCATGTCCAAATTGTAAAACGATATAACATGAAACAAATGTTGGATGAAGTCCGTTCCCATTGCAAAAAGATGATCGTGCCGCTTCAGATATATTGTTGTCGTTCACATATGACCACTTATAAAACAAGAGAGAGGTTCGGCTACCGAACCTCTCTCTTGTTTATGTCAGCCAATAAGGTTTAGTCCGCTTTAATCCATCGTTCCCGGCATCAGCCCGATTGGCACCGGAGCCGGCTGCGCACAGGTGGATTGCATAACATAATGTTTGCCTTCGGCGGAAGCATCATGGAAACCGTGCATCGCTTCCAGCACATGATACGCCAGCTCGCCGCTGGCGCGGTGCGGACGGCCGCCTTGCAGCGCGTAAGCCATATCCAGCACGCCGACGCCGCGGCTGTTTTCGGCATAACCGTGAGTTAGCGGAATCGGCGAAAATTCCGTCGCGTTATGACGCCGGATCATGACCGGACCGCCGAACGTATTTGGATCCGGTACGCTCAAGGTACCTTCGCTGCCGTAAATTTCGATGCGCGGCAAATTGTGGCCGCCAAACACGTCAAAGCTGGTGATGATCGTGCCAACTGCGCCATTGTGGAAATCAAGCACCCCGGCGACATGAGTCGGAGTCTCGACCTTGATCGATTGGCCGTATTTTTTCTCGCTGGTAATCGTCCGCTCCGGGAACGTAATTTTCGTCGAGCCCGTCACCCGCTGAATCGGACCAAGCATAGCAACCAGCGCCGTCAAGTAATACGGGCCCATATCGAACATGGGACCGCCGCCCGGCGCGTAATAAAATTCAGGGTCCGGATGCCAGTGCTCATGACCCTTGCCCAACATAAAAGCGGTTGCAGCGACCGGCGTCCCGATCCAGCCGTCTTGGATCAACTTGACGCACGTTTGAATGCCGCCGCCGAGGAACGTATCGGGGGCGCTGCCGACAAGACGTCCGCTGCTAGCGGCGCGGTCAAGAATACGGCGGCCTTCCTCCCTTGTTACGGCAAGAGGTTTCTCAACGTAAACATGCTTACCCGACTCCAACGCTTGCAGACACACTTCGGCGTGCGCCGCGGGGATGGTCAGATTAATGACCAGATCGATTTCCGGATCGGCCATCAGCTCGGCAACCGTATAGGCTTTGGCGATGCCAAATTCGGCCGCTTGTGCTTGAGCCCGGCTCAAATCCAAATCGGCGCAGGCGACAACCTCCATAATCTTAAACTTACTGCAGTTTTGAAAATAGATGCTGCTGATTTTACCGCAGCCCACAATGCCAACCTTAATTTTGCTCATCGGTTTTCTCCCCCTCGAAAACGGCGATTAGTTGCTGTCGCCCATTCCGGTGTATTTTGTGCCGGCCGCAGCCGCTTTCGCCGTCTCGGCTTCCGTTGCCCGCTTCTTGCCTTCGGCCGCCCACAGCACCCCGCGGCGCATCATCAGCTTGACCTGCGGCAATTCAACGATATTGGCTTGATGCCCCAGCGAGCAATAATACACCCGGCCGACTCCCCACCGTTTGGTCCAGACGACCGGCATATCGACCGCTTTATTCAGCGAATGCGGCCCTTCCACTACCGGAAAGCGGGTTGTCGCCAGTACCTCGACCGCCGGATCGACATGCAGATAATACTGCTCCGTACTCACCGTGAAATCTTCAATTCCCTCCAGCAGCGGGCTTGAGCTTTGCTTGATGTTAATCACATGCTCAACCCCGTCGTTGCCCGGATGCGCCACCCACTGTCCTCCGGTCATAAACTGCCAATCCACGTTGTTGCGGAAGGAGTCGCACATGCCGCCGTGGCAGCCGGCCAGCCCGACACCGCTTTGTACCGCCGCGGAAACGTTCGCCGCCAGCTGTTTTTCAATTTGTCCCATCGTCCATACCGGCACAATCAGGTCAAGCGATTTCAGCATGTCGCCGTCGGCAAATACGTCAAGCGTATCCGAAACCTGAACGGAAAACTGTTCTTCTTCTAAAATGCCGCGAAAAATATCGGCCACTTCCTCCGGCTGATGTCCAAGCCAGCCGCCCCATACGATCAATGCTTTTTTCATAATTCACCGCTCCCATGTATGAATGTACTTGGTATGATTGCAATTTCACCTGCCGGCGCTTATCTTGCCGGCCTAGACGCCCGTTGCGGCACGGAGATGGAATCCGTGGTTGACTCCGCTTGCCGTAATACGATCCGGCTCCCGTTACACACCGGCGATGCGAACCCAACTCCGCTGCTCGATCGAACGATCCACCGCCTCCAACACCTCTTGGCAGCGAACGCCGTCGACGAAGTTCGGCACCGGCTGGCGGTTCTGCTCCACAGCTTGCATCAGCTCGACAACCTCGTGGATAAACGTATGCTCGTAGCCGATCGTATGACCCGGCGGCCACCACGCTTCGGAGTAAGCATGAGCGGGATCGGTGGCGAGCACGCGGCGGAAACCTTGCACGTCTCCCGCATCGTCGGTAAAGTACACTTGAAGTTCGTTTAGCCTCTCAAAATCAAATTTCACGCTGCCTTTGCTGCCGTTAATTTCAAACGAATTCGTGCAGCGGTGCCCTGCGGCAAACCGTGTCGCCTCGAAGCTGCCCAGCGCGCCATTCTGGAAACGCGCCAAAAAGAGCGTTGCGTCGTCTACCGTCACCGGCCCGCGCGGAGCGTCTTTACTGCCCTTCGCGCTGAGACCCGTCATTGTTGTCGGCAGCGGACGTTCCTTGATGAACGTATCGCTCATGCCGATAACCTCGTCCATGCCGCCAATCAGATAATGCGCCAGATCGATCAGATGCGCCCCCAGGTCGCCATGCGAGCCCGATCCGGCGATCTCTTTCTGCAGCCGCCATACCAGCGGGAAATCGGGATCGATAATCCAATCCTGCAGGAACCAGGCGCGGAAATGATAAATTTGCCCAAGCCGGCCTTCTTCAATCAGCTTCTTAGCCAGCATAACCGCCGGTGCAAACCGGTAGTTGAAACCGACCATATGCTTGATCCCGGCCTGCTCGGCAGCTTGCAGCATTTCACGGGCGTCGGGCAGCGTCAGCGCAAGCGGTTTCTCGCAGAAAATGTGCTTGCCCGCCTTAGCCGCGGCCAAAGCGATTTCTTTGTGCGCGTCGCTGGGTGCATTGATATCGATCAGGTCGATATCGTCACGAGCGACCATCTCGCGCCAATCGGTAACATGCCCCTCCCAGCCGAACTGCTCCGCTGCCTGCGCTACGCCTTCGGCATCGCGGCCGCAGATCAGCTTCATGACCGGGCGAACCGCCTGCGGAAAAAACATATGCAAATCGCGGTAAGCATGGCTGTGCGCCTTACCCATAAATTTATAACCGACCATTCCCACATTCACTTGCTTCATAAGAGTTTCTCCTCCCGGATCATCAACTTAAGCTAACAAGATTGCCTAACCACAAGTTGTGTCTGTAACTTTTCGCGAATAACAAGCCCTGTGCCATCCTCATGAACCATAGACAGCACCTTCTCCGCCGCAAGCGCTCCCATTTCAAAAAAAGGCACCGCTACGCTGGTCAAGGGAGGATCCGCTATTTTGGCGGCATCCGAGTTGTCGTAACCGGCAATGGCGATATCCTTGCCAGGCTGAATACCCAGCTCCCGCATCCTTTGCATGAGACCTACGGCCATCCGGTCGTTGGCCGCAAATACGGCATCCGGCTGTGCCTTGACGATCTCCTCCGCGATGCGGTAGCCGCTGGAGCGGCTGTAATTTCCTTCAAACAGCAGTTCCGGCTCTAGCTGCCGGCCTGCTTCTTGGAGCGCTTGACGATATCCCAGCAGACGGTCCGCACTGTTGGAATATTCTGGTGAACCGTTGAGAAAGGCGATTTTTCGGTGTCCCCGGGCAAGCAGGTGTGAAACCGCGCTGTAACTGCCCGTCACATGGTCGGCATCCACTTCGCAGAGCTCCGCATCCTCAAAGTGCTGGTTCACCAGACAGAAGGGCAGCCCTCCTTCCTTAAGCCGCAGCAGCGACTCCCGTTCCTCCGGCGTATTTCTCGCCCCCAGGATGATGCAGGCATCGACCTTCTGGCGTTGAAACAATGTTGTGTAGTCGCTTTCCGTCTCCGGCGAGCGGAATTTCAGCAGCAGGTCGTATCCCTTCTCCGCCGCCTTTGCGCCGATGCCGCTGAGCGTTTCCGCGAAATAATAGGTCGAGAACAGGTGCACCTTGGGCACATAAGGCAATACGACGCCAAGGTTGCCGCTGCGCCCGCGGGCAAAGCTTTGCGCGATCGCGTTCGGATGATAATTAAGCTGTTCCGCCGCTTCCAGCACCCGCTGCCGGGTTTCCTCCTTCATCGGCCCGACGCCGTTTAAGACGCGGGAAACCGTTGCTTCAGACACTCCGGCCAAGGCCGCCACTTCTTTTCGGGTTACGATATCAAGCTCCTCCTTTTTGCAGATTCCATCTTGTCTCGAATTTATGTACGCGCGTACATTTTCTCATTGGTTCCTCTTTTTGTCAACCCGTTTTTTAACTCTCCGCCGCTTGCCGTGACCGCACGATCCGCGTCTGGTGCAGCAATGGTTCTATTAATGTCGTTTCTTGCTGTTTAAAGGCAGCCTAATTTGAAAATTGAAAATACCGTCTTTATGACAAAGCGCTACCGTTCCGCCATGAAGTTCAATAATATTTTTGGTTATCGAAAGACCTAGGCCGGTGCCCGTTTGAATCCCCCCGCTTTGCCGAGAGTCATCCACTTTATAGAACCGATCAAAAATTTTCTCCTCTTGTTCTTTTGTTATAGAAATCCCTTCATTTTCAACGGAGATGTAGAAGCTGCGTTCGTCTGTTTTCGTGGAAATTCGTATTAAGCCTGGCTTTATACTATATTTAAGAGCGTTGATCAACAATTGATCGACTGCTCTAGCGATTTTATCGCTATCAATGTGCTGAATAACCTGGTGTGGAGTAAAATCTGTGACAATGGTTGCTTTGTTATCCTTAGCAATCGGTTCAAATTCAAAAGTTAATTGCTTAATAAGCTCGCATAAATCGATTGGCTGCAAGTTTAATTGAATACCGCGGCTTGTCAAACGGGTATATTCAAACAAATCGTCAATGAGCTTTTTTAGATGGATTGCCTTATTGTACGTGTTTTGCACAAACCGCTCGTACTCATTCCGATTCTGAAAAGAATTGGTTCTCAATAAATCCAAGTAACCAATGATGCTCGTGAGCGGTGTTCGCAAATCGTGCGATACTCCTGTGATCAGATCGATTTTCGATTTTTCCAATTCACGCTCTTTGTTAATTTGCCGCTCTAATTTTTCGGTCATTAAGTTGATGCCGCTTGCTACCCGCCCTATTTCGTCCTCCCGATGCATAATGACGCGATAATGTAAATTGCCTTCAGAAATGATTTGAAGCCCTTCCTCCAATGTGATAAGGTCCTTGACTAAGCGCCGCGTCAACAAAAAAAAAGATAAGATAAAGGCCGCGACGTATGCCGCGGGGTTGAGATACGGCACATAAAAATCATATCCGTATCGATTAATAAAACTGGCGAAAAACAATATAAAAATAAAGGCAATCAGCAGACTCAAACCAAAACTCCACAACATATCCATCTGGATGCTTTTTTTTCTTTTTATTATGGCAAATAGCTTATTTTTCAATTTTATAGCCCACCCCCCAGATCGTTTTAATATATCGCGGCTCTCTTGGAGTATCCTCTATTTTTTCACGCAAATTACGAATATGAACCATAACCGTATTTTCTGAATACCCGGATGGCTCCTTCCATACGCTTTCGTATATTTTATCAGCACTGAACACTTGCCCGGGGTGAGCGGCCAGCAGCTCCAGAATGGCAAACTCCAGCGGTGTCAGCGAGATGTCGTTTCCCTTCAGAGTTACCAAATGCTTGGTCTTTTCGATCATAAGGTCACCAATTCGAATCAGAGCATCACTTACTTCTGTGGCCTTGAATAACTGCCGTCGCAGCTGAGCTTTTACTCGGGCGAGCAATTCTAGCGGATTAAAGGGCTTGGTTAAATAATCATCCGCTCCGGTAGTGAGACCGGCAATCTTGTCAATATCTTCTCCCTTGGCAGAGAGCATGATAATGGGCACAGTTGAAGTTTCCCTGATTTTAAGGCAAGCCTTAATACCATCCAGGCGGGGCATCATCACATCCAAAATAATCAGTTGGACAGCGTTCGACTGCAAAACATCCAATGCCTCCACACCGTTGGCGGCTTCTAAAACCCGATATCCTTCGTTACGTAAATATACTTGAATGACATCGCGAATTTCCGAATCGTCATCTACGACAAGCACCGTATTCATAACGCCCTTCTCCTTTTCCGATTTTTCAGGATCATGAATATCAAAATGCCTATAAGAAGAGCAAATCCCGCATAAATACTATAATGATAAATCAAGGTCCCGATCATTTCCACATGGCCGCCTGCAAATTGACCCAACGTAAAGAAAGCAAACGTCCACACAAGCCCTGCGGTATAAGAAAAAAGGACATAGCGACGAAATGACATTTTATTAATCCCGACTAAATAGGGAACTATATGTCTGACTACCGGAATAAAGTAACTGAAGCTCAGCGCAACACTGCCATATTTATTTAACAAGTATTCGGACGTCTGAATATGCTTGTGGACATTCTTTTTGCGGCGAAGCTTATCCAACACAGGCGAACCCAAATATCGGCCTAGAATATATCCCAGAGATAACCCCGAAATAACCCCTAAATAAGTGAGAATAAAGGCTGGAATTGGTTGGAGCAATCCCGCTCTGCTTACAGCGCCGCCGGTCATCACGACAACTTCATCGGGAATCGGCATCCCTACAATCCCGAGCCATAACGCAAAGAACAAAGCAGCGTAACCGAACTGTGCAATCGAATGAAGCAGCGTGTCGTAATTCACCTGAATCCCCCCTTTTTGCGGCATGTATAGACAAAAGCCGGAGGAAAATTAAGGGGTACAAAATCGATTTTCTCAATCATGAATTTTTCGGATAAATGTTTCTTCATCTGCAGAGAGTACTGAAAGGCGATGAAATAACCCCCAGGCTTTAAAGCTTCGGCAATTTGATCGATTAAATGTTCTCGCAGTCCGCTATCGAAATTGAAGAAGGGTAATCCGCTAATTAAGCAGTCCAACTGACGAATGCCCTTCTGTTTCATTGTTTCAATTAAATGGCATGCGTTGGAATGGCAGGAGAAATGAGGGTAGGTTGTTTGCAAATCGCATCTCATCTTATCGTCCAATTCAAACAATAACACCTTCGCAGATGGTGTTGCCTGCCGCCCGATTAAGCGCGTGACCGCTCCTGTGCCGGAACCGAGCTCGGCCATTGCGGTTACCTCATCCCAAGGCACAGACTGAACCATTTTACTTGCCAGAAATCTCGAGCTTGGCATAACACTCCCAACTCGCTGGGGATTCTTAATAAATCGCTGCAAGAACATGACATGTTGATTTGAAGTCAATGGACTCCCCTCCCAATTTGTTTATTTTCTTCATTTATAGACCGGTTCATGCGAAATACCGCTGGCTTTGCTACAAACCTATAGTATCTGATAAATCTGAAGAACCTGCGGGGATATTTCTAAAGAAAATCTGAAGGAATACAGTTCCCCCAACCAGCCGCGCGGCCAAAAAAATCCTCCGACGGTTCAACCATCGGAGGATTTTTCAAGCTCGGCGAACTTTTTCAATGCTCGGCGAATATTTACTGCTGCAATGTGGCGACCAGACGTTTGGCCGCGCCGGTTGCGGTTTGAATCGTTTCGTATACACGGATCGTCAGCGGGAATTCAAACTGCTCCGTTTTCAAATCGGTGAAAGTGATCGTTTGATTGCCGCTAATCAGCTTGCCTGTTCCTTGGAATGGCACCGATGTCGAGCCAAGCAGACGATTTTGCGTATCGTACAGGTCGAACTCCATTGTAGAGAATGAATTGTCGACAATGACATCGTCTATTTTCTTCACGCCGACAATCAGGTTCAGCTTGTAAGTATAAGCGCCGCCGGTATACAACGTGCTCATTCTCCAATCGTCGATCGATACGTTAAACGGATAAAACGACAGTTCTTTTTGCGCAAAATTCGGATTTTCGTCGCCGGTTTGCTTGATAGCGACCTGGTAGGCTCCGACCGGCACCTTGTATTTGGCCGCGTTGGTCGCATCCAGTATTTGCAAGGTGTAGAACCCGGTTGACTTCGGCGGCAGCATGTATGAATAACTCACCACATAAGACGTATTCGGGATAAGCTGCTGCAGCGTTGTCGTTTGACGCGAACCGGGGAACGATACGCCATCGCTATTCAGCAGTTCCGTCGCAAATGAAGGTAGTGAAAGGGTATCGCTGCTTTTGTTCGTAAATTTAAACTTGGCTACGACTGTCTGGAAGCCGTTCTCGTCATTCGTATGAGCGTTCAGCTCAACGATGGAGACATCCAGGTTTTTATCGATCAAGCTGTTTGATGCGTTAAGCGCCATGCGGTCGCCTAGTGTATAAAAAGGTGCGTTGACCATCGCAGCCGGGGAAGATGCGCCGTTTAAGCTGACGGCCATCACAGGGATGGACGCAGAACCGGATGCGTCGTTATTTGTGCTCCCGTTGTTTCCGCTGCCGCCGCTGCTCGATGTCGAGCCGCTAGCTCCCGAGTTCCCGCTGCTGTTCGCCGCTGAACCCGAACTGCCGGTGTTCGCTGTATTTCCGGATCCGCTCGCAGACGAGCCATTTTTGCCGCTGCCGGAGCTGCCCGACGTCGACGAGTTTGTGCTGCTGGTGCTGCTATTGGAGTTTGTGGTGTCGCTATTGTTGCTAGTGCTGTTATTCGTATTGGTGCTGCCGCTTTTGTCATTGGAGCTGCCCGACGATGTTTTACCGCTAGCGGTCTTCTGTTCAAACACAAGCAATTGCAGCGTATCGGGGCTCACGCCGTCCGGCAAAGCGGCTGCCAGCCGATAGGAGGTCGATTGTCCCGAGGCGACGTACGTATCCGCCGCGATCACAAGCGAAGCATCCAAAGTCAAACCGTTCTCCACGGAAACAAACGAACCTGTGAGCTCGGGAACTTGAACGGTATGATCGCTGCCGTTGTGAAACATAACGTCGGCCAGTATTTGCCTGTCCTCGGAACGTTTGGATACTTGGGCTTGTCCCAACTCCATCGTCAATCCGTCCGCGCTTTGCAGCAAATACGGGGCCTTCTGCCCGGCCTGCACAACCGCAAAGCGCGGACCGATGTTCAGCTTGCCGAGTACGGAAGAACCGGCATCGTTGCGGGAAAGCTCCAACACAAGATTAGCTGCATCGGGACGTTTATCGCTGTTTGCGGTAAGCAGGATATGAAACGTCTGTCCTGCGCTCAAAGCACTGCCATCCGCCATTTTGACGGCCGCTGCGTATGTTTTGCCGGATTTATCGCGTACGGTCCACTTCAGCCCGGATGGGAGCGCGGTTGAACCGGTCCCGCTGTATTCCGCCGCGATATCGGCCGACAGCAGCCATTTGCCGTCTTTCGGCTGAACGAAAGCTTGCTGCGCGCGCAGCGTAAGTATAGAATCGTTAGCGGCAGAACTGTCCACGTCGGATAAATTCAGCACGAGCTGGCTGTCCGTCTGGCGCAAAGTGTCCGCATTCGCTACCGTCAAAGAACCGATATCGCTGATTCCGCCGCCGCTGCGGTCGAAAATCGTCACTTTTAATTGATCGGCCGGCAAACCTGCCGCGATCTTGGAGACATACATGTAATCGACGGCGGAAGCCGGAGCGACGGTCCCCGCCGCCTTTTGGCTAAGCTGCGCGGAGTAGCTGCCCCCGCCCTCCGCAGTCACTTTTACTCCGTACCGGTTGAAATCGACGGAACTTTCCCCATCATTGTTCAACCTAACCGTAAAGCGCATCGTCTGGCTGTCCGTTTCCTTCGACAGCTCGGCAGCTTCCAACGTGAAATAAACGCCGTCGCCGATAAAAACGCCCTCTTTGCCGGCCGCCGCAGGCCGCGGAGCCATTCCCGACCAGGCCAGACACCCGACAAGCGCGAACATCAGCAGCAGACGCAAGGATTTGAGCATGTTGTTGGGATGAATGCCCTGCATATGTTTTTTCCTCCTATTCATTTTACAAGCGAGACGCTTGTCATCACGTTCCGCAAAAAATATGGCCCCTTGTCCCCGCTGCACAACCGTCAGTCCGAACGCAATGCGTCGATAGGCCGCAGCTTGGATGCTTTGTTGGCCGGATACAAGCCGAAAATAACGCCGACCGCCACGGAGAACAGGAAAGCGTACATGCTGATGTTCAGCGAGATGACCGTCGTCTGTTTCGGATTAATGTGAGGCCAAGCCAGCGACAGCCCGATGCCCAGCAGCAGCCCGATCAAACCGCCCAAACCGCTGATGACCACAGCCTCCACCAGAAACTGGAACAATATATTCCGCCGCTTGGCTCCGATGGATTTGCGGATGCCGATTTCCCGCGTCCGTTCGCTGACAGTAACCAGCATAATGTTCATGATGCCGATACCGCCAACCAATAACGAGATGCAGGCCACGCTAACGAGCTGGCTCGTCAGGGAGCTTGACGCTTCCGTTCTCGCCGTCAGCAACTGATCTTGATTCATGAGCCGGAAGCCGTTGGTATTCTTAAATTTATAAGTCAAAAATTGAGTGATCGTATCTTGCGCCCGGTAAATATCGTCTTTGCTCGCGGCTTCAATGTACGTCGTGCGGATGCTGCCCATGTTGAGCTGACGCTGCGCCGTGCTGAGCGGTACGATCACGTTGTCGTCGACCGACGAGCCGCCGATGCTGGAGCCTTTGGTCTTTAAGGTACCGATGACGGTAAACGACAAACCGTTGATATTAATTTGCGTGCCGAGTGGATTCGCTGTTCCATACAGCGTTTTGACCACATTGGTTCCGAGCACCGCAACGTTCGTGCGGAAATCTTGATCGGCCTCGGAGATGTATCTCCCGGTCGCCAGCTCCGATTTGACAATGGGAAGATACCGGTCGTTGGAACCCAGCACCGCAAAAGAATCCTGATTGCGGTCGTACTTTACATTAATGCTGCTGCTGACGGTTGGCGCAATCGACTGAAACTCCGGAAATCCTTCGAATTGCATAATCTCGTCGTAATTCAACTGGGTCGCCCGGCCTTGACCGTTGACGTTGACAACAAGCAGGTTGGTGCCAAGGCTCTCATATTGCAGCTCGATTTGCCTTGCCGTACCTTGACCGATCGCTACCAGCGTCACCACGGAGCTGACGCCGATAATGACGCCAAGCATAGTCAGCATCGTTCTCAGCCAGTTGCTGCTCACCGTCTTCAGCGCCATGAAAATCAGTTCGGTCAGCTTCATGACGTTACCTCCACGGGAGGCTCGACCGGAACGAGAGGGACATTAGCCACATCGCTAATAATCATGCCGTCGCGAATGGTGACGATCCGTTTGGCGTGCTCGGCAATATGCAGATCATGCGTAATCAGCACGATCGTATTGCCCGCTTCATTCAGCTGCAGCATCAGCTCCAGCACCTCGCGCCCGGTTTTGGAATCGAGCGCGCCGGTCGGTTCGTCCGCGAGCAGGAGCGAGGGGCCGATGGCAAGTGCACGGGCAATCGCAACCCGCTGCTGCTGGCCGCCCGACAATTCGCTGGGCCGATGCCCGCCGCGGGTGCCCATGCCAAGCATGGTCAGCATTTCCATCGCCCGATCCCGTCTTTCCTTACGTCCGATGCCGGCATAGATCATCGGCAACTCCACATTTTCAAGCGCGGTCAGCCGGGGCAGTAAATTAAACTGCTGGAAGATGAACCCGATCTTTTGGTTACGCAGCTCGGCGAGCTGGTCATCTTTCATTTTCTGCGTCACCACGCCGTCCAGCGTATAAGAACCGGAGGTCGGCACGTCCAGCAGACCGATCGTATTCATCAGCGTTGATTTGCCGGAGCCGCTGGGCCCTACGATCGCCACGAATTCGCCGATATCGACCGAAAGCGAAATATCTTTTAGAATCGGCAGCTCCTCGCTGCCGCGAAAATATGTTTTTTTAATATTTTTCAGCTCTATCATACTCACATCTCATCACCGCCCTTTAAACGGCCGGATTACCGGCCTCCTCCGCCTGGAAACCCACCGCCGCCGCCTTGGCGGGCGTTGTTCCCACCGCCTGCAGCACCGCCGGGACGAGCGCCTTGCTGGAACTGCTGGCGCATCTGGTCGATTTCCTGCTGGGACAGTTTGCGCTGTTGTCTGGCCTGCTGCAGTATAATGACGTCGCCTTCCTTCAGGCCTTCCGTAATTTCGATCTGCGTGCTGTTGTTCGCTCCCGTCTTCACTTCATGTTCTTGATCGATCGTACCGTCCGGATTTTTCACAGCGACGTATTTTTTGCCGGCCCGCTGGTGCAGCGCTTCAATCGGCATTAAAGGCACGTTCCGTCTGTCTTCGATAATGATGTCGGCCGTAGCCGTCATCCCGTTTTTCAGCTCCGACGAATTTTTGATCGACAATACGGCCGTAAAGAAGGTGACCCCGTTGGTCACCGTACCAACCGTCGACACCTGCGTCACATCCGCCTGGAATACTTTTCCGGGAACTGCGTCAACATGCACCTCCGCTTTTTGTCCTTGCTTAATCTTGGGAAGATCAAGCTCGTCGACTTTGATCGGCAGCTGCAGCGTATCCAGATTGGCAACGGCTCCAAGCTGTACGCCGCTTTCGATGGTCGTGCCCACCGGGTAAGAAGTCAGCACATTTTTCTTCTGATCGGCGAAGTCGGTGGAGAAGATGCCGTCAAATGGCGCAAACACTTTCAGCTTCTCCAGCTGCGTTTTCACATCGTCGATGCTTTTTTGCTGCTGGTTGATTTGCAGCCGTTTCTGTGTCATGTCGCGGTCCAGCGTATCGCTTTCGATCGTGCAGATCAGCTCCCCGGCTTCTACCAGCTGGTCTCCGGTAATTTCCATATGGCTGATCGTGCCGTTAACGCCGGCGAGCACCGTTTTGGTCGTTTTATATTGCAGCGCAGCCAACGCTTTGGCGTCGACCGCTTGCCCGCCGATCGTCACCGAGCCCTTGACGTTTAGTCCTGCATCCAATGAACCGTCGTTTTCTACCCGAACCTTCACATCGACCAGGCGATTGCCTTTGGTATCCGATTTCGTGCCTGCGGCGAGCGAGTCAATAGTGCCTGATTTGGTCAGCATAAACCCGTCGATAGTCAGCTGCACTTGATCTCCCGCTTTCAACTGTGCCGCATCCTCCTGCAAGAAAGGCAGCGTCACGGTCAACACGCTTGTATCGGCGATGGTGCCGATTTTGGTCGTTTTGGAAACACCGGCGCCTTCGGTTATATTGCTGGCCAAAATCAGCTTGCCGCTTGTTGAAGCGACCGTCTTGAGCGAGGCTTGCTGCTGAAGCAGGTCGTCCATATCGGACTGCAGCTGGCTCAGCGTCACCGTCGCTTGGTCCAGCTTCTCATCCAGCGCCGAATCGGACAACTCCAGCAGCAAATCTCCTTTTTTCACCGGCTGATTGCGGCTTAGGTTGATGGATTTAATCATGCCTTCTTTGGGAGGCACGATGCTTTGCAATTCCTGCGGCTCCAGTTGGGCTGTCCCGGAAATGACCGAACGCAAATTGCCTTTTTTGACCGTATAGGTCGCTTCCTGCTGGGCGGCCGTATTTTTATTCGCCGGTTTGAAGCGGTCAAAATAAACATAAGTGCCCCCTGCGCATAGAAGTATGGCTATTGTGGAAATAAGTACTACTTTTTTCGTCCGCAAGCGGCTCAACCTCCTGCAAGTTCCTGATTCGAAGTACATGTTACTTGAAATTACCTTCATTAAATCAAATGTTTATTGGAATTCGATTTGAAAGCTTAATAAAATATGAAAATGCCCCCCCATTTTTTCGAAACTAATAAAAAAGTGAAGTGTATCGGCAGCGCTTTCATTTTTCCAAACCGTCCTCGCTTCAAAAAAATCGCGCCGCTTTGGTACCCTTCCGGTCCAAAGAGCGCAATATGTGCCAAGCAAAGCCGCGCACCGGCTTGTACCCGACGCGGGGAATATAAGACCGGGCCGCTTAAGGCGTTTTGCCGCCCGGCAAACTGATTCTGAACACCGTACCCCGCTCCGGAACGCTTTCCACATAAACCGAACCTTCGTGGGCTTCGATAATCCATTTGGCGATGGACAGTCCCAGCCCGCTGCCGCCTTCCTTGCGGTTTCTCACCTTGTCCGCACGAAAAAAGCGGTCAAATATACGAGGAAGATCTTCCTCCGCTATACCGATGCCGGTGTCGGCAATTTCGATTTGCGCCGCCGCCCCGTCCGTTTTCAGCCAAACCTTGATCTCGCCTTGCTTTGTATATTTTAAAGCATTGTCCATGACGATGACGAAAAGCTGATGAAGCCGGTCGGCGTCGCCTTGGATTTCGGCATGCGGCTCCAAATCCGCTGTCAGCTCAATCCCTTTCAGGCGGGCCATGTCCTGAAATCCGTGCACCACACTTTGTAAAATATCGTGCAAATTCACCCGTGTCTTCAGCAGCTCCATCTGGCTCGAATCTTTGCGCGCCAAAGTCAGCAGATCGTCCACCAGCTTGCCGAGCCGCTGCGTTTCATCAAGCATAACCGATATTTTACGGCTCTCCTGTTCGACCGTGCGTTCGGGATGGCGAAACATCTGCTCCAAATGAATGCGCAGCACGGAAAGCGGCGTTCTCAGCTCGTGGGAAGCGTCCGAGACGAATTGCTGCTGCTGCTCCCACGCTTTTTGAATCGGCACAAAGGCCCGGCTCGCTAGAAAATACCCCGCCAATACGGCGATAATAACGCTGACCAGTCCTCCGGCCCCGATAAAAATCAGCAGGTTGCCAAGCACGCTGCGCTCGGGCTCCATGTTGTAAGCGATCTGAATGTAGCCGCCGCTTGCCGTTTGCTTGCCGACCGTGCGGTACACATTGTCTTCCAGCGTCACGCTGTGCACGCCCAGCTCCTCGCTTTCCGCGCGAAGCGCTTCGATCGCGCTGTCATCCAGCAGATCGCGCGGCGTCTGAAACACAAGCTTGCCGCTCTCGTCCCAGAACAAATAACTCATGAGCCGGACCGGACGGTACGGCACTTCCCGGTTGTCTCTTCGAGCTTGGCGGTTCATCAGCGTGGCGAACGTATTTAATTCTTTCTGCAGCGAGCTGTCCACCTGGGCGTATAACCGCTGCTGCGTGGAAAAGTACAGCATGGCGCCAAAACAGTTCAGCAGCACAAAAAACACAATAGAATACAAAGTGACGAGCTGCAGCCGGGTTTTATTAAACATGGTCGTCGCCGGCTTTCAGCATGTAACCGACGCCCCGTACGGTATGAATGTAATGGTCGCATCCGGAGGGCATCAGCTTTTTGCGTATATAATGAATGTACAGATCGACTGCCGTTTCGTTCGCATCGGAGTCCAGCCCCCACACGCGGTTAAAAATTTGATCCCGCTTCAAAATCTGCTCCTTATTCTGCACCAGATAGGAGAGCAGCTCATATTCCTTGGAGGTCAGCTTCACGGTTTGGCCGTTGCAGACGGCCTCATATTCACTCACCGCCAAGGTGATGGCCCCGTATGCCAGCTCACCGCCAACGCCGAATCCTTTGCTCCTGCGGAGCAACGCGCGAATGCGCGCGAGCAGCTCATTAATGGCAAACGGCTTCACCAGATAATCGTCCGCCCCCGCATCCAATCCCTGCACGCGGGCTTCAACCGTATCTCTGGCCGTCAAACATAACGCCGGCGTGAAAATTCCTTTTCGCCTGAGCGTGCGAATCAGCGTGATGCCGTCGATACCCGGCAGCATAATATCCAATATCAACAGGTCGTAGATGCCATGCTCGGCGCTCAGCAAGCCGTCATGACCGTTATCCGCCGCATCGACCTCATATTGCTCGTCTTCCAGCACGGAAGCGATGGCCTCACGCAGGTTATGATCGTCTTCCACTACCAATACCCGCATATACGATCCCTTCTTTTCGATCAAAATGAACGTATCTGGCTAAAGTCCAGTTCAAAAGCTGACTTTTTGAACAGCCTCTTAAAGTATACTAAAGCCCGCTAGGGGGAGCAACACTGTACGGCTTTCTCGCCGCGGCGACGGCCCGGTCGGCGAATTGCTTGAGGTAATGCACGTAAGAGCCATGCTCGTCCTCATAGTTTCCGCATGTATTGGCCATTCTGACGACAACCAAATCGAGTTCGGGAACAACCAGTACCAGCGGCCCGTATAAGCCGACGATTTCGAAGGCGTGCTGCGGCACGTTTGGGCCAATCAAGCATTGCGGGGATTCGCCGCTTTTGACCAGCCATAAGCAGCCGTTGTGCGGAAGATTTGCCGGCAGCCCGGCGGGTGACTGGACGGTTGTCGCGCTGCGGATCACAGCTTCCGGTATCAGCGAAGTGCCTTTCATTCGGCCAAACTTCAAATGCAAATACCCCCACCAGGCCAGCTCGCGGGCCGATACAAACATATTGCCTTCGCTGCCGTCTGTGCAGCCGTCGAGATATAACCTGGATTCGTTATTGTTTCCTTTGTCGATAACCGGCACAAGCAGTTCGGATGGTGCGCTTCGCCAGCCGGTCTCCGTAAATCCGAGCGGGTCAAATACATGCTTCCGCAACAGCTCGGCAATCGAGCAACCTAATGTTTCCGGGAGCAATTGGGTTAGCAAGCCGATCCCCACGTTGTTGTATTGCCAATCGGTACCTGGTGCAAAACGGCGCTGGAGCTGGCCGTCCGCACCTCTGATCAAACCGTGCGTATGCGTCAGAAGGTGCCGGACGGTCACCTTGTCCAAAACCGCACGTTCCTCTTTGTCCGGCGATACGTAACGCAGCACCTCGTCGTCAAAAGCGATAGCACCGGCATGCTGCGCCCAAGCCGCGGCAAAGCCGATATAGCTTTTGCGCACAGATGCCACGTTGTATTGCGAAGCGGCCGACGTCCGGCGCGCTTCCTCTGGCGTGCCATGCCGGCCCGCGTAATGCTCGGCGATGACCCGGTCGCCTTGAATCACGTATAAGGCGCAGGAAGTGCCGTGATTTAAGCGGTTGATCTTTTCGACATAAGCCATCACATCGTTGAAATTTTCATTTATGCTTGTTGGAAACATGAGTCCTCACGCCTTTCAGCGGTTTGAAATGGTTTTGCTTATACATTCTTTAGCGTCCAGCCTTATCCCTTTCTCCGGGGAAAAGTGATGATTTTTTTAACTATGCAAATATCGGGCTTCGCGCACTTGTCAACCTCCGCATATCGGAATATGCTTAAGCTTAAGTAAGTCCTTTCAGATCTATATAAGTTGAACCTATCGTATGGAGGTCCGTTCCATTCCGAAAGGGATTATCTTGCCCTCTTCAAACATCTTGTTTTGAATTCCTTTCATGGAATGGGCCTGCGGCTCGTAGGAATTCAAAGCCATAACTCGCTGGCAAGACAATTCCCTTCCTCCACTGCACCCTGCCCTTCCTGGAAGTTTTTGGTTCAACTTATATGGTTTTCATAGCCAGCTTTCCTTCGGAAAGCTCAGTAATCCTTTCGAAGCTAGCTTTCCTTCGGAAAGCTCAGTAGTCCTTTCGTAGCCAGCTTTCCTGCGGAAAGCTCTTAGGAGTTGTTAACATGAAGCTGCTTGTCGTTGAAGACGACCCGTCTGTTTGCGAAATGCTGCGGCTTTTTTTCGAGAAGGAGCAGTATGACGCCACCTTTATACATAACGGTCTGACCGCACAGCATTATATCCGCGATTCCGATTGGGATTTCATCATCCTCGATTGGATGCTCCCGGGAAAAGACGGCATTGCCTTATGCCGCGAGGTACGCCAGACCAAGCAAACGCCCGTCATTCTCCTGACCGCTAAAGATCAAGAGAACGACCGCATTCTCGGGCTCGAACTCGGAGCCGACGACTACGTTACGAAACCGTTCAGCCCGATGGAGCTGATCGCCCGTATGAAAGCGGTGCTGCGGCGTTATCATTTGCATCCTGCATCTGCATCCGCTGCCGGCGTCGGCGTGCAAGAGGAAGAATTCAGCAAAGATGATCTGCTGCAGTACAACCGCATTGCCATCAATATTGCCGCGCGCAGCATAACGATCGACGGCCAGCCTGTCAGCAGCTTGACCCCCAAGGAATTCGAGTTGTTTCGCTTGTTCGTCAAGCATCCGAAAAAAGTATTTACCCGCGAGCAGCTGCTCGAAAGCGTCTGGGGTTACGACTATTTCGGCGAAGAACGCACGGTTGACGTGCATATCAAACGGCTGCGCAACAAAGTGTCGCGCCCCGAGCGCCAACTGATTGTTACCGTCTGGGGCGTAGGGTACAAGCTGGAGGAATGAGGCGTAACGTGAAGAAGCTGCGAATCCGATACCGGTTCACTTTTTTTCAAAGACAAGTATTAAGCCATCTGTTGATCGCCGTCCTGATTCTCGCTTTGTTGAGCGGAGGGTTTGTCTACTATTTCCAGAAACAGGTATACAAATCGGAGACGGAGGAATTGGTCAGCGCCGGCCGCGCGGTTGCCAAACTGATGCAGCGGGAAACCGAAGAACCGGATCTCGCTGTTAATGCCTATCGCACGCTGCTGGCGGAGCGGAAAATTTCATTTATTATGCTGGACAAGTCCGGCGAACTGCTGTACCGCGATTCGAAAATGGACTTCGCTTTCCGTACCAAAGCATTTCTGGATCAGCTTCGCAGCCATATTTTCACAATGAAAGACAATCAGAGCTTTATAGCGAAAAGTACCAACAATGAGCAGATCATCGTAGTGCCCAGGCAAATCAAGCTCAAAGCGGGACGGGAAATTTATTTGTTTGTCCTGACCTCCCACCGCGGACTCGCCAGCATATGGCCCCTGCTGAAAGAACCGCTGCTTTATACAGCGGGTATTGTCGGACTGCTTGCCGTTATCGTCAGCATTATGTTTTCCCGCAGCTTAAGCCGCAGCATCCGCTCCATTCAGCAGGCTACCCGGCAAATCGCCCAAGGCAATTTGTCGGCGCGTTCCCCGGTCCGCCGCTCCGACGAACTGGGCGATCTCTCGAACGATTTTAATACGATGGCCGACCGGCTTGAAGAAGCTTCACATAAGCTTCAGCAGTACGACGCAAGACGCCGCCACTTCATTATGGATGCGACACACGAGCTGCGCACACCACTCACGTCCATACGCGGCATTATCGAAGGCTTGAAAAACAACTTCGTCACGCAGCCGGAAGAGCGGTATAAATATTACACGATTATCGAAAAAGAAACGTTCCGGCTGATCCGGCTCATCAATGAGCTGCTGGATGTGGAAAAAATCGAAAGCGGCATGATTTCGCTAAACAAGCAGCAATATTCCCTGAAGGAATTAATGGAGATAGTCGCCGAATCGCTTGAGGTGCTGATTGAAGAGAAAAAGCTGCACATCGTGATCGAATGCGAACCGCAGGTGCTGATCTACGGGGATTACGACAGGCTGACCCAGATCCTGATCAATCTGGTCAAAAACAGCATTCAATTTACCGATTACGGAACGATCAAGCTAAAAGCCGCGGAAACCGAGCGGTCCACCTGCATCGAGATTTCCGATACGGGCAAAGGGATCAGCAAAGAAGAACAGCAGCTGATCTGGGAACGCTTCTACAAAGCAGATCCTTCCCGCAACAAAAACAAAAGCGAAACCGGACTCGGACTTTCCATCGTTAAGCAGCTGGTGGAAGCACATCAAGGCACGATTGCGGTGGACAGCGCACCCGGTATCGGCACCGTGTTTACAATCATCCTGCCAAAAGGCGAAGCAGAGACGCCGGCATTACCCCAATCCTCGGCATAGACACTGCTTGCGCTAGAAGCGGCGGCTTCCTATTTAAGCCACGCCATGCTGGATAAAAAGAAAGCCGGATGACCTGCCTATTGCCTACGCAGATATCCGGCTATTTTTATTTATATTTCCCGTATGCCCGGGCATATCTCATGACTTTGCCGAAGATCCTTTTATCCTTCAGTTTGCGGAATATAAACGGATCCGGACAAGTGTTCACTTCAAGCACCCAAGGCTTCAAATCTTTATCCAGCCCCACATCGGCTCCGATTTCTTTAATGCCTCTATAGGTGCCGTGAAGTTGGCTGGCCAGCTTCACGCCAAGCGACCGCAGGCTTCCGATGTACCTCTGGCTTTCCGCCGCAGTTAAATACGGTTTGAGCAGCTTCTCCACCGGGGTCAGCGTGCCGCCGTTATGGAAATTTGTTACAATTTTGCGCGGCGCAGCCACCCTGCCGATGATGCCGGTTGTCTCCCAGCGCTTTTTGGGCGTTTGCTGAACCATGATGCGAAGATCGAACCGCCGGTTTCTGTGCTTCAGCAGGTGGATCCCTTTTTGTACTAGATATTTCCTTCTGCTTGTAAAACGCTGCAATGAATCGTACATCGAATCAAAAGCCGCAAAACTTCTCACGTTAACGCCCTTCTGGAACCGATACGGCTTATCCTTATCGTCGGTCCACTCCACCCGAATAACGCCATTGCCGTAAGTCCCGATATCCGGCTTGACGTACACCATTCTCATCGAACCAAGCATCGACCTCAGGCTTTCGCGGCTTAATCTTTGCGTCTCGGGTATGACGCCCCGCGTTTCGCTGCTTGCCAACAGCACTTTTGTTTTCAGCATTTTACTTACAATGAAGCGTCTATATCGAATGTTGCTGGAGATAGCCGCGATGGATCGCTTCTTCATCAGTTCACTTCCTACCGGTTCAAATGTATGTGCGGATCATTTTTGGAGGTGATCATACGTAAACACGATATTTTATGTATAGATCCGCCCGTTTGCCCTAGGCACCCGCCGGGAATCAAGAAGCTTGCAAAAAAATAACCCGCTGACTCCTTCCGGCAAGCCGGCGGGTAAGCGGGTTGGTATGCGGTTTGTTTTGTTTTATCCGTTATTTCACGGATTCCGGCAGCAAGCTTCGCAGCTGATCGAGCGGAATGACGAGATGGACGTTGTTCATCGTCCGCATGGACCCCGACACGATTCCGGCCAGACGCCCGTACCGGTCGATAACCGGTCCTCCGGACATGCCGCTGACAATCTGGGCCGAGGTCAGAATACGCTCCCTCCCGTTAATTTCAGCCTTTGGGGTATTGACGATGCCTTCTGTAATGATTGGCGTATCTTTCATCGGATATCCGATGGCAAATACTTTTTCTCCGTGTTTTACCGCTGTTTCTCTAAGTGAAATCACATTTGCGTAAGAAACCGCCGCTTCATCTTCCCGCGTATTCGAGGCGGGAAACTTCAAAACCGCCGCATCCGTCAGCTCATCGCTGCCCAGCACCTCAACCCGTGAAACTATACGTCCATCATTAAAAACGGCTTCAATCCGCTCGGCGTCCGCAATGACATGGAAAGCCGTCGCCGCGATGCCGTCCGGGGATATCATGACCCCGGTCCCCGCCGCTTTTAATGTATCGTCGCCGTTCAAGGCGCGGATATAGAACACCGCGCCCTCCGTGCGCTCATACGTTTCCTCTGCATTGTAGACGGCTTTATCGGCATCCGCGCCGGCGGCATTCGCTAGAGCATGGGCCAACAAGCTTGTCCCGGTTAATAAGATAAGAACCATCCATAATCTCATAAGTTTTCTAATCAACGCGCTTACCGCCTTTCCGGGACGCACCCGCTTACTTCGCCGCAGCCATGATGTCCTGATAAGCCCAGTGAGAAGGCGGCAGATCGGTAAACTTCGCCGGAGCATCCTGCTTCTCCATGCCGGTAATGCGGTTGATCAGCACAACGGCCTCCGCCCGCGTAATTGGGCTGTCCGGCTTGAAGGTGCCGTCCGGGAAACCCTGTACATAGCCCGCTTTTGTAAAGGCATTGATGTATTTTTCCGACCAATGTCCTTGGATATCCGATAAAAGCGGCTCTCCCGCTTCAGAAATATCCAGCTTCAACACTCTCGACATCACAACGACAAACTCCGCTCTCGTCAAGCCTTTATCGCCGCCGAAGGTGTTATCCGGATAGCCCTCGATAATGCCCGCCGACGTAAAAAACGCCACAAGATTTTCTTTGTCGCTGTCAACGCCCTTCAGCACATTGCCGACAGTGACGTCCTCCTTATTCAGAAGCGGATTCAGCATATAAGCAATTTCGTACCGGCTCAGCGCGTTATCCGGCTTAAATTCGTTGTTCTCATAACCTGAAATGTACTTGGTCTCCTTGGCATCGTCCTTCAGATTGTATTTGGCGTTTTCAACCCGGTAGTTGATGACCACAACCTGATCGTTTTTATCGGTAATCATTTTGATCGTCATATTGCCCGTAATCAAAATTTCCCCGGTATAACGCGGACTGTCCTTCGTCGGCGTGCTGCCGTCGGTCGTATAATAAATCGTCTGGCCTTCCGGCGCCGTTAACGTCAGCTTACTGTTATGAGCGACGGATACCGTGGTTTGATTATCAGTCGCGACCGTTTTGGAGCCGATGTTTGCGGTGATGGCCGGTTCGGTGACGGGCGGCTGATATGCTCCCCCACCTCCGCCTCCACCGCCCGGGGAATCGTACGTCCGCAGCATCCAAGTGGTCGGAAGCACCTCGCTGTTCTCTTTGTCCTCAGCCATCGTCATCGCCTTGATCGTCGTCGGGCCGCTAATTGCAATCGGGCCGGCGTATACCGTAGACCATGCGTCCGGTTGGCTGCCGTCCAGCGTATACACGATCTTGCCGCCGGCTTCGTCCGTCGCGAGCACAACGGATGTACGCCCGCTAAACGGATTGTCGCCGGAAACAATTCTAGGCTTCTGGGCCGTCTCGGAAAATGCAGGGGCCGGAGCATTGACCGTCAACGTTCTTGTATCCCCGCCAACCGCGGCCGTCAGATCGGCGCTTCCCGCCGTTTTTAACGTGCCTTTATATGAACCTGCGGTTCCGCTCTCAATTGCAGCCGTATCGGTCGCAGCACTCCAGACAAGCTCGCCGTTGCCGGTCAGCGTGAAATCCGCTTTGACGCTGTAGATCGAATCTTTATCGCCAAAAACGACCGCCGCGGCGCTCAGCTTCGAAGCCGTCTTGCCGCTGAAAGCGGCAAGCTGCGGGTAATAGCCTTGCGTACTTTGCCACAAGGAGCCGTTCAAAGCGATTGGCGGCGTCGCCTTAACCATGTCCTTGGCCATTAACGCGGCCGCTTCACCCTCCGTTCCGGCAATCCGTTTGCCAGCGGCATTGTAATAAGCTGTATCCGCTTTGAGCATCTGCTTATTAAACGCAGTACCCGCAATCATTGCCGCGTCTTCCTTCTGGCCGGCGATGCCGCCGAAGAATGTTTGGCCTTTGACGATCTTTCCTCCGCTCGAAGCGGTGACTTCGCCGACATTTAAGGCGTCGCCGATCGTCCCCGCCGCCGCATAACCGGCGATGCCGCCGGCGCGGACTTTTGTTGTCCCTTCCGCGCTCAAACGTCCCGAGAAATACGTGTTGCCGATCTTGCCGCTGTTTACCCCGGCAATACCGCCGACATTCGCCTGATCGGCGCCGATCGCGATGTTCGCAAACGAGAACGATTCAGCGATTTCACCGGCAGCTGTGTTCTCCCCGGTAATACCACCCGCCGTTACCGCCGCACCTGCCGCATTTGTATTGCGGACGGTGCCACGGGAATACGATTTGCTGATCTTGCCTTCATTGGCGCCGGCAATGCCGCCGATTGTCCCGCTCGGGGAACTAACCGCAGCGTTGACGGCGATGCCGTCAGCCGTGCCGCTGTTGAGCCCGATCGCGCCGCCGGTGTAATCGGCGCCTTGCACCTTGCCGCCGTTTAGCGTGATGCCGCTGATTGTCGCCCCGGTATGGTTGATTCCGGCGACTATGCCCGTGTTCGCGCCCGCCGCGATGTCTGCGTCGACAAAAGCGATGTTGGCGATTTTTCCGTAATTCTCCGCCGCGAAGCCGTATGCTGAAGCCGTCGGCGCCGAGCCCTTGAGTGCTTTGATCGTTTTGCCCTTACCGTCAAATTCGCCGCGGAACGAGCCAAACGGAATCCAGGCAACGCCGCTCATGTCAACGTCGGTTCCCAAGGAAAACCGGCTCAGATCGGGTTTCGCCGCGGCAGTCCGGTTAAACAATTTGTAGAAATCGATGCTAGGATCGTTGTAAAGCGTGACGACGCCGGTAAATTGCTTTGCATTTTGAATCGCAATATCGGAAGCGTCGTATACACTCAAATAAGATGCGTCAACGTCAAAACTCCAGCCCCCGAAGCCGTAAGAAGCGGACACGTCACTTGCCGCCGAAGCCGGCTGCCCGCTGCCCAAATTGCGGCCGATCGGATCAAGCGTGCCTAGGTAAGAAGACGACGTCACTTTGCCGTTTCTGAAGTTGTAACCGACAAACGCGCCGTTAAACGCATTCGCGCCGGTTACATTCATCGAAACCGCGGGAGTGCCGGCAAAGGCGTTTTCGATCGTTCCGTCGTTATACCCCGCAAACCCGCCGGTATACGACCTGGTCGCATGATTGATCCCGGTCGTGGTCACTTTCTCCTGCACCGCATAAGCTTTTTTCACGCTGGCCGAGCGTTCGACCACCCCGGCGAATCCGCCGGTGCGCGTATCGAAGCCCGTATTTGCGACATTTCCTGTCGTATAAGCTTCGGTGATGGCGTAGCGGTCCGCCGAGCCGGCAAACCCGCCTGCATAAGCGCCTGTGATGCCTTGAACTTCGACGTTTCCTGTGGCGTAAGCCCGTTGGATGGAACCCGAGCCGGACGGGTCGGCATCCCCCAGCAAACCGGCAAAACCGCCGGCGTATAAGGTGTCATCCTGATTGTCGGATACCACCTGCACAGGCAGGCCGGTAAAAGAATCGGCAAACAGCGTATTGTCGGCCGTTCCCGCAAAACCGCCGACATAAGCGGCCGGCGTCATGCCCGGTTTCGTCACGGTGCTGCTTACGGCGATTTTACCGCCATCCGTCGAAGTCACCGTGACGTAATGAATTTCGCCGCCTCCGGCTTGGCCGACTGCCCCGCCGACATGGTACATGCGGCTTGTATCGGCCGTGATGCCGCTGTGCGCCGCGGAGCTGACGATCACCCCGCTGCTGTAGCCGGCGATGCCGCCGACAACTACGGTTTTCCCGCCGCTAACCGAGATCGCCGGGAGCGATTCGGCATGGTAAATCGATGCCGCCGTATTTTTACCGGCGATGCCGCCGACATACATATCCGCCGCGCTGTCGCTTCCCGTCGCTTTTATCGTTTTATTCGTGACGGAAGCATTGTAGATGCCTCTGTAGAACGGAGCCAGCTTGCCGAAATCGAAAGCCAGATTGACGTTGCTTGACGAGATGATGCCCGCTACGCCTCCGATGGAGGACACTCCCGTTTTGGCTGTCGCTTCGATGTCCGAGGTTACTTTTACCATATATAAAATGGAATTGTCGGCTTGTCCGGCGATCCCGCCCGCAATCACTTGCTCTCCGGCCGCTTGCAGCGCGCCGCTGACTTCCGCTTGCTTCAGCGCGGTGTTGCTTAATTTGCCGGCGATCCCGCCAAGAACGGCCTGAGCGCTTCCGTCCAAAGTAGCCATCGTCACGTTGTCGACCTTCACTGCTTCGAGGTCAAAAGCGTTGGTGCCGCGGCCTTCCTTGGTTCCCACGATCCCGCCGACGATGCCGTTGACGGTCATATGCTGCCCGCTTTGCGCCGCTTTCAGCGTCGCGTTGCTGATCGTGCTGCCGGAATCGGATTGGCCGATGATGCCGCCGAGCGTCGATCCCGCGCCAAGCGCTTGCAGCGTACTGTCGGTGAAAGTCACGGTAATGCGATCCGCTTTACCGGATACGTGCTGGCCGATCAGTCCGCCCAAGATGTTGTTTGCGCCTGTCGTCGAAATGCGATAATTCGTCGCAATATTTATGTTCATTCCGCTTACGTCGCCGGTTTGTCTGCCGATCAATCCGCCGACCGTAGCATGGGTTGCCGCGCTGCCGATGCTGGCATCCGTCGGTTGGAACGTAAACCATCCCGGGTTCAGCGCAAACGCGTTGTCGCCGATCAGCCCGCCGGCCACCGCATTGGCGCCCGTCGCTTCGATGCGGCTGCCGCCTTCCAGAGTGATCGCAAGCGCCGACACGGTGCCCGTGTTTTTGCCGAGCACGCTGCCTACGGTGCCGCCGCTGACTTTTGCCCCGTTCAGCAGCTTGATGTTGATGTTGGCTACAGCGCCTTTGTTAACTCCCGCCAGCACGCCGGTAAACTGCTGGCCGGCCACCGCCAAAGGTTCGATGCGGATATTCTCGACCTTGCCCTGCTGACCGATTACGCCAAACAGCCCGGAATACGAAACTACCGGCGTTAACGTCAGTCCGTCGATCAACTGATTGTTCCCGTTAAAGCTGCCCTCGAACGGGCTGTCTTCGCCGATGCCGATCGGCGTCCACTGCTTCGATTGGATATGGATCGGGTTTGCCACCTTGATCGTTTTGCCTTCAAAGGAGAATTTGGTGACGCCGGGCAGCGACCCGTTGACGATCGCGGCTAGCCCCGCAAGCTCCGCTTCGGTTTTCAATTCAAAGCTGAATGCGTTGGGATCGCGCATATACCAGTTGATATTGGCGTTGACATCATCCCCGTTGCCGGTTTCTCCGCCGCTGTTGGCCACGCGGATCAACTCGGGATATTTATATACCGCATCCAGCGAGCCGTACCTCCATGTTGCAACAAAATCCCAGCCGGACAATGAAGGGAAGTTATCTCTGTTTCTCAGCGTTTCCGCCAAAATCGTGCTGAGCCGCGCCTGCACGTTCAGCCATAACATGGTGCCTTCGGCGAAATCCGGTAAATCTTCGTTGATATTGTTGTCTACATCTTTGACGTAATATGTTTTAAACAGCAATTCCTTGCTTGTATTGTCGTAATGTCCGGCAAATCCGCCGGCCAGCGAGCCCTCTCCGGACGCCGTTACTTTGCCCGCCGAATAAGCGGTCGTCACGGTGCCGCCCACAATGCGGCCGAGCAATCCCCCGGCAAACGAATGATCGCTGCTGGCAATAACTTCTTTGGCCGCATACGAGTTTGTGATGCTGCCGGCGGCGTGCTCGCCAACCAGGCCCCCGACCATCGTGTAGCTGCCTTTGGCCGTTACTTTGGACACCGAATACGATTTGTCGATCGTCCCGCTGTTGCGGCCGATCACGCCGCCCAAATAAACGGGATTGCCGTCCGTGCCATTGGCGCTGCCGCTAATGTCGATGTCTACATAAGAAGCGATCACCTGGCCGCGGTTTTCGCCGACCAAACCGCCGAGCAGCGTATTTTCGCCTTCGACCGTCAAGTTGGCATTGGAATACGTGTAATACAACGTGCCTAGCTCCGTATTTACACCGGCCAAACCGCCGACAATGGCGGATTTCCCTCTGGAAATCACCGAAATTTTATCGGAGATGCTGTTGTTGGCGATCAGGCTGCGATTTTCGCCGACCATGCCGCCGGTGATCGCAGCGTCCGCGGTCACCTGGATCGTTCCGACAATCCGGCTGTTTTGGATCGTGCTGACCGCCGTTCCCGGATTCACGCTCGGATCTGTCACGCGGCGGTCATTGACGCCAACGATGCCGCCGACTGTAGACGGGGTAGCGGTCGGATTTACCTTGATGCTCAGCGCATCCGTATGATTGTTGACGATAACCGCGGCGGTGTCGCCGCTCAGGTTATAACCGGTCATGCCGCCAACAACCGCGTTCGGGCTGGCAACGATGAGGTTGACGTTGCCCGACGCCATTTTTTCCACCCGCGTCTTGTCGTTGTATCCGGCAATGCCGCCGATATACGGTGCCGTCGCAGAAACCGCGCTTGTAATAAACAGGTTGTCCACGTTCACCTTCACCGCATCGCCGACGATTTTGCTGTTTTCGATGTTGCCGGCAATACCGCCCGCTTTAGCGTTCGCTCCCGTAACGGAAATCGTTGCAGTATCGGGAAGCTCGGCATCGATCACCGGATCTTTGATTTCAGTGTTCCGCGCAGATCCGGCAATGCCGCCGACCATCGCGTTGGCTCCCGTCGCCTTCAGCAGCAGTTGCTCGCCGGCCCGCACCCATGCGCCGGCGATGCCGGCCAGCGACGCGCTGTTATCGGGCGCCTCGGAACGGCCGGCGATGCCGCCGAGCTGAACATTGTCGCCGCTAACTTCAAGCAAATGATTTTGCGTTTTCACCATGTTGGTGACCCCGGTGTTTTTGCCGGCGATGCCGCCGATCTGGTTGTTGCTGCCCGGCGATACGATGGAAATATCTTGCGCCGTGATCGCAAAACCGCTGCTTGGCACAATCATTACGGCTTCCTGAAGGCCGATCGCGCCGCCGATCCTGCTCCCGGAAACCGGCACTTGGATCGCGACATTTTCGATTTGCAGCCGCGTAATGGCCTCGGAGCGGTTGATGCCGATCGCGCCTCCCACATTGCTATCGACCGCATTGGCGGTCATATTAAGCTGCTTGACTTCCACCGGTGACCCGGCAGCGCCGATTTGCGCGCCCGCGGCCAATATGCCGGCCATGCCGCCCAGATTGTAGCCGCTTTTGCCCGCTTCGTTAAGCAAGGCGATGCGTGTGACCAAGCTGCCCGTGGCCGTCAGCGGCCCTTCGCTTTGCCCGACAAGACCACCAGCCGTCAAACGGTCGATACCGGCAGGCGCAGCCAATTTCACGCTGTCGCTGCCCGCCGCCGCGGCATCGCCTACGGTCGCTCCGCTGATTGCGCCTTGCGCGGTTCCGGCAATTCCGCCGGCGTAACCGTCCGCGGTCTGAACCGTTGCGTCCAAATATTTGACGGTCGCCGTATTTATCGTGCCATTCAAATACCCGGCAATTCCGCCGATAAAGCCGTCGGCCGTAATGGTCGCGTAGCTGACCGCCGTGTTGCCTGCGGCTGCGCCGGATATTTGGCCGCCTTTAACGTAGCCAGCAATACCGCCCGTATAGGTATACGCGCCGCCGCCTGTCGATTTCAGCGTGCCGCCGCTGTATGTCGGATCATTGTTGCCGTCCACGCCGGTTTGCGTTCGTTTCCAGGTTGCCCCGCTGATGCTTCCGTTGCCGCTGCCATTCACATAATAGCCGACGATGCCGCCGGTGCTGACGGTGTTGTCCGGGCCGGAAGCCATGGCCGTCACCGTGATGTCGTTTGCAAACGTTGCCCCGGCAATCGCTTTATCGACGCTTTCCTGCGGAACGATACCGATAAAACCGCCCGTGTAAAGCTTCTTTACACCGGTGACCCGGATGTCTGCGATACTTGTTACATTGTCGCTTGGGTCGCCGCTTGTTCTCGCGTAAGCTCCATTGCCGACAATGCCGCCTGTGTAAAGGCCGGTGCCGCCTGTTACGGTAAGCGCACCGCTATTTTGAAAAGCAGCTGCCGCCGTGTTATCAAAAAGCACCCGCGCCGCGCCATAACCGACTAAACCGCCGGTATAGGCTTCATCCGGCTGATTCGGCTGCCCTCCCCCGGAAACTTGAATTACCGCCGTATTTTTCGTCGCACCTTTAAATATCAGATTCCCCGACGCATAACCGACCAAACCGCCGGTGTAAAGATGATCCTTGCCGGTTACCGTGATAGCTATGCTGTTCGTATAGTTCTGGACATAAGTTAGCGCGCCCTCGGCATAACCGGCCAGACCTCCCGTATATGCGTTGCTGCCGCCGTTATTCGTGACAATCCCCGTGTTGGCAAAAACAAGATCCGCCGCCTGCGTGGTGCCAAGCGAACCGGCCAACGCCCCGGCATACGAAGAGGTTGCCGAAGCTGCCGTAACCGTTACCGCGCCGCTGTTGGTCGTGCTCGGAGAAAAGACCGCTAACCCGCTCGCTTTGCCTAATATGCCTCCGGCATAAAGGTTCGCCCCTCCCGAAACGGTTACGTTGCCGGAGTTGGAAATCGCCGTGTTGTAATCGCTCATCTTGATCGATACGGGCGAATAACCTGCAATGCCGCCGGCATACACGTCTTTGCCCGGTTGGCCAGTCGCGTTAAGCGCCTTGTAATTCCACAATTTAACGGCATTTAATCCGCTGCCGTATACGCTGCCGGTGACTCCGCCGGCGTATACCGTCCCCCCGGATACGGTAACCGCTCCGTTGTTGACGAGGTTGGATATATTGCCTTCGCTTTGACCAATGATGCCCCCCGCATGAGCAACCTGGGAACCGGAATTGACCGTAACGGTCATATCATTGGTTATATCGTACAAATAGCTGTTGTTGACCATCTTGCCGACAGCCGCTCCGACGTACACGTCCCGCGTGACGGAAGGCATGTTGATGTTTCCCGTGCTGGTAAACTTGAAGCCGCCTACCGTCGCCCCGTCCATGTATCCGATCAAGCCTCCGTACGCCAGATCGTCGGCCACCTTCATGCCGCGAATTTCTTTGATGAGCCCGTCGGCCGTGATCAGCGTCCCTTTAAACGGGTTGGCATCGGTGCCGATCGGCATCCAATAATAAGCGGATAAGTCCAGATCCTGATTGACTTCCAGTCTTTTGCCGCTGAGACCGTTGACGGGGACGCCGTTTCTGTTGACCCCGTCGTTGACCAGCTTGGCGACGCCCGCCAGCTTAGCCGGCGTATTAATCGTAAAAGTACCAAAAGTTGGATCGACGTCAAACCAACTTGTGTCCGGATTGCTGCCGTCCGTCCAGCGTCCCGTGCTTGCGTTTGCCTGATAAGCCGTTAAGCCTGCCAGCAATGCGATACATATACCAGCAAATACAATCGCATAGATTGATTTTTGCTTTAATGCCATTTTTACACCGCCTCAATTTGGTAAAAATCGTCTGATGAACAGCCACTTGCAGAAGACAGAAGGGATACCGGCACAAGCCGTAAAGACTTATGTCGGTACCCTCTGGAAATAAGCAGCTTTAGGAATTGGTATATTCAGGAAATCAATGACTGGCAAGCCATGCATCAAGCCTGATGGCGATCGCTGCCGCCTGCGCCCTTGTCAGTTCGCTCGACGGATTCACGTGGTTGTCGTCCCCTTCGATAATTCCGTTTTTGATGCAGATTGCTACCGGAATTTTGGCCCACTCGGGAACGGATGCGCCGTCCGCAAAAGAGTCAAGCACTTGCTCCGCCTCCGCCGCGGACATCTCATCAGAACGGCCCAAGGCTTTAAGCAACCTGCCCGCCATCGTCATCGCTTCCATTCTTGATACGGTCGCTTGAGGAGCAAAACTTCCGTCCGCAAGGCCTTCGATCACACCCATTTGAGCGGCGACTCCCACACTGCGGTTAAACCAATCGTCGGCGGCGATATCCGTAAATTCGGCATCGGCCCGCTTGTTCATCATCCCTGCGACCCGCAGCAGCATCGTCGGATATTCTGCTCGCGTAATCCGGCTTTCCGGCTCAAAGCTATCGTCCGCCTTGCCGAGCACGAACAGCTTGGCTGCCGCCTGAGCGATGCTGTCTTTCCCCCAGAAGCTGTCCTGCACGTCGCCGAACGTTTTAGCGTTTCGAATAAAGACGAGATTGCCTTCACCGCTCAATTGCACATTGACGGCCGCAACTTCGCTTGTCGCATCCAGCTTCCACGGTACCGGCGTCCATGAACCGTCCGATCCTTTCAACACAACCGCGGTAATATCGCCCGGCTGCAGCGAATCCGGCAGCGGAATGCGGGCGATCGCGTAATTGCCCCAGCTTGCTGCGGGAATATTCGTTTTGACCGACACGCCTTGTCCCCCGGCAAGCAAGGTCGAATCTAAGCTTGCCGCCAGACTTCCAAGCTCGTCCAGTTCATAACTCAAGTTTCTGAAAATTTGAATATCCAGATTTTCTTTCATTCCGGCCAACATATTAGGCGTCAAAGTTAGTTTGGCTAATGGCACCTCGATCACGATATTTTTCCGCTTGGCGATCGCTTGCTGAGCGATTTCTTTATCCAGACGGAACTTGTAGCCTTTGGCCGTATTGTCGCGGGAAGCAATCACGATGTCCCCGGCTCCCGCGGCGTCTACATGTTTGACTGTAATGTCGGCTGCGACCACATCGTCTTTTTTCTCCACGTTCACACGCTGCTGATTGATCATGATTTCAGACGGTACAGCCGATCCGTTTCCAACAGGGCCGCCTCCACCACCGCCGCCGCCTCCAGAGCCGCCTCCGGAAGAATCGTTCAGGAAACCGCCGGTGCTAGGTCCGCTAGGCGCTTGCCATATGCTGGCGGACAGCTTGTCCGTCGAAGCTACGGCCAGCTTGCTTGAAGAAATCCGCTTCGCCACCACAACGCTGTCGCTCGCACCTGCGTATACGACTCCATTCGCAGGCAAGAAGCTCCACGAGCTAATATCTTGATTTAAGGCAGGCGGCGCTGCGCCCGCGCCTTTGGAGAACACTTTATACACAAGCTGGAATCCAAGCGTTTCCCCTGCATTGGTTACATTCACCTTTGTATGAGAGTTATCGTTCGCGATTGCCGAAGTATTCGCCTGAATGGATTCAAGCTGCGTTGGCGCAGGAATATCTACGTTAGCCGCGGCAAAAGCTTGCAGCGTGACGCCTTCGGAAACCTGATATTCCCCTTGAACGAGGCTCGCGCCCCTGGAAAGCGCGGTGAGCGTTTTACCGTCGTCGCTTAAACGCGCCGCGTCCCCGGACAATAACGAATAGCTGACCTTGTCCGCAGAAACCGGAATTTCCTTGAATTTCGGTTTGCCCTGCACATCTTTACCGTCGGAGATCCGCAAGCTGGCTTCCAGCTTCACATTGTCTCCCGGCTTCATCGTTGGCATCTGCTTGATGACAAGTCCTGCCGGAACATTAAACTTGTCGTTTGTCACCGACACAATGGCCGTATTTTCATTGCCTGCGCCGTCGCGCACCTGCACGGTCAACTGCACGGTCGGGTCGGCTGATTCCACAGCGACTTCCCCGGAGAACGTTCCGTCATCTGCTACGTTTAACGTCGTCTCTTTTTTGTTCTCGATCACCTTGAGCACGGCGTCGTTGGAAGTTTTTCCAGCAAAACGGATGTTCCCGCCGCTTGTTCTCGCTCCCGTTAACGGTTCGTTCAAATACAGCACAGGGGCGATCGTATCTACGGTCAGGTACAGCATTTTCACCTTGTAGTCCTGCGTTTTGGTATTGGTGGCAAGCAGCTCAATCGCGTACGTACCGTCCGTCGTAAACGAAGTCAGTTGCAGCGTGCCGTGGCTGCCGGCTGCTTCGTTCTGCAATGTCGTCTTGCCGATCGGCTGGCCGTCATAGAAAGCTTCCACCATAACATCCTGCTGATCGGAGAACAACTCGATGTTTTGCTGAACGATATTGCCCGTCAACTTGTCGATTTTCGGCTGCGGTGCGCCAAGTTGCTCTTTGGAAGTCTCCAGCACCGGTTTCGCCGGCACAGGCAGCAGCTTCTTCACGCTGTCCGTTCTTGCCGCATAATGATAATTTTCATTTTTGTCGGCTTCCTTGGCAGGTTTGACGACCGATGAAACACCTACGACGTACTCCTGTCCGACCTGCAAACCGGTATATTTCACCTTGCTCGGGTCCAGAACCTCGCCGTTCAGACTATTCGGATCAACGTCGTCGGAAGTCGTCGTCGCCGTCCAGCCGCCGAGATGGATGCCTTCATATTTGCCGGTGGCCGCGTTCCAATGGCCTTCCAGCTCCGCTTCGGTAAACATCAGCTCGCCGAAGTTCGGATAAGAAACCAGCTTGCCGTTTTGCTCCTGCATGGCGTTAATCATGTAGCTATGCTCGAAGTTGGCCAATGCCGGCTTTTTCGCCGCCGGTCGGAAGCTCAACTCGAAGTACCCGTTGCCCGCAGGTTCGATGACAACGTCGCTGACTTCCTGTGGAGCCAGAGGGTCGACAATGTCAAATTTCTCCGCCGATGTTTTGGTGCCAAACGCGGCATCGGACTTCAGCTCGGCTCGTAAATAATAGCTGCCTTGCTGCAGCAATCCGCGAATATCCTCGTCTTGGCCCATCGTATTGATCTTCGTGACGTCGATCGCCTTGCTGCCTTCGGCAACCGGAATGTCTTTGGCAATCAGCATACCCGGATCTCCCGGATCCAGCACTTCTTTGCCGTTTTCCAGCTTTGTCATATTTCCCGATACGGCATCTTTGGTCAAGTACAGATTGATCGTATCTCCCGCTTTGGCGTTGTGTACATTCCAGCTTGCCGTAAATTTATTCGCATCTCCGCTGTCTTTCGTCAAGCTGACGCTAGTCAGTTGCGGCAGCGTCGGCACGTTAAGCAGTCTGGTTTGCACGGCTGATGATGACGTAAGCGTCCACACGCCGCTGTCTTTGATTTGCTCTTGCGGAACAACGATAAACGCTTTGCGGTGATCCACCTGATCGCTCGATTGCTTAGCAGGAATATATTGCGTAAATGCCGTCGCGGCCGGGTTCGTGTTGCTGCTGTCGAATATGATCGGATATTGTTTGCCGCTCGCATTTTTCAGCGCCAGATTCGGCACGTCCTGATCGGTGTACTCCACTTCAATGATCGCATTGCCGGATATGCCGCTTGTCGGAATTTCATGCTGGCGTCCGCTGTTTTTCACGACGATGCCGCCAACCCCGATGTTCATTGCGCCGTTGTCCAAAATTTGCATGCCGGGCGCAATATCGCGATATATGATCTCATGTGTCTGCTTCTCCGCTTCCACCCATGACGTAGCTACCGTCTTCATCCCTTGCCCGATGACAAGCAAACGCTGACCGCGTTCCGGGTCGTTGACGAGCAGATGGGTAAACCCTTCGGGAAGCTCTTCGCCGGAGGTGCCAAATTCGACCCCGCCGCCCCAATAATAAGTGATGCCGACAGATATAAACAGGATGCCGACGCTTCCCCAAATTTTATCGTTGTTTAATCCGAAAAATACGCTGGCCAGCGGTATGCCGCCGACAACCGGAACGGCGTCCGGGATCTGCACCTTGGCGCCGATATAACCTTCAAAATCGGTACGGTGTTTCTCCAGGTTCTCCCCAACAAAAATCCCCACACGGCCGACAATGACGTTCCAGCCGCCGATATCGACCTCCGCCTGCAGGCGCACAAACCACGGAGTTACCCATTGCGCTTCGATGAGCGCCAAGGTCAGCATCGGGATTAAATCGTCCTTAGTTGCATCCGCTTTGGTCGAAAAGCTGAGCTTGCCTTCCAGCTTGATGCCCGTCCGCTTCAACGTCAGATCGATATCGCCAAAATGATAGGCAGGCGCAACGCCAAATCTCGTGCTGATCCCGGCTTGAATTACCAGCGGGAACGGATCATCCTTGGTACCCCCGGCGATTGTGTCGGCCAGTTCGCGCAGCGCGCCGCGTACGCCCGTTAAATAAGTGGCGCCGGTAATGGGAATGCCGGGACTGGGCAGCGATGCTTTAAAGGCCAGCACATCCGGCAAAATTCTGCCGTCCGCCACCTTTTTGAACGAAATTTCCGCGCCGATCCCCGCCATGCTTTTCAATTCGGCGGCGAATTTCAAGCCGTACCTGTTGGACACGCCTGTTACCGGCTGCACGTAATGAGTGATATTGATTTCGCCGCTTGGCGCTTTGGGGTCGTCTTTTTTGGCGTCCCCTACCTTCTTGCTCGGCCCGATCAAACCTAATTCTTGATTTAAGTCGAACTTGAGCGCCGCATCGATGCCGACAAAACCTTTCTCGTTAAAGACAACGTTTTTCACTTCGGCCTCTAATATTTTCAGCGAAATGGTGCCGCCGAAGGAGACTCCGCCTTGTCTTAATATAAAATCGTTAAAGGAAATGCCGAAGCCGGAGAACATAAAGCTCGGCGCGGAAAACAAGGTGTGCTTGTTGAAATAGACAAACTCAACCATCAACTGCTTGAACGGATTCAACCTGTCGCCAAGCGCGCCGGTAGCCCATTTCAGACTGCCGTTTAAGCTGTTGTCTTCGCTGTTGTCCTTCGGCTCCGGATATTCCGTCTGCAAAACGGTGTAGCCGTTGCCCAGCGTTTTATTAAACCCGTTGAAGAAATCAAGCGTCCATTCTCCCTTGTGGAACACAAAACCGCTGCTGGCTACGCTTAAAGTACCGTCCCCCTTCACAAACAACGTGTCGAAGAAAGGCATTGTGTCATAGCCGGTCACATTTTGCTTGACGCCAAAAACGTCCAGCTTGCCGCGGGTAAATACCATATCTTTGCCCTTGTAGGCGACGGCGTCGTTAATGATCGCCGGTTCGGTTTTTGTATCTACGACCACCGTCTGATCGTTTCCACTGCCCGCCTGTTTGATCATGCCGCGGATTTCGACAAGTTTCTCCCGGCTTTTGTCTTCAAAAAACTCATCCATGGCCTGCTCGGAATCAAACAGAAGGTAATTGTATGCAGGTACTTTCTTCAACGTCAATATATCGTTATAGGCGTCGCTATCGAATTTCGGGTCCAGCGCTTTGCTGGCCATACTTACAAACAACTTGGCTTTCTTAAAAACTCCGACGGCGTCAGCCAAATTCATTCCCGCTTGAAACGGAGCGTTAGGAAAAGCGCTGTTCAGTTCCTTCAGCAGTTCTCCTCCCAGCGAGTTGGGAGCGTTCATCAGGTCGAAGGTTTGCTTGTAGACAGCCATCACTTTTGCTTCGCGAATCCGATTTTTGTCGTCATCGCTCACGGTGAAGGTTTGGCTTGTCGTGATGCTGTACATTGAGGCAATTTCCGCGTCGCCGCCGGTATCGCCTTTATAATTGATTTCAACCTGGTATTGGCCAAGCGGCAGCTCCGGCCCGAGTCCGGCCTGAATGACCGTACCTTTGCTGTCGACCAGATAGCCGCCCCGGTATGTAATCCGCATATCTCCCGAGAACCCGTCATCGGTAGGCTGCATAATAACCGAACTTTTGATCGGCACTTTGTAGCGTTTGCCTGTTACTTTCTCCTTAAGGAACAGGTCAAAATTCGGTTCGGTTGTCTCGTTGCCCGGATTGTAAGCTTCGATATTCGAAATGTTGACCGTCAAATATTTGACGTCGGCATTGTACACTTCTTTCGGCGACATTCCGAATACGTATGTCGGCACCGCATTGCCGATCGCCGGCAACAGAATGAAGTTGGATTTGTTGGACTCGTATTGGGCTTTGATCCCTTCGTCCGTTTCTCCTTGGAGGCTGGCCTCCGTTTCAGGACTTCGCACCGTCATCATATATTGCTTGGTGGTTGGCCAAGGTTTGCCCTTCGCTTGCACCTTAAACGACGTGGTAATCGTATCTCCCGGCTTGAACTTCGGAACGATGCCTTGTTCCGCTTCGGCCGGCGTCGCCGGCTTCTGAAACCTCAGCACTTTGCTGCGGTACGATTCCGTAAGCGCCTTGCCCTTCGCATCGCGTACTATTTTCCCCTGATCGTCGAGCTTGACGAAATTAAGACCGCTATCCAGCGTCAGCTCGGTATCGATGTAAGACTGCTCCATATTAAACGAAGCGAGATTTTCCACCTCGGCGTTCATATCAAATATGCCTTCATCGGCATAATCGCTGTTGTCGCTTAACGTGGCAAGCTGCTGCGGCGTATCCATAAACCGGATGGAAAACACTTTATCCGGGGCGATGATTTCGCCGAGGCCGTACACCGTTTCAAACGACTGCATCGTCTGGTTGGCCAGCGGCTTCGGCTGCCAATACAACGCCACCGCCGAATCCGCCGTACCGTAATCATTGGTATCTCTCGTAAAATCGAGATTCGGATTTGGCGTATAATCCCACTTTGTGTTCGCCAGAGCGTTCCAATGACCTACGATCATTTCATCAAGAATATTGATATTTTGCTCAGCAAAGTTGTTAAAACCGTAAGCAATCACGTTGGTTGCCTGCGGATTCGACAAGTCGAGCTTATCTCTCATTACCCAATAAGGCGGCAGCTTGTAATAAGCCCGATCCTCTTCAGGGATGCTGGAATCCGGCTCGTGGACAAATTTTCTCTCAACCGACAACGGAACCTTATAGCCGGTCCCGATCTGGAACTCCGGCCCGTCATTGCTTCCAACCATCGTGTCCAGCAAGATACGGGAGCCCATCTGCACCTGCGCACCGCTGCGGTTGACCACCTCGTAACGGATGTTGACGTTGCCCGCATTTTGCTTATTGGACGCATCGGCATACAACATCAAAATTTGCTTGATTTCAACGCCTTTGATCGTCCATACCGTTTCGATCTGTCTGGTCCCGTTCGCATTTGCGACAATCCGGGGCGGGGTGATCTCCGAGAAAAAATTGGCGGTAAACTTGTAAGGATTACCGAAAATATAGTCGGTTCCGTCAATCCGAAACGTTGTAAACGATGTTTCGGGATCGTCGCCGCGAAACAACATGTCGACATTCTGGTCCTTTTTGCGGACCGGTTGCCCTTCCACCGTTCTTATGCCGTAGCGTCCGGTAGCGTTATCGACGGTAATTTTAATAAAATCGTTTTGCAGCACCGTTACTTTAGGCGCGGTAAGCGTCTCCGCAAACACGGACGCCACCTGGATATTCGCGCTTGTTATCACGATAAGTGCCAGCAAAAGCACAAGTGTTTTCCTGACCAGCTTCAAATGAACTGCCTCCTGTCCCCAAAACCGTAATCCCCGCACATGCAACATCCCCCGAAAGGGAGCTCCCGTATATCCATCGATGTACAGGAGCCTTTGATCCCGTGCCCGGTCAATCTAATCCTTTTTACCGATAAAGAACGTCGAATACTCGCGCTCCCGCTCCTGATTTCTGACAATAATCGTATACCAGCCCGTGTCCGGGAAGGTGATCTTGAACTTGCCGTTCACCAGGTCGCTGTAAGAAAGTTTCGTGGCGATATATTTCATCTGCCCTTCGCGGTACAACCCCGGCTGATACAGCAGATCGTAAGTGCCCCATTCGTTGATTCGATTTTGCCCGCCAACCTCCATGACATTGTATTTCGTGATGCTAAAGGTCAGCGTGTTGCTGTTGAACAAAGCGGATTCGTTGCTGGAACCGGAGATAAGCACATTGTCGGCAAAAATAAGCATGCCGTCGCTGGCGACTACCGTCACGTCCTGATAAGCTACTGCCGTATTGCCAACCTGGTCCGTTGCCGTATAAGTGACCCGCTGCCGGCCGAGCTTGCTCAGATCCAGTCCGCTGATTGCCACGGCGATCTGGTCGGTGTTAGACACGTTGTCGCTTACGGAATATCCTCCCAGATCCGTGCGGAAGTTAAAGTCCGCTTTGTTTTGGGAGATACCGACCGAAGACAGGTTCAACTTGATGTCTGGTGGCGTATTGTCCAGCCCTTTGATAGCCACAGCCACTTTGTTCGTATTTCCGAGCAAGTCGGTCAAAGCGATGAGCGTAGAACCATCAGCTGAATACATCCGCGAATAGGTGAACGAGCCGTCCAAACCGCTGATTTGGTTCGTATACTGGCCGGTGTCCTTATCCTTGGTCGGAGTCGTTCCCGCAAATACCATGTTGGGCGTCTGAATCTGACCGCTAAGCGTCACTTTCATTTTGCCTTGGGCGTATTTCTGACCATTAACCGTCACAATCTTGCTGTCTGGCAGCGGGTTTCCGTCATCGTCCACAAAGCTGTAGGTGATCGATGACACTTGCGGCAGCGTGGAGACGATGTTGTCCACCGTTTCCTTCACGACGGCCGTATTGCCGAACAGATCGGAAACCATAAAGGAGGCTGTGCCGTTCTCCAGCAGCAGGATGCTTGTTTGTCCATCCGCTACGGTGAAGTCCTTGGCATTCACATCGGCTTTCTCCACCATCAGAGTGACGCCGCCGGAGAGCAGCACATGATCGCTGCCATCCTTGATCGTGCCGAACGTTTGGCTGTTGTTTTCGCCGTAAGCGTAAGAACGAACAATCTTGACCTGCGGCGCTGCTTTGTCGATGTTATTGACGTTTGCCGTTATCGAATTGGCATTTCCCGCTTCATCTTTTATTTCGAAAGTAAACGAACCGTTCTGCGTAAATTTGTAGGTGGTGCGTCCTTCATTATTGGTCACCGTGACCGGCTCGGAAAGATCGCTTAATTGGACAGTTACGTTCCCGTTGGTTTTGCCTGTCGTCAAATACTCAATCGATCCGATTGGTTTTGTGTCGTCTACATTTTTGACCACGGCATACAACGTTGCTTTTCTGTTGGCGTCGGCGGTATCCGTCACGTCAAAAGCGTATAATCCGTTTTGCTTCACATTAAATCGGTTGCCCGAACGGGTTGGCGTTGACGGATTCACGGCAGCAGGCGTCACTTTCATGCCTAACGGAACCGTAACGTCGATGTCTGCTCCCACGCTTGGATTAACCGGCCTTTCGTTACTTATGGAAGCCAATGCGTAAATCGGCTCGTCTTTGGATATATTCGCCGCACTGAGCCCTTTCGCCGCGCCGACAACGCCGCTTAGCGTCCTGTATTTCACTTGCACCTGCAGCTCGGAAGGTTTGTTGGTCGGTACCTTAAGCGCCACAAAATTCGTATACGGACGCCATCTCACCCAGTTAACGCCGTTGTCGGGAGACAATGAAAAATCGTAGCCGCCCTTATCCACTGAATCCTGCGCAAGCCCCAACTGCACGATGGCCGTGTAGCCGTCCTCCGTGTCGCCGTACAAATAAATCAGGTCGGATGTCACTTCGGCCGGCGGATTGCCGGCATCTTCGGACCTTGAGAGGGCGAAAAAGCTCTTTGTTTTCACAATGACGTTATTCCCTGCGCCGTCCTTGGCCCACACGTACAACCAGAAGTTCTTTTGCTCTCCAGGCTGTAGCAGCGTTTCCCCGTTGATGGCCGTTTTCCCGTCCTCCGGCAAGTCGACCCAGCCTGCGGATGCTTCATTTGGATCGGACTGCCCGTCAACGACCCATTGATATTTCTTTTGCAGCCCCAATTGGCTGTAAGGTTCGTCAACCGTGACGGTGACCGATTGCGAAGCTTGCGGATAAGCGACGCCGTCTTTACTGAACGTCACCGTCGGCGGCTGGTTGTCGAAATAATAAGCTTTCGAGAAGAAATATTGCTTCGTAAAGCCGCCTTCGGTCACTTTCGCCACGATATGAACGTATAATGTGCCGTTTTTGCTCACGTCGGCCGGAACGACATATACCCGCCCTCCGTCCTTTAACGTGTAATCCGTGAAGCTTTGGAAAGCCGCATCCGCCGGACGCAACGCGCTGCCGCTCAACACATAACCGACATAAACCGAATCGGGATCGGTCAAGCTCATCAGCATCATTCCGCCATAAGTCGACTGTGTGACCGACTGCGTGTAAGTCGACTGTGTCACTGTCGGCGAATAGGTCGATTGCGTCACGGACATCAGCCCCATAGGTGTTATGCTGTCAACGCCCACCAGCTTGAATTCGACATCGCTGCTTTTTACATAAACGGGATTGTTGCTGCTGTCGACGCTGGTCGCTGTCAAGAAAGCTCCGTTGACCAACGAAGAAGAGTTGACCGTGACCGAATTGCTTTGGAAGTTTCGCACGTTGCCCGCGACGTCCGTTGTTTTGATCATCAGCACATAATTTCCGTCTTCGACAACCTCATTTTGCGTGGTCAACGTGGCGCTGTTGCCCACAAGCGTTACCGGCTGCCACATGCCCTGCGGTTCGGTTCCCACTTTGACCCATTGATATTGGCTGTCTTGCACGCCGCTATGCTCGTCCGTGATCGTTACCGGGAGTTGCACCGCGGAAGTATTGTTGCCAATCGGCTCCGCTGCAGTTACCGTCGGCGCCTTGTTATCCACCTTGATCGTCCCCACGCTATGAACCCAGTTGGAATCGTCATGTTTGAAATCACCCAGCGGCCAAAGCTCGTATTTGCCCACCTCCGCCAAAGCTTTATTGTCGGCGTAGAAAATTTTGTCGGCTTCGGATCCCGGGGCTTCCGCTTTCCATGCTTCGTATTGAGCCTGGTTATCTTCTACATACGCCTTCTTCTTGGCGTACTGCATCAGCTCGCGCGCCGTATCCCAAGTCATATCGGAGGTCCATGTATGCAAATACCATTCTCCGCTTTTACCTTCTTCGAGCGCTTCCGTCGGCAGCACAATCAAGTTAGTTTTGTTGTTAGCTACGCTGAGATTAATCTTCTCAAACCCTGTAGGATATAAATCCTCTCGCGGCTGCTTGCCGGTCAGCGAATATCTTTTCACCGCGGCAAACTGATCCTGACTGTTGCTTGCAAACGGATCGTTCTGGCTCTGGCTCCACATATAATAAACGAGCCCAACCGCCGGCGAGGAAGAACCTGTCATATTTGACGGCCGGTAAATCCCCCTGCTTGGCTTTACCTCTCCCGGCACAAGCGGATCAAGCGACGGCACAGTAATCGTCGGGTCGTTGGCGTCGATCGTTATTTTCCCGCTCTGCTTGTAAACCGCATCCGTTGCTCCACCCGTCTCGTACCGATAGCTGATGATCGGCTTCGTGTTGTCGATCGCAAGCTGGGCCCAGTCGATTTTCGAGTTCACCAGGGATGATTCCGGGCATTGAGAATTTGGATCGCTGCGATTGCAGCCCGGATACTCAGGTATATCCTCCGGGACAACAAACTCGCCTTCATAATTGGACGGCTGCACGAGCATATTTCCTGCGTAATCCTGCAGCACGTTTGTATCCTTCGAATTGCCGGTGGCCGGATCGTTGACATTGGCGTCATTGGTCAAGGCGATGGCTTTCAGCAGCGGTGTTTCCACGTTCAAACCTTTAACATCGGGAATGCTCAGATGGAACGTCCATTTATCCGTTTGATCGCCGGAAACATAATAAGCTCTCATCCCGTTATTCAGCAGCAGGAACGTTTTGGTCACATCCCAGCCGGTTTTCACGATGGCTTCTTCCGTTAACTGCACCGTAAAATCAAACCCGTCGTTGGTGTTCAAGGTAGAGCCGGTTAAGATTTCCGGTTGAATCCCGTTGCCTGTCTTGGTATATTTGGGCCGCACCGCGTCCACGAACCCTCGGAATCCTCCGTGATCGTAATCAAACGGGCCTTGCATTTGAATCGAAGGATTCTCCTCTTGCTTCCCTCTTAAATAATTATTGTCTTTATTGTCTACGCCACTTACTGTAGTAAATTTGGAGTAATCCCGCACCACGTTGCCCGCCGCATCGGCAAGTCGGGCCCCCCGGAGCTTCTGCTCCAAAGACGAATCGATCGTAAAATCATCTTTAGTCGATGATGTATTCGCCTTCTCCGTATCCGTCCTGACAATGGCCGGGGCCAGCGGGATCAAGCCGCTCTGATGGTACTTGACTGCGGTATATTTGAACTTTATGCTATTGAGCAACTGCAGCGGCGAATTCATCAAGTTGGAGAAGTTCGCATTTTTATAACTCTCGTTCTCCAAATATTGCTGCTGTCCGGCCCCTGGCAACAATGTGCCCGGCAAGTTGATAAAGAACGGGTGCTTGAGAAAAGGATCTCTGATAGCCGCTGCCGACAAACTTTCCAATGTCGGTCTTACAGGTTCGGAGAAGTTATAGGCCAGGCTGAAAGATTCACCCTTTTTGGCATACACTTCTTCGTTACTGTTCTTGTTGGTTCTCTTTACTCCATCCCCGTCGAATGTGTAGTCCTTCACCTCCGGACGCCCCTCATCCCGAAACTTCACGTATAATCCTCTGGCGCCTGTAGGCGGGTCTATATCATCCCTTATTCCGTGCACTTGTATTTTAATCGTAGTGTTGGCGTTGAGCGGTGTAAGCTCTGAATTCCACACGCCTCCGCCGTTCGGACCGCCGTCGCCCCCATCATAATGCTCGGCTTCATGGAGCAAATCGCCATCCAACCAAACCTTTGCATTGGTGCCTTGGAAACAGTTTTCAAGACTCAGAAAGCCGCATCCGCCGCTTGTTTCATTCCAATTCAGACTTTTCCACCCGATTTGTACAGTAGCGTGCCCGCTCTTCGCCAAATTTTTCAAGTCGTCATTATCCGCTACGTTAAGATTAAAGGTAACCGTATCTCCAGCGTTAACGAACACATCGCCGTCAAAAAGATTATGTGTCTTGCCCGAATCGTTATAACTAAATCCGGGGGTTATGTTATTGTAAAAATTGGCCAGCGCGTTATCTGCTTCGTAAGTACAATTGCCGAACTTGACGTGCTGAGCCCCGAAGGTTGTTTCTACATCCCCCTCATGAATACCGGCGCAATCCGACGCCGCATACGCCTTCGGAACTTCCCATGGCGGAGCCAGTGAAAAGATCATGCATAATATCAGCACAACCGCGCTCCATTTTCTTGCCAGCTTGCTCGTAAACATGTAACGGACCTCCTTATGTATTCTTGCTTGTCACTTAAACCTCTTGTCGTATGTATATGGACCCAGACTCCCTCTCCCCCGCAATTTATATTTGGGAGACAGATGGAAGCTCACATATCTTGATACATCATACGACAATCAACCTTAAAAAAACCTTAAAACCATAGGTCAATAGACTCATAAAATTGTGAGTTTTGTAACATAAGCGTATAAAAAGGGAATTTATCAAAAAAAATAGCGAAACTTCTCCAAAATTCCTTTGGAAAAGTTCGCTAATTTCATTATCCTTGCGCTCACGCCGGCACGCTGACTTCAACCGGAATCATCACCGTCACCTTTGTGCCGCTCATCGGAGAGCTGTCAATCCGCAATTCAGAACTGTATTCATACTTGAGACGCTTCATTATATTTTTAAGCCCGACTCCTTGAAGAGCCGTCGTCTCCTGTCCAAACAGCTGATTGATCAGGTCACCCTCCATGCCTACCCCGTTGTCCTCGACCTGGATGCAATAGTGGCCAGGCGTTTCATAAGCGGTAATTTTCACGGTGCCGCCTTCAGTTCTACCTCCGATACCGTGCCGAATCGCATTTTCAACAAGCGGCTGGATCAGCAGCGGAGGGATGCTGACGCCGTACATCACTTCCGCGATGTCGTATTCGATATGCAGGCGGTCCTTGAATCTGGCTCGTTCAATTTCTATATAAGAACGGATCAAATTCAGTTCTTGTCCGAAAGACGTTCGTTTCTGGACATTGCTGAATCGGAAGCTGCCGCGCAAATAGTCGGCCAGATCGGTGGTCAGCTTACGCGATTTTTCCTCGTCGCTATAACTTAAAGCGATAATCGTATTCAGCACGTTGTACAGAAAATGCGGTTTGATCTGCGACTGGAGAAACGCCACTTCCAAATCAATCGCTTTGGCCAGCGAGTCCTTCATCAACAGCAGTCCCTTGATTCTCGCTTTCAGCTCCATCGTGTCAAACGGCTTCGGCAAGAAGTCGTTGGCTCCCGCTTCAAAAGCGGCAAGCTTATCTTGAGGTTGCGCCGCCGTCGTCACCATCAATACGGGCATCTCCAGCAACGTATATTTTTTGCGGATCGTCTGGCATACTTCAAACCCCGACATCCCGGGCATCATCAGATCCAAAATAACGAGATCAACCGCGTTCGGATTGTCAATTTGCTCGACGGCTTCAAAGCCGTTTTTGACGGCAATCACTTCGCAATCCATCGGCTTTAACGCATCGATCAATATTTTCAGGTTGGCAAAGTGGTCGTCTACGATGAGCACCGTATGTTTGCCCGCACCCTTCGAGTAAAAAGGAGTCGGGAACGAATATTCCGCTTCCGATCCCGCAGATTCAGCCGTATGTCCGTCTTCCAATCTTGCTGCTGCGGTTGTTCCAGCCAAAGGGAGACTGAATGTAAACACCGTACCCTCGCCTTTTACCGAAGAAACCGAGATTTCACCGTTCTGCAGCTCGATAAGCTGCTTGACGATGGACAAACCTAATCCGAAGCTTTGGCTTCCCGGGGATTCGAAAGATTTAAACGGTTCAAAAATGAGGTCGATAGCATGACGGTCAATTCCTGCTCCCGTATCTTTAACCGAAATGGCAATGCTGCCATGCCTTACCTCCGCCGACACCTCGATGTTTCCCGCTTCCGTATGCTTGACCGCATTATCGATCAGGTTGTTCAAAATTTGCCGGAACCGGTTTTCGTCAGCCAGCGCATGAGGCAAATTGTCCGGGACGTTGTTTATCAATTTAATATTTTTCCCTGCTGTCAGAAACGTAAATATTCTCAGCACGATATCAACCGTCGACCGCACGTCGACCGGAACGGGCCGCACGGTCAAATCGCCCTGCTTCAGCCTCGACAAATCCAAAATGTCAAAGACGAGCTGAGACAGCTTCCTGCTGATGCTGAGCACCAGATCCAGCTTCTCCTGCTGCTCCGCCGGCAGCGGGTGACGCGGATCGTCGGCCATAGATTGGGAGATCGTAATGATGCTCTGCAGAGGTGTCTTAAATTCGTGCGACGTTTTCGAAAGAAAATCATCCTTCAGCTTATCCATATTAAGCAGTTGCAAGGAAAGCTGCTCGATCTTCTTGAAGGCGTTCGAGAAACGCAGCGACATCAGCAACGCCAGCATCAGAAGAACTAGAATCACCTCTACAGGAACGGCCGTGTAAATCGGCGTGCTTGAATAGATGCTCAGATTTTGAAACATGACGTGATGATTCAGGGCAATCGCGGCGAAAACCAAATATTTGCTGCCTTCCACGCGATGAAAAGCGGCCAGGATATACACATACGTGGCATAAAAAAACGGCAACGTGCCGTATATCGTCGTCAGCGACAGGAGTGTCTTGCCGTATCCAAAGCCGAATAAAGCAAACACCGTCATGCCTATGCCAAAAGCAACCCCGGAATAAATGAGCTTTTTGGAGCAAAACGGGCGCAAAGCGGTATAAACATACAAAAAATTGAAAATTCCTACGGCATATACCGATATATTCTGCACTCGAATAAGAAACCAAAACGGGATATGGTCGAACAGAATGACAAGCAATCTTTCGCCATGCGTCGCTAAAAACAACGTAATGAATATACACAGAAGCCCAAACGTGATCAGCGAATAATCGTTCTTCCGCTGGGTATACAGGCCGGTAAAATACAATCCCATGATCAAAAAGCTGCAGTTGGACATCAAGTCGTGTGAAATCGCTCGATCCCTCAGCGCGGAGATCTGATCGGAATATCCCAAAACGATGGAGTTCATGATGCCGCTGCTGGCCGCGTATTCGTAATTAGCCACTTGCACAAGTATTTCGTTCCAGCCCGGCTTTAACGTAAAATAGCTGACATACGGCTTATTGTTCGCAGCGTACGAGGTGTCCGCCACTTCTCCCGCAGCGCTGACTGCTTTGCCGTTGATCACAATGCGGTTGGCCATCTGGATCGACATTGTTTTCAGCCCGTAGATTTTGGGGACGTCATCCACTTTGATCAGCAACCGGTAGGTCGCTTTCCCGAGCGTATTCATCTCGTGCCCCCATGAACCGGGCACGTTGATCAGCTTGGGGGGAGCGGCGGCCGGAGCGGGCAATCCATCCAAAGATTCAAGCAACCGGTCGGGATAAAATTCCCACTGCCCGTCAAGCTGCACATAACCTTCCTGTGCAAAATTCCAGCTTGACAGGTCCATGCGCCCGGCTTGCGCCATCGGTCGATCCCTCTCGTCGACGATAAAAAAATAAAACATAACGGAGTAAGTGACCACGATTAACAAAAAAGTCAACCCCGCGGCGACCAGTTTTTTTCTCATGTCGTTCTCCTTAATAGTTAAAAAGAGTGACGCTTTTATATAACCGCACCGTCTCTTCTTCCAGTTCGACACCCAGATTGCCGCGAACCGCCTGCTCCAGTTGTCGGTACACTTTTAAGGCTTCGTTGCGTTTGTCCGTATTGATGCACAGCCGAATCAAATCCCTGCCGTCTTTCTCGGAGTCGGGCGAAATCGTTAATATACGCTGCAAACTGTCCGCGGCCAAAGGAATGTTCCCTTTTCTCAAAAAATGCTTGGCGGCGATTCTGAGCGTCTGCACATATTTGTTCTTCAGCTCTTCCCGCTTCCATATCGCCCAATCGTAATCGCAGCCTTGCATATAGTCGCCTTTCATTAAAACGTTCAACTTCTCGTACCGCTTTTCGTCCATTGCCTCTTCCGCAGCCGCCTGGTCAACAATCGTCAAAAATGCGGCCACATCGCTTTCGATCCCGGCCAATTCGATCACGTAACCTCTGCCGGCCTTATCGACTTTGTCATTGATGCCGTTTGCCAAAAAACTTTTGCGCAAAAAGGACATGCAAGTATATAAGTATGTCTTCGCTTTGTTTAATTCCAATTCCCGCCAAAGCGATTCAATAATCGTTGCGGCATCGACTTGCTTCCCCCTATGGTGGACCAAAAAGGCGCAAAGCTCCTTTTCCTTGTTTGTTTTCCACGACATGATCCCGCTTGCGGTATGGATATGAAAACCTCCGAAGCATTGAATGTAAATCTCCGGCATCATATCCGCGGCCAGATTGGCTTTGCTGCTTGGCCCGGCTTTTTTGAAGCGTGAAATCGTATTCCGCAGCCTTTCCTTTGTAAACGGCTTCAATAAATAATCTACGGATTGAATCTCGAAAGCTCGCACCGCATATTCGGAGTAGGCGGTCGTAAATACGAACTGAATTTCAGGCAGAAGGCCTTTGATCCGCTCGGCCGCCTCAATTCCCATCAGGCGCGGCATTTGAATATCCAAAAATACGACATCCGGCCTCAATGTCTCAAGCTGCTCAAGCGCCTGAAACGGGTCCGTAAAGCTGCCTACAATATCTACATGTTCAAACTCACGCAGAAAAATTTCCAGAATTGCAAGTGCATGCTCCTCGTCATCCACCAGCATAACACGCAGCATAATACTCACTCCTTAAGAAAAGCTGTGTCTATAAATGACAAAAACAATACATTTCATATTTTTGAAGATATGCTAAAACTGCGCGAATAAAATGATAGATTTACAGAGTCATTATGAGGTTATCCGTACAAATCTGTCAAACATTTGCTTCCTCGAATCTCGCTTCACCGCTTTAAATAATTAAACTATCTTAGCATTTGTTCAGCTCCGGTGAAAACTTAAATTCCGATGTTATAAAAAAACCGTGCTGCTCATGAAGAGAAGCACGGTTGCCCGACTTACTTACCCGCTCTCCGGTCACGGCGCGGTTTCCAAAAACTTCGCGTCCGGCATTTTTTCCATCGCCGTACGCATCGCGTATTCATTCTCGAACAAGGCTACGAAGTTGCCCTTCTTATCCTTAACCAGCTGCGAATTAATGCGGAATTTAGCAGGATCGACTTTATCGCCGGTGATCCAGCGCGCAAACTGGAAATTCGTGCGGTGAAGCTGGACATCAACGCCATATTCGTTTTTCATCCGGTACTCGAATACCTCGAACTGCAGTTGGCCGACAACGCCGATAATCGTATCTTCGAAGCCGATCGTCGTGAACAGCTGAATCATGCCTTCTTCGGTCAGCTGATCGATCCCTTTCTGGTACTGCTTGTATTTAAGCGCATTTTTCACGGACACTTTGCAGAACAGCTCCGGCGAGAACGTCGGCAGCTCCTCGAACACGATGTCGCCTTTCTGGCTGAGCGAATCGCCGATCCGGAAAATGCCTGGGTCGAACAGACCGATAATATCGCCGGGGAATGCATCTTCGACGATATCCCGGTCCTGCGCCAGAAACTGCTGCGGCTGCGCCAGCTTAATATTTTTACCTTCGCGCACGTGCTTCACCGTCATGCCGCGTTCGAACTTGCCCGATACGATACGCAGGAAAGCGATCCGGTCGCGGTGCGCCGGGTTCATGTTGGCTTGAATTTTGAAGACATAACCGGAGAAATTGTTATCCAGCGGTTCGATCTTGCCTTGGCTGCTGTTGCGCGGCTCCGGCGATGGCGCGAGCTGCAGGAAGTTTTCCAGAAATGTTTGCACGCCGAAGTTGTTGATCGCACTGCCGAAAAATACCGGTGTCAGTTCGCCGCTCAGCACTTTCTCCATATCAAACGGATCTCCAGCAACGTCCAGCAGTTCCAAATCCTGCGCCAATTGGTCATAGAAGAAATTGCCGGCGATTTCCTGCACCAGCGGATCGGTATAACCTTCCACTTTGCGCACAGTGATTTGCTTATGGTCGTCGCCTTGAAACAGCTCCACTTGCGTTTTTTGCCGGTCATATACGCCGCAGAACTGCTTGCCCGAGCCGATCGGCCAATTCATCGGATAAGAGCGGATGCCAAGCAGGTTCTCCAGCTCTTCCAGCAGCTCAAACGGATTGCGGCCCTCGCGGTCCAGCTTGTTGATAAATGTAAAAATCGGGATTCCCCGCATGCGGCATACTTGAAACAGCTTTTTTGTCTGCGCCTCGACACCCTTCGCCGAGTCGATCAGCATGACGGCGCTGTCCGCCGCGGTGAGCGTCCGGTACGTATCTTCGGAGAAGTCCTGGTGACCCGGCGTATCCAAAATGTTAACCCGGTGTCCTTCATAATCAAACTGCATCACGGATGAAGTAACCGAGATTCCTCTTTGCTTCTCAATTTCCATCCAGTCCGACGTCGCATGTTTGTTCGCTTTGCGGCCCTTTACCGTACCGGCCAAACGAATCGCGCCTCCGAACAGCAGCAGCTTTTCGGTCAGCGTTGTTTTCCCAGCGTCAGGGTGGGAAATGATGGCGAACGTGCGCCGTTTTGATACTTCTAGTTCCAAACCGTTTGTCATTTTCGTAAAAGTCCCTTCATCTATCTTTCGCTAACAGCAATTATACACTGACGATGGTTATAAATCCACAGGCCCGCGCTTGCTGTAGGGCAATCGCATGAGTAACGGAGTCGCAAGAATGGAATGTTTCGGGGCCATTTACTTCGCTTTTCCAGACTCAAATGTCCTCCTCCCCTCATGTGATTGCAATGACGCTTGCTGTAGCCTTTTGGCCCGTGTTACGATGGATAATGGAGAGGTTTTCGACTTATACATGGGGAGAATAAATAATGGATACGGTCACACACACGTTATTCGGGCTGACTTTATACGGTGCTTTGAATAAAACGGGCTTGTCGCCCGCGCTCAAAAAAAGCCTGTTTCTTACCGCGGTGATCGGCAGCAACATTCCCGATATCGACGTTGTTGCCGGGTTTACGGAAACCGGCAAAATCATGCAGCAGATGTGGCACCGCGGCATTACCCATTCGGTGTTTATGGTCCCGGTATGGGCGCTTTTGCTTTCACTCGTATGCTTCGCATTATGGAAGCGCAAGGACAGGCGCATCTTCTGGCTTGGCGTGACCAGTGTGCTGATCCACGATACAAGCGACATGCTGAACACGTGGGGCACCGGTTTTTTCGAACCGATCAGCCATTACCGCGTCAGCTTCGGAGCGCTTCCGATCGTCGACGTAGTGCTGTGGGCTGTGATCGCGTTCGGCTGGCTTGGGGTTTGGCTGGTCAGAAGGTTTAAGTCCCACTCCATTCTGCGTGCAGCCTGGACCGTGATGGCCATCTATGCAGCGCTGCAGCTCATTCAGGTGGCGACGATTTACAGCCGCGCCATGGGCGAATACATCCGGCTCGAAGTGTCGGCGGGATTTGTTCCCGGACAGTTTCAAGTGTTCGGGCTGCTGAATGGCAGAGTCGATATTATGGACGCCAATGTCTGGAGCCAGCCCCGCTTGCGGGAATCGCTCGCCTCCGACGATACGGCCGACCTGAAGCCTTTATTCAAACAAAATCCGCGCGCGCTGACTTTGTACACGTGGTCACCGTTTGTCGTTGTCGTAAACAACGACAAGGAACTCGGCATATATGACCCCCGCTTTTATAAGAACGGCAGTTCGTTTTTGCATGAATCGATCAAAAAGTAAAGCAGTTTGCCAAGGCGCGCCTATAACCAACAAAACCCGAAGCGAAGGATACGCAGCGTAAAAACTGCCTGTCCCCCGTTCCGGGCTTTGTTGCATGTATTGCAGCAAACACGAGCTCTGAACGTGCCGCCGCTATCTTGCAGCGGCCATTCCCGCCGGAGCACACCGGTTTCCCGGCAGTCCGACCAGCCCGCTGCGCCACACGGTCAAACCTTCGTCAGCGGAATCGTCCAGTCGGCTTCTTTTAACCAAGCTTTTTTCGGAAACTCTCTGCCGCGGATTGTCACTTTATCCTGATACACCTGCACATACAGCCCTTGCGCTTTCTCTTTGGAGGCATTTTCGTACTGGCGGTTCAACACACGGCCAACCGATGAATTGTGGAACAGGTGAAACGTCTCTTTCTCATAATGCGGCACGCCGTTCTGGAAGTCCTGGTGGCGGTGGCCGCAAAATACAAATACGTTAGGATGCGCTTTGAGCGTCTCGCGAAATTGTTTGGCCCGGATCAGCTGATGAGTGCCGCCATCCTTGCCTGCAGGGGGCAGCGGTTGGTGGATCATCACAAAAACCGGCTTGCCGTCCTTGTTCTCGCCGATCTTCGTCTTCAGCCAATTCATCTGCTCGTCGGAATACCACGCGCCTTCGCCAACCTCCGGTTTCTCCTGCGAATACGTCTCCTGCGACATCATCAGAAACTGGTAATTGCCAAGCTTGGCGTCCGTAAACGGTTTCTGCAAACCGAAAAACTTCATGAACCGATCGCGGGACTGCGCATCCGTCTTGCCGTTCGGGAACGTGTCTTTGTTGAAGCCGCCGTCTTTGTCGATCCACACATGGTAATAATCGTGATTGCCCATATTGACGTAAACCGGCGGAAGCTTGTAGCCCTTGATGATTTTTTCAAATTCCTTGTAGTCGCTCTCTATCCCGTATTCGGTAATATCGCCGGTGATGATAACCGCTTCCACCTTGGATTCGAAATGCGTAATATCGTCAAGCGCTTCCTTCAAGTGTTTAATCGTATTCGGATCGTAGATCGACACATGAAGATCGCTGAGGATGATATATGACAACAGCGGTTCCGTATTGACTTCAGCCGCAGCCGGTTTGGCTTCTTGCGGCGCAGGTTCCGCTTTGGCCGGCTTGCCGGATTCTCCGGCCCCGCTTGGAAGCGTTTCCTCTTTCTCCCGCTTCAGCATCAGCTTCGGCAAATCCAGCGCCACCGCGGCAACAACAGCGCCCAACGCCAGCAGCCAGCGTATAAATGCCCGTCTAGTCAACTCTTACCCCTCCAGTTTAATATTTTGTTAACAATTATACTATGTTTTGCGGGAACGGGCTATGGAATCGCGGTTCACCGCTATTTAAGCCTTTTCTGATCGTGCTGGCTGCGCAAAAAATCTCCCGGAGTGACACCTTCAACCGATTTAAACACACGGCTGAAATAAGTCAGGTTGCCGTAACCAACCATATACGCGACCTCGCTGATTTTGTATTCGCCCGAAGCGAGCAGCGCCTTGGCCAGCTCTACGCGGAATTGCTGCAAATACGAGATAAACGTCGTGCCCGTCACTTTTTTGAACACATTGCTGGCATAAACGGGAGACACATTGAAGTGGTCGGCCACATCGTTCAGTTGGATGTCCTTCATGTAATTCATCCCGATATATTGGATTAACTGGCTGACCAACTCGTGTTTGATCTGCTTGCTTTCCAAAAACTCGCGGCTGCGCGTGACCCCGATGTTGGCCGGCACTGCCTTGTTCTCCTCCGCGGCAGGCGCGATCCGTGCGAACAGCTCTTGCAGCGCGCCGACACTCAAGGGTTTGAGCAGAAAATCGCAGGCGCCGTAACGCATCGCCGTTTGCGCATACTCAAACTCGGAGTGGGCAGTCAGAATCACATATTTGGTTGCGGGCGACAAGCGCTGCTCGTACACCTCCTTCATCAGCTCCAGCCCGTTTTTCATCGGCATGCGAATATCGATCAGCGCGACATCCGGCGCCAGTAGCCGCAGCTTGTCCAGTCCTTCCTCGCCGTCCTCCGCTTCGCCGACAATTTGGATATCCATCTCCAACTGCTGCAGCAATAAGGCGGTACCTTTGCGGATCATCTCTTCATCATCAATGAGCAGTAAACGCATCGTCTGTCACCTCGTCGATATCAATCATCATCTTAATCGCCGTTCGTTTGCCGGGTACGCTGTGGATATAAGCTTGACATTGCGAGCCGTAATACAAAAACAATCGTCTCAGCGCATTATGCATCCCGATCCGGTCGCGGCTCAGCCGCTTCACCGATTCATCGTCGACATATTCGTCGATCAAATAATCGAAACCGCAGCCGTTATCGACAATTTCGAACGTCAGGCGCTGGGCGCTTTTGTCCCAGTATCCATTGATATGCAGCAGCCCACCCCGGCGGGTTTTCTGGAAACCGTGCAAAATCGCATTTTCAATAAAAGGCTGGAGAATAAGCCGGTATATTTTCATCTCGTACACACTGACGTCGATTTGAAAAAACACTTCAAACCGGCTGCCAAACCGCAGCTTTTGCAAATACAAGTATCTCTCCAGCCATTCGACCTCTTCCCGCACCGTCACCTTCGTGTTTGTATTGGCGATCGTATAGCGCAAATTAATCGACAGCGCATACAGCATATCGGCGACTTCGCCGTTGCCCTGCTCCAGCGCTTTGAACCGGATCGTATCCAACGTATTGTACAAAAAATGGGGATTGATTTGCGCTTCAAGCAGCGCTTTCTCCGCTTTCGCTTTGTCGAGCTTATGTTTAAAATCCAGCTGGAACAGCTCCTGAAGCCGCTCCATCATCCGGTTAAAGCTGCGGCCGAGCTGACCGATTTCGTCCTGCCGCAGCACCTGCACGCGTTCGTCGAACGGCTCCCGGATGCTCCCCGGCATGACGCGCGCAAGCTCGCGGAGAGGCTGTACCCTTCGGCGAAAATAATAAATCGACAAACCGATGAACACACACATTGCAGCGGCAATAATCGAATTCATCCGCAGCATGTAAGCCATATTCTGAGAAATCAGCGAGTCGGTCGGGATGAGATGAATCAGCTTGATCGAATACCGTTCGAACGTGTCATAGATGACCAGGTAGGAACGGCCGTTGATGTCCATCGTACGCGAGCCTGCCAAGTTGCCGGCGACGTAATATTGCACTTCCGGCTCCAGCATGTCGGACACGGCTGTCTTGTCCGTATTTTGCGTAATGATGTGGCCGTCGAAATCGCTGACGATAAATCTGCTTTTCTCTACGGCCGATTTGCCGATGATGCTCTGCAGCACTTGAAAATTAAAATCGATCAGCACAATGCCAATCGGAGAAGGAGCCAACTTAATCAGCCTGGCAATGGAGAACACCGGTTTGCTTTCATCGTGAAACGGCAGCGGCTTGCTGATTAGCACCGTCTTGCCGTCAGCCGCTCGCGTATGCTCAAACCATTCGTCAAATTGCGAATTTGGGACTTGGTATTTGAAGTAATTGATCGGATCGCCGTTCCGGTATCGGAGGCTGCCGTCAAGGTTAAAGTAGTAGAAGTTCAGCACATCGGAGCGCGAATACGACATATCGTAAAACAGCTTGTCGAACGCTTGATTGATTTCGATCGTTTGCTGTTCCATCAGCAGCTGGGGATTAAGCTCCAAAGCGGAAAGCAGCGAATTGTTGGAGTATAACAGACCGGAAAGCTTCTCCATCTGCTGCAATTGGGCATCAAACATATCTTTCGTAAACCGTAAAATTTGCTCTGAATGGCGGATCGACGCTTCCTTGGACGTACTCCACCAGTAAGTGGCCGTAATGAAATAAGAAGCCGCAAACGGAAGAGCCGTCATTAGCAAGTAGCCCATCGTCACACTCCAGACGAGGCTTGTTTTCCAGAAGCTGAGCTTCTGCCAATACCGGCGTACACGTTGCACCTGACGCTCTCCCTTCAACCGAGCTGTGAAATGTACGAAAATCTGTATTTTGTATTATACCTGAGCCTTTGCAAAAAAGGTACAGTAGTTACGTAAACGCATGCGTTGCTGAAATACTTAAGCTCACGACAAAAAGGAAGGGTTGATCACGATGCGAACAAAAGCGATAGCGCTGGCCACGGCGGCCTTGATGCTGATTGCCGGCTGCGGTGGAGGCGGGGGCGGGAACGCGACAACCGGTCCGGCCAATGAACCAAAACCCGCTGCCAAAGAGGAAAGCAAAGCGGAACCGAAGGTAGACATTACATTTTGGACCTATCCGAAATGGAGCGGCATTAATGGCACGGAGCAAGGCGGACAACTCGGCGATTACGAGCGGGATGCCGCCAAACGGTTTATGGCGCAGCATCCGAACGTAAATGTGAAGGTTGAGGTGCTCGACTTCAACAACGGCCCGCAAAAGGTCAATGTCGCGTTGGCCGCCAACGAGGCGCCCGATGTGTTGATGGACGGCCCGGTGCGGTTTCTTGGCTACGCCCAGCAGGGATACCTCGAACCGCTCGACGAGCATCTGGGCAAGGATTATACCGGCGCGTTCATCTCTACATTGTGGGATCAGACAACGATCGGTGACGGCAAACATTATTACATTCCGTGGGGCACGTCTCCGAATGTGATGCTGATCAACAAAACGCTGGTCGACAAGGCCGGCCTGGCCGATAAGCTGCCTAAAGACGAAGAGCGCACATGGACGACGGATCAATTCATCAGCTTTATTAAAGAGGTACAGCAAAAAACCGGCGTCAAAGGCACGGGGTTATTTGCGGGAAGCGAATCGGGCGATGCCTTCATGTTCAACTACATCTGGGCGGCCGGCGCAACGACGTATAACGACAAATTTACAAAAATCGCTCTGAACAATCCGGCCGGGCTGAGCGGTCTGCAATTTATGAAACGGCTGGCCGACGAAAAGTTGATTAACGACGGAGCGGCGGCGCTGAAAGCGACCGATGCGTACAATTTGTTCTACGACCAGAAGCTTGTCTCGATGTCGGCCGCTCCGGTGCATTACTCCCGGGGACTTGCGGCGATCCGCGACAAAAAATCCGCGCCTTACGAGATGATCATGACCTCTTATCCGACGTTCCCCGGCAAGCAGAAATCGGCAACGGTGCTTGGCACATTTGGCATGGCGGTGTTCAAAAACAAAGACCAAAACAAGCTGAAATACGCAGTGGAATTCGCCAAGTTCCTCGGAAGCAGAGAAAATGCGGCAGCCGTTAAGGCTTCCAGTTCGTTCAGCGCATACGCGGACATTAACAAGACGTTGTTTGCCAGCGAGAAAGACAGCAATATGGAATTTGCCGCCAAGCTGCTGCCTTATGCCGTCAATGAAGGATTCGCCGCTCCGGGCTACAATGAAATCCGCAAAAACAACATGGCCCATCTGCAGAAGCTGATTCTTGGCAGCGAGACGCCGGAGGATGCATTGCAAAAAATGGAGACGGAAGGCAATCAACTGCTTGAGAAGTATACGAAAATTATTCAGGAGCAGCGGAAATAACCGGCTGCCCGGCTCAGAAATAAAGGGGAGGAATTTATGGCTTCAAGACAACCCACCGGATTATCGGCGGCGGACGTTCCGTCTCCGGTTAAACGCAAACGCGCTCCTGCCCTCGCCATCCGCCGGCAGCTGAACGGTTATTTATTCGTGCTGCCGATCACCGTCTTTTTTATCGTCTTTACGTTGTATCCCGCGCTGGAAGCGGTGCGGATGAGCTTTTTCGATTTCCGCCGCTCGGGCGACGTATTTGTCGGTCTGCAAAACTACAAGGACATCTTCGGCGAAGAGCGGTTTGTTAGAGCGCTTGGAAACACGTTCCTGTACGTGCTGTATATCGTTCCCTGCACGATCGTCTTCTCCCTTGCGGTCTCGTCGTTTATTTATTCGATGAGCGAGCGGTGGACCGGCTTTTTCCGCGCGGTATTTTATTTGCCCACCGTCACCTCTGCCGTTGCGATTTCGCTGGTATGGGGCTGGATTTTTAACCCGGGCGAAGAGGCGCTGGCCAACCGACTGCTTGTGTTGTTTCATCAACAAGCGCAAATTTGGTTCGTCGATCCGCACATGGCTTTGTATCTGATCGTTTTTATCATCTTGACGGTGTCGGTTGGCCAGCCGATTGTGCTATATACGGCTGCGATGGGCAGCATCTCTAACGATTACTATGAGGCGGCCAAGGTGGACGGGGCAAGCCGTCTGCAGCAATTCACCCGCATTACGATGCCGCTCCTGATGCCTACAACGCTTTATAGCGTTGTCATTACAACGATCAATGCGTTTCAGACGTTTATTTTCATCCATCTGCTCACTTCCGGCGGACCTGACCATACGACAACTTCGATCATTTACGAGCTGTATGTGGAGGCGTTTAATACGAACAAGTTCGGTACGGCTTCGGCTATGGGCATCGTGCTTTTCCTGATCGTCGGCCTTGTGGCGATATTTCAATTTCGTTCGATGACATCAAAGGTCGAATATTAAGGAGGATGTTCTTTGAATCGCTTAACCGCACCGCGAACCGCCTTCTGGAAGCTGCTGGTCATGCTGCCCTTCGGGTTGTTCTTTCTGCTTCCCTTCGTCTGGATGATGCTCGGTTCGTTCAAACATTCGTTTAACGTCAATAAATGGATCGCCCCTCTGACATGGGATAATTATGTGCTCCTGTTTCGCAATACTCCGGCCGTTCGCTGGTTTCTCAACAGCGTCTATGTATCGCTCAGCGCCACGCTGCTCATTTGCCTGCTCAGCGCGCTGGCCGGTTATGCTTTCGCCAAAATCCGCTTTCAGGGCTCGAATCTGATTTTCTTTTTGATGATATCAACGATGATGCTGCCCAAATACGTGCTGCTGGTGCCGCTGTTCAAGCTGATCCGCGATCTCGGCTGGTTCAATACGTATTCCGCGCTTATTTTTCCCGAGCTTGGTTACGCCTTTGGCGTGTTTATGATGCGGCAGTTCATCCAATCGATTCCGACGGAAATGATCGAAGCCACACGAATGGACGGGGCTTCAGAGCTGCGTATTTTCTTCCAAATGATCGTACCGCTGGTAAAACCGGCATTGGCGGCGTTGGCCATTTTCTCAGTCGTTCGCGTCTGGAACGATTTTATGTGGCAGCTTGTCGTGACGCAGTCCGAAGAGATGAAAACGATGCCGCTTGGCGTGGCGGGTTTCACATCGATGGCCGGGCTTACCGATTACGGGATGATGATGGCCGGAGCCGCCGTCGCGTCGCTGCCGATTATGATTTTGTTCCTGTGCTTTCAGCGCTTTTTTACGCGGGGCATTACGATGGGGGCTATGAAGGGATAATCGGAGGAGGCTACGGCATTGCGGCAGATAGAACGGGTCCAAATTCAGACTGCCGGCCCGTTTCGGCCGCATGCAGGAATATGCATCTACTACAAACGAGGAGGAACACCAATGTTAAAACAATACAGCTATGACGTGGTTGTTGTCGGCGGAGGAGCTACCGGTATTGTGGCGGCCATGTCGGCCGCACGCAACGGAGCCAAAACGGCTTTGGTCGAATATAACGGGTTTGTCGGAGGCAACGTGATCCCGGGACTGCCGCTGCTTGGCTACCACAATAACGCAGGCGAGCTGATTGTCAAAGGGATCGCCTACGAAATTGCCCGTAACTTGCAAAGCATGGGAGCCGCGACCGAATTTTATATGGACCCGATTACAAGCGATGTGCTTGGCGTTGACCCGCATTGGTTTAAATACACGGTGACCAAAATGCTGGCCGATGACGGCGTCGATTTCTTCCTGCATTGCCTGTTGTCCGATACGGTCGTTGAAAACGGCGAAGTGAAAGGCGTTATCGTGCACAATAAGGAGGGCCAGCAGTTGCTTTCGGCCAAAGCAGTCATCGATTGCAGCGGTGACGGCGATGCCGCCGTGCGCGCCGGTGCGGACTTCGTGTACGGAAGAAGCTCGGATCACAAAGCGCAAGTGTCGACACTGGTATTCAGGGTCGGGGATATCGACGTCAAACCGCTGATCCGTTACTTCCGCGCGAATCCGACGCAAATTCGCCCGTTTGCGATGACCGATGAAACCGTGCAAGCGCTGATCGATCAGATGGAGGGCGCAGAGGTGTTTGTGCTTGGCGGGCTCCAGCAGTATATCCAGCAGGCGGTGCAGGAAGGTATCCAATATCCGCGGGCAAATCTGGTCGGCGTTGTTGTGCCGAAGTTCAATCAGATGATCGTTGTGTCCAGCCGCCTGGAAGGCGTCGATCCGAACAACAACCGCAGCTATTCGTCCGGTGAAGTAAACGGACTGCTGCAGATGAAGGAAATCTTCGATTTCTTGAAACGGTACGCACCCGGCTTCGAGAACATTCATCTGATCGATACGGCCCACCAGCTCGGGATCCGGGAATCGCGACACATCGTCGGGGATTACTTGCTAACCGGCGAAGACCTGATCACCAGCAAACATTTTGACGATGTGATCTGTCTCGGCGGGTATCATCTGGATATCCACACTCCCGATCATGGCGGCATCGTCTCCACGAAAGTCAGCACGTATGAAATTCCGTTTTCCTGCTTGCTGCCCAAAGGACTGGAACGTCTGCTTGTTGCCGGCAGGCCGATTTCCGCCACACACGAAGCGATGTCTTCGACTCGTGTGATCCCGATTCAGATGGCTCAAGCCGAAGCGGCCGGCGTTGCCGCAGCGATCAGCGCCGAACGGAACATCCCGCTCCGGGAAGTGCCTATTCTCGAGCTGCAGCGCAAGCTGATCGCCCAAGGCGCGGAGCTCGGACAAGGCATCGGGCGAAGGACTTTTTAATAGGAAGGAAGATACAAACAACAGGCCGCTAACCGGCAGCTTTTTGCCGGCAGTCCAATATATTGAAAGCGAGGAACACTTCATGATGCGCTTGAAATGGAGTCATTGGATCGCATCTTGGAACAACACTTGGAAAAATAGCTTTGGCGCAGTTTTACTCGCCATATGTATTGCATCTGCTGTCGGCTGCATCGCCCCCCAAACCGCCCAAGCGGCCGGCGAGGTCATCGTTGACAATTCCGATGCCGGGTTTACGACCGGCGGCACATGGTCGGCAAGTACGATTCTTGCAGGATACTATGGGCCGAATTATGTCAGCGACGGCACTTCCGGAGCGGATGCTTCAAGCAAATGGGCAAAGTGGACGCCGCTCATTACGGACGCCGGCTTTTACGACATTTATATGCGCTGGACGGCGGACACTAACCGCCCTGACGCGGCTCCTCTTGAAATTTCGTACAATGGCGGCGTCGATACATCAAAAACAGTGAATCAGACGCAAAACCACGGTACGTGGGTGCTTATCGGCCGTTACGCTTTGTCAGCAGGCAGCACCCATTATGTGAAGCTGCTGGCGACGGATTCGGGATACACCATCGCCGACGCGGTGAAATTTGTGCCCGCCGAAGTTTCTGATATTATCGTGGATAATACGGACAGCGGATTTACGGCAAACGGCACCTGGGGCGCAAGCACGATACTGAGCGGCTATTACGGCGCAAATTATACAAGCGACGGCACGATCGGCGCCGATGATGCGAATAAATGGGCGAAGTGGACGCCGTTTATCTCCGTGTCCGGTTACTATCACGTGTACATGCGGTGGACGGCCGATACGAACCGTCCCGACGCCGCTCCGGTCGAAATCGTATACGACGGCGGAACCGATAGCAGCCGAACCGTCAACCAGCAGGTATATGGCGGGCAATGGGTACTTGTGGGCACTTACCCGTTTGCCGTTGGCAGCGCCTCGTATATCAAGCTGCTGGCGACCGACGCCGGCTATACGATCGCCGATGCGGTAAAGCTGGAATATGCGGGTACAACCAGTCCGGTAGCCGATCCGACGGCTTTGTCCGCTTCAACAGGCTCCCCTTCCCATCTGAATTTAAGCTGGACGGATAACGCTTCGAATGAACAAGGCTATCGCATCGAACGCCGCAAGTTAGGAGATTCAAGCTGGCTTACGCTTGGCTTGCTGCCGGCAAATACGACATCGTATCAAAGCGTCGGACTGCTTGCCGGCACGACCTATGAACACCGGATCACCGCTTTTCGTTCCGACGGCGTAAGCCATACGGTCGCTTTTCCGAATACCGCGACCTTGACGCTTTCCGGCGCAACGCGGGGCATCTCCGTTGCTCCTGTATCGGCGGGCAATCCGCGCAACGGCGAAGGCGGCATGATCAAGCTGAACGACGGTTCTCTGCTGTTCCTGTACGATAAATTCCCGAGCACCGCCGATTTGGATGTCGGCACGAAAATTGCCAAACGAACTTCCTCAGACGGCGGTCTCACCTGGTCCGCGGAATCGATTTTATTTTCCAATCCGTCCAGAGGGCTGATCCAGCCTTCGCTTGTTCGTCTCGCAAACGGTCAATTGGGCGTTGCTTATACGACATTCACCGGTTCGACGGACGCCAAACGTGTGTTTCGCACCTCAACGGACGAAGGGGCAACCTGGTCCGCGGAAATTGCGATCTCGGACAATACATACAACTATGTCGCAACAACAAACGACCGTATCATCCGGCTGGCAAGCGGACGTCTGGTCATGCCTGCGCACAAAAACAGCCCGCTGCGGACACTCGTCTACGTCTCCGACGATAACGGCCTGACATGGAGCAACAAGACGCCGTCACCGCTTTCGGCGAGCGGAGGCGAAATGTGGGAGGCGGATATCGTCGACGTTGGCGGTAACGAGCTGCTACTGTATGCGCGCACACGCACCGGTTGGCTTTACGAATCCCGTTCCGCCGACAACGGGGATACATGGTCGACTCCGGCGCAGACGCAGATCCGCTACAGCATTTCGCCGCCGAAGCTGTCCCGCCTTCCCGGGACCGATACGCTGATCCTCATCGGCTGCGGCACGAATTACGTTCCCGGGGACGGATTTTCCGACGGAGCCCGGCTCATTTTATCCTCGCAAATCAGTACGGACGGCGGACGAACATGGAGCAATTACAAGCAGATCGAATATACGGGCGGCAGCGACTGGTACCATTATCCGTCCATTTTATGGGATGGCAGCGATGCTCATTTGACCTACTATCGCGGGAACCCGTTTGGAGGCAGCTATTATGTGAAGTTGCCATCCACCTGGTTCACATCCAATCCTGCTTGGCCATATTGACCCCAGCGCATTGATTCATTCTCGGCATAATGTAAGCAAAACGCCTTCATCCCGCTTGTACAGCGGTTTGGAGGCGTTTTTCCGCATCGTTGGGGACTATTCACTTAAGTCCATGAGTTCCGGACATTTATCGCTTGGTCGAATGAGAACCTATCGGGTATAATTCAAATTAAATCGGTTTCTATATCAAGGAAAGAAGGAGGGACAGCGATGAAACGAGAAAAAGCGGCAGCTTTTCTTAAGCAGACGCCACTGTTCCACGATTTGAGCGAACAAGAGCTGGAGCGTATGGAGGCAATCGCCAATTCTCGTTCCGCACCGAAGAAATCAACCATTTTTACCGAAGGTAGCGAAAAAGAAGCCGTCTATTTTATCCAAAAGGGGCTTGTAAAAACATTTAAAACCGATGAAAACGGCAACGAGCAGATCGTCTCGTTTTTGAAAAGCGGCGACATGTTTCCCCATACCGGCTTTTTTAATCAAAATCCGTATCCCGCCACGGCGGAAGCCATCGTTGACACGGAGCTGCTGGCGATTCCGGTCCGGTTGTTCGAGAGTTTGATGATGAGCACCCCTTCGATTGCCATCAAAATGATGCGTGTTATGGGCGACAAAATCCGGGAGCTGCAAGAAAAGCTGCAGGTGCTGTCGGGGCAAGATGTCAAACATAGGGTTTTATCGTTCCTGCTGCTGCTAGCGGAACAACATGGGGATACCAAACACAACCAATTTACGATCAACGTGCCAATGACACACCAGGAATTTGCCAATGCTGTGGGTACGACAAGAGAGACCGTAAATCGGCTGCTTAATCAGTTCAATAAGGAACAGCTGTTGGAAATCCATCGCAATCGTATCGTGATTTTGGATTTGGAAGGACTCAAGCAAAAAAGGGAGCTGTAGCTACCTGCAGGATAACAAACTATACATGACGAAGCCTCGCTCCCTTGCCTACGTTGCCCTTCATAAACGTCTTAATCGCCGTCGGGCTTAAATATCGAATGTGCGTTTGGACTCGGCGTCAGCACAAGCACGACCAAGCTGTCTTCCAAAGCTTCGATGGAGTGTTCGACCTGTTTAGCCAAACTGATCATATCCGCTGTCTGCAGTTCCACATCTTCGCCTGCGGTAAAGCGAATTTTCCCATCAAGAACAAAAACAAGAATATCGCTAGTCGTCTTATGTTTCTGCAAAACTTTCCCTTTCGGAAACGAAAATTTCACGACCTTGGAAACGCCGTTGTCCAGCACAGGCTGAATGAACGTTTCTTCAAACGACAGCTTGTATGGATTCATGCCGATCACCTCCTGAAATGGAATTGCGTTACTCCCAGGCGCGTGCAAGCTGCTCCTTCTCCTCCGCATTCAACATATGTTCCGCCATCGGAAACAATACGTTTTCTTCTTTCATAAAATGCTCGGTTAATACGGCATGGGCTTGAAGAGCATAAGAAACGATCTCTTTTGCCAGATCAGCATCCACATTTCCCGGTAAATTCCGGGCGTTTTCGGTGAATTTCGCCAAGTTTTGTTTGGCCAGCTCATGTTCGTGCTCCATTACGGCAATGGGCCCCATCTGTCTGCCTACATGTTTGGCCATAAGAGGAAACAGAATCTCCTCTTCCCGTTCTGAATGAGGGTCAAGCTCACGTACAAATGTTTCCACCTTTATTTGCAATGAAGCAATATCCCCGCTCCAATCCGTTTTATTCGGATTCGTGCCAATCTCCGCTGCTTCGCGGGCATATGCGTCCATTTGTTCCCTTAACGGTCCATGCTCGCTTTTTAATCTTGCCAGCGGTTCGCACAGCTCGACCGGGGCTCCGCCTGCCTGCATGCCGCCGCATTGGTGATGAGGCTGCGTATTGACGAAGCGGTTGGCCGCATTGGTCAACATCTGAAACATCAGTTGCCTCGGGTGACCGTTTAGTCCAATTTCGTCCATCGCTTCACGCATACACGACAGCCAAGCTTCAGCCCTTGCCGGGGTAATGGGAAACCGGGCGTGAATGCTGCGCATGTTGCCAAAGCCAAACTGATCCGTGTAGAGCGCAGGCCCGCCGGTAAACTGCGTTAAGAACAAATACTGCTTCGCCCGTATTTCATCCACCCCGTCGGGAAAAAGCGGCCTGAGCTCGGGATGCTCGTATACCTTCGGGTAGAAGGCATGAACAAGCCTGTCGATCGTTTCCGCTCCTCCGATCTGTTCATACAACGATATGATGCCGGCTGCATTGTTTTCGTTTCTGTAAGTTCCCTGCGTATATGTCATTTAGGGTCCCTCCCATTAACTTAGGATAACCTTATTCTAACAAGGCGCGGCGGGATACATTGTGATGGCAGTCACAAATCCGGCTTTTGCGATTCTTTTTACACTCTTTTAACTGTTTCCGCGGTTCTACCACGTTCTGAATCCTGTCGATCCCGGCGGCGCGTGGCGAATCATATCCATAACCGGGATCGTGTAAGCGATCAGCGTCAGCGCAATCGTCAGCCCGACCCATACACTCCACCGCTCCAAAATAGCAGGTGGTCTATGTCCCGTATCGTGCACTTCCCCAAGCGGGAAATCAACGTTTTGTTCGGTCTTAGGCGCAAAAAACCATAAATACAACGCGATAAAAAGAAACAGCAGCACACCCACGAACAGCAGCCCGCTCCCCAGGCCGATAAGCTTCCGGTACGGAACCCAGGTCGCGACCACCGGGTGATCCATATACGTCGTAAAGGCCGTTCTTCGCGGTTCGCCGAACAATCCGACGATGTGCATAGGAATCGACATCAACGCCATCCCTAGTGCCCATATCACCGTATGTACAATCCCAAGACGATTGGCAAAACGGGTTACTTGACGGCCGGTCAAAGCCGGCAGCAGCGTGTAGGTGATGGCGAAAAACGTTAACGTCACAGTCGAAGCGACGGTTAAGTGAAAATGCCCCGTGATCCATAACGTGTTATGCACCACCTGGTCCAACTGGTAGCTGGCATTGATAATGCCTCCCGCTCCTGCCGGTATAAAAATAACCATGCCGACAAAAGCGGCAAAAAACCGGGCGTCATGATACGGAAGTTTGCGAAAAAAACCAAACAACCCTGTGGCTCCTTTTTCCCTTCCTGCCAGTTCAAAGGTCGCCATCAGCGAAAATGCCGTCATCAGAGACGGGATCACCACAATCATCGTCAGCGCCACTTGAAGAAACTTCCAGAACGACGAGATTCCCGGCTCGGTCAGCTGATGGTGAAACCCGACCGGAATCGAATAAAGAATAAACAGCACAAAGGTCAACCGCGGCAAAGAATCGCTGAAAAATTTTGCCGCCGATCAGTTTCGGCACGTTGACATACCAGTATATATAAGCCGGCAGCAGCCAGAAATACACAAGCGGATGGCCGAAGTACCAGAACAACGTCCGGCTAAGCTCCACATTAATGCGGTCTACCCAGCCGAGCGACCACGGGATCAGTTGAAATACGACTTCTGCGGCAACGCCGACCGTTCATATTTGCCAAAGCACCATCGTTGCCACCGCCATGTAGGCGAATAACGGGGACGGCTGGCGTTTATGCGCACGCCTCCATTTGCCGTATGCCGCAAATATCGCATAACCGCTAACCTAACTGCCGACAATGACCAAAGCCATGCCGATGTAAAACAGCGGATCAGCCTTCGGCGGAGCGTTGAATATTTCGGTGCCATAGAGCCATTGAGTTAATGAGTGAGAGCCATCCTGTTAATAAAATAGAGCCACATTGTTAATCGTGAGAGCCACCGCTGAGTTCCTTCGCTAGAATGGGAGGAATGCGTGTCCAATAATTGGAGCGCAAAATCATAACCACCGAATGAAGTATCGAGATATCTTACGGCTGAGTAGCATGGGGCTCAGCCAGCGGAGCATTGCCTCTAGTTGTCAATGCTCGCGAAACACCGTTCCCGAGGTGTTAAACCGTGCAACAGTGAATAGATTGGCATGACTGACAGCATTTAAATAAACGACCGTTTCAGAAAAGGCCGGGTAGCAGGTTGAGCGCGTTTCTCGACGAGGAGAAACACGCTCTCTTGCCGTTGCCGCTTTCCGCGTACGAATGCCCCTCCTGGAGAGTTGCCACCGTACAGTTCAATTATCACATAGCGGTCGACAAGATGCATTACAGCGTGCCCTATAAATATATCAAGCACAAAGTGGATGTTCGCGTCACCAGAGGCGTAATCGAGGTCTTCTACAACCATCACCGCATCTGCTCGCATCCTCATCTCTATGGTCGGCCCGGACAATATCATACGCTTGCCGATCATATGCCAGACAAACATAAGCAATACATTCAGTGGAATGCCGAGCGGTTTATCAAATGGGCGGAGCAAGTCGGTCCATCCACTGCTACTGTCATCCGCGCCATCCTAGCCGGACATCGCGCGGAGCAGCAGGGATACAAGACCTGTATGGGGGCTGTGAAGCTCACGGTTTCGCCATCGTTGCATTGAAATAATCGATAAACTGAAAGATTTGTTGCTGTAAGTTCAATGTGCTGGTAAAATCTCCACGCTTGAGCAAACGACGAACCAGAATACTGAACCATAATTGATCATGTTTAACCAGGAACAGTGCTTGGGCGTATAAACGAATCGGATGCGATGTGACGGATCGGCCAAAAATATAGCGGGGCTGGCCAGTCTAGCCAACACGCCCGACTTGCCTTTCTTCCCCAGTGCATCGTCCAATGCGCTGTGCTGCGCAACCAGTCGAACCAGACTCTCCGACTGATGGGTGTTCAGTCCATCGACGATAAATGCCCACTCGGCTTGTGGATCGGTATCGATCAGTTGCTCGATATAAGCGGCAAAATCGTTTTCGTTACGTGTCGGAGCCATGGTGGATGAAACGATTTTGCCCATGGCCACCGCCAAGCCGGAAATCAGACTGAGCGTGCCATGACGGAGGTATTCGAACTCTCGCCGTTCCACCCATCCCGGTTTCATGGGCAAGAGGGGATGAAGTCGTTCCAATGTCTGTTTTCCCGTCATTTCGTCGATCGACACGACGTGCACGCCAAGCGTATGCAGCAGCGGAACCAATCGATAGTGCCGACTAATTTCCCGTGTTTTCTCGGCAAACTCGGCAGGGTCTTGCGGTTTGGCGTTCATCCAGCCTTTAAATCGGTGTGGATGCAAGTCGGCTTCATTTTAAAAAACGCCAAACTTGTGTAATCGAAATGGACGAGACAATGCCCTGGTTGATCGCTTCATCACGCACTTCGCGCGGCGTCCAATGGCTGATCGTCCGCTGAGCGTCGGATCTTCGCAGGTGATCGCCATGATTTGCAGCACTTGCTGCTCGGTAAAGGTCGCCGGCGTTCCGGGGCGAGGCTGATCCTGAAGCAGTTGTACAATAGCGGCTTCCAACTCTTCCTGATGTTCCTGTTCGATTCGGCAAAACTCCAAGTAGTGCGCGATCCAACGCCCGCGCCAAAGGACAACCTGAGGGCGATCGAATGACAAGAGCTCGCTAATGGCTGTGTTGTTGACGCCTTTGACCGACTCCAAGACCACGCGCGCCCGTTTCGCCAACGCTTGCGGTGTATTTCGCCGCCGAATCAGTTGTTCCAGTATTTCGCGTTGTTTTTCACTTACCAGGATTTCAGCAGCCTTAGGTCCTCTTGCCATCGGAATCACCTCTATGAACTTTACTCTGTTCATCAAGTGTAACATACCGCTGGTAAGATCAACCTTTTATTGTTGGATCATTTGCGAAATTAAGTACTAGTCGATCAGATGTAACCGTTGAGTTAAGGATGCCTCTTGAATTAAGTTCCTCTTGTGCTGCCTGACCAGCAACCTGAGCATTACGTTGTGCATTCCTCAATGCTGCTTGATACTGTGGATCGCTGTCAGCGTTATATGAAAACTGCTGAATCGTAGGAGCTTGAACTGTTGGTGTAAATGATTTTGGAGCTTGTAGAATTAGAAGCTTTTTTATAGATTTCATCCATTGCAGTATTTATCTTGTTTTGACTCTACGATATATTGTAATTTGCTAAAGCCTTGTTTAAATCATCAGTAGAGGCATATGACATCCCATCTGTTACCGATGTTGGAGTAATAAAGTCCTTACCTCCATAGGTTACAACTCCTCTATTTTGGTCATAGTCAATTTTGTTATTATCCAATCCATTATCGGTGAGATATTTTCGAATCCAAACTGAATCTGCCATGTATTAATATTCATCCTTTCTTTGTAATTAATTTAAAAAGACACTCTCTAGTCCCTTGAAGAAATATAAATGTCCTTGTTCATAATACTGAATTTATTGAACTTACAAGTCCGTTCAATGTATCTGCTGTTATTACATCACCCTTATTTTTAGATGCTGGTGGTGCTATACTCGGAGTAACTCCTAGATAATATGTTGGTGATGTTCCCTGAACACCGTAAGGGCCTCCTGAAATAGCTATTATTGTTTGTAAAAGCATATCTGCTGTGAATGTCGCTCCTTGACTTGCTCTTGTAAATGGAAAACTTGGCAAAGCTTTATAGTTTACTCGAACGTCATTAATATTATCTTGAAGACTATTCCATTCTGAGGCCGTCAGATTGAACGTTTGATTGTAATTTTTGGGATATGTCCAACTGAAAAAATCGGGACGAGTAACATTTTTTGTTCTAAATGGAAATGTAGTATTGCCAGACATATTTCCAGCTTTATCTTCTACTTTTGCAGTAACTATATAATCAGTATCTTCTACTAGATTCGATAGATTACAGGCTATACTATATATAATATATGTACGCTCTTCCCCAGCATTTATATTAAATGGAACTGAGGTGACAAAGTTTCCATTGAGATAGAAGTTAGCTTGTTTTAATCCAGATTCTCCATCTCCGTATGCCTGACCAATTATTTTTGCAGCATGGGAAGTTATACTTTCCGCATACATATTATACCAGGTTGGCGCGGTGGAATCGCCCGATCTAAAATTGATTTCCCTATGTTTGGATGAGTAGCCTATGCCATTACGAGAAATTAATTTTATTGTATAATTTACACCTTCAGAATCTAATTCTATTGTTCCTGAGATTGCATCATATAAATATCTATCCGATTCACTTTTCGTAGGATAAATTGTCGCTTTATATACATCTCCACTACCCATGTTATTATTGGCATAAACATCAAACATAGTAAAATCCGTGGTATATTGTGCATAAAAATTAATATTGTATGTCGAAGATGAACCAACACGTGAGAAGGAGATATTATTCGGCCTTCCATCGGGAACATGTGAAGGAGTAGACGTGTTGGATAATCCGTATGCTCCATAGATGGCTGGGTGGCTCATGGCTACATAATAAATACCGTTGTCTCCCGTATATCCCCATCCATTTGCACATATCCAAAATCCTTCATTATTAATATTCTTCCATCCAATTACACACATGGTGTGTGCAGTTGATGTTGTATAATTTGTTTGATTGCACATCCCATTGTTATTCCCTGCAGCCCAAAGCCAGTTTGAATTTGTGCTGTCGACACCGCAAAACATGTCAATCAGAGCTGCCCCGTTATTTGTAATGGCATTTTTCAGGGAATCGTTATCTGTAATACTCCACCATGATCCAATTTTGTATAGATTCGCCTTTGAAACAACTGAAGAATACTCATTGTCGACAATACTCCTTGCAGACCATGTGCTTCCTGAAGACGATAAATAGTATCTATTATCGGGATACCACTCTGCATCGCCAAAGTCAGGATTGATTGAATCTCCATATTTTAGTGCACCGATGGATTGGACTCTAGAAAGAGCTTGAGAAGTAAACATACCGTCCCCTTGAAAATCGGTAACAGCTCTATTCCCAAATATCCATGAAATTGAAAAATTCGTATACTTAGCCCCATACTCTCGATGCTTCAATACATTTAGAGCAGTTGCAATTGCACAAGCTACACAAGATCCAGCTTCTCCGGGCACTTCCCAAGTAACTGGATTTACAACGACTTGATCTACAATTTGTGGAATATATGTTGGAATGTATTGATCTGAACTTGGCGCAGGATGAAATATACCTGCTGTTGTAGTTCCACCACCACCACCACCAATTGGCCCCGGTGACTGTGAAAACTCTTCAGAGCTAACTTCACTTGAAACTAATGCACCACTTTGCTTTGTTTTTAAAACTCGTTGATTTTGATTCCTTAATCGTTGTTGTTCATCATGTTGGGCTATTTGTTCAGGTGTTGCCATAGCTCCCGGTATATCTTTACCCTCAGATCTAATCCTGTCCCACATTTCTTTTATTTTTTCTATTTGTTCAGGTGTTCTCAATAGTTCTTACCCTCCAAATCAAAAAAGCCACCCGATTGTGGGTGACTTTTAGAAAGTACAGATCATTAAATTCAGTCAAAATTAATTTCAATAAGATTCGACTTAACCGCATCTTCTATGCGTTTTGCAAATTTTTTCGCGTCAGAACCGTTCATGAAACTATTCCCGCAACCATTGCAAGAATACACAGGGACATTAAATACTGTCACTTTATGTATACCAAACCGACCAAGTTTAGCTTTGTATTGAAGTTCTGCGCTACTGCCACACTCACATTTGGCTCTAGATTTCCTCATTAACCCCTCCGAATCTTTACCAATGGTTGCTACGGAATAACTCATTCGCGTTCACCCCTTATCAAGTATTTACTTGTATTTACGTATTATTCAGATTATAGTTACAGCTAGAATTAAATCTTGACCGTCTTCAACAAAAGCAATTGATACCTGGCCTTCATCTCCATTGACTTTTACACCGATCACAGTAAATGTAAACTTCGGACGGGTTTCTAGCGTATATTGAGTACCAACCAGGGCGAGGAGCGAAGTACCCGCAAGCGTTCCTGAAAGGGTTCAAGGGATACTTACATAGCGATGCCTACTCCGGATATGTGAATCTAGCAGGGACGATATCTTGTCTGTGCTGGGCACATCTTCGGCGTAAGTTTGTTGAGGCATTGCCACCGGAGGCGAAACATCCGGAAGGGGCTTTTGCCGCTGAAGGGGTAGCCTATTGTAACAAGCTATTTGAGCTGGAGGCAAAGCTTGCAGCTCATGCCCCTAAAGAGCGAAAGGAACAACGTCTGGTACAGGAAAAGCCTGTACTCGATGCTTTTTGGTCATGGGTAGAAACGGCCAAAGGTAAAGTTCTTCCCAAATCCAAGCTAGGCGAAGCGCTGAATTATGTGCGTAACCATAAACAAGCACTGATGAATTACTTACAAGATGGGAACTGTGTGATCTCTAACAATTTAGCAGAAAACAGCATTCGTCCCTTTAGTGTCGGTCGAAAAAATTGGTTGTTCAGCGGAAGCCCGCGGGGTGCAGCCGCAAGTGCAACGATCTACAGCATCGTAGAAACAGCAAAGGCAAATGGATTGAACCCGTATAAATATCTAGTCTATCTGTTGCAACAGTTACCAGCGGTTGCATTTCGCCAGCAACCGGAGTTGTTTGATGAATACCTTCCATGGAGTCCAGCAGTTAAACAACATTGTACATAGCGCAAAGCCTGTGGATCCTCATGAACCATGGGTTTTTCTTTTTCAATACACCTGATTATTAGACGCTTACGATAGATATCGATTCGTGCTTAATATACTCGTTAAGGGAAAACTCAGCCGCATCAGCATCCACGAGCTGTGAATATGAGTTTCCCAGTATGATCTTCATATTTTCCCCTCCTGTCCATCCCGTTGATTACAATAAATAAACCGACCGGACAGAAACGTTCTCCCATGGAGGGTTAAAAAAGAACAGCGGCGTTCCGTAATTCATTCCAATGTTTACCCTTCCTAGCTGTCCCAGGAGTATTTCCATTGGTGGCGATAATTGGGTCGTCAGTAAATGACACGCTTATCCCAGTAACATAAGCAAGGTCTTTGAGCGCATTCCTGAGTTCATTTACATGTATGGCCTTGATACTCGTTCCCGCAGTATTACCAGAGCTGGATGATATGGCAGTATCTGTCCATACAGCAGGACTAATCCCACGAGCGGCGCGGATGCCATTTATGTGAGTTCGTAACTGATCAATCCAAGCTTTATTTACCGCTGTTGCCGTATCTGATATCGTGTCTATCCAATCAGGAGCCTTGATGATAAAGGCAAACGTATATGACCAATTTCCCCAATCTTTACCATCATAAGATTGGAGTCGGACATACCTAATACCTGTCCCCAAATCGACCTGCGGATTGTACGCAATATCTGTATTTGACATAGCGGTTGCGCTTGACCAACCAGGATTCGAAGCAGAATATGAGTCTACGATGGTAGATGCGAACGTATTAACATCGCTTATCTGAATATGTGTGTTAACCAAAGTATCTCCATTTGGATCAAGGACTCTGACCTTGATTTGGGGGCGCTGGTTGATAAAATACCCTTCGCCGCTTACAATATTAATAAATCCCGGCGCAAACGGAACGGAGTTGGTTGTAACTACAGCCCAGTTGGCTGCTGACACGTTTCCAGCGTTATCCTGATACTGAACTGCAATTCGGTATGTTGTTCCAGCTGATAGCCCCGCGACTGTGTAAGTTGTAGAACTGCTAACTATCGGGATTACTTGTAACTGTACAGTTCCTGTTGAATCAGTCACAGTAATATAGGCGTTTTTCCATCCTCCTGAACTTGGGTCAGGGTCATTAAAGGGATTCCAGTGTATACTTATTGTTCCTGCGGTTATGCTGTCTACAACAATATTAGAGGTGTATGGTGGAACGGTGTCGTAGACAATAGAGGAATCGATATACATTCCGTTTCCACTTTTATCATAAACCCAGAATCGAACAATATGAGTACCATTTCCTTCATACGCAAGATTGAAGTCATAGTACCATATACCGCTCCCTGCACTTGTTGCAAGGAAGGGGCCAGCCCATGCTGACCCGGCTAGATTAAGAATATATGCGTGTACAGCATCAACCCCAGAGCCAGTATCCGCTACACCGTATATATACATACGTTGCGTTGGTTGATTAGTTCTCTGTTCCACCGTTATACTACCAATTGTAGGCGCTTGGCTATCCACTGTAAAGTATCCGATGGCTGAGACTGGACTTGCTCCATAAGCTGAATTCATAACAGTTATACGCCAATAGGTGACGCCCTCAAACCAATGACTTTCACCGCCATAAGGATAACCAGACCACGTGTAACTCGTTGCAGAACTATTTATCCACCCACTACTAAATACTGAACTTGAGAAGTTGTTATAAGATATTTCGATGCTGAAAGACGTTTGCGGCAATCCACCAATATCAAAATATGTCCAGCTAAACGTTATCGGCACATCTCGAAAATAAGACCCATTTGTTGGCGCCAATAGGTTAGGTTGGTCTGGAACAGTCGGTGCTGCTGGCATTTTTAACACCTCCCCTCATAGTATTAACTATACGATTTTGCTAGGGCAATTAGTTGAAAAGCCTCCACTATGCCTGCCTGCACATTTGTTGCTGTCATCCCCGGAGCCGGGCTAAAGGTTACCTGGGTAGCTGTGTAATCACCCGGAGCAGCTACAATGTTTCCTGTACGGCCGAAAACAGTCGGAACGGCATCGGTGTTATCTACCTTTTGCCACACACTGCCGTTCGAAATTATCCAATCCCCTACTTTAAATTCAATACTCTGATATATTCCTTCTGTCTCCACAACATAATACTGTCCTTTTGCAATATCAGCACTTGGCAAAGTTGGGGTATTTGTCGTCGCATTCCAAGTCCCTATATATTCAACTTGACCGAGTATCGAATCAGGTAATTGATTTGTTGGAATTTTTGCTGTGGTATCTAACCCTGCATATCCTCCCGCAATACCTTTGTTTTCAGAGTTTTCGGGAATGTAGTTTAGGTTGTCTTGTTTACCTTCGATTATATTGTTTAGTTCTTGATGTAACTGTTCTTTTTTAATGTATCCTGACATTCGAAACCTCCTTAACCATAATAAAAAGAGACCGTCCTGTTGGATGATCTCCTAGATCAATTGCTATTTAACTAAAATTTGAACAATATTGTCAGTAATCCGCTTCATAACTCGATGGCCATTTTCAGAATTTGTTGCAATTCCTTCATCGTTAGATTTGCAATACCCGTTAACAACACATGTTCCATCATCACGCACAAGGAGTTTACCCATCATACCAACTACGCTCCACTCTTTTCTTTCGCTTCGTGGAATGTATGGCTTACTTCCATCCCATTCAGGATTTAAGACTTGATGAATTTCCGTTCTTTCTGGTCTAATCTCAATTTGTTCTTCATAAGCTTCTCTTAAAATATTGCCTTCTTCGTCAAGAAATGCATTATGCTTAAACAAATTATATTCTGCGGGCATTTCGACTTCTTGATATTGGAATCTTCCCCATTCATCAGTAAGATATTTGCCACACCAGTCATCTTCATAAGTGTCACCAGCAACAGAAGGATTAACAGATACTACACCTAAGATATAACTATCATTGGAGTTAGCAATTCTAATCTTATCTTCATCTAAGGTAACAAATGTACCAACACGATCTTCTGCATTTTCGTTTCCATCAGACCACTCAAAATATTCTGCATAATCGGCACCAGAAGTTCCGAAAGTACCTGAGCCATATACTTTGCCAGTATAAGTTACTCTGAATGCATTGCCCACATTAGTATCACTGGTTCCACAGCCAATGACAAATGCATCACCACTTGAAGAATATGCAACTGGATTGCCACTAAGTTGTTTATTATATTGTCCCATAACATGAGAAGCAAATACATTTGCATTTGTAAAATATCCCTTTGCATGAGCATAGTATCCACTTACTAAAGTATTGTATCCCTCTGCGTGTGAAGCTGGTGAAGTTGCAACCGTGTTGTAGCCTTCTGCATGTGAATACGCTGATCTTGCTACTGTGTTGTAGCCCTCAGCATGTGCGGCTACTTGACCTGCGTACGTCTGATAACCTTCTGCGTGAGAGTAATTTCCACTAGCTTGGCTTCCATAACCTTCGGCATGGGCGGCAATACCAATTGCTTTAGTGCTAACACCTTCTGAATGTGTGCCGTCACCTGATGATAAAGTAGCATTCCCCTCAGCATGTGAACCAGATGCGGTGCCTGTTGCTTTTAAAACTGTATATCCAACAAATGAAACTGGGAAAATTCCAGATACTGGAATTGTCCCATCTGACATCATTAATACCAATTCAGTTGATGAGTTCACTAAATATACTGCTCTGTTGTAAATAGCAGTATTATCAGGAGCAATTAAAGTAATTGGACTATTAGCGGCAAAACCACCAGTACTTTCAACTTGTATAGAGTTCATTCCACCATCATATGTGCCACCAAGAGCAGTACATTTGGTTGCTAAAGTAGCAAAATGAGTGATAGAAGCATTGCCCTCCACATGTGAATAGTCGCTAAATGCACGTGTATTGCCACCCTCAGCGTGGGAGTGTTTCCCAGATGCTTCTACTGAATTACCTTCAGCATGAGCTGATTCATTTGTCGCCTTTGTATAATACCCCTCAGAATGAGAATACTTGCCAGATGCTATTGTATTACTACCTTCAGCGTGTGATGACTCACCGCTTGCTGATGTACTATCACCCTCAGCATGTGATTTTGTACCAGATGATGTTGTGCCAAGTCCTTCTGCATGTGAATAATCTCCAAGTGCAATCGTGTTTATTCCCTCTGCATGTGAAGAATTGCCGCCAGAAATTGTATTACTTCCTTCGGCATGTGCGTTAGCTCCAAAATTACCTACATCTCTACTAAAAATATAAACTGGAATATTCGTAGTTAATGAGTCAACCATATCCAATGTTACAACTGCGCCAGAAACAGCGGTTACATTTACAGTATCAAAAATTATATGAGATACAGTATCATTGTATCCTACCTTGTCTCCAACTTGAAATTGGTGATTAGATGGAAAAGTTACATTAAAACCATTGATAGAAATAGGTAGTGCTCCATATGCAGCTTTAGTCGAATACCCTTCTGCATGACTATTTCTACTAACAGCTTTGGTGCCTTCTCCTTCTGCGTGTGAGTTGGTTCCAATAGATTGTGCGAAACTTCCTTCAGCATGGGAATATAGTCCAATCGATTTTGTAGCTCTGCCCTCTGCGTGTGAATAATTACCGCTTGCATTTGAACTCCAACCCTCTGCATGTGTAGCCTTTCCAGATGCAATAGTATTAATGCCTTCAGAGTGGGAGCTTTCACCACTTGCAATCGTACCATCACCCTCTGCATGTGAATTTGTACCAGTGCCACGTTCATCAAATTGATTAGCATAGGCAAAAGCATCATCTTTTGCTTGTGTAGCTTTAGCTTGTGCGCCGTTAGGCGTTTCTGCGCCAATTGATTCTGGTGTAATGTTAGTCGCTATTTCGTCTGGAATTTGACGCATTGGTATCTTTCCGTCAACGCCGAGCGAAGCATAACCACCAGGTTGCGCTTTATTTGCTGCATCTTCTGGAATAAAACCTAAATCATCTTGTTTAGCATTTAGATCAGATCGCAGTTCATTAATCGCACTTACTACATTTGACTTAGCAGTTGTGGTAAGATTAGATAATTGCCCAATTTTGTTATTTGCATGTAATTTTGAATCCTGAATGCTACCATCTTGGATTTGACTTGGGTCAATCATTGTTACTGTTGTCGCAACATTTTTTAATACAACAAAATTAATATGCGTTCCAACATCCCAATTACCTGTAACTTTAAAAATCTGTAAACTATCATTGGAAACGGTATAATCCACATTCTGTTCAATATAAACGGAGTTTACGTATACCATCAACGTGTCATTATCTTTATTAAAATCACTAATCCCAATGCTCGCACTTGAAGAAGAGGCAGATACATCCACCGTATTCCTGAGCATGACTAGCTTGCTACCAGATGACATATACGCTTCATTGATAGCTGCAACTAAATTACTCTTGGAAGACGTATACAGGTTTTGAAGATCACCGATATCAACAGTTTTGGAAACAGCCACGTCGATTTCTCCCACAGTTGAAGTTGGTTTGTTAGTAATATTGTCCCAGTCTAAATTCGTGATTACGTCATCTGGAATTTGTTCCATTGGGATCTTTCCGTCAACATCAAGCGAAGCATAACCTCCAGGTTGCGCTTTATTTGCTGGATTCTCAGGCGTGAAACCTAGTATATCCTGTTTGGCATCCCAATTAGATTTATCCGATGCTTTAACAGCTATATTGATTGATCCATCCTTCAATAAGTCAGCTGAAACTTTTCCGTCAGAACCAATTTTCAAAAGTTGGTTAGCCCCTGTACCGGAATTAACCGTTAGAGTAGGGGTATCAGTTGGATTCGAAACGATAATGTCTCCGTTAGCAGAACTTACGCTTGTGACTGTGCCGCTGCCTGTTCCATCCACACCTTTTTGAGCGATTAAGATCCAATAGTTTGTATCCGTAGGTGCGTTTCCTAGAGAACTTGCGATACACTGGTAAGTACTGCCGTTAAAAATAACTTTGTTTAGCGGAACGTAAGGATGTTCCGAATTATACGGTTCAATAAGAGAAAATGCCACATACCCATTTTGTCGAGTAGTTTCATTCTGTTGTCTTGATGTTTCGTTGGATACCCTAGTGTTCTCTGCATTCGCTCTATCTGCCTCTGCTGTCTCACGATCAGTCTCCGCACTTATCCGCGTATTCTCTGCAATAACACGTTGATTCTCAACTGATACTCGATCTGATTCTGATAAAAGTCGACTGCTTTCTGCATCTACACGGTTAGTCTCTGCGATAGCTCGATTGGATTCAGCGGTTTCCCTGTTAGTTTCACCAGATTGTCTCGCCGTTTCATTATCTACTCTTTCATTTTCAGCTGTTGCTCTGGAAGATTCGGCATTTGTTCGCGCTGTTTCCTCCGATATATGACTGTTTTCATTAGCAACCCTAATTGATTCAGCATCTGCTCTAGCTATTTCCGCTGATTGACGATCAGATTCATGATTCTGACGCACAATTTCAGCCGATACCCGATTGCTTTCTTCGGTTGTTCGAGCAACTTCGGCATTCGCCCTACTTGTTTCCGCTAATTGTCTTGCAGATTCTTCAACGGTTCTTGCGGACTCATTGGATTGACGAGTATTTTCTTGACTAACTCTGACAACTTCAGCAGCTTGGATATCATCGTTTGTGTTATTGGCGCTATTTGTTGCATCAATAGCGGATTGTGTCGCAACATCTGTATTTTCTTTGGCTGTAACAGCAGCGGCAGCGGCAATATTGGCATTTATTGCAGATTGGTCGGCCAAAGTCGCTTTTGAAGTAGCCAAATCAGCGGCTGTATTTGCTAATGCTGCTTTTTCGGCGGCCAGATTCGCCTTTTGATCTGCAAGATCCGCTTTACTATTTGCATTATCTGCTGCTGCATTTGCCAGCATAGCCTTTTGATCTGCATTCGTAGCAGCAGCATTTGCCGTATTCGCCGCTGTATTGGCACTTACTGCTGAAGTGTTGGCAGCACTTGTAGCATTTTTGGCATCATCAATGACTTCCAGCGCCGGTTCAAGTATCTCAATTGCGGTTGCGCTGGCAGCGATTACGTCGGCCAATGTTTTTGTGACATTATTTCCATCTGATTCAACCCAAACTCGCTCCGAGCTGATGAATACATTGCCGGTTCCTAAGAATGAGAAGTTTAGCGTCTTTCCTTCATTAGCCGGATCGAACTCTACATAACCGTGTAAATAAGATACTTTGTATTGTGTTGATACAGGTGTACCATTTTGAATTTCAAACCATGTTTCCCCGTTTCCAGCTATAGCAACACATTGAAAAATATCGGGAATCTCAGGGAGTTGCACTAATCCATTTTTAATTGTTTTATTGATGGAAATGGGGATATAGGGGTCGCTGCTATCCCCTTTCCGCCTTACTGTGATAATGCTTTCTGTGTAATCAAATGAAGACATAAAATACCTCCCACTATAAAGTAATATTCTCTCCTGTTTTCTCGCTCATTCTTAATTCTTCAAATGTATTCACATCCCCATCCAATCCATGGTAAACTAATGTAAGTATTTACCACAGAATAGAAAGGATGCTTAAATATATGAAACAACAAATCAAATACATATCCATCGGTACTATTTTGGGTGCATCCCTAATGTTCTCCGCTCAGATATTTGCTGAAGAAGCTCCTGTTGCTGGAGCTATAAGCAATGCTCCATTCTTCAAAGCAGTAGCAGCCGCGTTCAATTTTAAAGTAAACGGAGTCGATAAAGTTCCGTCTGAGAGTCCGGTAGTCATCGATGGGAATAGCTACTTACCTGTGAGATCCATTGCTAATATGCTAGGTTATGATGTGACATATAAGGCAGATAGTAGGACGATTGAGTTTAATGGATCTGCTCAGGTGAGTCAGGGACAAACACAAGGACAGGAGACGCAACCGCAAACAAGTGTGAACTCTAAAAAAAATATTGGTGAAGGAATTATTTACTATAATGCTTCCGATGTAAATGCTAGATATCTTCCAGTAAAGTTAAAAAACCTTGAAAATGGTCATACTATATGGATTATGCAAAACGGCATAGAGATTGACCAGCAAAAAATAATGAGTGAAAAAGACGCATTTTACGTTCCTGAAACTAATGCTACATACTGGTCACGGGATTATTTTTTGCATTACCTGACAGATGACCAACTTAAAGAATTCCAAAAATACAAAATCGATTTCAACACAAAAATAGTTACACCTATTAATTAAGATAGGTATTACTTTACTAGCCAAACTTAGCAACTGCATTGGCTTGCACCCACTCTTGTGTTGCCATCGGTTTATTATTAAGAAATACTCCATTAATGGCAGTAATATTAAGTGAACCACTACTTAAGATTAAATTTTGATTTGCAGCCAAAGTAACTCCATTAGTCCTAAATTCTATGCTTCCTCTTCCACCAAAAAAAAGAGATTGAGAAGAGGTAGTATCGCTCGGCTTAAAGTAAATATTATTACCAATAACAGCATCTGTTTCGACCTCAATAGTTGTGTTTGATTTTATCTTTCCACCTATAATTTCTGGGCCATAAATCAAGTTTTTATTAATAAATGTTCCACCCGTGTAAGTTCCTGCTGCAATTGCTTGTGCAGCGCCATAAGCATTATTCGCAGCACTCTGAGCGTTACTAGCTGTACTTTGAGCTGCAGCTATGGATGGATCAGAGTTTAAACTAGACCAACTAATGCTCCCACCTGTAATTTTAATATTGGAACATGTTACCGCTCCGGCTGTATTTACGGTAAACGCACCATTCCCAATATTAATACTGGAACCTGTAATTGATCCATTATTATAAGCAGAGTTGTTAATTGTGGCTGAATTAGCGGTCAATGCGTTGGCCGTTACATTCCCACTCATATCCACCCTAAATGGAGCCGACCCAAAACTAGCGTTACCCAAACTAATCCCATTCGAATTCGCATTAAAAACCGAATTCCCTGAGCCAATAGTCAAGTTAACGCCTGTCATCGTTCCTGCCTTAATCGTTGACGCAGTTACGCCAGTTCCATCAATAATCGTCGTTCCATCCGTTGAGGTAATCTGTATCGCACCATTCTGCACATACAAACCACGATAATCCAATCTCGCAAATTTTGTATCATCTGATGTTGAGGCTGTAATCCCACTTGCATCAAGCGTAATACTTGTAGGCAATGGTGCTTGAAGCCTTAAATCGTTTCTGATGGCTGTATTAATATTGTTCGAGTACGTGGTGGCCGTAATTAACTGAGCATCCGAATAGGTCTTGGCCGCGTTCAACGCAGCGGAGGACTGGTTGTCCGAATAGGTCTTTGTCGCGTTCTCAACATTGTTCCAATAGGGTGCGGAAGAGATGACATGATCCGAAATCTTAGCTCCGGTGTTTGGATTCACGGCAACCCGATCAGCGTATAGGGTGACAAATTCGCCAAGAATCCCCTTGACCCGCTCCGCCACCACCCGATCGGGCGTAATGACAGCTCCCCATGTGTTGCCGTCGTCCTGCGTCAGGGCGATTTGCCCGTGCTGGATGACCACATATTTGCTAGGATCGGTCAAGTCCCTGGTAATGATCCCTTTGCGGCTGATCTCGACACTTTCGTTGTTGCTGGCCAGAATTGTCCTTTTGGCGGCATTAAAATCGTTTTGGATATCCTGGTACACTTCGCTTGATTTGAGAAATGCGTCGTCAATTTTATATCTGTTGTTGTTGTAACTTGTGGAAGAGGAAATCGTTTTGTACAAGCTTTTAATAAACTTATCTTGGTCGCTAAGAAGCTCGCGCACATTGCTGATGGTCAGCTTTATGTCTCCATTTTCATAATCGAAATCCATCTCCATCATCTTGGCTTCCACGTAAACCCCAAGCTTATCATGCTGAATGGTGATCGTATCGCCCAAATTCAGCTTTTCCCAATGATGCTGTTCTTCCAAAATCTCAAGAAAGTTGACAATCGAGATGCTAACGACCAATTTGGGTTCTCTTCGCTTGTTGAATTCCTCTATAGCCGCCGCGTACAATTCCTTGGGATCGGTATAATTATCGTTAGTCCATTCCTGCACAACGATATGCGGGTTCCATTCAATGAGCTGATCGTTTGTAAAATTTTTATCGAGCTTGAGCGTGTCCCGGATGGAGTTGATCTGCTGTTCAATACCATCGATTTGAGCTTGTATTCCGGCAATAACTTCGTTTTGGCTGTCGATTTGCTGCTGCTTTTCATTTTTTGCAGCAACCAGCGACGTCGTTTCCATCTTATTCGCATTAGCCAAACTTATGTTATTGTCAATGACGACAAACTCTTCTTTAAGTCCGGCAAGCACGTTCTCCTCTGACGTTTTGTTTTGCTGCAGTGTTTCAAGCTGAAGCAATAAAGCACTGAACTGACCCTGCTGGGACTGAACAAGCAACTGGTAATCCAAAATCGCATGGCACAATCCGTCGCTGATATAATCCGAATGGGACAATACATTCCGCTGCTCGTCCCGTTCAAACGGGTACAATATGCTGCTGTAATCTTCGATATAGTTAGATCCGGTCAGGTTTAATTGCTGAATCGACAAGCTGTCTTTACCGAATGCTTTGAGTCGCGTGCAAAAGTCCGAACTGTCGCTTTCATACGTCAAATCTTTAAGCAAATTGCCGTATTTCACATGCAGGCCTTTATTGGTTCCGATATTTTCAAGCTTCTTGAAAGACAATTTTCTGTTTACCGAATTGTATTCTATAACTGCGTCAAATGCTTCCGCTACTTGCTGGATCGCTTCCAAAACCGTTGCAGTCATCTCGAAGGATCTGTATTTCACTTCAAAATCCGCATCGATGTAATCAAGAGTCCAGATTGTTTCCGCCAACAACTCGTTTAAAACTTGCCTGATCGTATACGAAGTTACTTTGTAATTTTTGATCAGTTTGAATCTGAGCTCATAAGGGAGCAGCATACATTCGATGTTTTTGACATCTTGGTCGTCAGCCATCGTATCGGAAATTTTGTGAATCAAATAATATTCGCTGACCTTGCCGTAATCCAGCTTGATCAGATAACGTTCCTTGATCAAATCGGCGTTGCGGTTCCTCCGCAATTCGCCCCGTTCATCCTTATCATAAGGAAGCGAAAAGTTCAATTCAGACAAATTTCCTACGGAAACCTTGCGGCGGATCGCAAAAGCTTCCTTTAATCGGGCAATAACCGTCTTATTCAAGTCGTTCCGGCACAAATATAGTTCCGGCTTCAACAATTCTTGCCCCAAAGCGGGAGCTCCAACCAGCACAATACTCACCTCCTCTGACTTAAAGCATTTTATACTGCAATTGCATCTTCAGCTTAATGTTCCCTTTCACATTCAACCGATTGCTGCCATAAACAAGCTTGGTCCATTTGCTCCCGCCGACCAGATTGCCGTACCGATAGGTTAGCGGAATATCTGTGGAGATTTCTCCCGTCTCGCAGTCGATATGCAGCGTTTCATTCACTTGAAGGCCTGTAAAGGCGAGAGTTACTCCTCCGTTAGAATCATTCGTTATCGAAAAGTCTGTTCCACTGACGATCTGGATATCGTAAATCGGCTGACAAATCGCATCGCCGAGATTAGCGATGACAATATTAGCACCTAAAGCCGTGTTTTCCGAGAGATCGTAAATATGCTCGTACACCGGGGAATAACAATATGCATCTATGTTTTCAAATACAATATCGATATATCCCTGATTTAAGCCATTGTGCAGCAGCTTCGGGCTGTCCTTGTACATGGCGTAATAAATGCGCTCAGGATGGCTGCTGAAATACAGCGGTTTATAATAATCCTGGCATAACCACCGGGCCACATCCTGGATCGACTTGTCCGTCCAGCCGCGTTCAAAAGCAAACTTCAACGGGATTTGTCTTGGTCTGTACGTTACCTCCTGAAAATACGGCTTCGATCTTCCACGAACGGATATTGCCTTCACCTCACGCTCCGGCAAATAAGTTTCGTCGATTAATCCTTCGTTCATAGTAACGCTCATTAAACCCATGTTTCTGCTGTCCATTCCGGCGTAAACAAAATAAAGACTTTCTGCAATCGTCAAGCTGTAACACCCCCTTCGCTATTTGCCCATTTTTTGCAATCCTTTGACGATTTCATTAAATACCGTCTGTCCCCCCGTTTTATCCCCTACCACAGAGTCGATGTGCAATGTAAGGTTGTACGATACATCTCCGGCAGCGGCGGCTCGCGGCAATAGCTGGGAGAAGCTCGGAACGGTGATTTTGCTGATCAAATTGCGGGTAAAGTCAACCACTTTTAACAAATTAAACGTATCGCTTTGGTTTAAAACAAGCTCCTTTTCATCCAACCATGCAAGCTTTGGCCTGGAACCGAAAGACGGAGTCATACCGCCGGTGGCAAAATGTACTCCGGTTTCATAGTAATTCAATGCCTCTTCGTAGCTGAGATCAGGGAAGCTCCACGTTTTTCTGAAATCATTATTCGCGGAACTTAACTTTAGCTGCTCTGCCGAATTCGTCTCGCCTGTGGCATCGTAAATCCATTGCCATTTCAGTTTATTTTGTAAATATGTCTTAAAGTCTGCATTTTTGCGCTCAAGGGAACCCGGAGAATCTATCGACGTCGCCGTTGTGTTCGGAATTTGACCGTTAGTCAGCATTTTCGTCATATCAATGGCTCTCTGAAGCTGCGAAATATATCCGTCGGCGATTGTATTGCCAAGCGCAGTTGTGATATTCGGAAGTTCATTCTTAAATTTGTTCAAGTCTTCAAGCAAAGTGCCGTAATGCCCATTCACAATATCTTCTTGCATTTGTGTATAATGCAAATCGTTGTTCAGAACGTTATCCCAATACTGTTGTCTAATCTCCTTTAACGAATTCAGCGAATTGGTTGTGGTGTCGTATATTTGATCCTCCGACTTTTTGCTCGCATCGACTTCCCGCTTCTTGTTATCCAGCGTATCCTGAAGCGCTTCTTTCTGTACCGTACGCGAGCGGTTCTCCTTCATCTTCTCGATTTCCAGCAAATTCGCGTTAAGCTGCTCCTCCAGTTCCTTCCGTCTGGCCGCTGCTTCGATGGAATCGTCAAGCTTCAGCACATTGATTTGGGACTGGATTTTTTGCGACTCATCTTGCTTGGTCTTCAGACTGTCCTGATAATCTGCCGTTTCATTCTGACGATCCAGCAATCTTAATTGGTCATTTACGTTTTGTTCAAAGCGGCTCATTTCATCGTCGAGATTTTGAATCGCTTTTTGATGACGTTTTTCTTCGGCTTTAATGCTGGTTTCATACCCCTTAAGCTCGGCGTCGCGCTGGGTTTCCAGCGATTTTTTATAGGCGTCAACAATGTCCTTGGCTGCTTGCTTGCGCTTTTCCAACTGGTCTTTTTCCCGCTGTGCTCCCCCTTCAATGACTTCTTTATGAAGTTTATCAATTTCACCCAGCGCTTCTTTTTGTTTCTTCACGTTGGCATCGCGTATCGCCTGAATTTGGCGTTCGGCCTCCTCCGGATTATCCGCATAGGCCGTCTTTATAGAGATAATCATATTTTGCGTAAATTCGCTTTGCTCGTTATGATTGGCGACCACCCTGCGCCATGCTTCGATTTGCTCCACCAATGAAAGGGTGCCACTGGATCGCTCATTATCTATCCAATTTTTGGATACACTAAATTTATCGTCGACCTGCTGCATATTATACTTGCTTATCGTTTCGCCAGAGCTGTCCATCGCTGTTTGCAGCGCTTTGGATTTTTGACTGTTATCATTTAAAGCTTTTTGGTATTGCGATAAAACTCCAAACAAAGCTTCAATTGCTTTTTGCTCCTGCTTAATCGACTCTATTTCTTCATTTCGGTCTTTTATGGAGAGAGCTTTATTATCGTGTACCGCTTGAGAACGTTCAGCAAATGAATTCAGATAATCCTTATAGGCAAGTGAAGCTTCACCATTATCATAAAACCACGAGTCGGTATCCAGATCGGACAGATTACTTTTGCTCTTGGCCGTTTGCATAGCCGCTTCTATATCTTCTCTTGCTTTCGACAATATGTTTTGCGTCTCTAATTGCTTTTGCAGAAGCTCAACCGTTTTGCTTAAAGCCTTATTATAGTCCTTCTTTTTATCCAGGACGTCTATTTCCTCTTTAGCGAGGCCAAGATTCTTGCTTCTGATCTCATATTCTTCGTTGTACTGATCAATTTGCTCTTTGGTAACATCCTGGTATTCCAGCGCTTCTTTAAGCGCATCTGCTGCAGACGAAGATGTACCCGATTTACTTTTGGATGATAAATCGATTGGCTCGGAAAGCAGTTTAATGCGCAACTGCAGATCTTCCATCTCTTTTTTCAGAGCTTGGCTTTGCTTCTCCTCTTCTGGGGAAAGGCTCGCCTTCGAATCCAGCTTTCCAAACTTTGAAGTAAAACTTGGTGAAAATAACAATGGATTAAGCGACTTCGGATTAATTTTCTCATAAAACTGTTTATACAGATTTCTCTTATTTTCCAATGAATTATATGTGTCCGTAACACTATCCAAAAGATCTTTGGCTTCTTTCAAACGGTTACTACGTTCAATATTGGCTACTTCTTGCAATTTGGCGCCCTTATCCTCGATTAATCCGTTATGCTCCAGTAAATATTTGCGAATTTCAGGAAATTCATCAGCAAGTTTCACCGTTGTCTCAATCGAAAGCTGCTCTCCATTTTGCAAAGTTTGATATGCAGATTTAAGCGAACCCATCGACTTTTCCGTACCAGAAATTGCCGTATTAAGGTTTCTGAATTTCTCCTGAGCCTTCTCCGTTTCTAAAGCGCTGCTGTTGATATTGCTTTTATAGTCCTGAAGGACTGTATTTAACAGTCCTACGGATATGCCGTTATCCTGAAATACTTGCTGTAATTGACTGAAATCCCTCGTTTCAATCATTTTTCCAAGATCGATTTTTTTCTCCAGCATTGCTTTTCCGATTTGCTCGGATAAATTTCGGTAATTACCGATTACTTCCTGATAATTCTTCCCATTGATATCACTTGATTGAAGAAAAGCGTTGGAGAACTTATCCAAAAAGGCTTTCAAGTTTTTATCCGTACTTCCGGATTGCTCGATAAAGTTATCATTAATCGTTTGAAAGCCGCTAAAAAATTTACTGAGGTTACTGTTGATATTCTCCTTTTCTTCTTTTATGGTACCAGACAGCTTTCCAAGTTGAAGTCGGGCTTTTTCAACAGCGTTAGTCACACCAGAATCTATTAATTCGGAAGCCAAAAATGTTTCGCCAATATCGATTTTGTTAGCTTTAAATATTGCCTTGACTTGGGCATTCAAGTCCATCATTTTTTCCGAATAATCCGGAGAATTCTGCGCGGCGGAAGTACCTAATTTGTTGTCATTCATATACTTTTCAGCAAACTTTAAAGCTTCTAGTCTGGTCTTGTTATAATTTAGTTCGGGCTCCAACTTTGCGATTTTCTTTTCGCTAGCATCGATCGACTGTGCGGAATTCGATAATCCCTCCGCAACAGTGTTCGCGGCAACTTCTTTTCTCTGCCGATTCAGCTCCTTTTCTTGTTTAATGAGTTCTTCGATCTGTTGCGAGTTCTTATACACGGCCTTGCCTTCTGAATCAAAATGATCGATAATTTCCGGCATCATTCCAGCCATTTGTTCCCTGATCTTAATTAACTGTTCCTGAGTATTCGACGAGTCTCGATACTGCTTATTCAACTTCTCCAAAGCCGATATATTTTGTTCGGTAGTCGCGATAGATTCGTTTAATTTGTTAGCATATTGCTCCTGGGCATCTTTTGCGGAAGAGAAAGCTTCGACAATTTTTTCAACCACAAGGCCGACTATTGCCAAAGCAGCACCAAATACCGTAGAAATCGCCAGTCCTCTTAAGGCCAGCTTTGCCGCATCCGCTTCTACCCCAAGTGCAGTTAATCCTCTCCCCAAGGTCAAAACCGCTACAGTCAGCGTTTTGAGATCAGTAACTAGCAAAGCCCCGGCTGTTCCTATGGCTGCAAGCGTTATGAGAAAGGTGGGAGTGACGGTAGCTAGACCGTCCAATACACGCATCAAACCGGTGAAGGCATCAATCATGATGCGGATGGATTCGGAATCAAAAGCTTGCTGCCACATCCCCTCCATTGCATTTTTAAACCTTTCCATATGCGCATGAGTAGAATCGGTATATAAGGCGTACTTTTGATTAGTCTCCCCGGCCGCCTTGAGCGAGCCGTCATAAGCGCGAATCGTCTCCGGCATCGTCTGCATCACCTGCTGAAACCGAAGCTGTTGATCTGCCCCGCCTAAAGCGATAGCGATATAAGCTTGCTGACTGCCAGACAGCGTACCCCAAGATTGGCCTAAGTCGGTCAATATTTCCTTGTATTCTCGTAGACCGCCTTGCTGATCCAATAAGTTGACATTTGCGGACTGCAAAGCCTTGTTAATATCAAAGACGCTTTGTCCGTCTTGCGTTGTCCCCGTCTGTTCAAGCATTTGAAAACGGGTAAACATTTTATTAAGCGCTTCCGCAAGCAAGCCTGTGTTTTCATGTGTTTTGTCCGTTAAAGCTCCCAGCATCGAAGCCGCAAACTCGAACGGCAGTTTAATCGCCGATGCGGAGGAACCCATCTTTTGAAATCCTGCCGCTAAATCTTCCGCAGCCGTTTTCGTAGCACCGCTCAAAAAAACAAGCGTGTCGCTGGCTTTTTCAGCGCTTACATTCATGAGGCTTGCTGTCGCATCAATGGAATCAGCAGATTGCTTAAAATCAGCCGAAGCAATCTTTGAAAACTTTGTCACCGTCTCTAATCTGGTTCGGACCTCGGCTTCAGATAACCCTTGCTTAAACAGCACAGCCGCATTTTGAGTCAGCTCGAGAGAAGAGACCCTTAACGTTTCCCCGAGTTTTTGGTATTCGGCTCCCAACTGATTGACTTCTTGCACGGTTTTTCCTGTGATAACGGATATTTCAGACAAAGCTTTATATAATTCATTTACGTATTGAATCCCATCGATAAAAAATGAATTTGTCGTATCATCAAGCTGTGTGCCAGCATAATTTGCCAAGTTCTCCGCTAATTGCGCGATGACCGCCGACTGCTCTGCGGCCGCTTTCGTCATCTCTTCAAGATTTTGCCCGATCGTTTTTACTGCTTCTGCCTGCTTAATATATTCCTTGTACATATTTTTTAATTTTTCAATGGAAGCCGTGTGCGACTCTATTATTTTTTGAAAGATTTGCTTTGGAATATCCACTGTAATCTTCATAGCGTTGATCTTAGATGCCAGACTTGCAATTGCCGCATTAATATTTTCAATCGTTTTAGCGGAATTTAAGCTTCCAGTAATGACAACACGTAAATCGTCGGCCATAAGCTGCTTCACCCCCTTTTATAAAAATTATTGTTCTGCAGCGGCCGCGCTGTTCAGCAGTTCACCTACTTGCTGACCGATCTGACGGCTATTTTCTTCGATCTTTCGGATGTATGCATTCATTTTTTCCAATTCCTTAGGATCAAAAGCATTAAGCACCTGCTCCAAAATATCAAGATCAATCAGCTTGCCGCAAACTTCAATCATCTCCTCTACCTTTGACGGAATAGCGGTCAAACTCGTAAAATGCCGAAGCAGCAGCATGTAATAGACAAACGTGATATTTTGCATCACGCTTGAATCAACATGATTCTTCTTCAACTGCTCCAGAATTTCTATATATTCGGCTAAGAAACGTTGAATGTTTGTTTTGGCGAAGCTTTTCTGAACAAATAAATAGTGACCTGATTTCAGCTCTACTTTTTCCCGGTCCCCGAACTGCTTGGCATGGGTTTGGCGAACGCTCGGAATTGTTAATGGTTTTGGCTTGGACATGATTTTTGCCTCCGATTTATTATGACAATCAATTATCAATCCGTTCGATAGTTTCTTCTAGCAGAGGTGTGGATAACAATTGGGTAATATGGACTAACGCCTCTGCTTCCTGAATGCCTTTTAACTCAACCCTATTTAAAAAGATGATCAGATTTTTTACCATCTGATCGGGAAGTTCATATTTAGCCATACTTACTCATCCTTCTTCGTTTAATAAAATGAAAGGGATAGGCGCTACGCCTATCCCTTGAAACGACTATTGATTGATGGGGAAACGAAGCACTTTGCCGACAGATGTCGATTGCTTCGGCTTAATGACGCGGAGATTAAACTGGCTTGTATTAGCCGAACGATCCGATTTCGCTTCAATTGTAAAAGCGCCGGTCGGCAGGGTGTTGTCAAACTGATATTGAATGCGGTTAATCGGGTTTTCCTGATTATCGATTTCGATCGTTTCCATTACGGCAATGACGCCTTTGGCAAACACGGCATTATCGATTGTAATAGTTTCAGTCTTTGCATTTGTGGCATATTGATAGGTTCTCACTTCAACCGTATCGCCGGCTTCTACACCGCTGGAAAAAGTCAGTTCCTTGCCCAAAAGCGCGTAGCTTGATGCTTCCAGCTTGACGCCGTTCTGATCATAAATGGCCAGCGTGTCAACGCTAAGCGGCGTCTGGTCTAAGGTCACTTTCACCGTTGTCGTGCCGGCCGCTTCATAGAACTTCGGCATAGCATAAGCAACGCCCGCGCCCGTTACAATGTCCTGACCGAGTTGTGCAGCCAGCCAGTCATATTTAAAGTCGACATCCGTCAACGTAATCGCAATATCCCGGTCGCTGTGCAGCACGCCGATCAATTGGTTGCCGCGGCCGCCGCGCACATCGGTTTCCTTTACTTTTACATCGATTTTCGCGTCCTGCAAAGTCGTTGTAGCAAAAACATTACCTTCCGAATCTTTGAGCAATACCTCATATACGTCTGCAATCAATGCCATTTAACATGACCTCCAAATAGTTTAATTAAGCAGTGTTTTTCAAGTACGCCGTTACTGCAGCGCTTTGTTTAAATTCGTCAGCTTATTCTTATCCACAAACAAGCTGTCATATGGATTTTCAAACATGTCAATTTGTTCGGCAAAATGCCGGATCGTTACGCCTGATGCACCTGCGCAAATTTGAGCAATATTGGTATGATAGTCTTTATCTTTAACGATTCTTTTGAAATCGGCGCTTAATTGGTAGATGCTTTGTTCGGCTAACTGTTCATAGGTTTTGCCCGTCAAGGCGGAAACAGTGGTAATCATGTCTTCCAACGTAATTTTCACTCCGCCCTTGGACTTAGCCTCCAGCACTTTGCCGGCCCATTCTTGAGCCAGCTTATTTTTAAAAATCTTTTGCTCAAACATGAGGTTTTGCTGCATGATCACCATTCTAACCTGTTCATAGTTGGAATGGTCGACCCTGCCTTTTTCGTCGATGCGAAAGTAATATTCATTTTCTTGAGACTGAAATATGACCTCTTTTCTGAAAACCAAAGATAATAACTTGACCATCGTTACTGCCAATTCGTCGTCAGGTATTGCATACATAAGCAGATCCAGCAATGCGAACGATTGAAAATGTTCACCGAAATGAGCTTTGGAAAAATAAAGGATTTGATTGCATTCTAGAAAGCTGTCATAATCCTTTAGTTTTATCGGGTATACATCGCCCGCGCCAGCCACCCATTCCGGTCTAGCAAAAATGAACTTTAGGGATTGCATCATCGGCCCTCCTTGCCGCCTCAATCTAGGCGGGGAGACCGATCCTCGCCAATCTTGCAGAAACAAAATAAGCGCCTGTCCGGCTGCTCATTGATCGATTACCTCTGCAGTAGGTAACGTTTGTTTCTGACTTGATTATAAAATAAGAACATATGTTCTAACAATTTATGTATTTTATTTCCATATTGTCCAATTTGTCAATCCATATGATACTCTCGTTCCCCACAAAATAAGTAAAGCGACACCCCGGATCAGTCCAAGGCATCGCTGATGGTTACTTCACACTCCTACCCCTTCACAGCCCCAACCATAACGCCTTTCACGAAAAACCGCTGAATAAACGGATACACCGCGATAATCGGCAGCGAAGCGAGGAAAATCGACGCCGTACGGATCGATAACGAAGATACCTCGCTCATCGCCGTCATATCGCCCATTAGCGCAGCCATTTCCATCTGGATCACCATATCCCGCAGAAACAGCTGCAGCACCTTAAGATCCGCCGAATTCGTATAAATGACCGCGTCCATAAAGGCGTTCCAATGGTGTACGGCGATAAACAGCCCAATCGTCATAATCGCAGGCAGCGACAGCGGCAAATAAATTTTGGCGAAAATGTAGATGTCGTTGGCTCCGTCCATCTTGGCCGATTCCTCGAGGCTGACCGGCACATTTTCAAAAAAGGTACGCAGCAAAATGACGTTCCACGTACTGATCGCCGACGGGATGACCAGCGCCCAGATCGTGTCGATCAGCCCTGTCGCTTTTACGATCAGAAATGTGGGCACGATACCGCCGTTAAACATCATCGTAATGATGATGTAGAGCATGAACATTTTGCGGCCAGGCAAATAACTGCGGGAAAGCGCATAAGCGATCGTCAGCTGCAGCAGCAGATTGACCGCAAGTCCGAGCACAGTCCGCAATACCGTGACCATAAATGAGTGCAGAAACAGCGCATTATCGAAAATAAGCCCGTACGCCTTCAGGTTAAACCCTTTCGGCCACAACATCAGCTCGCCTTCCTTGATCAGGTTCGAATCGCTGACAGAAGCAAGCATCACGTAATAAAACGGCAGGAAAGTCAGCAGGGCAAACGCCAGCAGCACCGCGCCGATCCACAAGTTGGCGGAAAACCGCATCGATTTTACAGACACAACCATCGCTCCTCTCTAGATGCTACCATAACGAAACCTCACTGAATTTACGGGCCAGCCGATTGGTGCTCCAGATCAGGAAGAAGCCAATAATAGACTGGAACAGCCCGATCGCTGCGGTCACGCTGAACTGCGCGCTCTGCAGCCCAATCCGGTAGATGTACGTGCTGAGCACATCCCCAACGTCATAGACGGACGCATTGTACAGGATATAAATTTGCTCGAAACCGACGTCCAGCAAATAGCCCACTTTTAAAATCAGCATGATGATCACCGTATTGCGGATACCCGGCAGCGTAATGTAAGCCAGCTTCTGCCAACGGTTCGCGCCGTCGATGGTCGCCGCCTCATATTGCTCCGGATCAATCGAGCTAAGCGCCGCCAAATAAATAATCGCCCCCCAACCCGACTCCTTCAGAATCGAAGAAAAAACGACGATCGGCCGGAAATACTCGGACTTGCTCATGAAAAACACCGGTTCCAGCCCAAGATGACGCAGCAAATTATTGACAAGGCCCTCATTGGGCGACAGCAGTTGAATAATAATGCCCCCGAACACAACCCACGATAAAAAGTGCGGGAAATAAACGACGGTTTGAATCGAGCGCTTGAACAGCACGCTCCTCATTTCATTGAGCAGCAGCGCCAAAATGACCGGCACGGGAAAAGCGAAAATCAGCTCGTACACGTTAATAACAAGTGTATTGCGGACAATCTGGTAAAAATCGCGGTTATGCAGCAAAAACTCAAAATGCTTCAGTCCGACCCATGGACTCCCCCAAATCCCTTTCGAAAAATTGTAATCCTTAAAAGCAATAATGACGCCGTACATCGGCAAATAACGGAAGATCAGATACCACAGCACTCCCGGCAATAACAACACATACAAATATTTGTGCTTATTGATCGCAGACCATGCTGCCGCGAGAGGCTTTCGGTGCGCCCGCTGCCATACTTCGCCTTGCGATTCCGTCAACGCTTTCATTTTTGCTCGCCTCCCTCACGAATGTTGACTCTCATTATAGAAGAGGCATGCGCCGCCGGAAATTTACATTATCCCGGATCGTGTATAAATTTTTGGACGCCGGCTTTCCATTTTTAGTGCCAAAGAAATATACCTTTAACCGGCATGTATAAAATGTTTATAATTGCTTTGATAGCGCTTACTATAGAAGTAGCGATGACGCTGCCGGGGGGAGATAAGATTGAATTTCGCCAAAACCAGGTTTTCGATCGGTAACCTCGTGCTGATGCTGCTCATTTTTTTATTTATCGCGGTGCTGGCATTTGCCGTGAGTCTGCTGAAAAACCAGTCCGCTGCGGAAGAACGGTTTATTGAATCGTTTCGCCAAACGCATGACAATCTGGTATCGGTCTCGATGATGCTCGAGAACCAGATCAACACCGTGTATTACCAGCTGACCTTGGATTATACGCTCAAGGAGTGGCTTGTTCAGCCGAAGCCCACCATTTCCAACATGGCGATGCTCGGAGAAATCCAGAACAACTCGCTGAAAATCATCAGCAGCAACCCGCTTGTGCTTTCCGTTTATATTTACAGCAAAGGCAGCTCGACCGTGCTGGCCACCAACCATGAATTCACATCGCTTGAACAGTTCCCGGACAAAGAGCTATTTACCCAATTTAATGAAAAAAACGGCCACTGGATCGGCAAACGACCGGAGAAAGCCGGCTACGGCAATCCGAAGGATATTCTCACATTTGTCGCCCCGCTGGGCGACAACGGCCTTGTCGCAATCAATGTCGACGAACGCAAGCTGTTTGCCGCAACACCCGACGCCAGCTACGGCATGATGCTGGTGGGCAAGAACGGCGGCGTGCTGACAACCCGTGAGGGAGCGGAGGTGAATATGGACACGCTCCAGCCAGAACGCCTGTTGGATGCAAAAGATTCGTCAAACCAGCCTATCGAAGCTGCCAACCAATATGTGCTCGTTTCCGACCATACAAGCGGAGAATGGACTTTCATCTCCGTTACCCCGCAAATCAAGCTTTCTCCAGCGTGGAAGCAGCGCCAAATCGAGCTTGTCTGCGCCTCCGCCCTGCTTGCCGGTCTGGCCGTATGGATTTACGCATTGGCGAGGCGGATTTATTTTCAGCCTATCCGCAAATTGGAGACGCATTATAATAAGAACCTCGAGGATTTGAAACACCACTTTACATTAAACGTGCTCACTGGCAAACTCAAGGAATCTGACATTCGCGACAAGCTGGCGGAGCTTTCCTTCCGTTTTCCTTCCGACCGCTGGATCGTCGTCTTATTCCAAATCGACAACTTCTACAATTACTTGCTCAGCATGAAGCAGGACGACCGGTTTTTCATGGATAAAACGATCTACAACGCAATCAAGTGGACGTTTATGACCACTTATTCCAGCTATCCGGCCAAAACTGAACTCGAAAAAGTGTCCATCCTCATTTCGGTGCCCGAAGGCACGGATGAAAGCACCATGCTGCAAAAGCTGGAACAAACGATTTGTTACCTGCAGAAAGAAATCGAAGACAATTGCAGCTTGACCGTATGCGCCGGCATCAGCCGCGTTCACGAAAGCTTGAATCACGCGCATACCGCCTACCATGAGGCCCTTAAGGCCGTGTCGTTTAAGGCCATTTACGGCAAACGAAGCATCATCCGTTACGTCGACGTCGCCGCTGCCGGCAAAACCGACGAAATCACGCCTCAGAGCGCCGATATCGACAAGTTGTGCAGCCCGCTCAAGGAAGGCAAACACATCGAATTCGAAGCCAATCTCCGCTCCATGCTGCAAGGGCTGCTGAGAGAGGAACGGTTCTCGATCGACCGGGTCAACGCCTTTTTCTCCAATGTGTTGTACGGCATCGTCAAGGTTACGCTGGAGCACCGTCTCGAGCTTGCCGACATTTTGCATGAGGACGTCTTTATGAAGATGTACAGCCATGAATTTGTTCAGGACAAAACCGAATATGTGATCCGGACTGCAAGCGCCGTATCCACGCATATTATGACAACTCGCAGTTCCCATAATAAAACGGTCCGGCTTGTGCTCGATTATATCGACGCCCATTTCGACGAGCCGATCTCGCTGACGACGATCTCCGAAACGCTTGGCATAAATTCTTCCTATATCAGCACGCTGATGAAACAGGAGCTTGGACACGGTTTTGTCGAGCATTTAAACCAGCTGCGCATCAAGAAAGCGCTGGAACTTCTGGAAAATCCGAATTTGGCGATCAAGACGGTTTCCGAGATGTGCGGCTACGATACGGTCCACTCGTTCATCCGCAACTTCAAGAAGCTGCATTTGTTCACTCCCAGCGAATACCGCAGTAAAATACTCGCCAAACGGTAATGTACAAAAAAATGAACATGCCATTTTCGAAAAGAATTTACACAAACAGAAATTTTATAAATTGTCAGATGGGGTTCCCGAAGCCACAATGGACCTAACCGTTCGCTTGATTGTGTGAAAGTTTACGTTCGGCGTTCGGATCAAGCCATTTTTCCCAAGAGGAGGAACATCGCATGAAAAGGGGCTCTCGCAAGCTGAAGACATTCGCTGTTGTTGCGGTTGGTGCGGTCACCGTTATAGCCGGCTGCAGCGGCGGCGAAAAACCGCAAGCCGGCGGAACCGGCGCGGCCGCGGACAGTCCGGCCAAAAACGCCGGTCCGTTCAAATTCAAGGTTATGTTCGATTACAATGTGGACCCGAAGGGAATGTCGCTCACGGACAATGAGTACATCCGCTATTTGAAGGAGAAAACCGGGGTGGAAGTTGTGCTGGATTCCCCCGGTACGGCAGGATACACCGACAAGCTGAACGTGCTGATGGCGTCGGGCAGCTATCCTGATGCTTTTGCCGTAGGCGACCGCGACCTGATCATGAAATATGCAAAGGACGATCTGCTGGCCGATCTCACCCCTTACATTAACGACACGGCCAAGTACCCTAACATCAAAAAGGTGATGCCTGCCGACTCATGGCTGCCGGTAACGGAAAAAGGCAAAGTGTTTGCCTTCCCGTACAGCCGCCCGGACGGTCTCAGCCAAGTGGTGTACATCAACAAGGTATGGCTCGACAAGCTGAAGCTGCCCATTCCGAAAACAATCGACGATTTTTACAATGTGATGAAAGCGTTCACCTTGGACGATCCTGACGGCAACGGCAAAAATGACACGTTTGGCCTGCTGACTTCCAACAATGTCGATAACGGTGCGCGTATTTTTAAAGCGGCGTTTAATGCGGAGGCTTATTCGATCCGTGACGGCAAAGTGACTCCGCCGGAAATCACCCCGGAGTACAAAACCTTTTTGAAATTTATGAACAAGCTGGTGAACGAAAAAATTCTCGATCCCGAGTTTCCTACCGTCACCACACCGATTTTTCAGCAAAAGTTCAAATCGCTCAAATACGGCGTCATCTCCGGCTTCTGGCATTACCCGTCGGGGCTGGAAATTCCCAAAGAAGTGATGAGCCAATACATTGCCTTGCAGCTTCCGGTGCAGCAGGACGGCAAACCTTCTTATTTCTCGTACCCGAGCCTGAACCGGCATTATATCGCGATCCCGAAAACAACCAAAAACATCGATCAGCTGATGAAGTTTATGGACTGGGCTGTATCTCCTGAGGGCATGAAATATTCGTTCCTCGGCGTACCGGATTTCAATTACAAGGAGACGGGCGGCAAAATCGAGCTGGCTCAGCAGCTGGCGCCGATCCACTGGTCGTTCTCCCTTGTCAGAACGGGGCAGCTCACCGACGATGTCAAAAAATATATCGGCGTCGTCTATCCGAAGGAAGCCGTCGACAATCTCGATCTGGCCGTGAAAATCGGCAAACCCGACATGCTGCGCGCGGCGCTGCCGTATTATCCCGAGCTGGCCGGATTCAATCTGAGCAAAATTACAAGCGAATATACAACCAAAGCAATTCTCGGCAACGCCGACGTGGATAAAACGTGGGACGACTACGTAAGCCGCTTTATGTCCGCAGGCGGAGAGAAGGCCATCCAGTTCTGGAGCAACTGGTATAACACGGAAGGCAAAAATATCGTGAAGTGAGTCACAACGTTCCGAGGCTATGTAGTCCCGTCTGAATGCGGATTGCGGCGGCCTCCGCTTTATAACTTTCATGTACAAGAGGAGCTGTTTTTATGACAAATTCGGTTCAATCAATTCAATTGGAGAAGGTGTTAGAGTTTTCGCTCGAACAGCAGCTTGGGCAGCTCAGAGCGATTCCCGTTCGTGCCGGAAGATCAGAACCTACGTTTCTTGCCGTGTACGCCGCCGATTTTGATGTCGACCCGTCGGTGAACATGTTTTTTTATCCAACCGATACGCTGAAAATGGCTTTATTTAACGCCTCCGGAGAAATCCTCTGGAAACGCGAGCTTGGCAAAACGGTCGTACCCGGCATCTGGTTTTGCCCGGTGTATGCTTTTGATCTCGATGGAGACGGCGTTGACGAAATCTGGTACGTCAACAACCTCAATGAACAGCATCCGTTTGCTTTGCCGTTTTATCGGCTGGAGCGGCTTGACGCGCAAACGGGACTAACGACCGGCCAATGGGAGTGGCCTAACGATGGCGGTAAAGCGGAGCCGCTCAGCTGCTCGTTCCGTCATTTTATCGTCGGCGGTTACGCCCATGGCGAACCGGTGCTTGTGACCGCGCAAGGGACGTATCAGAACTTGCGGCTTCAAGGCTGGAAGCCGGATATGACGCTCCGCTGGGAGCATTACATCGGCAAAGACGATCCCGGCGCGCGGGGCAGTCATATTACGCCGGTCATCGATTTGAACGGCGACGGTGTCGATGAGCTGCTGTGGGGTGAACGCTGCATCTCCCTGGATACAGGCAAAGAGCTGTTTTGCGCAGACCGCGACGTGTACCGCGGACACTCGGACGTCATTCAGCCGGTGCTCGACAACCGGACCGGCAAATGGTCGGTATTCACGGTCCGCGAATCGGATCCTGACGCCACGCCGCGGGTCGTGATGTTCGACGACCAGGGCGAACGTCTATGGGGCGACGTCGACCACGGGCATATGGATATCGGCTGGGCGGCGCGGCTGCAGGACGACCGCAGTCATGTGATGATGGCCATTCGCATCGGCGCCAAGACTTGCGGCCCCGACGGCCGCTTCCATCAAAACATGGACGAATTTGTCTATGACGCGGCAACGGGAACCCCGTATACGCTGCCGTTCAGCGTATACCGGACGATCCCGGTCGACCTGAACGGCGACGGCTACCACGAGCTCGTGAGGGGAATGCCGGCTGGCGACGGCGAGGTGTTCGACCGGCATGGAGTCAGCTTCGGCAACGTCGGCGGTACGGTGGCCATGGCTTCGAAGTTTCTCGACCTGCCGGGCGAGCAAATCCTCTCCTTCCGCCTCGACGGCACGGTAATGATGTGGGCCGACAAAAATGCCGTCGACTCGCCGGAGGCGCAAGCCCGCTACAGCCACCCGTATTATAAAGCGTGCCAACGGCTGTACGCGATCGGCTATAACTTGTACATCGTGGCCGGATTGTAACGGCTGTAGCGAGGCCGTCAAATAACCGATAACCATACCCGCCGCATAGAACGGATCGTCCATGCTGAAGGGTCTGTTATTTGCTCATAGCCTGTGCGTGCCGGGCTGTTGAATTCACATCCCCTATGCGGCTGGTTAACGGTTCGCTCGGAGCCCCTGCGTGGCCGGGCTGTAACGGTTCACATCTCATTACGCAGCTGATCGCTTACCCGACGCGCGCCCTACTGGCGCGCGTTGCGGTGTTGGCGGGGCTTCTTACGGGGGCGTCGCTACCGTAAAGCTTATCACGCATTTAAATCACCAATGTTTGGAGGATAACACCTATGATCACCGTTTTGCAGGATAACTTCAGTCAATTTGCCATCGGGCCTTTTCCCTACGATCCGAAACATTCCGCCATTGGGGAATATCACTATTATCCGTCGGAGGGCAACCACGGCGGTTGGCACGACCCTGTCGTCTATTACGGCTGGACCGGTCCGACCTGGATTGTTACGGAAGACGACGGCGTGAAATACATGGAGCAAACGCGCCCGCAAGCGGCGATTACCGCGCATTGGCCGCTGCTTGTCAAAGGTGAAGACAGCTGGCGGGACTACACACTGGAAGCGACAGTTCGGCCGCTCTCGACACGTTCGCACACCGGCATTCTGTTTCGGTACCAGCATGGCCGGCGTTACTACTTTCTGGGTTTTGAGGATAGGAAACTCGTGCTGCTGAAACGAGATCAAGCCGAAATCGCCGAATTGGCGTCCTTGCCGTTCGCTTATGATTGCGACAGCTTTTACAGGCTGCAGGTTGTCTGCTCCGGCTCCGCCCTCATTGCCTCTGTAGATGGCAACGAGCTGTTGCGCATTGAAGACACCTCCTACACGCACGGCAAAATCGGGCTGTCCTCGCGTATGCCCGCCCAATACGCTGACATTCACGTCGCCATGGAGGATGAACACCATAGGCAGTGGATCGATGCGGTACGCGCCGCTTCCTTGGAGCTGGCACAGCTTCGCAGCGAATATCCGCAGCCCCGCTTGTGGAAGACGATCGATTTCAAAAACTTCGGCACGGCAAGGCAAATCCGCTTCGGCCATCTGACAGGCGGCAGCAAACTGCACATCGTGCTGGCTCAACATCAAAAGCGCGGCCACAAGGATGCTTACGCTCACATCAGCTGTCTAACCGCCATTACGCTGGAAGGCGAAGTGCTGTGGCAGCTTGGCGAACCGAGTACAATCGATGACCACGCCTTACTCTCAGCCGATCTGCCGTTCCAAGTATGCGATATTGACGGCGACGGTTTCGATGAAGTGATCGTCGCGCGCAACTTTAAGTTAATGATTCTGGACGGCCGCACCGGCAAGGTCAAAAAATCTACACCGACGCCGCTTTCCTCCTCAACATCCAGTCCACTGTACAGCGTGCCGTATCGCGAGTATGCGTTCGACCGGATCAACGTCGACGCGATCCGTATTGCGAACTTCTCCGGCAAGACGTCGCCGACAGACATTTTGATCAAAGACCGTTACAGCCGCGTCTGGGTATACAACAGCGAGCTGCAGCCGCTCTGGTCGTTTCATGAAGGAATTACCGGGCATTTTCCTTATACGGCGGATGTCGACGGGGACGGCAAAGAGGAGATGTTCATCGGCTACCATTTAGTCGATCATGACGGCAAGCTGCTCTGGACGCTGCCTGTCGAGACCGATCACACCGATGAAATATTGATCGGCCATTGGGACCCGCAGCGCCCGGATCCGCTGATCGCCATCGCTTCCGGCGAGGAGGGATTTATGATCGCCGATATGAATGGCAAGCTGGTCCATAAACACATGATCGGCCATGCCCAACGCGTCAGCGCAGGCAACTACCGTCCCGATCTGGGCGGCTTGGAACTATGCGTATCTACCTTCTGGGGCGAGCAAGGCATCGTCTATTTCTTTGACGGCTCCGGCCGGCTGCTCCATCAATTCGAACCAACCTGCAACGGCAACTTGATCACGCCGGTTAACTGGACCGGCGACGGGCGCGACTTGGTGCTGCTGAACGGCAGCGTCCGGCACGGCGGCCTGATCGACGGACGCGGGCGGCGTGTCGTCACGTTCCCCGATGATGGACATCCCGAATTGTGTGCGGAGGTACTTAATTTGACCGGAGACGGCCGCGACGAAATCGTACTGTGGGACCCGCAATGTATGTACATTTATACGCAGGACCGCCCCGCTGACGCAAATCCTGTCGTTGTGCCGGATAAATACGCGCATTGCAATGCTTCGAATTACCGCGGGGAGTTTAATTACCCGAATCTCCTTCTGAAACAAACGGAATAGGAAACCAACATCTAACAACAGCGTATTGTTCCATCGTTAAACAATGCCATATAGGCAGCCAGATTGTGATATGCCTCCTGCTATGAAGGCAGGTCCATTAACGGACCTGCCTTCGTGTAGGGGATATTATGCCTTGAGAAACGAAACTAAGGCATCACCGTTCATTACTTCACCTCAAAATATGCGCTAAGCTCATCCAAAAGCAAATTGGCCGCTTTATATCCCCCTGCCGAATTCCATATCGCTTCGTCGACCTGCTTTATTTTTTGTGTCTTATACACGTTTAACTCCTTGAACAGCGGATCGTTCATCCACTGCTGGACAACGTCGGAGGCATCGGTTTTACCCGGAGTTTCCGTAACAAAACAGAACATCACATCCCCGTCCATATCGGGAATTCTTTCCTTGGTAACGACTTCGATGTTGCCGTCTTTATCTTGAGCGGCCGGCCGGGCGAATCCCAGCTGGCTCAACAAAGCACCCGAAAAGGTCAGCTTCTGATAAATACGCACCTGCGAAGCGGAGAATCGGACAACCGAGATGCGGGCTGACGTTTTGCTTCCCAGCTTAGCTTTGACGTCGGCAACACGTTGTTCAAAGGCGGCCAGCGCTTTGTCGCCTTCCTCTTTTTTATTGATCGCTTCCATATACAGTTTGAAATTGGTCTTCCAGTCTTCTCCCAGGTCCTCCGAAAACACAGTTGGCGCAATTCTTTTTAACTGCTCATACATTTTTTCCTGTCTCACTTTATTGCCTATGATCAAATCCGGCTTCAAAGTGGCGATGAGTTCCATATTCGGCTGCAGTTCATTGCCGAGAACCGTGACATCGTTCATCTCCGCCTTTATATGGTTGTACCATGGATCTCCGATCCAGGATTGTACGGCACCGATTGGCTTGACGCCTACAGCAAGCAGCGCTTCGGTTCCTTCATTGGTCAAAACGACAATACGTTTCGGGGTACCGATTATCGTCTGCTCCCCCATTGCGTGTTTGACGAGCCGAGGAGCGTCGATTCCCGCAGATAGTCCGGTTGGCGATGCCGCTGTCATCTCCTTGCTGTTTGCCGCAGCCGCTTCTTTTGTAGGTGTATGAATTGAAGCCGAACTGCCGGAACATGCGCTTAGCAGCAATGTCAAACAAATAAATAATACGGCCGCCATAGATGTTGCGGTTTTACCGTACATAGTAACGTCTCCTTTTCCGATATACTGATAACGATTCTCATAGTCATCAATATACCTTCGGAGCTTTCTTGAAACAATAGGATATATCGACAAGACGGATGGATTATTCCGACCGACACCCATATGGTGCGCCCATAACTTAAAGTCCTTGGGGGCAAAACCTGTGTATTTTTTAAAAATACGACTGAAATAATAGCTGTCGGCATAACCGACACTATCGGCAATTTCCTTTAAAGTAAGATCCGTATGTAATAAGCGCTCCTTGGCTTTATCCATTCGAAACTGAATCAAATAATCGATTGGACTTGCGCTCACCCGGTTTTTAAACATTCGCAGCAGCTGCCGTGTGCTGCAATCCAGCATTTCCGCCAAAGATTCGAGAGTGACAGGATCTTTATATCGTTCATGCATATAACGAATAGCCTGCTCCACAGGATCCGGTTTGGTGACCGAAATGGTTTGTTCATGCATCTGTCGCATCAGTTCGTATACAAATTGATAAAATATCGCTTTAACCTGCAGTTTGTCGAGCATATCGGGCTGACGCCAACTCTGGTACATCATTCCCATTCTATCGTATAAAAGACTAGGAGTATGTGGTATAAAGCCGTATTGCATTTGAAACGGATCATGCCTTTCCATCAGCTTTAATAGATCCTTTCGCCGCGGCACGGGCAACGTGGCCTTGTACATGACGATGAAATATTCCAAATGTTCATCCGGCCAAATCTCCAGATATAACCCCTTGCCGCCATGTGCGATATAATGCCTCTCGACTTGGCATTCGGAACCGTCGAGCCGCAATATGCCCCGGCCTTTTGCAACATAGATGAACGCACTGGCCGGCAGCCTGTAGGAATACAGCCCCCCCTTATGATCCATGACCATATGACGAACATCCATTAATTTGATAAAAGTATGATTCCACAACATGATATGGTCATCGAGGTTCATTGCTGTACTCCATTCCCTTCCGAAGAACAATAACATAACAACCATTATAAATGATAACTATTCTCAACAACAACCAAAGAGAGTAATTTGAACATAAAAAAACCTTTAACGCCATCTTTATCGGATGGTATTAAAGGTTTTTGCTGATGCGCTCGAGAGGACTCGAACCTCTACGGCTGTTACCGCGCAGTCTCCTGTCGGGGAACCACGCGCGGCAACACGATAATCAGTCAGCCGATTCAGGTCGGCATGCTACCTGCCCTCGTCAATGACATACTCCACGAATCGTTGCAGGATAGTTGAAGCTTCCGCGCGGGTCGCGTTTTCGGCAGGATCAAACCGATTGTTATCTTTTCCTTCCACAACACCGGTTTGCTGGATGGCTCTTACCGCATCTTGTGCCCATGAACTGATTTCGGCACCATCGGCAAAGGTGACGGCCTGCCGGTAAACAGGCAGCTTGTAGCCGGTAGTTTGGGCGAATCCCGCCATCATCACAGCCATCTGTTCACGCGTAATCGGACTGTCGGGACTGAACCGGTTATTGCCCACGCCCTGTACGATCTTGTTCTGCACCGCCCATTCGATATAGGGCATGGCAGGGTTAGTGCTTGAAACATCCGTGAAGCTGCTTTGCTTGTAGTCACTTATGTCGCCACCGGAGAGTTTACCCAACGCCATAAGGAAGTCCGCTCGAGTGATCGCCGTGCCCGGCGAGAAGTTTGCCGCACTTGTGCCAGCAATTAGCCCCCGGCTGACGACAAAATCAATCTTTTCCTTCGCCCAATGCTCCGCCGTATCGTTAAACGCCGGAGCCGGTTCCAGAACGCCCACTCCGTAAATGGACAAGCTGCTCCTGTTAAATACCAGCTTGCCATTGTCATAACGGGAACGGATCAAAAGCTGCGGCTTACCGTCTTTGTTTACATAGACGGGATAGATGTCGCCGGTCCTTTCACCCGAAGCAGCCTTGTAAGAGATACCCAATGTAACTGAGCCTTTTCCGAATTTGGTTACATACGCAGTCTGGCCGTCCTTCTGATAGCTGACGGTGAGCTCGTACACCGGGCGGACGCCGATCAGCGCGCCTGCCGCTTTGGACAGCTTAGTGACTGGACTGGCTGCGATCGTGACATCGCCCGATGCTTGAGACTTCATTTCCTGAATGACTACTGGGTCAAAGGAAAAGCTGACAAGCGAGGTGTTCACAGCAAAACGTTTCACACCTTCCTTTTCCAGCAGAGCAACGGTACCTTGCTCCAGCTTCACGCTGAAGCTGTTCCCGTTCGCACCGAACTGGATATAACAGACAATAGCGATGCCGTCAGCCATATTTCCTTTGTTCTGCGCTTCTTTTTTTGCCGCATCAATCCATGTTTTTATCTGCGCCTCCCTAATGATGACAGAAGCAACGCCGATCTGATCCGCCGTTGCGGTCAGGTTTACGGATACCACAGTGGGCTGACCGGGACTTTTGTCGATGGTGATGCTTGGTACGGCTTCGGACGAAGAACTATTTGCTCTCGAACCGCCACCAGAAGACGAGCCTCCGTTATAGCTCCAGTTGGCTGTGACGGTCACGTTTCGGCCTGGCATAATAAAGCTGGTTGTCGCGTTGCCTGCATTAGCGAAAGTTACGCCGTCTGTCGTAGTCCAACCGGTGAAGATATAGCCGCTTCGGCTCCCGGCATAGACGGAGACTGTCACACCTTCCGTATAACTGCCAGCCCCGGGGATCTCCGCATAACTGCCGCTTACCGTCAGGTTGTAGGCGGTTACGGGGATCGGCTCGAATATAGCTGTGACGGTCACGTTTCGGCCTGGCATGATAAAGCTGGTTGTCGCGCTGCTTGCATTAGTGAAGGTTACGCCGTCTGTCGAAGTCCAGCCGGTGAAGCTGTAGCCGCTTCGGCTTCCGGCATAGACGGTGACGGTCACGCCACTTGTGTAACTTCCGCTGCCGTTTGAGCCGATCCCGCCGTTCCCAATCGTAACGGTGTACTCACCCGGTGCTGTGAGCGTAACGATCTGCTCGGCACTCTTGAAGCTGGATGCCGTTGCTTTGACGCGAATCTGATAGGTGCCTGCCGAAAGGCCAGTAACTTCCGTACCCGTTATATCTGTCCATGTACCGCTTGCCGACTTATATTCCATCGCGGTTGTAACGCCTGTAAGCTCACCTGTGCCGCCAACGGTTGTCGGGTTCACGCCGGTTGCAGTCGGAGTTGCCGGTCTTGCAGGGACGGCAAGGTTTTGGGCGGCGCTATCGACCGTGGTCGTTCCGTCGCCCTTCTTCACGATAGCGATGGCCGCTCCAAGGTAACTCGCAACATCCAGCTTGCCCCCGACAGGAGATACCGGAGTACCGCCGATCGTGTAGCCACCGCCGTCTTCGAAGCCTGTAAGCTCTTCATTAACGTAATCGATCGCAATCGTCGGCGTAGCCTCCACTCCCGGTGTCGTGTCGCTGATCATAAAGATCAACGTCTGATTCGCCCCCGCGCTAAACGTGAATGTCAAGCTTGTTATTCCTAGCAGCTGCGCAGCCAGATAACTCTTCAGAATCGTCACTGTATCGCCCGCGCCCGTCACCGTGTAGTCGGTGCTGGACACAAGCGCAGTGCCTCCGTTGCTGATACCAGCCAACGTGTTACCGTTTAGCGACAGCGTCGTCACCACATCCGACTGCGCGGAAGTCTTCTTATCGAAGCTGACTATATCCGGGCTGATCGTGCTGTTCGACGGTGTTGTGTCGTCGATCGTAATCGTCAGCGTCTGAGCCGCTCCGCCGCTGAACGCGAACGTCAGGCTTGCGGTTCCTTCCGGCTGTGTGGCTAGATAGCTCATCTGGATAATCACCGTGTTGCCCGTAATCACGTAATCCGTTCCGGATATGAGCTCGTGCGTTTCATTGCTGATTCCTTCCAACGTGTTGCCGTTCAGCATCAGCGTCGTGTCTACATCGGCTTGCGCAGACACCTTCTTATCGAAGCTGCCTGTATTCGGGCTGATCGTGCTGTTCAGCGCTGAATTATCCAGTACGAAGCGGTTGGATACCGCGTATACCCCATTGCCTGCCGTATCCTTTCCTTGAACGTGCAAGTACCAATCCCCATCTACGCCTGCTTTCGTCAATGTACGGCTATTACTCAACCGTTGCCAGCCTTCTGTTGGTCTAGTAGTTTTACTTTGCGTCCACACATATTCCAGCGTGGAGTCTACCAGCCCGCTGCCGCCGCTGTCGGCAACCGTTGCCGTTACCGAAGCCTCCCGTGCCGATGATTCGTTGCCATTCGGACTGAAGGAAACCGTTGGCGCCGTCCTATCAATATTAACCGTATATGGAGCGATCAAGCTATTCCCAAGAGAATCGGTCACTTTAAACTCGCCAGAGTTCATACCGTCAGTGAAGAAAAATATTAGAGTCCCAGCAGTATAATTCCCTTGATCTTCTCCGTTCAACGACCAAGTAAAGGAGGCAATCGTCTCGCCTGCTTTGGTTTCTGCCGTAGCGGTTACCCGGACAGAGCTGTTCGTCCATTCCCCGCTTGAATAATCGCCGCCGCCAGTCACCTTCACCTTTGTTATCGTCAGCTTTAAATCACTCTTGGAGATTTTTACGGTGCGACTGACGGTTTGCACATTGCCTATCGCATCGCTTGCCTGAAGGATAACCGTGTGAATCCCCGGATCAGATATCGTGATAGGACCTGAATAATTCGTCCATGTCTTACCGCCGTCAAGTGTATACTTAACTGTTACAGTAGCGCTTAGCGCATCAATCGCTGCGGCGGTTATGACGACATCCTTGTTTGACCAGGTATCTTCCAGATAGTCATCCCCGCCCTCCGTCTCCTTCTGCATCGTCACGCTTAACACCGGAGCCGTGTTATCAATCAAGAACGGTTCCGACGTCACGTTCACCCCATTCCCTGCATAATCCTTAGCCCGGATGTGCAAATACCAGCTCCCATCTGCACCGACGTACGTGAATTGCGCGAGTTGTGTATAGGGAAGGAGAGAGAAGCTGGCCCACCCGCTGGCGGGAGCAGAAGCCGTTTGTGTCCAAGCATATTCCAATGTAGACCCATCAATACCACTCGTCGCATCTGTGACCTGGACGACGGTCGTAATCGTTCTTAATGGTGTTGTACTGCCACTACCATTGGGAGAGAAGGTTACAGACGGAGGAACCCGATCGCGCGACACCGTTAGCATATAGGTTTTGGGTGCCTTCATATAAGGTTCTACTCGAACCTTGATCACAGCTCCGGTAGCCGGAACCGACACGGCGACCGTGGAGCCGCTTGTTTGCGGTTGATCATTGATATACAGCGCGGAATAGGCAGAGTCCTTCAAAACTGCGTTGATATGGACGCTTGTTGCCCCCGGGGCGATGTCATACTGATACGAAGTGCCGGAGGGAGAGAACGCGGGGGAAGGGGCACCCTCCGTAATCGTCAAACTACTCAACTCATTGTTACCTGGCACCGATGTTTGCGATCCCCAACTGACGACGGTGCCATCACGTTTCAATGCCAGGGAGTGGTTGACACCCGCTGCTATCGCTACAACATCCGTAAGTCCGGCTGGCGGGGTTGCTTTCCCATTCGTATTATTCCCCCAGCCGACAACCGTGCCATCATTCTTCAACGCCAATGCGTGCGTACTATTGGCCGATATGGCTGTGATACCCGTCAGGCCCGACACACCCAGGATACCGTTCCCGTTATATTCTTGCCCCCAGGCAGCAACCGTACCATCCGACTTTAATGCCAGTGCATACATGTATCCGGCATCAATAGCGACCACATTAGACAAATTTGCGGGCTTGCTTGTCGCGCCGCCCCCGTTCGACCCCCAATCGACGACCGTGCCGTTAAATTTTAAAGCCATCGAATAATAAGTGCCTGCCGCCACCTTGGTGACCGCAGCCTGCGCATCAGTCGGCACGGCCGATTGTCCATCCCCGTTGAGCCCCCATCCGATTACCGTACCGGTACCGCTGATAACGCTTGATTTCGATACCATCAAGGTGTGGCTGCCTGCTGCTGCCATGGAGATGACATTGTTCAGGCCATTAGGTATATTCGTCTCGCCTAAGTTATTACTTCCCCAAGCAACAACCGTGCCGTTCGATTTGCGAGCCAGAAAGGTGGTGTCTTTGGCGTAAATCTCTACCACGTCTGTTAGCCCCTCGGGCGGCTTGGCCCAACCGGCGACCTGGTCTCCCCATGCGATGACGGTGCCGTCCGACTTCAAGGCGATGGAATTATTCTGAGCCGCTGCGATCTGAGTCACTTTAACCGTAGTCGTTGCCGCTCTTGCCGTCTCCGCAGTCGACATCCATCCCAGCACCGTGACAACGGACAAGAGCGCCGCCAGCAATCGCGGAATTCGTTTGTATGGATTCATATCCTTTTCCTCCAGCTTTCCCACCTATGTTTAAGCGTTTGGCAAATCCCAAAATACGTTTCTCATTATAGCTATATCAGCCAAAACAACAATCAGCCTTGTATGAGCTTTTTCAAAAAAACTTTTTATAAAAATGCTTATTTTCTCGATAAGTATGATACTATTCATTTAAGAATACTGATTTTCATTTGAATTTCTTCATACAAGAATTAAATCTTTCGTATGATCTATAGAAAAATATATTATCCTGAGTAGGAGGAGGGGGTTATGAACAGCCATTTGTTAAACGAAAAATTCATACCGGAAAAACTACCTGATATTTGCGTGCCAAGGCCTGCACTTCTGAATACATTCCATCAATATGCTCAAAAAAGAGTCATCCTGGTGTCCGCACCCGCCGGTTTTGGTAAAACGGTGTCCACCCTTCTTTGGCTTGCGGCTTCAGGAAGAAAAAGCATTTGGATCAGTCTGGATGAATATGATAATTCTCCGATTGTTTTCTACAAGCTGCTTTGCACCGGGCTGCTGTCCGCTTCCCCTGACAACAAGGTTATAGCGGAGCTGCTTAGAAATCCGGACTTCACCGTCTCGCCGGTAGAGCATACCATCAACTTTTTATCGCACCTTGATTTTGGCTCCGCATCTTACGCATTGGTGCTTGACGGCACACACCTGATTACGGACAGGGAGATCCGTAAATCCCTTCCTTATATCCTAAAACGTCTGCCCCTTTCCTTGGTCACATTGCTTCTGACCCGTGAGGAGCATACCGAGTACATGGAGTCCCCGATCAGCGAAGGAAGGGCCGCCCGGATTACCTCCGGGGAGCTGATCTTCTCCGAGCTTGAAATACAGAAATATTTCAAAGCCTACGGCCATTACATTACACCGGAGGAAGCCCTTGCAGTCAAAGACGTCACCGGCGGCTGGGCTATCGGCGTGCACGTAGTCGCCAGGAACGGACAGTTGGAGCCAGGGGGAAAACTTGATCATTCTTTATACCCATATATGAGACGTCATATCTGGGATCCATTTGACAGGGACTTGCAGCAGTTCATGCTGATGACCTGTGTAGTAGATGAAATGACCGCAGCGCTTGCAAATCGTCTGACCGGCAGAGAGGACAGCGAAGCTCATCTGGACAGGCTCTGTGCCGCCAACTCCTTTGTCAGTCGTACAGATGGGGGGCAGCACTATCGTTACTACCATATCTTTTTACAATTTTTGAGGAATGTGCTGGAAGAAGATACGAGCTTGGATAAGGACGAGCTTTATAGCTCCACCGCTGCCTACTATCGGGAAAGAGGGGAGTATTACAGCAGCATACGTTTTGCGGTGAAAGCGAAAGATTTCGAAGCCCTTACCATCGACATGCTGGAAATGTCCGAATACAGCACCCAAGGCGGTGCGGTATCCGCCCGCGTTGCCATGCAGGACCTTCATCTTTTGGGAGACAGCATTCCAGAGAATTTTACGGAGAATGAATCTTATCTTTTAATTAGCCAGTGCTGGTACTATTATCTGCTTGGCGATGCACAGCGGTTTTGCACCTATCTGGATCAGTTATACGCCAAGCTGCCCGAAATCATGGAACAACATAAGACATTCATCAGATATGGACTGTTTATGAGATCCATCGATTTTCGCCGCCCGATCTTCAGTGTGTCCGATCTGCTAACCTCCGAAATTATTGATGTCGTCGTCCGAAGCACCTCCAGAGCGACCACTCTGATGAATGCGCTGCCTTTTATTCACCGCTGTCACCGGGATTACTCGGACTTTGCATCGGACATTGAAGAAAAAACGCGCAAAGCGGAGCCGGTATTTACCGTCCTGCTCGGTAGGCTCAACACGTACATGGCTCATGCGCTGCGCGCCATGCTTTATTATGAAAGGAATATGTTGAAGGAGGCAAAAGCCTGCTGTGACCTTGCGGTATCCATATTGCCGCGAGAGTTTGTGGGCGAGCCCAGCTTCAGCGCAGCCCTTACGCAGGCAATTATTTTGTCCGCTCTTGGCCAAAAGGCGGAGGCAGAGGAGAAGCTCGCTGAGGTTCAAGCGGGGGTTCTAGAGCAAAACAACAGCCACCTGCTGCCGAATTTCAAGGCGTATGAAACCAGAGTACGCCTGTCTGACGGAGATAAGCATGCGGCCTCCGAATGGTTCGAACAGTATTTTGTGACCCCCGTCAAAGATTTGGAGCTGTATAAAATCACCCAGCATTTCACGACGGCCAGAGCCTATATGGTGCTTGCAAAATCAGACGAAGCCATGCGCTATATTATCAGGCTGAAAAAACTGGGCGAAGATTTTCAACGGCCGCTTGATATCGCAGAAGCCGACGTTTTGAAGGCAATCCTTGAATGGGCACTGGGCAAACGCCAGGAAGCGCAGCATACGCTGGAGTTTGCACTTTCCGCCGCCCAAGAATACGGTTATGTGCGGATATTTGCGGAGGAAGGTGCGGCAGTCTTGCCTATTCTTCGCAAAATATCCCTCAAAGTAGAGAAGAAAAGCTACACAGGAACGCTGAAAGCAAAATATATACATGAGGTCACCTTTGCCGCTTACGAACAATCCAAACGAAAAAAAGGACTTGCTATCCAATTGAATCCAAAAGCAGTGAGATTATCCAAGCAGCAAAAACATATTCTGGGTTTGCTTGCAAAGGGGTATAAATACAAAGAAATTGTGGAGTATACCGGGCTTACTATACATACGGTCAAATCCCATGCCTCCGCTGCCTACGGCAAACTGGATGTGAATAATTCCATGGACGCCGTGCTGAAAGCACGAGAGCTTGGACTTATGGAATAAAATCCATTTGCAATTAAGCTTCGACGAAATCACCTTGAAGAGCAGTTTTTGGAAAACGTACTACGATTAAATCAAGTCCGCCCGTTGAACCGGTGGGCTTGACTTAAATAGGTAGTATATGTTGTCTTAGTCGATCATACCAGGTTGCCGCAGCATACGGATGAACTGTCGCAACTTGCATGTTCGTTGCAACACCTTCGTGACTACATCCCATCTGCTCCCATGCTAGTCATAATCCAACCCTGAGAGTACCGAAAAATCAATTCATACGCCAATTTTCATGCGATGTTAGTAAAATGTTAGCAAAACAGTCCAAAAAATAAATCAAGGGCTTCAACCCGAAGGATGAAACCCTTGATTTTATTGATGCGCTCGAGAGGACTCGAACCTCCACGGCTGTTACCCCACTAGAACCTGAATCTAGCGCGTCTGCCAATTCCGCCACGAACGCAAATTATAAATGATGCGGTTGAGAGGACTCGAACCTCCACGGGCGAAGCCCACCACCCCCTCAAGATGGCGTGTCTGCCATTCCACCACAACCGCATAAAGAAATCGAGGGATGGTTGTTCCCTGAAAACCGGATGCGAATCAACTTCAGCATAATATTGGTTAAGCCCTCGACCGATTAGTATTCGTCAGCTGCACACGTTGCCGCGCTTCCACCCCGAACCTATCTACCTCGTCGTCTACAAGGGGTCTTACTAATTGGGAAATCTCATCTTGAGGGGGGCTTCACGCTTAGATGCTTTCAGCGCTTATCCCTTCCGTACTTGGCTATCCAGCCGTGCCTCTGGCGAGACAACTGGTACACCAGCGGTACGTCCATCCCGGTC
>NZ_SIRE01000013.1 GCF_004307995.1 Paenibacillus thalictri | reverse complement strand
AAGAAAGAAAGAGATGGACTGAACGTCTGCTGGAAGGAACAAAGCGGCGAAGATTTCGAAAGAACCCTCACGGTTACCTGAAAAACATCGAAAATAAAGTCAGTGAGTTAATTGGTCAGCCGTAGAACTTTTTTATAGGTGTGTCTAAAATGTGTCTAAATAATATTGTAAAATGTTCCATTTCGATTTACGATTGGTAATCATACGGTTTTTTTAACAATTCTACAATTTTAAACGTGGAGGCACAGACGACATATGAAAGTCGAGCATGTATTTTTTGACAATGCAGGCAGTCTCAATTGGAAAGTGCCCCTATCGGTAACGCAGCGTCATATCCTTCTCCTCGTAGTCAAAGGAAAGGTTCACTACCAAATTAACGAAACCATCGTTTCGCTAGGCAAAGGAGAAGGCTTGTTTATCCCTGAAGGAAGCTGGCGCTCGGCGGAAACCGATCCGGATGAACCGCAGCAAATGTACTCCAGCCATTTTAGGAATTTACCTTCGGATTATTTGACACATTTTATAAACGAGCCGTATAAAGTGATTAAACCGCAAGGTTTTGATTACTTGAAGCAGCGGTTTTCCGCGCTTAACCAAGTTTGGATCGGGAAGATGCCTTGTTATGAAATGATTTCCGAGGGAATTCTTCTGGAGATATTAGGCATTGTGCAAAGCGAGCTGGTTTCCGGCGGCATTCCTTCCTCTAAACGAAATCTGGCGTCGCGCGTGCAGCAGTACATTGTGCAAAACTACCGCAGCCCGCTCCGTCTGAAAGAGCTCTCCGAATATGTGGACCGGAGCCCCAATTATATTTCCAATGTATTTAAGGAAGTTACCGGGCGAACGCCTGTGGAATATATGCACGAGATTCGGATCAATACCGCGAGGGAGCTGCTGATGACCACTCCTATGACCATCGGGGAAATTGCCGAGTCGCTGGGCTACTGCGATCAGACTTATTTTAACTATATGTATAAAAAAATCGTCGGACAGCCGCCTTCCCATCTGCTAAAAGGCCAAAAGACGGTATAACGCTTGTTGGTCCGGTTGATCGGACCCCATCAGGATTGCCCGAATGCGGGCAGTCCTTTTTCTCATGACCAATGGACGGTATTCTTAAAAATCGGGCAGCGGGAATCGACAAGAGCATGGTTTCCATCCATACCGCGGTTTAACAGTTCACGTACGATAATAGAGAAGAAAGGAGGGGATTACTATACCAAACTTTGCCGTTTACAATATGGACCCGAATCAGCTGCAGGCGCTGATTTTTGGCAGTGACGGAACAAATGCCTTACCGATCAATACAGACAGCACCGGCCGCATTAACATCGGCGCTGTCAATACAGTAACTGCCGTATTAGGCGCAACCATTACCGCCGGCACCATATCGGCGACGATTCTGGGCGGTACGATTGCCGCAACCGTTGTCGCGGGCACGATCAACGCCGTCGAAGCCGCTACCATCTTCGGAGGCACCATCAACGCCGTCGAAGCTGCTACCATCTTCGGAGGTACCATCAACGCCGTCGAAGCTGCTACCATCTTCGGAGGCACCATCAACGCTGTCGAAGCCGCTACGATCTTCGGAGGCACCATCAACGCCGTCGAAGCCGCTACGATCTTCGGAGGTACGATCAATGCTGTCGAAGCTGCTACCATCTTCGGAGGTACCATCAACGCCGTCGAAGCTGCCACCATCTTCGGAGGCACTATCAACGCCGTCGAAGCCGCCACGATCTTTGGGGGCACGATTAATGCCGTCGAAGCTGCCACCATCTTCGGGGGCACCATCAACGCCGTCGAAGCTGCTACCATCTTCGGAGGCACCATCAACGCCGTCGAAGCTGCTACCATCTTCGGAGGCACCATCAACGCCGTCGAAGCTGCTACCATCTTCGGAGGTACGATCAACGCCGTCGAAGCTGCCACCATCTTCGGAGGTACGATCAACGCCGTCGAAGCTGCTACCATCTTCGGAGGCACCATCAACGCCGTCGAAGCTGCCACCATCTTCGGAGGCACCATCAACGCCGTCGAAGCTGCCACTATCGTGGGAGGCACTCTCTCCGCAACCATCCTAGCCGGCACAATCACAACTATTTCCCAAAACAACTACAACCAATTCAGCGCGCTTGGATTCGTTGTCGACTCCACCTCGTTTACCGAGATACCGGCCGCATCGCTTATGCAAAACTCGTATCCGTACAAAGTGTATTCTTATCTTGTTTATAACAATACGCCGGCAGTTACAGTTAACGCCCGTTTGGAAATCAGCTCCGACGGCTCCCGCTGGATTGCGGATCAAACCATTACCGGATTGCTGACCAACGGGGTCGTGCTCACACCGTACCGATTTGCCAAGTATACCCGCGTTACGCTGGCCACGGCGCAGACCGATACTGCGAACGTAGACGTTTATCTCGATGCACAAGTGTAAGCGAGGATCATAAAATGGAGGATGACACCCGTTATCCTCTTCTTTTTTGCATAAATCAAACGTTATTTTAAAAAATGGAGATGTTGCCCATGTCCGAGCTGGCGATCCTTTTATTTCAAGTGGACGACGGGAAGCTCCCGCTTCCTGAAGCGGACAACCGGGTTCCGATCGTATTGTATCATCCGGACATCGGTGCCGGCTGGCAGGAAGTCAAAACCCTCCTGGAGAACACGGGAGCTCCTAAGGTGCTGCTGCAATTTTCCAACGAAACGATATCCGTTCCCGCGCACCACTGGAAGGATACCGATTGGCGGCGACGCCGGCATGTCAGATTGTATGATGCTGCCGAGATGATACGATCGGAGTCCCCGCTGGATCTGATCAGACTCACTCCCGAACTCCCGCTCCCCGGGCTGCGCATCGACGAACGGAGCGTGGACAGCAGCGAAAGCGGGAAAGAAACCGCCAGAATGCTCTATTTTTTCAGTACCCGCAACTGGGAACAAGTCGAAACGCTCCTGACCAAAGATCGGCTGAACGCCAACGAGTTATTTGCTCTTTCCTGCTTGTACGATAAAACAAACCGGTTCGAAGAGGCTTACGCCGCAAGTCTTGAAGCGTTGGCTGTAGCGGAGGAGCAGACGCGGATCGTAAGAGCCGCGTCTGCGGATGCGGCGGACGACACGGCCGCCATCCCCTTCCTCGATCCTAACATGTCACCGGATCCGCAACACGCTGCCGCTGCCCGGCCTGCTCTCCACTCCAAGCCGTTATTACAGCTTGTCGACCTTGCGAAGATATGGCTCGCGCATGGCCTGCATGCAGCCAAATGCGGCCATGAACAGCAGGCTGTCACCGCGTTCCAGATGGCGTTCGCCAAAAAAAACGGCACAGAACCGCTTTATATGTGGGCGGATGAGCTGATGCGGCGGGGGCGGACCGCAGAGGAGGCTTATACCTCCATCGACAAATGGCTTGGCGTGAATAACAATGAAGAGCTGCATATTCGCCTGCTGCACCGTATCGGCTTGTTCGAAAAAGCGCTGGAAAAACTGGATCGCCTAACAACACCGGCCCCACAGTTAACCTGCGAGCGCTTCGATTGTTTGATCCGCACAGGCCGCTTCCCCGAAGCCGCGGCTCAACTGCAAGGTACGGAGCCTTACGAATTTCCGAGCGAAAAGCGGATCTCCCAGCTGCTTGCCGATGGGTGCGATATCACGGCGGCCGCGGCCGGCCTCGAGCAAACACAGCTCCAGGCGCTGCAGGAACGCGCGGTAACGCTGCGTCTGTTTGTTCATGCGGAAACGCTGGAGCCGCTTATCGCCGAACCGCTGTCGTTTGCTTTTGCGTTATTCCGCAACGGGTACGTGATGCGCGCGGCGACCCGATTCCTGCAAGCGCTGAGGGAACAGCGGCTGACCCCCGAAGGATACCGCTGCTTGGGAGAGATTTTATATCACCGCGGCGCGTATGAGCAGGCCTCCGGCATGCTGGAATATGTGCTTTCGCTGTCGCCGGACGACGCTTCGCTGCGTACTGCGGCCGCCTTGGCCGGTCTGCGGCAAAGCGAAGCACTGCTGAACGAATCGATGCATATCTTTCCGTCTTCCGTATTTTTGCGCGAGGAAGCCGAGAAAGTCACGGCGGGCATCAAGCGAATGGAGCAAAGCGGCGCCATGACCCGCTGGTGCTGGGAAGAGAGGGCGAATTTCCATGCGTAAACCGCAGATTTCCCTCTGTATGATCGTCAAAAATGAAGAAGATGTGATTGCCCGCTGTCTGCAAAGCGCCAAAAACGCCGTTGACGAAATCATTGTCGTCGATAGCGGATCGACCGACAGAACCGCCGATATCGCCCTCAGCGAAGGCGCTGCCGTGCACCATCGTCCTTGGCGGCACGATTTTGCGGCCGCCCGCAACGAATCGATTGCGCTTGCGGCGGGAGACTGGATTCTTGTCCTTGATGCCGATGAAACGCTGGAGGAAGGACACGGCGCGCTGCTGCGGGAAATGATCGAGCGCTCGCCGGAGGCGGACGGTTTTTTTGTGCGGATTGTCAACTATGTCGGTACGGAAAACCAGCATACGGGATCGACCGTGTCTTCTTCCCTGCGGTTTTTCCGCAACTTGCCGGGCTATCGTTACGCAGGCCGCATTCACGAACAAATCGTTCAGCCGATTTTAACGGCGAATCCGCAAGCAAAGCTGGAATACACCTCGATTCAGTTGAATCATGGCGGCTATTTGCCGGAAACCGTGCTGAAAAAAAACAAAGTCCGGCGCAACCTCGAGCTGCTGCAAAAAGAGCTGGAACATACCGACAACGAGAGCTTCCACCGTTACAACCTGGGCGTAGAGCATCTGCGATTGGGCGAATATGAGAAAGCGATGGAACAGTTCGTCATGTCCCGTACGATCGCTGATTGGCGGCGGACCAGCTTCGGGCATGTCGTCGTATTGCGCGAAGCAAACTGCTTGCAGGCGCTGGGCCGCTGGAAAGAAGCCGTCGCCGTATGTGAAGCCGCTACCGGCGATTTGAACGATTACCCGGATCTGTTTTTTACGCTGGGCCGGATTCATTACCATCTGCGGCAATGGGATCAAGCCGAAGCGGCCTTTCGCAAAGCGCTGGACATCGGCGAAGCGCCGCCGCAGTACACGTCCTCCAGCGGAACAGGCACCTACGGGGCCTGCTTTCATCTGGGCAAAGTCCGCGAGCAGCTCCAGGATTATGAAGGCGCCATTGAATGGTACGCCCGTGCCCTTAAGTTTCATTCGGGCCTGCTTTCCCCCTTCTTGCGCCTCATCGGCCTGATTGCCCGCTTATATGACGCCGGCAAAATCACGGAGACGATGGAGCGGCTGTTTCAGCTGGAATCGGCTAAAACATGGTGGAGTATCGCCTTATCTTATTACCAGCTCGGCTTATATGAGCAGGCGGTTTATGTGCTTAAGCAGCGTCCTTTGCCGGAGAACAAGCTCCGGGACAGCAGGCTGCTGCTGCTTCGCTGCAATCTGCTGCAAACACGCGAAGGTTCCGCCTTCTTAAGCGAAAGCGTCATGGAGGCAGGTTCCATGACCGCAAGAGCCGGTTTTTACGATGCGCTCATCCGCAATGACGATCGCGAGGCCCTCCGCTGTCTGGAGAAGCTGGAAGCGAAGCAAGCCGGCATGTTGTCCGATCCAAGCGAATCCGGTCCAGATTCTGCCATAGGCCCGGTAAACACGCTGATTCTCGATTTATATACCTATGTAGTGCGGCAGAGAATGCCGCGCGAACTTCCCCAAAACTTGCCTGCAAAAGATTATGCCGTCTTGTGGAGCGAGTTGATCTTTCTGTATATGCTTGCCTCCAAGCGGCATTTGTTCACCCTGAAATCCCTGGTCTCGGCTTATTGGCGGCATATTCTGCTGACGCTGACGGATCCGCTGCAGCGGTTAAAGGGGCGATACGAAATGATCAAATGCCTGCATGTTAAGATTTTTCATATCTTTCAGGAAACTGATGACGGCAGCTTGGAGTACACCCCCCTATGGGGCCATGTCAAACCTCGTCTGATGACGCTTATTGACGATTTGCTGATGGAGGAGAATTATTGATATGCCTGGTATAACGCTGTGTATGATCGTCCGCAACGAAGAGCGGCACCTGGGACCATGCCTCGCCGCGGCGCAGCCTTATGTCGATGAAATCGTCATTGTGGATACAGGCTCACAGGATCGGACCGCCGAGATCGCCGAGCAATACGGAGCGCGGTTGTACCGGATGGTATGGAACGAACATTTCGCGGAGGCGCGCAACTATGCACTTGAGCAGGCCGGAGGAGACTGGATATTGGTGCTTGACGCCGACGAGCGGCTTCATCCGGCTGATCCCGATGATGTAAAAAACTTGCTTGCCGACGAGACCGCCTCGGGTTATTATGCATCCATTCGGCATCATCGCTCCGAGGCGGCGGACGACTACGAAACCGATATCGTCTGCCGGTTATTCCGCAACCTTCCCGGCGTCGCTTACCGCGGACGCATACATGAGGACATCGGCAAGTCGCTCATCGAAAGCTGCCCGCAGATGACAATCAAACGCTGCGGGCTCGTCGTATCGCATTACGGATATGTAAGGGAGGACGCGATCGCCAAAAAGAAAGCCCAACGCAACAAATTGCTGCTGGAGCGGGCTTTGCGCGAAGAAAGCGATACGCTTTATTACCGGTATGCAAGCGGCGTCGAGTCGTTTATGGAGGAGAGCTACACGGAAGCGGCGGAAACATTCGCTCCCCTTCTGCCGCTTGTTCCGCCTGCCGCCGGGTATGCGTCCGATCTGGCGTATAAGCTCGCTTACGCGCGGTATCGTAACGGCGAATATCAAGCTGCGCTGCAGGCAGTGGAAACCGGGCTTGTCCGCGACCCGTTCCATGCCGATCTGCAAGAACTTCACGGCGTCTTGCTGCTGGAGGAAGGACGGCCGGAAGAAGCTCATCACCGGTTAACCCGCTTGAAAGAAATAGCCGGCTTCTCCGATGAAAGGCAGCGGGAGCGAATGCATTATTGGCTGGGACTTGTCCACATGCAGCTCGGCAATTGGCGCGCGGCCGCCGAGAACTGGGAACAATGCTTGCGGGACGGCGCTTACCGCGAGCAAGCGCTGCCTTATTATCTGGATATGGCGCTGCACGTTTATCCGCTCGGCGAAGCAGCCGCTTTGCTGGATACGGCACTGCGCGATGCCGGCAAACCGGGCCGTTCTTATTTGTGGCCGTATGCGATGAAGTGGGGATTGGGCCGGCAAGCCATCGAGTTATTTGCCGCTAATGACAAAACACGCGAGCAAGAAGCTGCCGGGGACAAAGACGATTCATTTTACCGCGCCGTTCTTACCGCTCAAGCTGGCGACCCGGCAACGGCCATGCGCCAGATGGAGGAACTCATCGGGATCAGACCCGAAAGGCATCTGATCGTTTATTTATGGGCTTTGCAAAATGGCGGTATGCCGCCGCACATTCATCTCAACTTGCTATATGTTTTTCGGGACAAAGAACCTGGTCTGGCCGAGCTTGCCGATGCGCTGCTGGAAGGAAAAGCCGTGCCCCCCGCTTTAAAACCGCTGCTGGAACAATCGGCGTATGCGATGCTTATGGTGGGTTCCTGGTCGGGCTTCCAGTTGATTTGGCAGCATTTGGGCGGCTTGGCTGCGGAACAATCCGCGCGGCCGCTGTTCCCCAAGTCATGGAGACCCGCCGTTTACCGCTCGCCGGAACCGGTCCGCAGACTGATTGTGCAGCATTTGGCCGAAAGTTCCGCCGGCTTCGGAGACCGGCTTTATGCCGCCCAGCTTCTCTGCTCACTTGGCGACGCTGAGGAAAGCAAGCTCCGGTTTGCCGAGCTGCAGGAACAATACCCTCAACGCATCGAACCCCGCATCGGCCTGTACGGCGTCTTGAGCGGTTCGGAAGCGGCGGTTCCGTTTCTATTTCTCGTTTAGCCTGCCGTCTGGCCTTGAAAATAAAGATCAAGCGAGGTCGGCCGGCCGGCTTCCCCGGACTTGACGCTGAAACGGGTATATTTCAAATACCGCAGAGGGGTTATCGTTTGCATGGAAGCGGCAGGGACGTCCATCTTGGAATCCATCATGAAATCTTTGCCGTTCGGGCTGATCTCCACCATAACTTCGGCCGGATTAGCGCCGCGATTGACGATCGCATACGAATACATGGACAGCAGAGAGGAATTTACGAGAAGAAATGAGCTCCAATCGTTTCCGGTAGTAATATCCAATTTTTCCGCTTCGACGAATTTGGTTTGCTGCCGCTGTTTGCAGCCGCATGGTTTGACGCGGCGAACAGGCCTTTTGCTGTATTGCGGCCGGCGATGCGGCTTATGGCGGCGGCGGTTCCGGCAGCGGATCCGCCTTTTGCGGCTGCAGCCGCAGCGGCATGCCGGACGGCGGCGACAACCGGAGTTTTTTTGTAACGACATCCCGAGTCCCCTCCTGTTCAATCGGATCATCTCCAATTTATTCGCAGGGGACACTTGCCGTAACGGCATTTATCCAGTTGTGCGCAATATGCGGCACAGGGACGGCCGAGGAGGACGCGGCAAGGGAAGACCGACCTCTTAAGCGCGGTTGTTTTTATCGGATCTTTGGACGGTCATCCGATATTTGATGATCACGAAACCGGCTGTCAGCACGATCAGCGCCATAGCGATCGGCATGCCGTAATGATGAATGATATCGCCTACGGCTTGTACCTGATTGCCGAAAACTCGTCCCAGCGTCAAGAAAATCAGCGTCCAGACCAGTCCGCTCGAATAAGACAACAACGCGTAACGTTTGTAACTCATTTTGTTAATTCCGACGAGATAAGGAACAATGTGCCTGACAACCGGCAGCATATAACTGATGCACACGGCAAAATTGCCGTATTTCTGCAGCAGCTGTTCGGAATAGGCAATATAACGGTCGACATTTTTCTTCCGCCGGATCTTCTCCAGTATCGGGGTGCCTACAAAACGCCCCAATACGTAACCTAACGACAGTCCGGAAATAACGCCTAAATAAACAAGCACAAAGGTCGGCAGCGGCTTTAATATCCCCAGCCCGATCACGGCGCCGCCCGTCATGACGATTGCTTCGTCCGGTATCGGCATGCCGACGATCCCAAGCCATAAGGAAAAAAACAGTGCTGCGTAGCCGTAGTGCTCAATTAAAGCAACCAACGTTGTAACATTCAACGCCTCAAACCCCCCGCTTACTTTTTCTTCCGGCACACATAGACGAACGCGGGCGGAAAGTTCATGAGCACAAATTTAATTTCCTCGATTTCAAAATATTCGGCAAGCTGCGATTTCATCTGCTGTGAATATTGGAATGCGACAAACAGCCCTCCGGGCTTCAGCGACGCCACAATCTGCTCCAGAATCTGATCGCGCAGCCGCTGCGGAAAATTGAAAAACGGCAGCCCGCTGATCACACAGTCCAGCTGTTCAATCTGCGCTTCCCGCATCGCAAGCCGCAGCATCCGGCAATCGGAAAACAAAAGGAAATCCGGAAATTTGCCCGTTAAATCCGTTCTCATCTTCTGATCTTTTTCGAACAACAGCACGTTAGCATGCTTTTTTACCGCAGACTGAATGTGCTGGGTAATGGCCCCCGTACCGGCGCCAAGCTCGGCGATATGATTCACTTCGTCCCATGGAACGGAGCCGGTTATTTTTTTGGCCAAAAACACGGAGCTGGGCGTGACGCTGCCTACCTCCCCGGGAGAGTGCAGAAATTTGGAAAGAAACAAAAATTTTTCGAACACAAGCGGCTTCATATCGATCATGAGTAGGTCCCCTTATTGGCTATGGATAACTTGCGTTAAGCATTTGGTTTGGCTAATTAAGAGGATACCAGCTTTTGTCTCAATATAAATCTGACCTGAGGTTGGCACTGATCCCCGACCAGCGACGGAGACAGCCCAGCTTGCAGTCCGGCTGATATTCGTTTTACTCCCGATGTTCTTCCCTATCTCTTTTCAAAAAATGAATCAGCTCCCGTTCCCGGAGGCGGTTCATCTCCGCTAAAGTCCGCTCATCCCATGCATAGAAACCGCTGCCGCTTTTGGCGCCCAGCCGTCCATGCTCAACCAGTTCCCTCATTTGCGCAAACGAAACGTCCGCTTTGCTCAAATCCGGGAACAAATAAGAGGAGATCGAATGAAACACATCCAGTCCGCCCATATCCGCGGTCATAAACGGACCTGTAACCGGCAGTCTCCGGCCCAAGCTGTACGTTACTGCCGCATCGATATCTTCCATACTGGCAACGCCCTGCTCCAGGATGTACTGAGCCTCGCGCAAGATCGCATATTGAATGCGGTTGCCAACGGATCCGAGAATATCTTTTTTGACTTCAATCGGCCGCTTCTTCATCATTCTCAAAAATTCAAGCGCACGCCCCACGGCTTGATCGCCGGTGTGCTCGCCGCGCACTACCTCGACAAGCGGAATCAGATGAGCCGGATTCCAGAAATGGGTGACGACCATCCGCTGCGGATGCTGCATTTGCGATGCTATGGCAGTTGGGCTCAGGCCCGACGTGTTGCTGGCAAGTATAACATCCGGTCCGCAAAGCCGGTCCAGCATGCGAAAAAATTCGATTTTTAATTCCAACTGCTCGGGAATCGCCTCAATGACAAACGATGCGCCTTGAACCGCCTCTTCCACGCCGATTGCCGTATGGATCCGCAGCAGCACATTTCCCGCTTCCTCTTCGCCGACCAATCCGTTTTCCTGCAGCATGTCCAGTTTCTGCCGAATGCCTTTTCCCGCCCGTTCCAAATCGGCTTCATCAACGCCTTGCAAAGTAACCTCCAGGCCTGACCATGCTGCCGTCAGCGCAATGGAATGTCCCATTAGCCCTGCTCCCAAAACCGTTAAAGTTTCCACGATGCATTCGCCCCCTGCTCCCGCGGCCGGCTGACCGGCCAACAAAAAATAAGCTGCCCCCGTACATGAAGGAGTCAGCTATAAATTCGCTATGAAAACGAAAATTCCTTTTATTAGGGGGCGATTCGTCCTTTTTGCCGCAAACGAAGCTTCAATTATGAGCGAAGCTGGGTTAAAATCAGCGGTCCTTCGCTTGTGATCGCCAGCGTATGTTCATACTGAGCGGACAAGCTGCCGTCCTTCGTTCTGGCTGTCCATCCGTCGCTGTCGAGCTTGCTCTGCCAGCCTCCGACATTCAGCATCGGTTCGATCGTGATGACCATGCCTTCCTTCAAGCGGACACCTTTACCGGGCAGGCCGTAATGCGGCACCTGCGGCTCTTCGTGCATGTCCTGGCCGATTCCGTGGCCCACAAACTCTTTCACCACCGAAAATCCTTCCGCTTCGGCGTACGATTGGATGGCATGCGAAATATCGCCGATCCGGTTGCCGACCACCGCTTGGGCGATTCCTCTGTAAAGCGATTCCTCAGTCACCTTCAGCAGCTTCTGCGCTTTCGCCGAAATGTTGCCTATCGCGTAAGACCAGGCCGAATCCGCAAGCCAGTCCCCCAGCCGGACGACCATATCGACCGTGAGGATATCCCCGTCCTTCAAAACATAATCCGAGGGAAAACCGTGACAGATGACGTCGTTTATCGAAGTGCAGGTCGCAAAAGGAAACCCGTTATAACCCTTCTGCTCCGGCGTTGCATGATGTTCAGCCAGAAACTTCTCGACGAACCGGTCGATATCCAGCGTTGTAATGCCTGGTTTAATGAAAGCGGCCAATTCTTTATGACAGGAGGCCAAAATATGCCCCGCTTCCCGCATCTTTTCGATTTCGGACTTGCTTTTTATTACAATCATGAGGCACACTCCGGGTTTCATAATATGTTTCCACTAGCGGTAAACAGGTTAAATATACTATAATCAATAATATATCGACATGTCAAAATGTCTAAAACAACGTTAAAGAAGGAAACAACAATGCCATTTTTACGGTTTCAAGGGTTTACACAACCATTTTTAAAATCAGTAGCATCCGAAATTATTGCAGAGTTTGCACATATGATTCACATTCCCGAACAAATCGTCAAATTATCGCTGGATCATGCCGAAAATATCGCCAATGTACCGCCGACTCTGGAAATATCCATGTTTCCGCGCAGTCAAGACAAACACGATGCCGTTGCGTCCGCAATGCATAGTTTGCTCAGCAAATACGGATTTCATCAGGTTCACATTTACTTCATTCTGCTGTCGCCTTCTCTGTATTACAAAGAAGGCAAACCGCTGATTACCATACCCGAAGCAACTTATTTGGAATCGCATTAATTTCGAATCTATCGATTTTGTTAACTGGGGTGAAATGTATGTCTCCTCGTACGAAGGAGCAGAATCAGGCGATCCGGGACCGGCGCATTTCTCAGATCCGGCATACTGCGGCGGAAGTGTTTTTGGAGAAAGGCTTGCGGATGGAAATGGGCGATATTGCCGAGAAGGCCGGACTTGGCCGCGGCACCGTCTACCATTATTACAATAATAAGCTTGAGCTTTTCGAGGAACTGCTGAGAGAAGCCTTTCAACGCTCGATGAACATCATCCGGGAAACGCTGCAGACGGAGGAAGCCCCGGAAGCCCGGCTGATGAATTATGTCCGCGCGAAGCTAAGAAGCTGGGTTCAGGAGCCGATGATTTTCATTATGTTTTTATTCCTGCTGCAATCGACAGACCCGATTCCGGTATCCAATCCGGCCGAGCTGCAGCGCGAGATGGAACAGCTGATGGAGCCGGTGCTGGATGTCATCAAACAAGGCATCACTGCCGGCACCTTGGTCGCCATCAACCCGGAAACGATGTACAAAACGTTATTCGGGACATTGATTGGAACCGCAAATATTTTTATAAGAAAAAACAATATATTTGGAGCGCCCGACCAGGACACCTGGATTAACGATGTCGTTTATATTGTATTCAACGGCTTCCGCAACGATGTATGAAATGGGCGCGAAAGGAGCGAGCCACCAATTGAACCAGGAGATGACCCGCAGCATATACAACGAGATTAAACATATTTTTCATATTTACAAAAAAAACGCCCGGGCGATGCTGCAGCAATTCGATCTGACGCTGCCGCAGATTATCGTGCTGCGTCATCTGATCGAACACCAGCAAGAGACAATCACGATGAACGAGCTGATAACAAGCCTCAACTATTCGCCCAGCAGCATTTCCACTATCATCCGCGGCCTGGAGCTGGAGGGCATCGTCCGCTCCGAACGAAGCACGAAGGATCGCAGGGAAGTCAACGTGTATGTGACCGAGAAGGGCAGACAAATACTGGACCCGGTCGAGCCGATGGTTCAGACGTTTTATCAAAATTCGCTGCATGCGCTGAATGACGAAGAATTGCAAACCTTGCATACCTTGCTTGTCAAAATGAAAAATAATTTGCAAAGCATGGACAATGCGGGAGACAATTAACCGCGGGAGAGAATCAGCACGTAGCCCTGCGTGCCGTCGACCCGGATCCGGTCGCCGGTCTTGATGATTTCCGTTGCCCGGTCGATCCCGACCACGGCGGGAATGCCATACTCGCGGGCCACGACAGCCCCATGCGTCATCATGCCGCCGACTTCCATCACCAAACCTTTGGCCGCATAAAACAGCGGAGTCCAGCCGGGATCGGTGAAAGGCGCGATCATGATTTCGTCGGAACTTAGCTGCGCTTCCTCAGGTCTCAGCACCACTCGCGCTATACCTTCGATGCTTCCTGCCGAGACCGGTGTTCCTGTAAGCGCTCCCTCGGGGGCCTGCACGTTCCGGTGCTGACCTGTTACGTTTTCGCCTTCGCTTGTCACCAGACGGGGCGGATTTCGTTTCTTGTCCAGCTCGAACGTTTTCCGCCGGGCGGCGATCAGCTCGCGCACATCGCCGGGAAAGCGGTGATCAAGCAGCGCGGCCAGCTCGTCAAGCTTCAGAAACAACACGTCTTGAGGGTCGTCGATCACATTTGCGCGCTGAAGCGCCGCTCCCTCTGCCATGATCGCTTGTTTGTAAATGTCAAACAGCCGGATAAACGTATACTTCGGATACTCGCGAATGCCCATTACGCTGCGAAAGACGGTGATGAGGCGCGCGAGTATCCGTTTTTTTACATAACCGCCGGGTGTACGTTCCACCTTCGCCAGCAGCTCTTCCGCCGCTTGCTCCGCTTCCCGTTTGCCCTGCGCGAATTTCTCGCGGTGTTCTCCCGGAGATACGGAACGGATATGGCTGATCAGGGAAGGCACAAGCAGAGTAGGCGCTTCCCGCCAACGCTTGTTGCCGATATCGATTTCTCCCGGACAACGCATGCCGTACAACTCAAGGAATCGCTGAATTTCCCGGTAGAAGCGGTCCCCTCCTCTTATGTTGGCCAATCCGTCTAAAAAATGCTCATCATCCGCAGTCTGCAAATAATGCACAACAGCCGGCTGTTTCCTCGCTTCATCGGCCAAATCGCCGATCATCAGCCCCATTTCGCTTGTTGCGTTATGCGGCAGCGATTTGTTCAACTGTGCGATCCATGAAGTTTCGCCAAGCCAGCGCCGGGTAAGACGCTCCAAGAGCTTAAGCGATACGATGCCGGATAACGGAATAGGCAGCATATGTTTAAACAATTCCGGAATGACTGCGCTGACATTGCGTTGAACCGCACTGACCTTCTCCGCTCCGGAGGCCCGTTCTACCTCTTCCTTGGCCCGATCTATTAGATTATCGGCAACACGGCCCATTTGCTCCGCTACCCCGGCCACGTCCCGATACAGCACATTTCCCGCAACCTTGCCAAGCAGCGGGATCACGATTTGCGCCGTTTTGGAGCGCACGCCTGGCAGCGGCCGACGGTTAAACTCGCTACGTTCCAGCAGCTGCTTAAGCCCGCTGCTCATCCGCTCGTCGATCCCTCCGATCACAGACGGCAATATACGGCGCCCCGGTCCCATCAGCAAAAGCTGGGTCGGATCGGCGAACATTCTTCCTCCGGCCCCCACAAGCGCTGCCGATTCCGTAACGGCGCCTGTTTGCTTGCCAAAAGGGAACATCGTCCGCCATAACGATATCGCCAGCGGCGTCATGGCATCGGTCATCATCTGCTGATGCCCGAGCGATATGAATACGTGAAGCTGATCGTCGGCGGCTTGAGGCACCGGATACAGCGATGTGATGGGACGGCTTTGCACGATATAGAAATTTCCGCCGCTCAAGCACCATTCAATATCCTGCTCCGAACCGTAATAATGCTCGATATCGCGTCCCAACGCAGCGAGCCTGACGATCTCTTCATCGCTCAAAGCTTGCGCTAACTGCTGCTCCGCAGACAGCTCCCTGGTCACCGTCCCGCCTTCCGGCAATGAATAAATCGCCAGCTTTTTGACCGCTACTTTTTTCTGGATGATGGTATTCGCCCGCACTTGGTACAGATCGGCGGACACAAGTCCGGAAACCAGCGCTTCGCCGAGTCCAAAGCTGGCGTCGATGGACACCGTTTGCCGGCGGCCTGTAATCGGGTCGGCCGTAAACATAATGCCCGACACTTCCGGGAACACCATTTCCTGCACCACAACGGACAGGAACACACTGCGATGATCGAAGCCGTTTTTGGCGCGGTATACGATTGCCCTTTCCGTGAACAGCGACGCCCAGCACCGCTGCACGGCGAGCAGCAGCTGCTCTTCGCCGCGCACATTCAAATACGTTTCTTGTTGTCCGGCGAAAGAAGCCGTCGGTAAATCTTCCGCTGTGGCGCTGGAACGAACGGCATACGCCTTGTCTTCGCCATTGTGCCGCCACGCCTTCAGTATGGCGTCTTCGATGTGCTCCGGCATCGCAATCGACTCCAGATGCTCGCGAATGCGTTGTCCCAGCCGGCGCACCTCATCAAGCCGATCGGGACTTACAGTATCCAGCTCACGAAAAAATCCGGCCATTTCCGGGCTTGTATCACCAAACTCGCGATATGCGGACGTCGTAATGCAAAATCCGGGAGGGACGGGCAAACCTCCTTTGCTCATCTCTCCGAGGTTAGCGCCTTTCCCCCCCACCGCAGGCAAATCATCCTTGCCGATTTCGCTGAAAAACATGATGTACGTTTCCATTGTTCCATCATCCTTTCTTTGTTTCCTGCAGTCCCGAACAAAAAATAACAATCAGCGTGTCCAGCAAATCCGCCAGCGGCAAGCCGTGTTTTCTCAAAGCTTCCGGTTTGACCAAAGCCTGAACGGTTTCCAGAAAAATAACCATCACGATACGCGGATCAACGTTTGTGATCAGACCATCCTCCTGAGCTCGCCGGATCAGCCGCTCGACAAAACGGATTTTCTCCGCTCTGTACAGCTCGATCCGGCTCCATAGATCCGGTAAATATTTATCCAAATCCTCGATGAAAAAAGGCCCCAGACGAACGATGTGATCCCTGATCTGCGTCAGCGCCATTTGCAGCAAATAAAGCGGATCCGCCTGCTGCGATTCGACGCTTTCAATCGTATCGCTAATTTGAAAAAACGCGTTGTCGACAACAGCGGCGGCAATCTCTTCCTTGCCGTTAAAATATTGATAAATCGTCTTTTTGCTCATCCCGAGCCGGTCGGCCAGATCATTTACGGTCGTATTCTTGTAGCCGCGGGTATTAAATAAATCATGTGCTGCCCGTACGATACGCAGTCGGTTAGCATCTTCCATCGGGGCCCTCCAGAGTATGAAAAAATTCGTTTGCGCTCGGAAACCAAAAATACTATTATAGTTTCCATGATACTCCGTCATTCGTCATCTGTAAATCCGCTTTAACCGTCATTTTTACCTTTATATACAAAAAAGATTACCGGATGGTCCGATAATCTTCTCTCGCTCGCAAGGTTACGATTACATTTGGTTAAAAAAACGGGCCGTATACATCGATTTGGCGACACAAGTTCCGCCCGAAAAAACTTCGACTTCGATTTTGCAAAAACGCCGGGTCGCTTCGATCACGTTGGGCACAAGCGTCACAATGCTGTCCATCTCAATGGGCGAAAAATAATACGCCGACGAGCTGTCGATCAGCAGATCGCCTTTACGCAGCTCTTTGACGGTGCGGTATACGACTTGGCTGACCAGATCGGCCAGCAGCCCTTCCGAGAGGTTGCCGAAATGATTGCTCATTTGCGGAGTAATGACCCCGCTGAAGTAAAGCCGTCCCTGCTCGTCCCGCAGCGCCTCGAATCCCGACCAGATTTGGTCTTCGAGCGTCTCCCCGTTTTGCGGCTGCATCTTGATGTTCTGCATCGCTTTCAGCACGTCTTTACGGCTGATGACGCCTTGCAGCTCGCGTTCCTTATTGATCACCGGCAGCAGCTCGATGCCTTCCCACACCATCATATGGCCGGCTGTCGCAATCGTCGTCTGCGCGGTAACGGTCATGACGTCGCTTGTCATAAGCTTGTCCACCCGCTCATTCGGCGCCGCTCCGACCAAATCTTTTGTCGTTATCATGCCGATCGGCCGATTGGCGTCGTCCACCACCGGGAAACGGGTGTGGTTGGTGTTTTCGATTTTTCGTTTCAGCTGCTCGACCGTGTCGGATTCATGCAGCGCCACAACTTCTTTCTGGGCAATATCGCCGACGAGAATGATCTGTTTTTTGATCAGCCTGTCATAAATCGCCCGGTTGATAAGTGTAGCGACCGTAAATGTATCGTAGCTGGTACTGATGATCGGCTGCTTCAGCTCATCGGCAAGCACTTTAACTTCCTCCGCCGTGTCGAAACCGCCCGTGACCAGCACGCCAGCGCCAACCTCCAAAGCGCTATGGTGCACCTTCTCGCGGTTGCCCACGATCAGCAGGTCGCCCGGCTCGATGTAACGGATCATCGCCTCCAGCTGCATCGCGCCGATCACAAATTTGTTCAACGTCTGCTCCAGGCCGCCGGCTCCCCCCAGCACTTTGCCGTCGACAATACGCACAATTTCTTCAAACGTCAGCTTGTCGATGCCCTGCCGCTGCTTGTTTTCAACCCGGACCGTGCCCAATCTTTCCTTGGTGCTGACCATCCCTTTATTTTCGGCTTCTTTAATTGCGCGGTAAGCCGTTCCTTCGCTGACCTCCAGCGATTGGGACAATTTTCGTACGGAAATACGGGTGCCTATCTCAAGTGCTTCGATATATTGAATAATTTGTTCATGTTTTGTCATGAAAGACTGGGGCTCCATGCTCCGCACCTCGATTACAAACAGTCATATACTGGTTTTCATTATATAATAACGCTCCTTGCCGCTCAATCCCCTGTGTCTTCCTAGGCATTTTCAAGCTGGGGAACCATAATTAAGCTGGCGTCCGCCATTGTGATCGGACTGCGCTTTATTATATAATCGGAATATCGCTACGCGAAGGAAGTGGTATCGATGGCAATAAGAGATTGCCTGATTGGCACAAGTTCATGCAAAGCCTGTACTAGAGGCGATACTTTGCATGGGCGCTATGGTCAGCTATAACATCGCCCGAATGAAAACATATCGTTTCTAATATTGGGCTTTGCACCTTATTATTTGATCTATTTACAATAAGGAGCTGAGCAGCATGCATACACCATTTATTAGAAACCATGAATATAACTTCATCAAAAAACAAGCTGAATTGATTCAGCACGCGATAAGAACAAATGCCGATCCGAAAGTGTTGGAATCGGTCAGATACAGTGCGGCAACAAAGCTGGAGGAGCTGTTCCCGAACGCCAATGACGAGCAGAAACGTCTGCTTGCCGGCTTGTCCTCTTTGACCGCGGCGGAAGATTTTCAGAAGTATTTGAAGGCGCTGGAACCGTATTTGCTGGAATTCCCGCAGATTACGGAAAAGCAGATCCAGAAACTTTTCCCCAAAAACAAAAAGCTGAAACTGCCCGATCTGGACTTGCTAGACCGGCGGTATGTCACTTATATCGGCTGGACCGATATTTCGACAAATAAGCTGTTTATGGTGTATCCTATAAACGGCCAATTTTTCGGTGTCGAAGGCAGATTTACGCCTACCCATAAAAAAAGCTATTGTTTTGTCTGCAACAGATACGAAGAGCTTGTGTTATTCTCGGCGGTATCCAAAAAACCGCCCAAAGCTTCGGCCGATTATTACAAATCCGTAGGCAACTATTTGTGTATGAACGGTCACGAGTGCAATGCCAACATCACGGACGTCACCGCTTTAGAAAAATTTATCGACTCCGTTATAAGGTAACAACCCGAAACGCCGAATCCGCATTTTTGCGGGTTTGGCGTTTTTTCGCTTAGCCGCCGGCGGGAAAAAATCGTTATCTCCAAACGTCCCCTTGAATTCCACAAGCGGCGCGGTTACGTTAAAACAATAAAACCCGTTAGGAATGGTGCTTATGCATTTTCACATTGAAGAAGCAACAATCAGAGACATACAAGCCGCATTTGAAAGCGGCGGGTTAACTTCCCGGCAGTTGACGCTGATGTACATGGAAAGGATCGCCGATTACGACAAGGCTGGAGTTGCCTTAAATGCCGTGCTTGAGCTAAATCCGGACGCTTTATATATCGCTGAGCGATGCGACATGGAACGAAGCATTGGGCATAAAAGAGGGCCGCTGCACGGGGTGCCGGTTCTGCTCAAAGACAACATCCATACGGCGGACAATATGCATACTAGCGCCGGGGCGTTGGCGCTCGCGGATACCTACGCCGCAAACGATGCATTCCTGGTTACCCTGCTAAGGAAAGCCGGGGCGGTCCTATTAGGGAAAACCAATATGACCGAATTAGCCAATTTCATGACCCGCGGGATGCCTAACGGATTCAGCTCAAGGGGCGGTCAAGTATTGAATCCGTACGGCCCCGGAAAATTCCCTCCCGGTGGCTCCAGCTCCGGTTCCGCGGTCGCAGCGGCGGCCAATCTGTGCGCCGCTGCAGTCGGTACGGAAACGTCGGGATCCATCCTGAATCCCGCTCACCGCAATAGCTTAGTTGGCATTAAGCCAACGGTCGGACTGGTCAGCCGCTCCGGCATCGTGCCGATATCGTATACGCAGGATACGGCCGGTCCCCTTGCCCGCACCGTTGAAGATGCGGCAATTCTGCTTGGCGTAATGGCCGGCGCCGACCCGGAGGATCCCGCTACGCTGCTCAGCGAAAATCGCGTGCCTGCCGACTACACGGTCTCTCTGGACCCGGCCGGACTGCGAGGCGCTCGAATCGGCATCAACCGCGGATACATGCAAGATTTTAACGAAGAAGAGCAGGCTCTCTTCGAGCAAGCGGTCCGGACTTTAAGCGAAGCCGGAGCGGACATCGTCGATAACGCCAACCTGCCCCATATCGCCGATCATTCCAGTGTGCTGCTTTACGAATTCAAGTCCGCTTTAAACCGCAGCTTAGCTTCTCTGGGTCCTCAAGCCCATGTGAAGACATTACGCGATATCATCACGTTTAACCAGCAGCATCACGAGAAAACGCTAAAATACGGGCAAACGCTGCTGCTGCAAGCGGAATACGAAACATCCGGAACATTGACGGAATCCAAATACATTCAAGACAGGCTTCGCGATTGGCGTGCGTCACGAGAGGAAGGGATTGACCGTCTGCTTGCGGAGCACAAGCTGGACGCGATCTTCTGCCCGGGTGTGACCGACTCACCCGCCGTAGCCGGCTATCCTGCAATCATCGTCCCCGCCGGGTTCCGCCAAGACGGGCTTCCCTTCGGGGCCGCGTTTACCGCATCGGCTTACAGCGAACCTGCCTTGCTGCGGTTCGCTTATGCATTCGAGCAAGCTTCCCGGGCTCGGCGCCCTCCGGTGTTGAGCTAATCGGAAAACGATCCTCCTCCAAACCAATTAGAACCGCACTAGCTTCATCTTGACGGCTTAAGCCAAAAAGGAGCTGCACCGCCATCCGGCGGCACAGCTCCTTTTCCGATTACATGCAATAATATTAATAGGCCAAAGCGAACAAACCTTGAATGTGCGACAAATAACGAACGTTGCTTGCCTCTTTCATAAAGGTCGCCGGAGCGCCCTTCAGTTGAGTTTGCTTGCCGCCGATCATGCCGATCGCGTCTTTGCGGCCCAGGCTGCCCAGCGTACCGGAAAATACCGGCGTAAAGCTGTCCATAGGCGCATTGTTAAAGTATGCGAACATGTTGTGTCCAACCGTTTCGCCCATTTGCCAAGCCAATTGTGCAGTTGGCGGGTAAGGACGCGCGCCTTCGCTTGGAATGACCACCGCGCTGTCGCCGGCGAGGAATACGTCAGGATGCGAAGTCGATTGCAGCGTCTCCGTTACGGAAGCACGGCCGCGGTTCACTTCGATGCCGCAGTTTGCGACAACGGAGTTGCCTTGCACGCCGCCTGTCCATACGAGCGTATTGGTTTCGATCGTGCGGCCGTCTTTTAATGTAACAGCCGTTTTGGTCATTTCCGTAATCGCCACGTTTGTAATAAACTCCACACCGCGTTTCGACAAGCTGCTTACAGCACGGTCGATAAGTTCTTGCGGGAAACCCATCAGCACGGAAGGAGCCGCTTCTACGCAATACAGCGAAATATCATTGAAATCGATGCCTTTGCTGCGGCACAGCTCAGGCAGCTTGTCTGCAAACTCGCCGACAAGCTCAATGCCTGTCAACCCGCCGCCGCCGACAACAATTGTGGCGTCCGCTTTGTTTTTGCTGACTTTATATGCGTCCAGACATGCTTCCACATGTGCGCGGATGCGGTTGGCATCGTTAACCGATTTGAGAATAAAGCTGTATTCCTGAAGCCCCGGAATGCCAAAAAACGCAGTTTCACTGCCAAGCGCTACCACCAGCGCGTCATAGCTGTACGTTACGCCGCTTTGCAGCACCACTTTTTTCTCGTCCGGCTTGATTTGTTCTACCGTATCAATCACCAGATTTACGCCTTTGTCGCGCAGCAGCTTGTCCAGCGGCAGCGAAACGGCTTTCTCGGCGATGCTGCCGGCAGCCAGCCGATGCAGCTCGGTAATAATTTGGTGGGTCGGAAAACGGTTCACAACAGTAATCGCAGCGTCGGCGATCGAAAAATATTTACGTGCCGTCAACGCGCTCAGCAAACCTCCGTATCCTCCGCCTAATATCAAAATTTGCTTAGACATATTCATCCCCCGTTCTTCTTATGCTTAACCTTGGTTGCTTTTATTATTTTTGCTTTTCGGCAAGTACATTCAAAAAAGCTTGGGCAAAACGAAGCGTCTTTTGCACTTGCGGGTCCTTCAGCATTTTGAGCAGGCCAAACAACCCGACTGATGTGGAGTCGGCTGCAGCGCGCTCATTAGCTTCGATCGCGGCGGCCGCGATGCCTTTGGCTTTTTCTTGCACCGGTTTGACGAATTCTTCAAGGCCACCTTTTAAATCGTCGATAAGTACTTTATCCGTGGCAACGCTTTGAGCAAAGTCGTACGCTTTGGTCAATACGGTCACCATCTCGGCCAGTTTCGGCAAGTTTTCCACCAAAACGGTCAAGGATTGTTGAACCTCTGGTTGCATAAGTTGGTCGAGCACATCCACAGAGGATTGTGCGGTGGCGAGGTCGGCGGATTGCGCTGTTGATACCTCTTGAGTAGCAGATGCTGGTGTCATGTTGGAAATGTCCTCCTTTACGTTGAAATTCATGTCAGTGTGCCACATACAGCTCGGTTCCTGTCAAACACTAAACGCCAGGGCAAAAACAAATCACTTGTACCATTTTTCACATAAGCAGCGATACGTTATTCTCGCTGCGTGGAACTTTCGTTTTGTCTTCCCATTCACAGCTGGCAGTTTGAACATTTAGTGAACTTCGGCAGGGCGATCATGTTGCTCCAACATTATTTTACACCCAATTGGGCATTCTTGAAAATGAAGTTTCTATCAATTGTGTACATTTTGTGATATTTTTTTAAAATTTTCGACTCATAATTACATTTTATTACATGTAAAGCTTTTATTTGGGTTATTAAGCGCTTGCTTGACCCCCATATGGGCTCAATGAATCTGCTTTTTTTCACTCCGGTTTCACTCCCGCTAAGGTAATCTAGTAGTCTAGTAATCAAATGGTAACGTTAATATACACAACAAAAAAACTGAATCGTCCGATTCAGTTTCCTCGTCATCTTATTTAACTTACCGCCGATTTAATGACGGTTAGCAGCAATCCGATAATAAACCCGCACAACGCGCCGTTCACTCTGATCCACTGCAGGTCTTTGCCGACCTTGTCCTCCAGCATCGAGATCAGCGTGCGATTGTCCAGCTTGTCCACGTTTTCCTTGACCAGCCCGCCGATTTTGTTATGATTGTCGGCGATCACTTGAAGCAGCTTGGTTTGAATCCATTGTTCCGTTTGCTCCACCGCAGCCGCGTTGGAGCGGAAGCTGCCCACAAGCCGCTTCAGAAACGGCAGCGCATACGCAGGGGCAAAATCGGGCTGCTGCACAAAATCGGCCGCACGCAACTTCAGCTTCATGACCAGCTTATCGATTGTGCCGCTGTTTTCGGCATAATCCGCGAGCATGTGCTTCAAGCTTTGCACCCCTTCGGCGAACTTCGGGTTGTCAGGCGCTTCCTCCAGCAAGCGGTGAATTTCCGCGATAATGCTTTTCCGGCCGGAGCTTGAATCCCGCCGCAAATCATGGGTGCTCGTCAGCAGCAAGCTCTGGATGATGCCTCCCAGCTTGTCTTCGGTCATAAAGCCGGAAAACGCGCCCATCGCAAATCCCATGAAACCGCCCAGCTGGATATTGCCAAGCGCCTTCAGCGCAAGAGCGCCCAGCATGTCCCGCGTTTCCGTCCTTACGATCCAGCCGTCCGCTTTTTCCAGCAAATAATCAAGCAGCATCTTGTCCCACTCGCGGTTCAAAACCTCGTCTTTGGCACGTACGAACAACGCGGCAAAATCGATTGAATCGGCCAATTCATGGGCTTCTTTCTTCAGCAATGCGATGATTTGCTCATAAGGCAGATGCTCCACGATATAACTGCAGACGGCCGTGGCCATCCGGCCGGCTTCTTCCGTATCCAACTGCCGCTCGCTCCATTGCAGCAGCCGCTCCGATATATTGACGCTTTTCAGCTTCTCGGCAATGCTTCCTGCGTTCAGCAGCTCCGTTTCGACCGCGGTGACAAGCGCCTTGGTCAGTTTGTCGCGGTTCTTCACGAGCAGCGACGTATGCGGAATCGGGATACCAAGCGGATGCCGGAACAACGCCGTCACGGCAAACCAGTCGGCAAGCCCTCCGACAAGCCCCGCTTCAAACGCGCCCTGCAAATACAATGCGGCCCCGCTGCCGCCAAACGGCAAAGTTACGGCAAATCCCGCAGCCATGACCCCAAGGGATACCCCTGCCACATATCTTGTTTTTTTCTCCATATTGAGTTGTCCTTTTACTTATGTCGTTGTCGAATTTTATAGCCCTGCTATTATTATAGCTGATAACAAGTTATATTTACCATTCATTCGACAAAAACCTGTGTTGACATGGTGAAATCGCCGAAGATTTTGTCGTAAACGAGTGGTTACATACGCTTAGGCGCAGGCAATCCCAGCAGCTGCAGCGCCTCCTGAAGGGTCTCCATATACCGGGCGGTCAGCCATAAGCGAAACGCAAGCCGGCTCCCCTCCGCTTTCAGAATAGGGCATGTTGCGTAAAAATGATTAAACAGCGTTGTCAGTTCATGAGCGTAAGTACACAACGTATTTGGGGCCAGCTCTTCGATCGCCCCTTGCAGCGTCTCCGGCCAATAAGCGATATGCCGCAGCAAGCTCGTTTCCTGGGGTTCCCATTGCGTAATCCCGCTCCACTTCTCATTTCCGTCTCCCTCTTGAACCGCATGTCCGTTTTTGGCCGCTTTGTCCAAAATGCTGCAGGCGCGCGCGTAGGAATACATCAAATAAATGCCGGTATTGCCGGACACCTCGGTTGCCTGCTCCAAATCAAACACAACTTCCGTCTGAAGATGGAACCGCAGCAAGTAGTATCTGATAGCCGCGGCAGCGATGGAGCGGCTCGACAATCCCGCTTTGCGCGACCGCTTATCGTCAATGACCTGTTCCATCCGGTCGAGAAAATCGGCGATTTTCACGCCGATGCCTTGTCTGCCCGACATCGGATAAGACGATCTTCCATCCGATACGTCGACACCCAATCCCGCGGCGGTTTCCGGACTCAGCGACACAACGCCGTAACTCACATGCCTGAGCCGCTCGGCCTGACCGTCGAAGCCAAGCGCCTGCAGCGCTTGCTTCACCATCAGCTGCGGATATTCCTGTCTATGGTCGATCACATTGACAACCGTATCCGCACCTCCGATTTTCCGCGGAACCCCGGCAGGTACCGTCGACCATACGCCTTCGGCAAACTTTTTATATTGAAAATCCTGTCCCAACAGGCCGAACTTCCACAAATGATAAGCGATATCTTTGGCCGTATACGTTAATATACCGTTGGAGCGGACCAGCACCTTATCGGCATGAAACGTGTCGTTGTCCGGCGACGCACCGGTTTCGTTAGGCTGCTTCAGCACCCAGCATCCTGCAAGTTTCCCTTCCGTCTCGCGCTGAAAGACGGCGGTTTGCCGCAGCAGCTCGAAAGCGCGAGTCCAGAAGCCTTCTCTGACGATGCTGCTCTCCCATACAAGCACATCGTATCCGATGCCGAACTGCCGCATTTCCTCCAGATGCTCGCGTACGATCCGCTCCGCCGTTAGCAGCCCCAGCCATGCGGTATTGCCGCTCCCCTCTTCCAACGCATGCAGCACCTCGGTACGCTGTTCTGCCAGCTCAGGATCCAGTTTATAGGCACGGTTCACCTTGGCGTAAATTTCCCAGCAAAAATCGCCAAAGCGGGTGTATGCTCCCTTCGCTTCCACATGACGCATGCCAACCACCGTATCCGCCAATTGATTGCCCAAGTCATCGATGTAGTTGTGGACCTCCACTTCATATCCGGCCCGCTTCATCATTCTCGCCAGCGTGTCCCCTATGCATGAATTACGCAGATGGCCGATGTGAGCCGACTTGTTGGGGTTGATGGAAGTGTGCTCGATCAGTGCTTTGCTCCTGTCGGCTCTAACCTTGCCTGATGCCTTGTGTGCTGTCTTGTCGGCCGCCTTGCCCCGCCATTCCGCCCATGCATGCCAATTGACGTACAGATTGATGAAGCCGGGCGGGGCCGCTTCGACTTTGACGAACAATCGGGCAATGTCCTCGCAGCGCTGCAAAACTTGAATCAGCTCGTCCGCTATCGCAACAGGCGGCTTCTTCAGCGTCCGGGCCAGCTGCATGGCCACATTGCTGCTGTAATCTCCGTGTTGTTCGCTTGCAGGATGCAGAATCTCGATGCGAAGCTGCTCGGGACGGGTTTGGCCGAACTTCTCCAATAACTCGTTTAAACTGGCGTCAAGCGCCGATATAATCATTTCACTAAGTAACATCAGGCAACTTCCTCCCTTTTCGCTATAATCAAAAAAGCCCCCGTCTCTAATAAAAGAGACGAGAGCCTGAAGTTCCCGCGGTACCACTCTAAAATGCCAAGCCGCCTGCGCATGCTTGACCTCTCAATTCGTAACGGTCTTGCGACCGGATTTGCCTACCCAGCCCATACGGCTTTCGGCAAACCATTTCCCGGGCCCGTTTCGTTCATAACCTCCGTACCGGCTTACACCAACCCGGCTCGCTGCAACTGGCGGCTGCAAATTACTTTCCCGTTCATCAATGTTAGGTTTATCCATCTTTATACAGGATAGAAAGGGAAATGTCAAGCGTTACCTTTTTACTGTCATTAGCCTTTCACTGCCCCTGCGGTCATGCCCGCAACGATCTTTTTGTTGAAGAAAATGAAAAGAATAAGCGGCGGCAGCGAAATCAGCACAATGTCCGCAAACAGCAGGTTCCATGCGGTCCGGTACAAGCTTGTAAAATTGTACAACGTCAGTTGCACCGTGGCGTTGTCCGATCCCGGCAAGAAATACAGCGGATTGACGAAATCGTTAAATACGCCGACCGCCGTCAGCACAACGATCGTTGACGTCACCGGCTTCAGCAGCGGGAATACGATGTTAAAAAACAACCGTATCCCCCCGCATCCGTCGATAAACGCACTTTCGTCCAGCTCGCGCGGAATCGTCGCCGTAAACGCCTTGTACAAAATAGCGGCAAACGGAAAATGTAGCGCCACCTCGATCAAGATTAGCCCGATCATCGTTTTAAACAGTCCGAGTCCGTTTAACACCCAGATTGTAGGCACGATCGCCGGAGGGATCATCAGTCCCGTCAATACGAGAAAATTGATCGTCGAGGAAGCTTTCCCTCCTTCTCTCCGCTGCAGTACAAAGCCGGCCATCGAGCAGACGAGCACCAGAACAGCAATCGAGAAAACGGTCAGCACCGTGCTGTTGTAAAAGGCGCGCACCAGCATATAGTCGTTTGTCATCAGCACTTCCTTGTAGTTGGCGGCCAATTGAAACACCTTCGGCCAAGCCATGCTGAAATCGGCCGATTCGGTCGTATTTTTGAACGAATTGATAATGACGAAATAAAAGGGCACCCAAAAGATGACCGTAGACAACAACAGGGCGATCAGACCGTATCCGTAATAACTCCAGCGCCTGCTCATAAGTCGACCTCCCTTCTGTTCAGAAACTTATACAGCGGGAAAGCCAACACCGATACGCCGATAAACAAAATGACGTTGCCCGCCGTAGCGAGCCCGTAAAAACCGGCCTGATATTGCTTATAAATAATCGATGCGATCAAGTCTGTCGTAAACCCCGGCCCTCCCTTGGTCATCGTCCAAATGAGATCGAAGCTGCGCAAACCGCCGATAAAAGCGAGGATGATCACCGAGTTCATCGCCGGCCGGCTGAGCGGCAAGGTGAGATGCCAAAATCCGTCCAACGAGTTGCCGCCGTCGATTTTCAGCGCTTCGTAATAATGCTGCGGAATCGACAAGATGCCGGCGATATAAATGACCGTTGCAATGCCGACGCCCTTCCATACATCAACAAAAGCTACGGACAGCAAGGCAATTTTCGTATTGCCGAGCCAATCCGGTCCCTCGATGCCGAGCAGCGCAAGCGCATGGTTGATCACCCCTTGCGTTGGATGCATCATGCTGTTGAAAGTGACGCCAACCGCAATCGTGCTGAGCAGCGTCGGGAAAAAGATAACCGAGCGGAGGTAGTTTTTGAACAATACACGGGAGGTCAGAATCGTGCCCAGCACCAGGCCTAATACAACCTTAAGTCCGCAGGTGACCACCGCGTAAATCAGCGTGTTGCGGAAACCGATATTTAAAGACGTCTCCGAAAAAAACATCTGGTAATTTTCGAAGCCGATATAGTCCCATTTCGTCAGCGTCCACCTCGTCATGCTGAAAAACAGCGACATGATCGTCGGGAGCAAATATAAAACGAAATAAATGATTCCGGCAGGCAGCAGCAGCATATACGAATATTTGCTTCTGAACACTTGGCTCATCGTCTTGGCTCTCTCCCTTAAGCGTTTCGGCCCTGCAACACTCCTGCAGGGCCGTATAATTCCATTTCGGCGGCAGCGGCTTTCATTCAAACGTTTACCAACCGGGCAGATTCAACTGCTTCGCTTGCTTTAACACGTCCTTGTCGTAATCTGCGGCACTGTCCTGCGGCGATTTGAGACCGCTGCCGGTTTCGATCAAGATGCTCTCCAAATTCGGACCTTTGACTGGTGAGACGAATTCCAGCGCCGGTCCGGTTTTGCCGGCGTCAAAATATTGCTGCATCTCTTTAACCCCTTCATACGTGCTGTCCGGCAGCTTGATGCCCTTGACGACATAAGGGCCTGAAGCTTTGCTTTTGGAGGTAAAGACGGCCTGGCCTTCCGGCGAGATGAAATATTCGACCCATTTTTTGGCTGCATCGACGTTTTTGCCTTTTTTATTAATATATAAAGAGGTCGGCATCCACACGGTCAAACCGTTGATGTCTGCACTGTCGCTGGGCAGCGCAAACACGCCGATGTCCTTGACTTTGTCGGGGTAGTTCTGGTTTAAAGCGTCGATCGCGCTGGTCAGCATCGGATACTGCACCCCTGTGCCTTCGGCAAGCATTTTTAAAGCGGCGTCGTAAGTCGTAGCTTGGAAGTCTTTATTGTAGTAGCCTTTCTTGAACGGCTCCGCCGTCTTCTCGAAGCCCCGCAGCGCCGCCGGCGTTGTGGCATATTTCGCTTTGCCCGCCGTATAGTCCTGCGCGAAATTCGGCACCTGCTTTTGCAAATTGTAAAAGTCGGCCAGCACAAACAGCTGGGACGTCCAGGTCGTTTTGTAGGAAGCGATAATCGCGGTTTTGCCGGCGGCTTTGATCTTTTCGTTGTTGGCCATAAATTCGGCCCACGTCTTCGGGATGGTCAGCCCGAGGTCGGCGTACGCCTTTTTGTTGTAAAGCACGGCGCCGACGTTCGAGGAGCCGGCCGGTACGCCGAACACTTTGCCGCCTGCGGTTACCGTTGTTTTATAACTGTCCAGCAGATTGCTCATGTACGCTTCGCCGGTCAAATCAACAAAGTTCGTTTCAGGTGAAATCGCTTGCAAAAGCGAGCCTGAATTATAGGCCAAAATGTCGTCCATATCCCCGGTCGCCAGCCGTGTCTTGACCAAGTTATCACCTTCGGTGCCGTCCGGTTTGATATCGAATTTAATCGTGATGTTCAGCTTTTTCTCGGCTTCCGCCGCCACCGCCTGAAGCGCCGGGTACAACGTGCCGTTGTTGCCGACCATCAAGGTCAGCGTCGTTTTTTGTGCAGGCGCAGGGGCTGGAGCCGGAGCTGGAGCGGCTGCAGGCGGAGTTTGTCCGGTATTGGCCGGCGGCTGTGTGCTTCCGCCCGCAGGGGCCGGGGTGGCGGAGCTAGGCGCCGACGTGCTTGGGCTGCCGCAGCCGGCGAGCAAGCTTAACAGCAATGCGGCACACGATGTGAATGCGACCGTTTTCGTTTGCATATCCATCTCATCCTTTTTTGGTATATTCGGATTGCGTCCATCACTTGTCCTCAAGAACTCAGCAAGATGAGCATTAAAAGATCACCCGCACAAACAAACGTTTACCACCCGCTTTAATCTCCTCATTCATTTATGTTATTGTCCGTTTAGTTTGTTATATGTTGGTTTATATCGCTTTATTCCGGGTATATACACAGAAAAACCTAACGGTTCAATCACCGTTAGGTCCCTTTTTGGATACTGCACTCTATTTTTGAAGTTATACCGCGACACCGCTGCTTTTGGTTGTCTCGGGCCCGACCAGCGCTTTTTTCTCCCATTGCCTGCTTTTCCAGCGGTACAGCAAGATGATGCCCCTCACCCATTCATCAAGCATAAACACAATCCAAACTCCCAGCAAGCCGTAGCCAAAATGGATGCCGACCAAATATGTCAGCGGGATGCACATGCCCCAGATGACGGAAACGCCCGTGTACACGATAAACCGCGCGTCGCCGGTTGCCCGGAGCGCTTCCCCGATCACGATATTTAAACACCTGCCGGGCTCCAGCACAAATCCAAGCAGCAGCAGCGTAGCGCCCAAGGCGATAATATCCGGATCGCCCGTAAACAAACCGATCAGCTTTTCCCTAAACAACGCCACAATGACAACAGCGCACATCGCCAGCAGCTCGCTTAGCCCCAAACTGCGAAAAAGCTGCCGGTAAGCGGTATCTTTGTCCCCCGCTCCGATCAGGCGCCCGATGATGATCTGCGTGCCGCGGCCTAATGAAATCGACAGCATCATGATGAAATACATGATGTTTTGCGTATAGATACGCGTGGACAGCATTTCAGCCCCCAGCGACGTAATAAAATAAGTCGTCACAAGTTGGCTTCCCGCATAAGCAAGCTGGTTGCCCGCCGTCGGGATGCCGATGCTTAATATTTTTTTCAAATGCTCCAGCCGGCACTTAGCGAAGTCGGCCAACCCAAGATCAAGCCGAACGACTTTCCGCAAAATCAGAATATACACGATAAGTCCGATACACTGGCTTGTCGCAGCCGATATGGCCACACCCGCAACACCCAGCTTTGGTACGCCAAACGGGCCGAAAATAAACAAATAGTTGCCGGTCAAGTTCAGCAGGCTCATTCCCATGCTGACCATCATCGTATACCGCGTATAGCCGTGAACCTGGGTGATCGCCGAAATCGTCAAATTCATAGCTTGGATGACAAGGGCGCCGCCAACAATCAGCAAATAACTTCTGGCCAATCCCAGCAAATCCTGCTGCAAGCCAAACAAACCAAGCAGCTGTTTGCTGAATACGATCATACATACGCTGATCAGCAGGCCAAACGTGAAATTCAGGCCCAGCGCCCCTGTGGCAAAACGTCTGACCTCCCCCGGCTTATCGGCGCCTAAGTATTGGGAAATAACAATCGCCGAACCGGCCGAGATCACCTGCAGCAGCAAAAACGTGAACAAAATCAACTGTGTCGACACGCCCACCGCCGCAACCGCCGCGTCGGAAACTTGGCTGACCATAAACGTGTCCGCCGTACGCATCGACATCTGCAGCAGCGATTCGATAAACAATGGCCAGGTAATCGTAAATAACGCCAGCTTTTTAGTATTCGTCATGTGCCCGTCCGCCTGCTCTGGTATTGGTCTTTCTTTGTAACTTACCATATTTCGGTAAATCCGACAATGAGGCGCTTTCATTTTAACGGCGGGAATTGTGAAACGGCTCATATATCTGTACGGCCATACGGATTATAGTAATCTGGGATTTCCGAAATAGTTCGATGTTCTCATTTTTGCTCTGTTTAGCAGGAAAATGCGATTTTCACGCTATATGCTGCTTTTTCTATGCTATCATCTATTGAGTAGAAAAATAATTTGGAAGGAAGAGTGAGAGGGATGCAAAACACAAGATTCAGAAAATGGCTGATAACCGCTATATTGGTGGGCTTATTGGGCCAAGTATTTGTTATGGGCAGCGCACAAGCGGCTTCAGAGCCGCATTTGGGAGAAATCACGCTGTTTCCTTACAGCTTTACGCCCGTAGGGTACGCATTATGTGATGGCAGCTTAATATCGGTTCAAAGTAACACCGCCTTGTTTTCTTTGTTAGGCACACAATTTGGCGGAGACGGGTCGCAGACTTTTGGCTTGCCCGATTTAAGGGGAGCATCGCCAACACCTGGCGTACGTTATTTTATAGCTACACAAGGTATTTTCCCGTCACGTCCATGATTAATTTGAGGGGAAAATGATGATGCACATAGGTAAAATACGAGTATTGACGGCAGCAAGGGTAATCGTGTGGCTGCCAATCGCTATCTTGATCGCATTTCTGTTTTGCTTTCTAGGGGTGACTGCGGCGAAAGCTGCATCCACCAACGTAGCGCTGAATAAAACGGCCGCATCCAGCTGCTCTTCCGCTCCTTACGCCGCCTCCGGAGCGGTTGACGGCTCCATCGCGCCAACCGCCCGCTGGTATTGCTCCGTCGGAATTAGCGGGGAGCCGATGTGGCTTCAGGTCGATCTGGGCACGACTTATCGGGTTGACAGCTATTCCTTAACCGGAATGGGTCAGCTTGGCGGAGGCTGGGACGCAAGCTTAAACCCGCGGAGTTTTCGCCTGCAAAAAAGCAACGATGCAAAATCTTGGACCGATGTCGACACCGTGACCGGCAACAACGAGTCGATTGTCACCCGCGGCCAGTTCAGTCCGTTCGATTCCCGATATGTCAGAGTATATATCGACCAAGGCAATCAAACCAACAATATGTGGGCATCCATCATGGAACTTCAAGTGTTTGGTGATTTGCCGCCGAGCAGCAACGCCGACTTAAGCGGCTTGTTGCTTAGTTCCGCAGAGTCTAACGATTTGGTGGAGCTGGAGCCCGCGTTTTCCGCCGGCGATCAAGAATACACCGCTGCCGTTGCTTATACGGTCTATTCGGTTAACTTGAAACCGATCACGGCCGAACCAAATGCCACAGTGACTGTCAATGGAGCACACCTATCAGCAGGCAGCGCCGCTAGCATTCCGCTCAGCGTGGGCAGCAACACTATCAGTGTCGTTGTTACGGCACAGGACGGCTTATCGTCTAAGACGTATTCCCTCACTGTAACCAGAGCGAAAAGCAGCAACGCCGACTTAAGCGGCTTTTCGTTAACCTCTGGTGCACCAAATGAAACGATAACGCTCAGCCCGGTTTTTCAACCTGCCAATATCAATTATACGTCAACGGTCAGCAGCGATGTATACAGCGTACGGATTTCCGCGGTTACGGCGGAATTAGGAGCCGATCTTTCTATTTCGGTTAATGGTACCACCGTTACCGGTGCGGCTTATTCCAACCTTCTCACCGGAGATAACGTCATTAAGGTCACGGTCACCGCGCCGGATCTCTTAACGACTAAGCAGTATACCGTTCATGTAACCAAACTGGAATCCTCCAATAACGAGGTTTCGGCAGTCCTATACGGTGACGTGCCGCTTACGCGGGGCGGAGACAGCTTTGCTCTCGATGTCGGTTATGAGATTAACCATGCCGCTTTCCGCGTCCTGCTGTCGGATCCGGCAGCTTCATTCACCGTTACAGGTGCGACTTATTCGGCCGGCACCGGATCGGTCGTGCTGCCAAGTTTACCGTTGGGCACCAATGGATTTACGATCCAAGCCAAAGCTCCCAATGGTGCGGTCAAAAATTACAGCGTGAGTGTCACCCGTTCTCCCCAACCTTCGCTTGGTTATATCGATCTGAATCAAGACGGCATCGTCGATATTAACGATGTCATCAAGCTCGCCAATCAAGTGTACGACATCAACCTGGACGACAAGGTCGACGGGGATGATGTCACCTTTATGCTGCTGCAGATCAGGACCCTGACAGCTGAACGGTAACAACGAATCCCGCGATCACAAAAAAACTCGGCCACTCCCGCAAAGGATGGCCGAGTTTTTTTCCGTTGATTATCACTCCGCCATATCCCGCATCTCTTCATCGGCGATACCCTGGACGTCTTCCGCAGTAATGCTCATATACACATAACCCATCTCTTCTTGTTTCTTCAGCGCTTTCATCTTCATATATTTCGGGCTGGCTTCTCCGGCGTCCTCATCGTAAAACAACAGAATGCCGTCCGTTTTCCTCAGCAGCAGCTCGTCTCTGGCCGAAAGCTGCCACACGCCTTCATAAGGCCGGTTGCTGACCGCACCGCAGTAATCGACGCCTTTTAGAATCTCCCGGTAGTATTCCTGCTTGTCTTCCTTCCACTTCTCATCGGGCTGGACATATGCCGTAATGATCGATAACTTTAAATGGGGATAGCGTTTTTTTAACCCGATAACAACCTCGCATGCCCATAAATCGGCCCCGATTTGTCCGGGAGTAATGACCCACTCCAGCCCCTCTTCGGCCAGCGGAGCGATACGCGCTTCCATCGCTTTTTTAATAAAAGGAATACCTTTGTGCTTCTGATCGAAAATGCCAAGCTCATGCGCCCTGTAACCTGTGACGAGAAGATTTTTCATATCCGGCTCCTTATAGAGGTTGTTCAAAAAGTCATCTTTTGATCACGAAGCAACACAAGAAGATTATTCGACATCGAATGTTGCATTCACCTTCGAAGTCCGGTGCTCATTTAGGTATCGCCTAAACTCCGCTCCTCCTTCTTCAGGTTCTTGCAACCTTCTCGGTGCTGAAAAGCCGACTTTTTGAACTCGCACTTATGCTGAATAACGATACCCGTTCATGCAAAAAGAAGCCGGAAACGCTGCACCGACTTCTTTTCCGCAACTTGGCAACCATTCGGATTAAATTTCAAAATCGACTCCGATGCTGTCCAATCTTCCCACTTCACGAATAAATGCCGCAACGGCCAAATGCTGCTCGTCCGCTGCATACCGCTCCAGCGCCGCTTTATCTTCAAACCGGACAGACAGCACCACCTGGTACTCCCGGCTTTTTTCCGAAATGTTCAGTCCCGCCTGCAGATCGACGATACCTGTCAGATGGTTGGTTAACGCCTTAAATCTGCTGATAACCTCCTGCAGCTGCTCTGGAGTAGTCGTTTCCCCGAATTTGAGAAGTACGGTACGATGAATCAATGCCATTTCCCCATTTCTATTGTATAAATAATGCCAACTTCACTATAACAGGTTACAGCTTAATTTGCACCTTCAACAAATCGGGCGCTTTCGGCTGCTCCAAAAACGATACGGTTTCTTCCAGAGAGATCGTTTTGGAAATAAGCGGCTTCACCTGAATGCGGCCTTCTTTGATCCAATGAAACGCCGGTAAAAACGTATGATTGATCGCCATCGAACCGATTAATGTCCAATCTTTGTTATACAACTTAAACGGATTGATCCGGATGCTGGCATTTTCGGCGGTAACGCCAAACTGCAAATATTTGGCGGCCGGCCCCATAAATTCAAGCGCCTTCTCGATCACTGCAGGAATGCCCGTCACGTCAACCACGGCATCAAAGCCGTACGGATAAGTATCCTTATTGATTTCCGCATCCAGATTCGAGCTGAGCACCCCGCGGGTCGCTCCCATCTCCAGCGCCAAATCGAGCTTCCCCTGCGATACGTCGACTACAACGAGCTCGGAAGCGCCGCTTCTGGCGATCGACTGGATCAACTGCTGGCCCATCGCTCCGGCACCAAACAAAATCACGCGATTGCCCACCTGCAGCTGAAGACGGTTCATGCCGTGCACAACACAAGCCATCGGCTCGATAAACGCTGCTTCTTCAAACGACATCGAATCCGGCAGCTTGACCACATTGCCTGCAGGAACCGAAACAAATTCGGCCATGCTGCCGTTCACCGTGTTGCCCAGCGCCCCCCAATTTTCGCATTGGTTGCCGCGGTGGGTTAAACAGAAAGCACAAGCGCCGCAAAACAGAGACGGGTCTGCGCTAACCCGGTCTCCGGGCTTGAAACCTGCTACACCTTCGCCCACCTCATGAATGACACCGGAAAATTCATGTCCTGGCACGATCGGATACGGCGAAATAAACTCCCCTTCAAAAATGTGAAAATCCGTGCCGCAAATCCCGACATTTTCAACTTTGATCGTGACTTCCCCGGCCTTCGGATGCGGATAAGGCACTTCCTTGATCGCCGCTTTACGTGGTCCCTCAATCACCAATGCTTTCATCGTTTATTACGCCTCTTTTCCGAATGTTTTCTGTTTTTTCGGGCGACTGCTGCGTTTATTCCCAGGTTGCGCTTAACACCAGCGCTTCTTTGGGTTCGCCAAAATAAATGTGCGGATTCAGTTCAAATGTGACACCGGCCTCGTCCAGCCGCACCGTGATCGTATCTGTAAACGGGGTTTCGATATACCGCCACTCCATTTCAAACGAATTGGCGTTTAACCATTTGCCGCTGGCCGCAATTTGCGATACGGGAAGCGCATGTCCTAAAGCGGCTCCTACACTCCAGCTTCCGAAACCGCAGCGCACCTGCTCTTCTCCTTGGCCGGTCCGTAAAGTAACGATACATTCGTCTTCTGCAAAATCGATCGACCCGGACTCCAGCTTGCGCGAATTGTCGGCAAATACGAACCGTTTGCCGGTATACGCCGTCAAAGCCGGCTGCGCCTCATCTTGAGGCAAAGGCAGGTAGGCCAAGGAGCGAATCGCTGTGGAAAGCGATTCGAACTGCCCGTCATTTGCCGGAAGCGGCTCATCTAACAGACCGGGGAGCAAATGCTTCCATACGAGATCAAGCACCTGCTGCATATTTTTGAGTCCCGACGTAATGGCCACGACCGCATCCTGCTCCGGTATAACGATGCAAAACTGGCCGAACGCCCCGTCCCCTCGATAAGCGCCGTGCTGGCAGCGCCAAAATTGGTATCCGTAACCTTGGCTCCAATCGGTATTTGTGCTGCTGTTTTGTATGTGAAAGGCCGTAGCTTCCTCCACCCATTCGCGCGGCAGCAGCTGTTTTCCGTTCCAATACCCTTTTTGCAAATACAGCTGGCCAAAGCTGGCGATATGTTCGGTTCTCAAACTCAGCCCCCAACCGCCTGCGCTGATCCCAAGCGGGCATGTCTGCCATGTCGCCCCTGCAATGCCAAGCGGCTCGAACAACCGCGGATGTAAATATTCCAGCAGCGTTTCCCCGGTGATCCGCTGTACAATCGCCGACAACATATAGCTGGCTCCGCTATTGTACACAAACACCGTACCCGACTCATATTCTACAGGCAGCTGCAGAAAAGCCTGCACCCAATCTTTATCCTCTCGTTCCCCAAGCGCTCCCATCGTATCTTTGGCATGTCCGGTCGACATCGATAACAGATGGCGGACACGCATGGATTTTAAGTGATGGTCCGCCAGAATCTCTTTGTCCGGGAAAAAGTCGACGACCAAATCGTCTACCGACAGCTTGCCTTCGGCCACGGCAAACCCTACTGCCGTCGAAGTGAAACTTTTGCTTAACGAGAACAGCATATGCGGCAGCTGCGGTCCGTAAGGTTGCCACCAAGCTTCGGCAGCCACTTGGCCATGACGGACAAGCATAAAGCTGTGAAGCCCAACCTGGCCGGAAACAACCTCTTGCAAAAAATCGGTTACGGCTTGCGGTGAAATTCCTAACGCCTCGGGTCTGCTCCTGGGTAACGCCTGATCTAACCTCATTATGCCGGTCACTCCTTTGGGAGATGATTTCGTACGTTTATTAATTCGAAGGCAAGGAATAAAATTCCTGCCGGCACCTAAAATCCAATCAAATTGGTATTTTTATCAAATGAAAGCGCTCTATTTTTTAACGGAGATGTTGCTACAATTAACCATGTAACGACGATCTCGAACAGGAAGAGGGGTAAACAAATGAAAAAAATCATTTCCATGCTCAGCGCCAGCGTGCTGCTGCTCACCGCCTGCGGAAGCGGAGGCGGAACGTCGGCCGCCTCAAAGGATGCCGCCGCCAAACCGGCCGGAGGCTCCGACAAAACGGCGCAGCCAGCTGCCCAAACTCCCGCCCCGGCCGCCGCACCCGCTGCCAGCGCGGAGAAAAAGAAGCTGTCTTTATGGTACATCGAAACCGGCAAAAAGAAAGAGCTGATCGAAGCCGCGGTGCAGAAATTTATGCAGTCCCATGCCGATGCCGACGTCGAGGTCGTGCAAATCCCTAACGATCCGTACAAAACAAAGCTGTCGGTCGCTATGGGCGGCGGAACTCCGCCCGATGTGTTCCACTCCTGGGGCGGCGGCTGGCTGAAGCAGTTCGTGTCGGCAGGCCAAGTGCTTGACCTGACAGGCAAAATCAGCGCCGACAATTATTTGCCGGCGGCGCTCAGCGCATCTACGTTTAACTCGAAAATATACGGCGCACCGCTGGGCATGGGTGTTGTCCCGTTTTTCTACAACAAAGAGATATTCGCCAAATACAACTTGCAGCCGCCGCAAACCTACGATGATCTGCTGGCAATAGTAGACAAGCTGAAGAAAGAAAACATCATTCCGATTGCCATGGCCAATAAAACGAAATGGCCGGCTGCTTTCTTCCTGATGTATTTCGCGGAACGGCTTTCCGGTCCGGAAATTTTCAACGAAGCTTTCGAGCGCACAGGCCGTAATTTCTCGGATGAAGGCTACGTCAAAGCCGGTGAAATGATCCAGGATTTGGTCAAACGCGGGGCGTTTAATCCTGGCTTTAACGGGCTCACTTACGATACCGGCCAGTCGCGTCAGCTGATTTACACAGGCAAAGCGGCCATGGAGATGCAAACCTCGTCGTACATCAACAACGTGCGCAACGAAGCTCCGGAATTTGAAAGCAAGGTTGGCATTTTCCCTTTCCCGGCCATTAATGGCGGAAAAGGCAAGATCACCAACGTTGTAGGCGGCGTATCGCCGGTATTCTCCGTGTCCGCCAAATCGAAATACCCCGATCTGGCCGTCGAGCTGGTCAAAGCGCTGACTTCGGTGGAGCTCGCGCAAAAGCTGGCCGACGAAGCAAGCGCCATCTCTGCGGTGAAAGGCGTCAATTACAAAGACCCGTTTGCCGTACAGCTTAACGACATGCTGAGCAAAGCGCAGTTTTTGCAAACTTATTACGACCAGACGCTGCCGCCGGAACTCGCCGAGCTGCACAAGGACACGACGCAGGAGCTGTTTGGTCTGACGATGACGCCGGCCGAAGCGGCCAAACAGATGGAAGCCAAAGCCAAAGAAGTGCTGAAGAAATAAAAAATCTGTTGCTCCATAACCGGGGGAGGCCAGCCTCCCCTTTCCAACTTTATACCGGGCAGAAGGGGGTATCCCGAAATGAACAACGAGCTTGAATACCGCGCCGCCGTTCAAGCGGAAACGCACCGAACTGTAAAAACAAACCGATTTCGGAATACCGCATTTTTAATCGGCTTTATCGGACCGGCGCTGCTCGTTTATTTGCTGTACGTCATTGTCCCGATCTTCGCCACGCTGTACTACAGCTTGTTTAACTGGAACGGCATCCAGTCCGAGAAAGCGTTCATCGGTTTCGGCAATTATGCGAAACTGCTGGCGGATACCGTATTTATGAAAACGATCGGCAACAATTTGCTGCTTGTTGTCGCTTCGATCGTCACCCAGCTGCCGCTTGGCCTGGCGATGGCGCTTATACTCACCGCGCCGATCCGCGGCATTCGCTTGTACAGAACCATCTATTTTATGCCGCTTTTGATGTCAACCGTCGCACTTGGCATTTTGTGGACGTTTATCTACGATCCGACCATGGGTATCGTAAACCAAACACTTGACGTGCTTGGGCTTCAATCATGGCAAAAGGGCTGGCTCGGCGACGCCAAAACCGCTTTCTGGGCGGTTACGGCAACGATTTGCTGGCAGTTCGCCCCGTTTTATATGATTTTGTTCCGCGCCGCTATGGTCGGCATTCCCGAAGAAATTTACGAATCGGCCAAGATCGACGGATGCAGCGGTTCCAAGCAATTTTGGCATATCACATTGCCGCTGTTGAAACCGACCATCGTCACTTCATCCGTTTTATCGGTCATCGGTTCGCTGAAATATTTCGACCTGATTTTTGTGATGACCGAAGGCGGTCCGGCCAGCAGCACCGAGCTGATGGCAACGTACATGTACAAACAGGCGTTTTCCAAATTCAGCATGGGGTACGCCAGCTCGATCTCGTTTACGATGTTTGTCATTGCCTTTATCGTTGCCGTCATTATTTTGGCAGCCGATAAAAACCGCGGCAAGACGGCGGCATAACGACAACTTCTATAGAAAGGACGATTCGCTTATGCTACTTCTGACCCGCCGCGTGCTGCTGCACGGGCTTGCCATCGTTTTTCTAGTTTTCACCGGTTATCCGTTTGTGTATATGGCGGCAACATCGCTGAAGACGCAGCAGCAATTTTTCGCCAGTCCGGTGTCGCTGCTTTCCGGTTTCCATGCAGATAACTATATCCAGGTGTTCAAGCTCGGCATCGGCCGTTATTTCGCCAACAGTCTGCTCATTTCGTCCGTATGCCTGCTTGCCATCGTGCTGCTCTCGGCCATGGTCAGTTATCCGCTGGTGCGGATGCGGTTTAAGCTGAACCGCCCGATCTTTTATTTGTTTTTGGCGGGTATGATGATCCCCGTTCATACAACGCTGATTCCGGTGTACATATTGACCAAGCAAATCGGTCTGTACGATACGCTGTGGGCGCTGGCCGGTCCTTACATCGCCTTCAGCCTGCCGATTTCCGTGATTATTTTGACGCAGTTCGTGCATGACATTCCGCGCGAGCTGGATGAGGCCGCTACCGTCGACGGCGCCAGCCATGCCCGGCTGTTCTGGAGCATCTTATTCCCGCTGCTCACACCCGCGCTGGCCACGGTTGGCATCTATAACTTCATTCACATCTGGAACGAATTCGTATTTGGACTTGTCCTGATCACCACCCCTGCCAAAATGACGCTGCCCCTCGGGCTCAGGGCGTTCTACGGCGAATTTTCCGTCAATGTGCCCGGCATTATGGCGACACTTACGCTGGGGACGCTGCCGCTTTTGCTCGGATATTTCTTCGCTCAAGAGAAGGTGATCGGCGGGTTGTCCGCTGGGGCCGTCAAGGGCTGAACCGATTGGACGATCGGAAGCATGATTCGCTCATGCAGCGTTCACTTTTCAGTGGCCTCCAACAAACCGATGCGTACCGCCCAATGGACGGTGCGCATTGCCGTCATTTGCGGTATGATGGGAGCATATATTCTTAACCCATACGGCTAACCTTCAGCCGACCGTTCCGAAAAAGGTGTGTGGGCATGTACAAAATAATCGATTGGCTTCGCTTAAACCGCACACGCACGCAAATATTGGCCGGATTTCTGCTTGTGCTTGCCGCAGTGCTCTCCACTGCGGGAGGATTTCTATATAAAGCGACAACGGCAATATTTATCCAGACGACCGAAGAAAACTTGGAGGAAACGGCTAAACAAGCGGGCGCCCGGGTGGACGCCGTGTTAAGCCAGATCGATACGATCAGCTTGCAGGCGGTGACCGACCCGCGAATTCAATCGCTGCTGTACAGATCCAAGCAGGGCCACCTGATACCAATCGATCAGAAGCTTTCGGTACGTCCGATTCTCGATCAATTGGTAGCGTTCTCATGGATTGTCAAAAGCATCGATTTGTACGCGGTGAACGAACCGTTTTATCCGCTGGAAAATAAAAAATGGTCCGATCTCGCCGGCAACGATCCGCAAACGCTGGAGCAAATCAAATCCGGACAACTTACCTTCATCGGCACCCATCCCGACGACAGCAACGTGCTGCTTGCCGTCCGGCAGGTCAGGCTGGAGCAGGATCATTTGGCCGGCGGCGGATATGTCGTGATTAAATCGATGAAGTCGATGCTTGATTTTTTTAATGAGGAATATACGTCCATCTCGGGCAGCAGCATGCATCTTTACGACCAAAACCATCTGTTGATCGCCTCCACCGAACCGCTTCTGCCGGAATACGCCAATCTCAATGTCGCCAGCCGGACGGACGATCAGGGCATGTATCCGGTTATTACGATCAACGGCAGCAACTATTTGCACATTATTAAACAAACCCGGCAGTTCGGATGGTCGATTCATATTCTTGTGCCGCTTAGCACCATTACCGGAAAACTCGATGTACTGAAGCAAATTTTGTGGTTTGCGCTGGCGGTTGGGCTGCTTATCTCACTGGCGCTGCTATGGCCTTTGTCCAGTATGATTACGCTGCCGATCCGCAAGTTGTGGCGCAAAATGCGCGGCGTTCATTTTACGCTGCCGACTCCTAATGAAGTGACGTATTTCAACTACGAGATGAACGAGCTGAACGGCGCATACAACAAGCTGACCCGCGAGCTTCACCATCTGGTCGAAACCGTATACGAGAAAGAGAAGCTGAAAAATCAGGCCGAAATCAAAATGCTGCAGGCGCAAATCCATCCGCACTTTCTGTTTAATACGCTGGAATCGCTGTATTGGACGCTGATCGACCGCGAGCAGCAGGAAGCGGCCCATCTTGTCGTTTCGTTGTCGCGGTTGTTCCGTTACACGATCAAGACGTCGGGAGGCGACGATTGGATTAAACTGCAAGAGGAAATCGAACACTGCCGCCGGTATTTGGAAATTATGCAGTTCCGCCTCGCCCACCGGCTTGTGTGGGACATCCGGATGGATCCGGAGCTTGGCGAGATCAGCATCCCCAAGCTGCTCATTCAGCCGCTTGTGGAAAATGCGATCCAATACGGCATCGAACCTAAAGTGAGCGGCGGCCGCGTCATCGTCACCGTTTGCTTATCCGAGCTGAACGGCAAACCTGCTCTGAACATCAAGGTCCAAGACAACGGCGACAGGATGACCGCCGACCAAGCGGCGCACATCGCCCAAAACCTGGAGCAGTACCGCCCGCTGCAGACGTCAGGTTCGGGTATCGGGCTGATGAACGTACAGGCGCGAATCCGGTTGCATTACGGTGAACCGTACGGCGTGTATTTTGCAAGAAGCGAAAACGCTGGAACCGAGGTAGATTTGTTTTTGCCCTTATAAGGTTATACAATCCCAATTCCCTCCTTGGAGGTGGCCCATGTTCGAGCCCATCAGTATACTTATCGCGGAAGACGAGCTGCCTACCCGCCGAGGCATCCACCGTACGCTGGAAATGTGGGCGCAAGGCGCACACCGTCTGCATGCGGTGGAGAACGGGACCGATGCGTTGGCTTATGCCTCAGAGCATCCGGTCGATCTGCTTATTACGGATATTCGGATGCCCGGCTTGAACGGACTGGAGCTGCTGGAACGCCTGAAGCATGAAGAATCCGAGTTGACTTCGATTCTGCTTACCGGTTATGCGGAATTCGAATACGCCAGGAAAGCGCTTCAGCTTGGCGCCATCAACTATATTTTAAAACCTGTCGAACAGGAAGCTTTAGTGAAAGCCGTGGAAGAAGCATGTTTGCATATGTCTAAAATGAAGCGGGCGCGCCAAACCGCGGATCACAAGTCCCTCTCATCTCGTGAGTTGAATGATGCCGTTCCCACGCTCCCCGAGGTGAAAAACGAATCGATCCGGCAGGCGCTTCGTTTTATTGCCCGCGAATGGAACAGCCCCGCGCTCAGCATGAAGGAGGTGGCCGAACATATCCACTTGAACGCCAGTTACGCTTCCGTGCTGTTTAAAGAAGAAACAAAACTTACATTTACCGATTACATCACGGGACTACGGCTGCGTCAGGCCAAAAAGCTGCTGCTGCAAACGGACAGCCGAATCTATGAAATCGCCGAGCAGGTCGGTTTTGCCGCCTCGAAATATTTTGTTCGCGTCTTTCGGGAAACCGAAGGCATGACACCGCGGGAATTCCGGGTACAGTTCAAACTAGGCGATGGCGGATCGGCGGAGGAGGCGGCAGATACGTAATCGTAAGATGAGGAGGAAAAAACGGTTATGTTGAAACGCAAAGCTGCGGCCGCTGCCCTATTGGCATTATTGATCCTGATGACCGGCTGTATGCCGGACATGGTCCGGTTCAGTCCGGAGCGCCGTCAAGCGGAGCCCGCTCCCGTCAAAATTACGATGTGGAACGTGGAAACGCTGGATCGGCGGCAAACGATTCTGCAGGAGAGCATCCGTACGTTCAACGAAACGCACAAGCAGATGCAAATCGTGCCCTTTTTCTACGAAACGGAAGCGTATAAAAACAAACTTCGCGTCGCTATGGTTTCCGGCAATATGCCGGATCTTTTCCAATATTGGTCCGGAGAAAGCTTTAAACGTATGGTCGACTCGCATGCCGTTGCGGATGTGACCGATCTGTTGGAGCAAAGCCGCGACTTAAAGCGCCAGTACATCCCCGAAGCGCTGCAAAGCGTAACTTACGACGGGCGTATTTACGGCTTCCCCCATACGATTCAGCGGGTCGTCGTATGGTACAACAAAGCGATGTTTGCGGAACACGGCTTGCAGCCGCCGCAAAGCTGGGCCGATCTGATCCGGATCATTCAAGTGTTGTCGCAAAAAGGAATTACTTCGGTTTCCGTCGCCGGTAAGGACCGCTGGCCGCTGCTGCACTGGTTTGCCTATATTAACCATCGGCTGGGCGGGGAGCCCGCTTTCAAAAAAACGGTATCACGCGCCGGAGACTTCAGCGATCCGGCTTTTTTGGAAGCCGGCTTAAAATTCCGGGAGCTGGTCAAAAACAAAGCGTTTATCCCCGGTTTTCTAGGGATGGACGTCATTATGGCGGAGAAGGCTTTTCTGGCCGGCGAAGCGGCCATGTACATACAAGGCGATTGGGTTGCCGGAAAGCTGATGGAGGATGAGAAGCAGAAAAACAACATCGGCTACTTCGGCTTCCCGGAGATGCCGGGCGTGGCCGGCGAGATGGAATATTACGGCGGATATGCCGTCGGATGGGCCATGTCCGCAGGAAGCAAGCAGCGTGAAGCGTCCTTCGAGGCGCTGCAGTTTCTGCTCGACAAAAAAGAACGCGTCAAATACGCGCAAGCTAGCGGCGCCAATGCGCCTTTCCTCGATATGCCCCTGACCCGCCCGGCGGCAGGTTCCGCCATTTACGATTATATGGAGCATGTCGCGGGGGACCGGTCCGGTTTTTTCGGATTTTACGACCAGGAGATCGAACCGCGCAGGGCGCAGCTGCTGCTTGATGCCGTTGTTACGCTTGCCAGCGAAGAAGAACTGAGCCGTGAGGAAATTGAAGCGATCATGGCGCAAATACGTTAGCTGTGCAGCCTTGTAAAGCGTAAAAACCCCCGCATGTTGGAAAGCCACTGAAAGCAGAGTGCGCGAGCTCATTCTAGAAAAACGTCAGCGTTCGCTTTTGTCCCTGAATTTCATCCACTGCGAGCGGATACTAACGGGGGACAACTAGCGACTCTAGAGAATGATTCGCGCACACAGCGTTCACTTTCTCAGTGGCCTACCCTGTTTGCGGGGGTTTTATTTAGATGGTTTAATCCATCGGTGTTCGATCCACCGGCATTTAATCCATCGGTAAACAAAGCCGGATCAAATCGTCCACGTGGGCGGTCGCCAAACATTCTACGGTATCTGCCGCTCCATAGTAAATCTTCACTTCGCCGTCGTCTTCCAAAATCATTCCGCCCGGGAAAATAACGTGGTTTCGAAAACCTCCGTCCGTCTCATAACCGGTTTCGGGTGCAAGCAAAGGTTCTTTGCACATGCCTTTGACGATGTACGGATTATCCAAATCAAGCAGCATGATGCCCGCGCAATAGCGTTTTTTCCAATACGGCTCCCAGCCGTTTTTCCCGCGGTTGTGGTCGATGTCCACCGAATGGAAGGTGGTCAGCCAGCCTTCCGATGTTTTAATCGGCGGCGCTCCCGGGCCTATCTTGTCATTGGCAAACGGCACCTGCTCCAAGCCGAGCAGCAGCTCCGTGTTTCCCCAATATTTCAAATCCGGGGAATCGGATATCCATATATCGAAGCTGTCCTTTCCGCCTTTGCCGTATACGGGAAACGGACGTTCCAGACGTACGTATTTGCCGCCGAACGTTTCCGGAAACAACACCATATTGCGGTTGTCCGGTGCCGACATGCTGAGCACCTCAAAGCTCGCGAAGTCGTCGGTCACGGCAATCCCGCCGCGCACGCCATGTTTAGTATCGACCGCGAAGCAGACGTAACAGCGTCCGTCCATTACAGTAATACGAGGGTCGTATGTTCGAATAATCTCGTCGTTTTCGATGCCAAAGCAAGGCGATGGCTGCACGTCCCAATGAATCCCGTCGTTGCTAAAGGCGAGCCCTACGTTGGTCGTATGGGCCGGAAGCAGCGATTGGTTTGCAGCGTCGCCGTAATCGTTGCGAAACATCATCACATACCGGCCTTCGTATTTGGCGACACCTGCGTTAAACACAAGAGCGGGTTGATAAGGAACGTCCCCGGAGGTGAGAATCGGATTACCGGGATAACGGGTGATGATTTTACTGGAAGCAAGCGAACCGATCGATGCCATTATGATTACCCCTTTCCTTAAACTTCTGCTCTTATTTTTTCGCTTTGGCGTACCAGTCGTTAACTTCTTTGTAGCTGGCTTCTCCGCCGGCCGCTTTGAACTTGGCGATAAACGCGTCCAATCCGCTCAGCGGCTCGGCGCCAAAAATCAGCTTGGTCGTGTAGTCGCCGACCATCGTGTTCAGCTGCTGGAAGCTCTTCGAAAATTCGGGCAGGTAAGGCGCAAAACCAAGCGGATCGGAAATACGCGTGTTCGCCGGTTCAGTGCGATTAATGAAATTCCAGGCGTCAAACAGCCGCATATCTTTGCGCACGCGAGCCTGCCAATAAGTCGGGTAATTTTTATCGTCGGAACCGGTCAGGAAGTTGTTGGCTTGATTCCGCTCATCCGTAAAAATCGGGTTAATCGGCGAATATTGGCCATCCTTGAACGTATAATGCTTGTTTTCCTCGCCGATCGCCATCGCTTTGAACGTTTCCGGCTCCAGCTTAGCATTTAGCCATTTGACCGCATCCTCCGGATGCTTCGATGCCTTCGGAACGTAAGTGATCCGGTCGAAACCTTGCGTTGCACTCAGTCCCAGTTTGCCGTCTTTGCCTTTCAAGGCAGGGATATATAACGCTTTGGCCGCAGGTACGTTTTTGGTTAAAGCATCGGCGATGTTAGGCACGTCGGACCAGTTCATTAAAATCATGCCCGCTCTGCCGCTCGTGAATTTCTCCTTGGCGGTAGCATCCTTGTTGGCCGCAAATTCTTTGTCAAGCAAACCTTGCTTAAACAGCTCGCTCATGAATTTGACGTATTCCGGATAAGCCGGATCCATGATACGCGGGGTCAGCTTGCCATTTACATCGTTCCAGAAATTCGGCATGCCAAACGCACCGACAATGTTATCGACGAAGAAGTTGTCCCCTCTGATCGTAAAAGGAATATTTTTATCGCCGTTGCCCCCGGGATCTTTCTCTTTAAATGCCTTCAGTACCTCGACTAGCTCGTCAAGCGTCGTTGGAGCCTTCATGCCTACTTTATCCAGCCAATCCTGGCGGATGTACAAGCTGGCAATCACGTTGGGGATGCTCTTAGTCGGAATGGCGTACAGCTTGCCGTCGATTTTCGCCGCTTCCAATACTGCCGGATCAACCGCCGCTTTAATATTCGGCCCGTATTTGTCGATAAGCGGGCCCAAGTCGGTTAATGCGCCCTTTTTGGCATAATCGGAATAAAGCGCTTTAAAATCGGTCGTACCCGTTGTTGTTATCGCATCGTAAGGCTCGCCGGAAGCGATCAGGATGTTAAGCTTATCTTGGGGTTTGTCCTGCGGCAGCATGTCGTATTGCACTTTGTAGCCTGTTTTTTCCTCCAAAAATTTCGCTACCGGATACGTGTTGTAGTCGTCCTTCTGCCAAATTTGCAGCGATTTGAGCTGAGGTTTTGGCGCCGCAGCTTGCGTGCTTGCGGAAGCTGCCGGGGCTGGGGCCGAAGCCGAACCTGCCGTTTTGCCGTCGCTTTGGTTTTGCGGAGAACAGGCGGCCAGCGACGCCGCGGATAAACTTGCCGTCAGCGTAAGGAATAATAACTTGTTTCTCTTTTTGTTCAACATGTGGGGAACCTCCCTAGACTCTATAGTTAACATATCATTAAACCAAGGATGCCGTCATCCGGGCATCTTTAGGTAAAATGCGCTCTCACCCTTTGACCGAGCCGATCAGTACGCCTTTGACAAAATGCTTCTGCAAAAAAGGGTAAAACAGCAGCATCGGAATCATGGAAGCGATGACGGTTGCGGAACGGACGCCTTCCGGCGACACGTTCATCATATCGTCGGCACTTTTGTTCACAAGCGAAGAGCTGTCCGCGTCCATGACGATATCGCGCAAATACAGCTGCAGCGGCTTAAGACCCGGATCGTTGATGTACAACATCGGATGAAAATAGTCGTTCCAGAAATACACCGCGTAAAACAGCGAGATCGTGGCGATGACCGGAATGCTGAGCGGGATGACGATGCGTACGAGCACCGTCATATTGCGGGCGCCGTCCATTTTGGCCGACTCTTCGAGCGCTTCGGGAAGCGATTCGTAGTAGCTTTTGATCACCAGCATATTAAACACGCTGATCAGCGCCGGGAGCATAACCGACCATAAGCTGTTGATCAGATGCAGCTGCTTCATCAGCAGGTAGTTCGGAATGATGCCGCCGTTAAACAGCATCGTGAATATAAACAGCACCATGATCAGCGAGATGCCCGGCAGATGACGTTTCGACAGCGGGTATGCCGTCAGCATCGTCAGCATGATCGATAAGATCGTTCCGGCCGCTGTGATAAAAAGCGACACGGATATGGCATGCAGGAATTGGACTGACGAGACGACGTAAGCCATCGTATGAAGTTGGAAGCCGACAGGGATGATACCCACTTTGCCGGAGATGACTGCGGACTCGTCGCTTAACGCTTTGGACAGCACATTGGCCAGAGGCAGCAAGGTGGCGATGCCGCACAAAAGCAGGATCCCGTACACGAATAAGTCCAACAAGCGGTCTTGAAATGATTGTTTGCGCATCGTGTGCTCCTCCTTACCAAATGCTGCGCTTGACGAGGCGTTTGCTTAATTCGTTGCCAAGCAGGATCAGAATAAACCCGACCACCGAATTGAACAAGCCAACCGCCGTGCTAAAGCTGTAATCCTGCTGACCGAGGCCTTGACGGTAAACGTAAGTCCCGATCACATCCCCCGACGTGTAAACGACGGAGTTGTACATCGTCAAAATCTGCTCCGTACCCGCCTCCAGCAAGTACCCGAGGCGAAGCACTAGGACAAGAATGATCGTTGGCATAATGCCCGGCAGCGTAATATGCAGCATCTGCCTGATGCGCCCCGCTCCGTCGATCGACGCCGCTTCGTATTGCTCCTGCTCGATCCCGGCGATCGCGGCGATAAAGATGATCGTATTCCAGCCCGACTCTTTCCAGCCAGCCGTAAATACAAGCACACTGCGGAAGTAGTCGTTATCAAGAAAGAAGGAAATCGGAGTGCCGCCGAAATAATGAATCACTTGATTAACCAGCCCGCCGCTTGGCGACAAAATATTGATGAACAGCCCGGAGATAATCACCCAGGACAAAAAGTGAGGCAGGAAAATGACGGTTTGCACGGCCCGTTTGAACCACATTTTCCGCACCTCGTTCAGCAATAACGCAATCACGATCGGCACCGGGAACAGCAGCACGATTTTGTACAAGCTGATCATCAGCGTATTGATAAACACCTGGTAAAAATCCTCCGAATGAATCAGCTTGGCGAACTGCGCGAGTCCGACCCATTGGCTGCCGGTAAAGCCTTCGAATATGTTGAAATCCTGAAAGGCGATGATAACACCGTACATCGGCGCGTATTTGAACAGCAGCAAAAACGCAAGCCCCGGAATCAATAATAGATACAGGTCGATGTTCATCTGAAAAAGCTTCCAACGGCCCCTGCCGATTGGCCTTGTCCCGGTTTGAACCGGCGCGCGTTCCGCCCCCGGCGCTGTCATTTTCATGTTGGGCTCACCTCCGAGTAGTTATGTTTGTATTATAGAGTGGCGGCAAGCGAGGTTGTAGATGGTGATATTTGTGTTTCTGGTGCAATCTTATTGTCTTTGAAACACATCTCTGCAAAAACGGCAAAAAGCCGCCGATTCAATCGAATCAGCAGCTTTCAAATTGGGTATATATGGATAATTCCATTAAATGATAAAGCGGTAACCGGACCCCCACACTGTACCAATGTACTGGGGTTTGGACGGATTCTCCTCAATTTTCTCTCTGATCCGCGCAATATGTACCGTGACGGTGGAAGCGTCGCTTAATGCGTCCATTCCCCAGATGCGCTCAAACAGCTCTTCTTTGCCGAACACCCGGTTGGCATTCTGAAACAAAAAAAGCAGCAGATCAAATTCCTTTTGGGCCAACGTGACCTCATTTCCGTTCACAAAAACCCTGCGGGCATCTTTCTGGAGTTCCAGCCCCCTTACCTGAAGTTTAGCTGCTTCTTCGCTTTTGCCGAACCGTTCTTTCATACGCTCGAACTTGTTCAGATGGGCGTTGACCCTGGCCACCAGCTCGCCGGAGCTGAAAGGTTTCGTAATATAGTCGTCCGCGCCGAGACCAAGGCCGTTAATTTTATAAATTTCCTCCGCCCTCGCCGACACAAGCAGCACGGGAATGTCTTCGTCTTCGCGAATCTTTCGTAACACCTCGAATCCGTCCATCCCCGGCAGCATAATGTCAAGAATAACAAGGTCCACCGTATCTTTCTTCAAAGCGTCCAATCCTGCGGCTCCCGTAGCTTCGATTCTGACCGAAAAACCGCTCAGCTCCAAATAATCCTTTTGCAGATTGGCGATGCTCTGATCGTCCTCAATTATCAGTATCTTTTTCATCCATCCTTACCCTCCAAAACAATCCCTTTCGGAACTGAACGGTCTGCCTAAACAATCTTTCAACTTATTTACAACTTTTTCAGAGATATCATCATGCGGGTTCCTTCTCCAAGGCCACTTCTCACCCAAATGTTCCCCTCGTGATCCTCCACGATTTGTTTGGCGATGGCCAGCCCCAGACCGCTGCCTTCGGCGCTTCTTCTTGATGCGTCCGCCCGATAAAACCGTTCAAATATATGGGGAAGATCGTGTTCCGGTATGCCTTTTCCATTGTCTTTAATCTCTATAACGGCAGACGACCGCGTTTCTCTTAATACGATCTCAATCCGCCCATCGCTCTTCTCCATATATTTCATTGCATTGTCCAAAATGTTCTGAATGACCCTCTTTACTCTTTCCCGATCGATGGAAACAAAGACGTTATCCTGTAACTCGCTGACCAACGTCAGCTGTATATTCAACTTTTCACATTCATAACGATGATCGGCAACGCAATCCTCGAAATATTGCAAAATATTCGTTTTCTCAAAATGATACGGAATCTGGTGCATATCCAGCCTGGAATATAAAAGCAAATCATCGATCATGGCATTAACCAATATCGCCTTTGATCGTGCCGTTTCCAAATATTCGGCCATTTTCTCCGGGGTTTTGGCAACTCCGTCGATAATGCCTTCGATATACCCTTTCACGGAAGTGACAGGGGTTTTTAAGTCGTGTGATATGCTGGACACCAGAAATTTCCGGTTCTCGTCGTATTTCTGCTGCAAGTATACGGATTCCTTCAGCTTGATCCGCATCAGCTCCAGCGTCCTGCTCAGCTCTCTGACCTCGCCTTCGCCTTCCACCGCAATCCCGCGGTTTAAGTCGCCTTCGCTGATTTTCACGGCGGCGTCCTTGAGCCTGGAGACAGGCGCGATGATGCCGCGGGAAAACCTGTAAGAAACCCAGAAGTTCATCAATAAGAAAGAAGCAATAAAAAAACATAGCGTAAACACGCCGAGAAACATATAAAAACCCGTCTTCAGCCTGACCGGCGCAAGCAGCAGCAGTACGCCCTTATCCCCCGAATGCAAGTTGTAATCCGCCCTGGCGTACATATACGTTCGGCCATCCAGCTCCAGTGTATCCAGGTTAGGACCGCTGCCCGTCAGCATCAAGCTTTTATCGATGTCGATTTCACTTACCTTTTTGGCGGAATACAAGATTTCTCTATTTTTTAAAATGACGGCGTTAGCGCCCAGAACATTTACCCGGTCCGACAGTTCCTGCTGAAATGCCTTATCCAGCAGCCGTTCGAACTCGATGTTTTGCGCCATGCTTTTGATTTCGCCAAGCCCCATTCGGACTTCAAACGCGTTCTTCAAATCGCCCGCGCCCGCTTTCGGGCCAAGCAATTTCGTATATGCAGCTACAAAAATCATGACGGCCAAAACGGTTAATGCTATGGAAATGAACACAGTCAACGCGTTCATAATAAAAAAACGTTTGGCTAGTTGCATTCGGATTACCTTTCTACAGGTCCTTGCGGTCAAATAAATAATAACCCGCCGTAAACAACATTATACCACAACCGGTCATAATTAACGTTTGCCGGAAAATCTTAAGCCCGTTGATCGTTTCCGATATCCACAGCGTATACCAATCAAACATCGAGGTGATCAGAAAGCTGGAAACATGGGAGAAGACGATGCCGATAAAATTAAATCCGATAAAAATCAGGATCGAAAGAAAAAAGACAGCGAGTCCGCCGCGCAATAGGTTGGCCAGCAATACGACAAGCAGCGCAAACACAAAAACCGGGAAAAACGTCGCGGCATAAGACAACACAACTCTTAAAACGCCCATGAAACCGGAAGATGAAGGGTTAAAAATAAATCCGGCCAACAAAGAAAGAATCATCACAAACAAAAGATTGGCGAAAATAAACAAAGCGACGTTTAACACTTTTGCGCAAAATACGCCGAATCGGGAAACGGGCCTTGTGAGCGTAATTTTCATCGTATTGGAAGCAAATTCGCCGTTAAACATATCGATCGCCACAAATGTTGCAAACAGCGGCAAAATCGTGTAAGCGAACACCGATAAAACAATCAACGGAAATTCGGTGCTACCCACGACGCGCAAGCCAAAGCCATGTTTGATCGCCAAAATGGCGACTTCGCCGACTAAAACGGCAATAATGGACAAGATTGCGGCCGCGATCAATTTTTTCTTTTTCAGCAGCTTGACGGTTTCATTAATAAATGCAGCCTTAAACCCTGACATTTCGGTCTACCTCACTGACAAAATAGTTTTCAAGCGAAGAATAATTGGACAAAATATGCTGCGTATAATCCACATTCACCAGCTTGCCGCCGTACACAACGCCGATTCGGGTACAGGTCAGCTCCACATCGTGAATCAAGTGGCTGGATATAAAAAACGTCGTGCCTTCTTCCTCGGCCAGCCGCTTCACCAATCTTCGCATATCGAGCATGCCTTCGACGTCAAGGCCGTTAAGCGGCTCATCCAGAATGAGCAGCCGAGGCCTGGACAAGATCGCCGCGGCTACGCCAAGCCGCTGTTTCATGCCAAGCGAGAACTTCCTGGATTTTTCATGCTTGTATTTCAACATGCCGGTGACTTCCAGACATTCATCGATTCTTTGCTCGTCCACGCCGGGATAAAACCGGGCAAACAACTTCAGATTTTCATAAGCTGTCATATACGGGTACGACTCCGCCGTCTCAATAATGCAGCCGACATGTTTCATCGCGTTCACGTAGTCATCCAAAATGCTCGCGCCAAAAATTTTCACATCGCCGCGATCCGGCTTCAACAGCCCGGCCATCACTTTCATGGCGGTAGTTTTCCCTGCGCCGTTAGGCCCCAAAAAACCGAATATATCGCCTTGATCCACTACCAAATTCAAATCGCTGATGCCCCTGCCGTTATTGTACATTTTGCTGAGGCCGGTAATTTCAATCGCTTTGTTCGTCAATGACTGCATCCCCCATAAATAGGACATGGCTGCCCCTAAAGTCGTTTCGCTTTAAGGAACAGCCTGCGCCTTATTCTTCAAATACGCGGATCATTTCCCCGTCGAAATTTTGACGATTCATGTTCGACCGGTACGAGTTGCCGTTCATCATTTCGATGTTCAGATCAATATACAGCTTTCCGGAACCGCTCGGATGAAGCTGGCCTTGCTCCTGCTCGCCCTTCGAATTGGTGTAAGTAAACAATGACATCTGTCTGGATTGGCTTGGGTTATATTCAAAATTAAAATTGTACGCATCCGGATATTCGGCTTCAAATCCGGGTTTTACCGTCTCGTAATATTTGCCGGCCACTTTATTTTGTTCTACACTTGTAATTTCCAAGTTTCTCTCGCCGATTTTGACGTATTTGCCATTTTTCTCAATAACGATGTTGTTTTTATATTTTCCAACTAGCATGCTGCTAAACCCGCCGGCCTGGCTTACTTTCTCCACGTTCACGCCGGTAAGGTCCGGTGTCGTCACTTTCGTATTGCCAATATCGGACAACTTCACCGCCACATTCAGCAATAAATCGTGCTGCACTCCGTTTTTATCTTTGCCGGTCAGAACAATGTCCCCCGTCACATTTTCCAATAAACCGGCTTTGTTTTCAACCGCTTTACCCGTAACCTTCTTCACGAAAATATCGCTTTCGATTTTCGGGAGATTCGCCTCTTTTTCCATGCGGCCCTGCTGGCCGATCATCTGCTTGAAACCAAAGGAGGAGACAGCGTTGACAACAGCCGGCACCTGCGCTTCGGATAAGCTGCCCGAATAGATGCGGCCGCCCTCAGGCCTTTCTTCGGCCTGTACGTTATCCTTGAGATTGCCCACCATCGCATCGACGATTTTTTCAACCTCTTGCGCGCCCTTTTCTTTAAAAGGATTGTCGAAGCTTTTCCCGCCATTGCGATTCATATCGTCCGGATATTCTGTCGCATAATATTTGTCGTCGGAACCGCTCTTCCAGACGGACAGCTTCTTATCGGAATACGAGTAATGTTTTTCCGTCTCGCCATTCGCCGTCTGAGTGGAGGAAGTGTTCTCCGATTTACCGGGTTCGACTTTATTAACAAAGGTCGACTGAAGCAACAATTGATTGTTGTCCTTCAAACTGAACAATCCTTCGATCGTGTAGCTGTTCAGCCCGGTTTCCAGCTGCGCGGCGGTATTTTTAATAGAGTTTTTAAACCTGTCGTAACCGGAACCAAGCAGCATATCGGCAAAGGCCGTTGAGACAAACACAGACGCTCCGACGGCAAATGCAAGGACAGGGATCGCTTTTTTGCTAATCTTCATTTTGAATCTCCTTTAGTTCATATTCGGAAACGTTTCCTTGTCTTTTATTATAATGGAGGCTTATTGATTCTATCTAAATGAACTATTAACAAAATATTAACTCCTAAGAGGAGGCCACTGAAAAAGTGAACGCTGCATAAGCGAATCATGCTTACGATCGCTCCGCTACTTTTTCAGTGGCCTCCGGTAAATCTGCTCGTTATATATACGTTCCTTGGCATTTGGCGGTGAAGGAAAACCTTCACCGTTAGCCCGTCTCGCTGCCCCCGCCCCGCAGACGTACGATGACCGTCGTTCCTTGTCCGGGGGAGGAACGGATTTCCAGTCCATACATCTCGCCCGCGTACAGCTTAATTCTCTCATTGACGTTATACAAGCCGTAAGAACTTCCCGTATCGAAGGACGGCGTTTCCGGCCTCGGCTCCGTAAGCAGCAGCCGCGCCAGCTCCGGCTCCATGCCGATGCCGTCATCCTTAACGGACAACACCAGGTCTCCTTGCTCCATATCGGCTCTGATAACGATGGTGCCCGTTTTCCCTTTTGACTTCCGAATGCCGTGAATGAGCGCATTTTCCACAATCGGCTGCAGCGTTAATTTCGGCATTTCTTCCTGCTCCACTCCGGCGCCAGCCTCCAGAACAAACTCGAAGCTTTTCGGAAAGCGGCTTTGCTGGAGCTCCAGATACACTTTGGCCAAATTCAATTCATCGCCAACGCTGACGAAGTCTTTGCCTTTATTTAAACTCAACCTGAAATATTTGGCCAAACTGTCGATCATTTGGCTGATGTCGTGAGCGTTCCGCCCGATCGCTATCCAGTTGATGGTGTCGAGCGTATTGTAAAGAAAATGCGGATTGATCTGCGCCTGCAGCGCCCGCAGCTGCGCTTCCCGTTCCTGCACCTTCGATTTGTACGTTTCCTCCATCAAATCGCGGACGCGGTGAATTAGCGAATCGACGGTTTTCTCCAGCAGATTGAAGTCGCCTTCAGCGGTTCCTCCCCGTTCCTCCAGCCAACTTATGCCTTCCTGCTTGATCGATTTGATTACGGTTTTCACCCTGCGGTTCATGCCCTGCACAATGAATGCGAGTAAAATAAAGACTAGGATACAGAACAGCACTGTAACGCCCAGCAAGGTGGCGACACTGGAAAATTGATTAAGCGAGTCCGCCCGCGCGTTGATGACCGTTTTGGGCACTTCGGCGACCAGCTTCCATCCGGTGGAGCGCATCGTCGTAAACACGGCGTACAGCTCGGTCTGATCTTCGGAGATCGGGATGATGCCTTCCGCCGCTGAGTTGATGCCTTGCAGCGCCGCTGCGGACTTCAGCTTCGTGCCAAGCAGCGATTTGTCCCGGTGCAGCATAATCGTACCGTCGGGAGCGACCATCATCACCTTTTGCTGCTTGTCCTTGTTCAGCTCGATTTTGGATAATATATCGTCAATCGTTTTTTCGGTGACGTCGATCAGAAGCACGCCTGACAAGTGGTTGAAATTTTCCGGGTCGCGCAAAATGCGCGCTCCCGAGAACACGTACATTTCGCCTTTGTCGATATAATTTTCCGCATGCAGCCCTTCCCATACCAGCAGCCCTCCCGCATTGAGGACCTCGGGATACCAACGGTCACCTTTGATCGTGTCCCAATTAAAAAGGTTAATTTTCTCATTGGAGAACAGCTTGGTGCCCTCAACAAACAACCGGACCCGGAACACGCTGGAATTGCTCTCGGCGTTGTCCGCCATATGCCGCAGCTCCTTCATCGCATCCAATTGATCGACAAACGATGCGGAGTCCCGCAAGTACTCATGCAGCTTCGGGTACATCAGAATGGTATTCGATACGTCCCGTACGGTATCAAACTGGTAATTTAAGTTGATTTCCGCTTGCTTTAACGTCTGAAGCATCGTGTGCGTCACTTCATCTTCGAGAATTTGCGAATATTTCTGCGAGTACATATACATAAACAGTGAAGCGGGAATCAGAATCAGCACCAAATAAGCGACCAGCCAACGCCTGGCAGCAACGACGCCTTTGAACAGCATGGAGAGGTAACTCCACGCCCGCATCACGGACCTCAGCAAGCTTCTTCACCGCCCTTACAAGACATAATCGCGATACGAGCTCGGCGTAAATCCGGTATACTTCTTAAATATTTTGCTGAAATAGCTCGGATCGGAGTAACCGACGGCATAACATACCTCGTAAAACTTATGGGCCGGATCTTTCAACAGTTCCTTGGCCTTCTCCACCCGTACCTTTGTCATGTATTCATTAATCGTCTCTCCGGTCTCCTGTTTAAACAACAAACACAAATACGTGACCGATAAAAACACTTCCTTGGCAATGTCCCCTACTTGCAGGTTGTCCGCGTAACGCTGGCCGATCAGCTTGTGAACGCGTTCGATCACATTTTTCGACTTGCCGCTCCGCTTTTCACCGATTCGTTGGCATACTTGCAGAAGAAACCGTTCGACAAGCCGCTTCAGCTCGTCAAGCGTCTCCTGCTGAAACACTTTGGCCATCAGTTCGGTTTCCCGCTCTTCCATGTCGATTTCGTGCGCGTTCAGCTCCAGCAGCAAACGGCTGGCAAGCAGCAGCAGCTGCAAACTCACGTTGCGCCCGTAAGCCATGCCTTCCCGGCGGTTTCGGGCAAGCGAAGCGTATAGGCCGTCCAGCTCGGCTTCCACCTTGCCAGCGTCCGCCGCCCTTAGCGCTGCCAAAATAGTTTCACTTTGCGCCGGATCGACCCGAAAAAAACCGTCCTCATCCTGCTCCAAATTGTCCATGGAGATAATCTGATTTTTGCCGAGAAACCATCTTTGATCTGCTGCTTCCTTAGCTTGCATATAAGATTGCGGCAGGCTGCCGAGATTCGAGATCGGTTCTCCGACGCCGATTGTAACGCTGATTTTCAAATAGCGGTCCAGGCTCTCGCGTACTTGCCCGGCCAGCGTAAACAGAAGTTCTTCCTCATTCGGGTGATCCCGGTTCATCCGTAAAATGCCGACGAATTCCCCCATTTGATGCTCAAAAGCGTATCCGCCGATATCGCGGTCGATCAGTTCCTGAACGATGTTGAGTACCGAATACGAAAGCAACTGCTGGTCTCTCGCAGAACGGCTTTCCACTGCTTCGGCGATGTTATCGATCTGAATGGCGATCGCCCAATAAGGAGCTTCAAGCGGAAGATCGAGGCCCAGAAATTCGGTACGCTCCCGGATGCGGGCCGGATGGGAGATGCCGTCGCGAATCAGCGACATAAGAAACTTCTCCCGAAGCAATGGCATGCTCTGCACCAGCTTGACCTGCATATCTCCAATCAGCTTTCGCTCCTTCTCCTCTTCCTGCAGCGTGCCGATCACCCGTTTCACGACCGCATCCAGCTCCTGCAAATTGACCGGTTTAAAAATATAATCAACCGCCTTCAGCTTGAGAGCGGATTTTAAGTAATCTGCGTCGTCATGACCGCTGACAAATATGATTTTGGTATGAGGAAACCGCTCCCTGAGCCGGTTTGCCAGCTGTATGCCGTCCATATTCGGCATGCGCACATCGGTGATGACGATGTCCGGATGAACTCGCGCGATAACGTCCAAAGCGACATCGCCGTCGTCCGCTTCATCGGCGATTTCAATCCCGTAGGAAGCCCAATTGAAATAGGAGCGTAAGCCGTTCCGAACGGTCGGTTCGTCATCGACAATGACCAATTTGTACATATGTGTGACTTCCCCTTCCAGCATAGTGTGAAATTCAGTCTTTCCTCTCATTATATCGTGCTGCCGGGATCTGAAGACAGGGAGGAACTTATGATTCCTGGTACAATTTTCGCTACTATGCTGTAATAAGCTCTCTATTATCGCTTAGCTGTCGTGTTTCCTGTGATAAAATCCCCCTGGATTCGGATATGTTCGTAAGGAAGGGTCGAATTGGCGATACGCCACAACATCCGGTCCGCGGCACGGTAACCGGTTTCGCGGATCGGCAGCAGCGGCCTCGTAAATAAGGGCAGCGTATCCGGCTGCTCGTTCAAAAAGCCGATGACCGATATATCCTCAGGCACCCGCAATCCCAGCTCGCCGCACAGCTTGTATACGATGTGCACTTCGTGATCGATCCCGCAAATCAAAGCGCTGGGACGTTCGTCCGCGATAAGCTGCCGCAGTTCATCCACCCACCGGTTATCCCTGGTGCGTGCCGCAATGGAATGCCGCGCAGGGTCAACCTCGATGCCGTTTATGCTCATTGCATGGCAAAATCCTTGCCAACGCAAAATGAACCCCGGCTGTAAGTGTATATCCCCGATGTACATGATTCGTTCGTGTCCAAGCTCACGAAGATGCGCCACCGACTGGAACGTAGCCTCGTAGACGTCCCAAATCACGCTGTCGATTCTCACTCCGGGCGGGGGAAAGCTGAGCAGCATACGAGGACGGTCCAGCCGGAACAAATAAGGCAGCCATGTCTTCGGCGTAATGCTCGGAGCGATAAAAATGCCGTCCGCATAATCCAGCGATTGTTCCTCAAGCCAATTCGGCATGCCGCTCTCCTTGATTGCGCTGGGCAGCATCAGCTTATCAATCGTATGGCCAAATGATGCAAACCGGTCGTGCAGCCCCTGCATCAGCAGATTGATGTAACCGGTCGATTCTGCGGTTTGCACAAGCACGAAACGCAGCCGCTCCGCAGGATAAGGCGCGATGCGCTCCAATCTGAGGCTGCGGATTTGATCCATCGTGTAATATCCGAGCTTCTCTGCAGTTTGAACGATCAGTTGGCGCGTCGCTTCGGACATGCCGGGTTTGCCCTTCAGCGCTTTCGAGACGGTCTGAATCGTCACGCCCAGCTCCTTGGCGATGGTATGCATCGTCACCTGTTTGCGGACTGGCATATGTAACCGAACCTCCCTGCCGCTTATGTATTCGTTAAACTAAATTTAAACTAGTTCTGCCATCCCGGCAATTTATAATTATTAGCAGATGGCTTAAACCTTGAACTTAAACCTTGAGGAGGAGAGATTCATATGTCCGAAACCAAAAAACAACCCGCTTCAACAATGCCAACGATCAGTATCCCCGCCCATCAGCTTCCGGTCAGCCATACCCCTGATGTGGTGGTTCTTGGCGGCGGCGCGGCAGGTATTGCGGCTGCGATAGCGGCCGCACGAAACGGGGTCGACACGCTGCTGATTGAGCAGCGCGGCTATCTGGGCGGCATGGGTACAGCCGCGCTTGTGCCTGCATTCTGCCCGTACACGGACGGCGAAAAGCCGGTAATCCGCGGCATTGGGCTTGAACTGCTGGAGAAGATGAAGCAAGCCGCGGGTGCCGATTTTATGAGCAAGTATAAAGACTGGCTGAACTGGGTCCCGATCGACGTCGAAACGTTGAAGCGCGTATATGATGAAGAAGTGCTGGGCAGCGGCGCGAACATTTTGTTTCATACTGTTGCGGATCAAGTGCTGCTGGACGGCGACCGGATCAGTGGACTTGTGATCAGCAACAAATCCGGACGTTCCGTCGTGCAGGCCAAGCTGTACATTGACGCCTCCGGAGACGCAGATTTAGCTGCACTTTCCGGCGTGCCGTTCCAATCCGGCGGAGAGCAAGGCGAGCTGCAGCCGGGGACGATGTGTTATGTCGTTACAGGCGCCGATCAAGCGCGATTCGAGCAGTTTCTAGAAGAAACCGGCGAGCATAAACAGCTCGTCAATACGGTTACCCAAGCTCAGCAAAACGGCGACCTGCCGGAAGGACGCAAGCGCATATCCGGCATGGCCTGGATAACCGAGTCTATCGTAGGCTTCAATTTCGGCCATATTTTCGGCATCGACGGAACAAACGCCGAGGATTTATCCCGCGCGGCGATTGAGGGCCGCAAGCTGATCGATACGCAAATCCGCTTTCTGCGCAAATATGTACCGGGCTTTGAGCACATTCGCCTCGTCCATTCCGGCGACCAGGTCGGCATCCGCGAAACGCGGCGGATTGAAGGCGACTACACGCTTGTTGTCGAGGACTTTTTGGCGATGCGCACGTTTGAGGACGATATTGCCCGCAACTCTTATTTCATCGACATCCATTTGGCCAATGCCGACAGCACGATGACAATCAAACATTTGCCTAAAGGCGAATCACACGGCGTTCCTTACCGCTGCATGCTGCCGAAGGGCAAGTCCAATCTGATCGTTGCCGGCCGCGCCGTTTCTTCCGACCGTCCGGTGCAAGGATCGCTGCGTGTAATGCCGAATTGCTTTGCCATGGGCCAGGCGGCTGGAGTCGCTGCTTCCATAGCAAACACCGGCGGCGGCTTCCGCGAGGTGCCCATTGCGGAGCTGCAGCGCAAGCTGGTCGAGCAAGGCGCATGGCTTGGCGAGCACCCGGGGCAAGCGGATGAGATTCAGCCTGTGGCAGCCGGGGCGGTTACTTTCGAAAAAGAATGTTAAGGGATGGGTTAGATTAACTCTCGGAGATATGGGGGGATTTCGCAATATGAAAAGCAAGTGGGCGGGAAAAACGTGGGGAACGCTCGGCGACAGCATAACCGCGGCGAACGGCTATCAGCCGCTCGTCCAGGATGCGCTGGGGTTCTCCCGCGTGCACAATTACGGCGTCGGAGGCTGTCCGATGACCGCAGGCGGCGAGCGGGATTACGGCGCAACAACTCATGTCGGCAGGTCAATCGAAAACACGCTGGACTGTGTGACGATATTCGCCGGTGTGAACGATTTTCGCCTCGATAAACCGCTGGGCGCGATCGGCACGTTGGATCCGTGTACGTTCTACGGCGCATACGCCTCGTTGATTGAGGATATCCTCGTCAAAAATCCGCTTTGCAGACTGAATTTATGGACTCCGCTGCACAGGGACAAGGACGGCTACGACATCCATTATGTGAACGCCGCCGGATACCGCTTATGTGATTACGCCGAAGCCGTCGCTGCACTTGGACGCATCTATGCGCTCCCGGTGCTGGATCTGTACGCGCAGAGCGGGCTGAATAAGCTGACCTTGTCAAACTTCACGACGGACGGCCTGCATCCGAACGAGGCGGGCCACCGCCGCATCGCCGATATGGCGATCTCCTTTTTGCGTGGATTGTGATGAATACAGTAAGGGGCAGAGAATTTCTGCCCCTTGCACATCCAACCGTACGTTTCACCTCATATCGCTTTCCGATGTTCGCCCTAACGCGGCATGCCAATCCGGCTCAAGACGGACAGGCTGCCGGTCACGCTGCGAATTTCCTTGGCACCAACCCCCGCACAAAGTCGCCCCGCCCGACGGGTTAGCGCAGTTCCAATCTCAGCTCATATAAGTCGGTGCTGTAATCGTCAGCAGTAGCTCCGGATATGCCAATGCGGTAAATGGAGTCCGGCTTTGCCGCAAACACAAATTCATTGCGGTTTCCGGCCGCGCCGGTTTGCTGAAGCCGATTGCCGTTGTCGTCGTATACTTCTATATCGTAGTGTTGATCTCCCCATATGCCGGTCGTATCGAGGAGGATATGCGCTTCCGCAGGCTGTGTGCCCGTTCGAAACTGAAAGTAGTCCTGATCGCCGCTTACGGATAATCGCGACCAGCTGCTTTGACCCGCTTCAATCGGCACTGCTGTCCGGTAATTATCGTTAGCCGGCTCGTGATCGTCCTCCTGAACACTGCCAACTGTTAGTGTATAAGCTTCATCCGCCTTGCTGCCAAAATTGCCGGGCGATGCTCCGGAAACGCGGAGGTAGTAGCTTTTCCCGCTTTCCACGGCAACCGTTCCCCATTCGGCGCCGGAAGGCTGGCTGGCCACCCCGGATATTACATTTCCAGCTTGGTCGTACACGCTGAGATCATAATTTTTCGATAGCGGCGCTTCCAGCCGCAAATACATTTTGCCCGAAATATCCGCCTGGAACCGGTAGTAATGAACTTCACCGCTTAAGCGCAAGTTATTCAGCACTGCCGAGCCCGGCTGAACCAACTCCGCCGTTATATAGCCGCCATTCAGCGTGCCTCCGGTCTTGGGCCTGCCGACGGTCAGCGTGTAAGGAGCGAACGTGCTGAAATCTTCCGGTGTGGCGCCCGATATATGAACGTTATAAGTTGCATTCGGCTCCATGTTTACTATCGCCGCTTGATGGTTGTTCTCCGTTTTGATCACATCGGTAAATTGGCTGCCATTCGCTTTGGATATACTCAAAACGTAGTTGCGATTTAGGGTGTCCAGCTCGATGGGCAGGATCATACCGTCAGCACCACTGGATACCATGTAGTCATGCCGCTCTCCCGCTGATGCAATGTATCCGCGAACCGTACTGCCAAAAGCAAGAGCGACTTCCCCTTCCTTGCCGGCATCTGCAGGAATGAGCCGCTCGGTATCCATCTCGATCTCATTAACGGTCAACCGGTACGGATGGACTGAATAGTCATCCGGCATTATGCCGAACACTTTGATATAATAGCTCGCCCCCTTCTCCGCCACAAGCGAGGCGCTTTTCTCCGTGTCTTCCCCGTTAGCCGGCGTAAACAGCGTTGAACCGTCCGCATAATACACTTCGAATGTATATTGCTTCAAATCCGCCGGGCCGCGCAGCTTGATCTGTATAATGCCGTCTGTGTCGGCAACGAACTTATAGAAGTCCTGATCGCCGCTTGCCGATATGTACGATTCCATATCTGTATCCAGAGTTATAGGGGATGCCGTGACCAAGGTATTGTTAGGTTCGTGCGAATCCACAGCGGCTTTGCCGTCTACAACGAAATAATCGACCGACAAATTGTTGCCGCCGGACATTGCATGCTTCCGGCTCGTATTGCGCACCTCCAATACATGCCCTCCGTCGGCAAGTCCGGAAATATCCGCCAGCAGCTGCTGATATTGATACTTGTCGCTATAACTGTCTGCTGTCGTGCGGAGAACACCGTCCACATACACTTCCGCAATTCCGTTCCACGGCCCCTTAAAACCGTACCAAAGCACGCGTTTTCCGGTAAAAGGCAGTATGAATTTTGCAGTCGTATGCCCCGAATAAAGCTGTTTGGAACCTGAAGCATTCGGATTGTCGAAGCCGCCGAATTCTTTATAATACGTTATCGCCGGATGGAATTCTTCCATTCGCTGACTCGGATTCCCATCCGTAAGCAAGTAATCCAGAGGCAGATTAACTCCGCCGGAGGCTGCATGTTTAAGACCTGTATTTTTAATCTCAAAAATATGAATCCCCAGCGGTAAATTCGCTATATCCGCCAACTTCTGCTTATATTGATAAGTGCTGCTGTACGAATCGACAGACGTCATTTTTACTCCGTCGATATAGATGTCGGCAACTCCGTTGTACGGCCCCTTCAGCCCGTACCATATAATTCTGCCGCCAGTGAAGGTAAGCGATATTTGAGCCTGCCGAAACTCGGAGTAAAGCTGCTTCCCTTGCGAAGCGCGAGCATCGTCGAAGGGATAAAACGGCTCAGTCAAATGGATAGCCGGATCATCCTCTTCAATGCGTGGGATCATTTGCCCATCCACAAGCAAATTGTCGACCGGCAAGTTGTAACCGCCCGACAATTCGTTATGCTGCGCCGTATTGCGGACCTCCGCAATATGGATTCCCGACGGCAAGTCGGTTATCTCGGCCAGTTTTTTTCTGTAATCGTATGTATTCGTATATGAATCCACGGACGTCATCTTTACATTGTCCACATACACATCCGCGATTCCGTTATAAGGCCCTGTAAACCCGTACCAGGTAAAACCTGTTCCCTTAAATGTAAGGGTGAAGCCCGCAGCCGGATCTTCCGATGACCATTGATCGCCTCCGGATGCTTCATGTTGTTGAAAACTTCCAAAATATCCGGTGTAATCAATAGATGGGTCATTTTCTTCCAGAAGCCATTGCGCGTTATCGCCGTGCGCGACGTTCGGTAAACAAAGGGTGAATAAAACCGGGATGAACAGCAAAAAAGTGAATCTCATTCGCTTACCACCTGTTAAGTATGATTTGCCCGCAAACACCAAGGTGCAGCGATTCCTTTTTCTATTTTACATGCTTTCATCATAAAGTTGTTTAAAATGATCTTAAAGTGTACACTAGCTTCGTCAATTGAATAGAACAATTTACCTTTGAAAGACTCGGAGGAGGACTTATGAACTTGATTCATGCTTTGGATATTGAGTTTCAATTTAATGAACAACTTCAAACAATTACGCCGGTGCTTCTAATGGACGAGGAGTATACCATTCTCATTGATTGCGGGTATCCAAATTTTATGGATCACATTCGTGAAGCCGCGAGCCGCTCGAATGTTGCCCTCGATACAATCACAACTATCATCCTGACACATGACGATATGGACCATATCGGATCGTTGGCCGCATTGAAGAGGTCCTACCCGCATATCGAAGTCATTTCTCATGAAATTGAGGCCCCGTACATTGACGGAACAAAGAAATCATTGCGGCTGGTGCAAGCAGAAGCTAGTCTTACGATGTTACCCTTACACGAATTGGCGCAGGCGGAACAATTCGTTCGCTTCCTACAAACGATCGAGCACGTTCCGGTCGATCGCTTGGTGAGCGACAAGGAGCTGCTGCCGTGGTGCGGCGGCATTGAGATCATTCACACTCCGGGGCATACGCCCGGGCACATATCATTATACCTCCCCCTCTGTAAAACGCTGATCGCCGGTGATGCCGTCGTCATCGAAAACGGCAAGTTGGATATCGCCAACCCCCAATTCACATTGGACCTGGAAGCGGCGGTTCAATCCGTTCGGCATCTTTTGGCGTACGACATTGAGAAACTTTATTGCTACCACGGTGGTCTCTTCGAGGGACAAGTTCGCCCGGCACTTGAGAGGCTGGCCGATTCTTATGAATCGAGAAACAACGAGCCGCGCCATAACAAAGAATAAGGAAAAGGCCTGATTTCTTAACTGAAATCAGGCCTTTCCTCTTTTTCACTACACCGCCGTTTTTTTCGCTTCCGGCGAATAAGAATCGAAAGCCCGGATCCATTTGAATCGATTTACTTTTACAATAGCTACAAAACATTTCAGGATTTGGTCCGATTTCAGGCAAATAAATGTAATCAATGGCGAAAAATTAAACACAAAAGCACAAAGTGCCGAAGCCGGAAGAACAATCAACCACATGAAAATAGTATCATTGTATAAAACAAATTTGGTATCCCCTCCACTGCGTACGATCCCTGTTAACGCCGGCATCTGATAAGCAGTTCCGCACACGGTGATGGATAATACGGTCATGAACTGCATGGCAAGGTCTCTTGCCTCCGCGGAAATGGTATAAAAGCCAAGTACATAATCCTTTGTCACAAACAGGGCTGCGCCTGTACCTAATCCAATGATAAGATACAACATCTGCAGCGTCTTGGCGTATGATCTGATTTTATTCATATTCCCTTCGCCAATCGTTTTGCCGATGACGATCGTAGTAGCGCTTGCCGAGGCAAAAACAACGACCGATACAATCTGGAAGATGGTTGTCGCTATGCTGTTTGCCGCAATCGCAGCCGCACCCATATGCCCCAGTATGGATGTCTGTGTCGCCATAGCAATCCCCCAGAGAAAATTGGACATCAGAATAGGTGAACCCAACTTGACATATTGCTTAAACAAGCCCATCTCGATCGTAAAGAAATCACGCAGTTTCAAATAGATTTTCCGGTCAAAACGCTTTACGAAGATGCAGACAATGAGCAGTTCAATGATTCTTGCCGTTAAGGTTGCTATGGCTGATCCCTGCACGCCCAGACTCGGAAAACCAAAATGTCCATAGATCAAAACATAATTCAGGCACACATTAATGATGAGTGTGGTCGAGGACAAAATAAACCCGATCTTTACCGTCTCCACACTCCGCAATGTCGCAAGCAGTATGCTGGTAACGGAAAAAAATATGTATGAGAAGCAGATGATCTTTACAAATTTGGTGCCCTCAGAAATAACGCTTTGATCATTTGCAAATAAAGACAGCAAGTTTTGAGGAAAGAAAAAAACGACAAGCCACATCACCAATCCTACAAGAATCGCAAGGCGCATTCCTATGCTGGCAATCTTCTTAATTGACCCGACGTCATTTGCCCCCCAATATCTGGACGCCATGATGACAAGCCCTTCACTTACCCCCATGACGAGCATTTGCAGTACAAACTGAATTTGATTGGCTATCGCGATACCAGATAACGCCGATTCACTGTAACCTCCGATCATCAAGTTGTCGGATAAGTTGACCCCGAAAGTAATAATATTTTGTAAACCGATGATCAGCGTCAATGTAAAAAACTTTTTGTAAAATGACGCCTCTCGCACAAATAAACTCATGAACAGCACCCGTCTTCATCTTAGAGTTATGTCGTATCTTATTCAAAGCTAGCTGTATTCCACTTCTTACATTATAAAGATACATCCATAATAGTGAAAATGCATATTTTGCCTAACACATGAACTATTTGGCTAAAAAGCAAGTGAGATGATGACCAAGGGACAGATTGCCGCGGCGGCTGCTCCATGGTTTCTTTGAATCAACGGCAGCTATCAGCAATAATGAGTAGCCTAAAACACTATGTATACTGTAAACTAAACAGCAAAGTTTAGTGTGAAGGAGACAAAACACGATCATGAAGAGGCAAGGCGCAAAATTGGAAGCGTCCCAAAACCCATTTGTTTTGATGCCGATTTTACTGCTGATGTGGGGGTCATTAGCTGCCGTAGGCAAGCTGCTCTTAAATCATCTAGACAGCTATCAAGTCATGTTTTATATGTATGGAATCGGGGTTATTGCATTTTTTGTCATCTTTCTTTTCAAGGGGCAATTACGCTCGATATGCTCTTGGAAATTTTCTGAAATCGTATTGCTGCTTTCGTGCGGTACGCTTACTTTTCTTTACGATTTTTTTTACTTGAAATCTCTTGAACTCATCCCGGCCGTAGAAGCGTCCATGCTGAATTATTTATTTCCCATTTTTATTGTTCTGCTTGCTATTCCCATCCATAAAGAGAAATTAAACCTATATAAAATGATTTCGGTAGTTATGGGTTTTATGGGCACCTTTCTGCTTATAACAAAAGGGGATTTGGCAAATATCAATTTCACGAACTTCCAGGGGGACCTATTTGCGGTTTTAGCTGCAATAAGTTGGGGGCTGTTTACGAACCTCATTAAGAAAAACCAGAAAGAGCTGCTGGCCAGCACTTTTTTTATAACCATTATTGCTTTTGTTTTATCGGCCGGGGCTCTGCTTACGTCCTCCCGCTTTATCGTTCCTCAACAAACAGACTTTTTCGGTGTTTCATGGTTGAGCATGAGCAATATTGTACTTGGATTTTTCTTGTATTTTCGGGCGTTGAAATATTCTTCGGCTTCTTTAATTGCAAGTTTCACGTTTTTCACCCCATTTGTGACTCTTGTTTTTATCGTTTTGTTATTGGGTGAAAAGCTGACCGTTACGGACTGTCTTGCGGCAATACTGATCATTTTCAGCGTTCCGATTCAGAAGCTTGGCATGTTAGCGGGTAAAAAAGAAGGGCAGCTGTCAAACTCCCTCGAGGAACGATAAATAACTGAGCAGGATAACGCAGCTATGTGTTGAATTCTCTGAAAAGAGTAGTGAGATCAATGAAAGGGAGATGCTAAATGAAAACAATAGCCATTGTTGGAGCAGGCCCCGGAGTAGGAATGTCGATTGCGAAGAAGTTTGGACAACATGGATTTCGTATAGCCCTTATAGCCCGTAACGAAGAAAAATTGAACCAGCTGGTTACTGAACTGGAGCAACTAGGCATTGAAGCGGCGGCGTTTCAAGCGGATATTTTAAATAAAACCCAAATACATACAGCTTTCACAGCGATCAAAGAGAAATACGGGTTTATAGATGTGCTTGAATACAGTCCAACGCCGGGTTTCGCTACATTAGCCAAACCGTTGGATGTAACAGAAGAAAACGCGCTGTTCCAATTTCAATTTAACGTTTTAGGCGCGATATCCAGTGTTCGGGAAGTGCTTCCGGATATGTTGGATAAGCAAAGCGGCGCCCTGTTGTTTACAACGGGCAGATCGGCCATTCATCCCATGCCGATGATGGGCAATATCGGAATTGCCATGTCCGGCCTTCGCAATTACATTTTCAATTTGAACAGCGAATTAAAGGATAAAGGGATTTATGCAGGGCACCTTTCCATCGGAATTTGGCTGCAGCCGAATTCGGGAGTTCAAGACAAAATCGCCGACGTTTGGTACGACATGTACACCAGAAGGGATCGGGTAGAAGAATTAATAACCGAAGAAAACATATAAAGGTCCCCATAAAGCGGATTTAAATCATCTGAGCGGACATTAAGCTAATATATAATATAGGACGTATTGACATTTTGTGGAGGATCCTGTATAACTTCAGAGCCAATACGAAGGATCAAAAAGGAGACTCTGCATGCACAAAGTGATCAAAATCAGATTCACACTTTTTTACAGTGAAGCACCTGAAGCAGCATATTACGGGTACATGGAGTTGAACCAGAATGGCAATATGATTGCACTCTACAATAAGTACGGTGAGGAAATTGACATGTATGGCGGACACGAATATGTAAGGGTACGGACAATTGGCAAATTTGATAATGAAGACCGTGATCATTTTTATTCCTTGTTAGAAAGTGACGGCGTTGGATAATCCGCACGACAGGCTGACGATTCAAGTGCCGGGGCACTATGAAAAGTCAGCCTTTGTACACCAAAAGAAGGGCCTATGATTGAAGGCGGTGTCGGCTGTGCACCAAAAAAAGCTGTTCCGCAGGGCCCTTTCCCGGACCTTGCGGAACAGCTTATGGTGCTTGCGATTGTTTGCGGCTAAGATACTTTGCTTTACCCCGCTAGCGGCAATGTTGGATCAGCTCAAATTGCGAAGCAGTCTGTATGTCGTATTCGCCAAACATAAGTGTTTGCTCTTACAGCTCCAGCAAATACAGCTGGATCGCGCCGCTTCGGTCGGAGGCAAACAGCAGCCGGTCTCCGCCCCAGCTGAAGGTCGGGTGGCAATGCGTTTTCTGCGAGCTCCACGACGTATGATGTGTGCATAAGGTGGTTAATTCCGGTTCATCGCCGGTTAATGCGATCATGACCAAATCGTCCACTTCGTCCCCGACCAGCAGGCTGTTGTCATTGTTGGCGTGATAATGATTGCAATAAAACGGCATCGGAATCGTCTTGATCACTTCGCCGTGCTCATCGGCCAAGCCGATATAAGGGATTTGCCCGCTTTCCTCGGTAATTTCGGTCACCTGTGTGCGGTTTGAGGTGATCGTGCCGTCGTGGCCTTTCCTGCGGTTATCGAAAAAGATATTCCCATCCCGCGTCCAAAACTCATGTCCGACACTATCGTCCTCCGCTTGCCGGAAACAAGGTTTCACCTTGCCTGTTGACAGATCCAGCAGCCAAATGCGCTGATGAACCACGTTCCACGGACCCTCATGGCAAAACATCGCCAGATTGCTGTTATGCGGGGAAAATTGAAAATGCGCAAGCCAATGCGTATCTTCAAAAGCGTTATAAGCCCCGGAGCCGTCCATATGAGCGATGGTGACGTATCCGCGTTTGATCGCATACATCGTTTCTTTGAAGCCGGTGTAGTTGTTGCCGTAAATGACGGACACTTCTTCGTTGCGGCAAAAGCCAAGCCGCTTTTTGTCCGGGCTGATAAACGGCGACCACAACGTCATGCCTTCGGTTTCTTCGTAAATGACGCTGATTTCGCCGGTACGGGTGTTTAGCTTTTTGATCTGTTTGCCCGCCACATAGACGAGCAGCTCGCTGTCCGGCGTTTTGGTGCTGTATCCGATCCCTCCCGGCTCGTCGGTCATCTGGGTCATTTCCCCCGTTGCCAGCTCCATGCGGAAAAAGTTATATGTATTCCGCTCGTTTCCCCGATCCGACAAAAAGTAAATTTCCGTATCCCCGATCGAAAAGGAATTGTCCGTAAAATACAAATGCACGTTATTGGCTGAGCCGGCCGTTAACTGCCATATGGTTCGGCCTGTTTTTTCATCAACATAGGAGCTTTTTTCCGATGAATACTTTGTACCTATCATTTTGTATGCACCCCGCAATATATCATGTTATGGTTCGGTTACAATTGCGCCAGCATGCCGCCGTCGATAACAACGCCGGAGCCGATCATAAATGTGGCTTCGTCGCTGGCTAAGAAACAGATCAAATTGGCGATTTCCCCGGGTTCCCCGATCCGGCCCAGCGGCTGCTCGTCTTTCCATGCTTCGTGTAAATTCGCGTTCATCACGCCGCCCAACTCCGCAAAGCGGTTCAACATCCCGGTAAAAGTAGCTCCCGGCAAAACCGCATTGACGCGTATCCCCTGCTTGGCGTAATCGATTGCCATGCTGCGGGTGAGCGCCATCAGCCCGCCCTTCGAAGCTGCATACGCGGCATATTGGTTGATCGTCGCTTGGGCATGCACGGAAGCGACATTGACTATCGCCCCTCCGCCGGCTTGAATCATCAAAGGAATGCCGTATTTGCCAAGCAGGAACGCCGAAGTTAGATTCACGTTGATGGTCCTATGCCATTCTTCCACCGGCAAATCGACAACGCCATGCAGCGATTCCACTGCGGCGCTGTGAACGATGCCGTTCAACTGTCCGTAAGTGTCCACTGCCGCTTGGACTAACCGCACAATATCGTCGTGTTGTCCGACATCGGTTTGGACAAAGATGGCTTTTCCGGCCATGCCGGTAATTTGCTCCAACGTTTCCCGGGCATTTGCTTCGGATCGGTTGGCGATAACCACGCTGGCCCCTTCACTGGCCAAACGGATGGCTGTAGCCCTCCCGATTCCGGTTCCGCCGCCGGTCACTATAAACACTTTGTCTTTAAATCTCATCGCACCCGCCTCCTTCATTATGGTTTGGAGCCCATTTACGGATGAAGAATGATTTTGCTGAACGGGGATGATCCTTCCGCCAGCACGTGAAAGGCGTCCGGTGCTTCGGTTAAGCGGCACGTTCCGGTCCAACGATCCATGCTGATTTTGCCGCCGGTCAGCAGCCGAACCGCTTGGGTAAAATCTTCGCGGGTATACGAATAAGAGCCAAACAGAGCAACCTCCTGGCGGATTAGGCGGTTTAATTGCAGCGGAGATTCGTCGTGGCCTAAGCCTACCAGCACGATGATCCCGCCCGGACTGATCCATTGCAGCGCTTGCTGCCTCGTCGCGGTTACGCCGACACAATCGATGATCGTGTCGATGCCCCCCGGGGCCAACTCGCTTAACTTCGCTTCCAACTGCTCCGGCGTCGCCGTATCTGCGCCTAACGCCGCGGCATGGCCCAGCCTCGCTTCCTGCCGGTCTACGACCAAAATCCGCTGAGCCCCCATGTTCCGCGCCGCTTGCAACGTCAACAATCCGATCGCTCCAGCGCCAAAGATAAGCAGTTCTCCAAAAGGGCGCAAACCTAACTTCAGCGCATGTATGCAAACTGCCAGCGGCTCGGCCAAAGAAGCAAGCGACGAATCCAGCGTTTTTGGCACGACCAGCAGGCTCTGCAGCGGCACTTTGACATACTCCGCAAAAGCGCCGGGCCGATGGATGCCGATCAGCACACGGTGACGGCAGAGATGCGTTTTACCCGCCAGACAGCGGTCGCAGCTCCCGCAGTTGATCAGCGGATTGACCACTACTTTGTCCCCCGCAGACCAATTCGCGGCTGCAGCTCCATCAGCACCGCAAGCGTCGACAATCGTGCCGCAGCACTCGTGTCCCATGACCAGCGGCGGAACCCGCACGCTGCTGTGCCCGAGATAACCTTCCAGCTCGCTGCCGCATATACCGACCGCTTCCACTTTGACGATAGCTTCACCGGGACCGGCTTGCGGCACCTCATGCTCCTCCATGCTGAGCTGGCGCGGACCCTGATATACAATTGCCTTCATACCCCCACCTCAACGCCGTTGACGATATGTTTGGGGCGTTCGCCGCTAAACAATCGTTTGATCTCCAGAGCGGCATGGCGCTGCAGCCGGCCCAGCGAGCTTTCCGAATACCATGCGCAGTGGCTTGTAATCAAGCAGTTGTCCAACGCGAGCAGCGGACTGTCCGGCGCAACCGGCTGATGCTCCAATACGTCAAGTGCGGCGCCTGCGATTCTGCTGCTCTGCAGCGCTTCAATCAGGCTTTGCGTCTTGACCGCCGCCCCTCTTGAGGTGTTGATCAAATAAGCCGTCGGTTTCATGCGGGCAAAGGCGTTTTCGTCAAAAATATGCTTGGTCGCATCCGTCAGCGGAAGATGCACAGATATAAAATCGCTGGCCTGCAAAAGCGTATCCCAATCGACCCGCTCCGTCCCCCGTTCACGAAATACGTCGTCCTGCACATAAGGATCGTAAGCGATCGTACGTATGCCGAAACTTTGCGCGCGCTTCGCTACATCGCGCCCGATATGGCCGAAACCGGCGATACCCAAGGTTGTGCCTTGAAACCCGAAGATCGGCCGCTGCGGTGTCGTCTGCCATACGCCTCGGCGCACCTGGGATACCACCTGCGGAATTTTTCGAACCGAAGAAAGCAGCAAGGTCATCGCATGATCGGCGACTTCTCCCGTGCCGTAATCGGGCACATTCACTACGGGAATATGTCTGGCTTTCGCCGCTTCAACATCCACATTGTCCACGCCGACGCCGTACCTGACGATAATTTTGCAGTTGTGCAGCTGCTCGATCACTTCCTTCGTAATCGGCGCCCGCTCCGTTAAGATCGCATCCGCTTCGCCGGCCAGTTGGATCACCTGCTCCGCCGTTGTGCACCGGCCTGTCGCAAACTGAAAGCCAAGCGGCAGCAGCACCTCTTCCTCCTGCTTCAAATCGGGGAAACCGTAGTCGGTTACCGCCACTACATATGAGCCCATCGCTAGTCACACCTTTCTATCAACTAATTTCCAGCTGCATATCCCAGCTGCTCATTGCCGACGCCCCGATGACCGCACACTGCTCATTTCGATAGGCGTCATGCAGATTGTCCAAATATCCCGTGGCAGGCTCAAGCGCCAGATGGTACTCGCCATTCCAGCCGCCGCCGTTGATCCATATGCCCAAATAAGGCAAATCGGCCGTATCGTAAGTGAGCTTAAACCGCTCCCCCGTATCGTTAACACGCACCGCGCACCAGCCTTCGCGGCAAGGCGGCTTAACGTAAAATTTATCGGCAACTCCGGAATTGCGCGCTGGCATCGCATTCAATTCGACCTGATCGCCGTTTGCAGCGCAGGCGGTCGGCCACGCGTGCTCATCCCCGCGCGTGCCCAGTCTTCCGTCCGCCGAGTAAGCGGTAACGATACGTTTTACCGTCGCTGGCAGCTCGATCGTCATTTGCTCCGTGGCGGCAATGATCGGATGCGGAGCCCAAATATATGGAAGTGCGTGCCTCCCCCTATTGGTTAAGCTGTAGTGAAAATGGACGCGGTTGTCCTGCAGGCGGATCGTTTTTTCCAATCGGACCGGCAGCAAACGGCTGTTCACGGATAACTTGAGGGTAAGCGGATCGAGTTCTTCATACTCCCAGGGCACAGCCCATAACTCGCCGTGGTCGGGAATAGGAACCTCCGTCTGCCGCTTATGCGGCGATCCGCTTAATCCGCTTGCATCGGCATCGGTGTCATCTTCATCAATGCCACTTATATCTAATCTGCATGCGTCGATGGAAGGAAACAGCTCATCCCACCCGCAGCGGTCCCATTCCTCCCATAAAGAGCCCATCTGGGGCATCCGAAACGGCCGGTGAGGCGGCCGGTCCAGCCATTCGCGGTTTGTTGTTTTGTTCAGCAGCGAGCAGATTTTGCCGCCAAGCCCGGGCAGTATCTGCAGCCGCAGCCGCTCATTCTCCAGCGTGACTTTATCAAACGTATCAAACGGCTCCACCTTGCCGTAAGTGATCATCCGTTTGCCTCCAATGTTATCAGGATAAGAAGCTGATGGACCCAGTATCGTCACGGGAATCGCTTCCTGCGGAAACTTTATGCAAATTCACAATCGTCATGGGAATGATCAAGTTTCTTTTATTCGTCGCGACCCGTTTTGGACATAGAACCTACTCGAATGGACAACGGACTGAATGAGACTGTTGAGACTGTTGATTCGTGCTCCCCCCTCAACGTTGGAGAGGTCCCCACTCTAACGGACGTGAGCGACGCTATGTAAGCCAAATCTGAGGTTCGTTAAACGTAATGGACACCAGCGCTCTTATTCGTCCTGTCCTCACGGTTTCCCTGACTTTTTGGGCAAATAAAGTCTCCATTGTCCGTTAAAAATGATACCCTCGATTTTTTTGCCAAATAGAAGCGCTCCTGTCCGTTAGCGTTCGTGTGGGAGCATGACGTTCGCATGGATAAGGTCGTGTATAAGGCCCATCCTAGCGGCGACGATGTCCGTCACAGGCAGCTAGCCAAAGTCAAGCTTTCGCCCCACCGAACTTTCGTGTCTTCGATCTTTAAAGCTTTCGCGCCCTCGAACTTTCAAGTTTCCTCAACCTCAGCCCTCAGCCGCTTTGCTTCCGCCACCCTAACTCAAGCTTAAGTAGCGCTACCGCTCATGTGCCGCTCGTAGTCCCATAAATCGAGCTTGCCCATGCCAACCGTTTGCCCCCACTTTTTCATATACTCGTGATCCGGTCTTTTCCGATCTCTGCGCCGCAGCAATTCCTCGCCGTCCCAATGTTCGGTGAGCCGGCTTAACAGCCGTTGTTTGACGCCGGCGTAGTCGCTTGATTCGCTTACATCGTTTACCTCGTGGGGGTCCTTATCGAGATCAAATAACTGCAAAGCCGAATATCCGTGATAATAAACAAGTTTGTAGTTTTCCGTGCGGATCATTCTGGCCGGCGTTCTGCCGGGGATGACCAATTCCGAGTAAACGGCTCTATCCTTCCATGACGGCATGTCGTCCGAGTCCGATCCGCCCGGTTCACGAAGCAGAACCGATAAGTCGTGCCCATCCGGGTGCGGAAGCTCAGGCGAATGGGTGACGGCGGCCAGCGTTGGAGCCAGATCAACCAGACTGGTAGGCACATCAACGCTTCGGCCCGGCGACCCAAGCAAATTCCCGTTCTGCTGCACAACCGGATACCAGATCATCGGCACTTTGGCAGCGCCTTCATAAAAACTTCGCTTCCAAAACAATCCATGGTCGCCGGCCATATCCCCATGATCGCTGATGTAGATAAGCAAGGTATCCCGCCGCAGCGACTCGGCTGCTTTGACAATGCGGCCGATGTAACCGTCCAGATGGTTGACGAGCCCTATATAATGAGCACGCGCCATCTTTAATTGCTCTTTGGTCATGGCGCCGAGCCCCGCTTTTTGCCTTGCGCTTTCTATCCACGGATGAAGATTTGGCTGCTGCGGGATGATGTTGTTGTATTGTTCCATGGCGGCCAGCGCCCTGGCGTATTCTTCCGGCGAACACGTATACGGATTATGCGGACCGTACAGCCCTACCGTCAGCAGAAAAGGTTTGCCGTCCGTGCGGTCGCCGCTCTGTTCCAGAAACTGCTCGCAAGCCGAAGTGACGGCTTCGTCATACCGCATGACCGGATTGTTCCCCTGCCCGGCCAGCGTGATCGAAATCATGTCCGAATCCGAGGTTCCCGCCAGATGGCCGTAATCCGTCTTCGGTCCGCCGGTGTAGCTGGGCGTAATATCGCCCACCAATCTCCTATGAAACCCATGCCGCTGATCCGCACCGACAAAATGCATCCGGCCGCACAGCACCGTCTGGTAACCGCCGAGCGCCAAGGAATGCGCGAAGGTCGGCATATCCGACGCCAGGCAGTCCTCATTGCCAAACACCCCCGTATGATGGGGATGGCGCCCTGCCAGCATCGACATCCTCGAAGGCACGCATAACGGCGAGTTGCAGTAATGCTGTATGAACGAAACGCCACCGGCGGCCAGCCGATCCAGATTAGGCGTATTCACCGTTCGATTGCCCCGATGCCCCATAAAATCTCCGCGATGCTGATCGGAAACAATGAGAATGATATTAGGTTTATTCATTTCAACCTCCATCCGCAGCTATCCGCACCAAGCACTTTTCGGCGGAATTCACACATGTTCTTGTAAAAACCGGACGACACTTGCGAATGCCTGCTTCACACTGGGATCAGTTTCATTTTTATCAAAATCGTGCCCCGCACCGTCCATCGTAATCAGCTTGCTGTCAACTCCCGCTTTGTGGAGCTGCTCATGCATCATAAGCGATTGCTCATAAGGCACATCGGTGTCGTCAGTGCCATGGAGCAGCAATGTCGGCGGATAATCGGACGATATTTGATCGATAGGATTGTATGGCAGCAACTGCAGCCTGTCTTTCACGGGATCATAACCGGTTACTTCTTGAACCCACACGCCATTCTGCCGGCAGTACCAATAAAAATCGCGCCGGTCCCTCGATCCCTCCGATCGCTCAGCCCCTCCCACACATCCGTACGCCCGATTCTGCGAAATAAGCGGCATCCGGCAGTAAAACTCGCTTGGCTGCGTATACCAATCGCCAAGAATGTCGCCGTATCCGTAGAAGGAAACAACCGCTTTAGGCCGGTAACCGTCTATTCCCGTTCCCGCCAATAAAGCCAAATAACCTCCTGCCGACCCGCCGGCAAACGCGATCCGGTCGGGATCGAACCGGTATAAGTCCGCCGCTTCCGTTCTCACCCAGCGGATGGCGTCGCGGATATCTTCTGCGATAATCGGAAGTTTAGTTTCCGGCGCCAAGCGGTAATCCACGGAAACGACATTAAAACCCGCTTGCATATACAAATCGATTTGTTCGTCCGGAAGCATCGTCCTTGAACCCGATATAAGCGCTCCGCCATGAAAATAAACAAGGGTCGCCGCATTATGGCTGCTATGGCTGACATCCGCTTGGATCCGGCAATCGTTTACAGTTTTATAAACATGGGTATGTTTTCCGCCGCTCATTGCCCGCTTCTCCATTCCGTCGGGGTCGCGCCTGTATGTTTCTTAAACACTTCCGTAAAATACCGCCTGTCCTCGAATCCAAGCTCCTGGGCAATCTCCTGCACCTGCTTGTCGTGGAGCAGCATTTTTTGCGCCATGGCGATTTTTTCCCGGATCACATACTGATGCACGGTGAGCCCTTTCGTTTTTTTGAACACTTTGGCAAAATAACTCGTGCTGAGGTGCACATGCGCCGCATAATCGCCGATCGTCAAATTGTCAGAAAGCGACCTGTCGATGAACTCGACGGCTTCATTAACCAGCCGGATCGCTTCGCTTTCCTGTTCTTTTTGAATCAAACCGCAGCCGACCCGGCACATATCGTAAAGCTGCTGCTTCATCGACTGCACGCTGGCCGTATTCGATTTGCGCAAATCCGTCATTTCCTTATCGATCAGCGCCGCATGTTCGGCGGGAACAATATCAAGCAGCTCCCGCTTCATCAGGAACATCAGTTCGTTACCTCTGGAGATGATGTCGTCGGGAGCGGAAAGCTGCCGAACATCACAATAGTGGTCAACCATTTGCCCCATGATCTCGGTCATTTTGTCAGCGTTGCCGGCCCGTAAGCAAAGCAGCAATTCCTTCTCCTTCTCCGTTTCGCACCGCGCTGTGTCCACCATGCCCAGCTGATAGTCGGAGAAGCAAAAAATGCTGTTTCCCCCCGTATAAAAGTTGTAAGATAACGCGGTTAACGCCTGGTTGTAAGCGCGGGGCAATTGCTCGATCGGAACGACCAAACTTACGCCGATGGACACCTTGTATTTGGAATAATCGCCGATATTGATCCGGCTTTCCTCGCCGAGCTTGCGCGGATCCATCTGTGCGGAATCATGAATGATGCTGACGATCCGGTTGGAATACGCATCGGGAAATACAATGCCGCCGGCGGATTCCAGAATCGTTTCTTCCCATATTTTTTGCACCGCATACCGCACGATTTCCGCTTCCTGGATTTGGATCCGATCGTCCGACAAAGGCCAATCGTCGATTTCTGCAACCATAACGACAAATTGTCCGTTCCCCAGCTTAAGCTGCAAATCTCGCCAACGCCGTTCGGCGGCTTCCCGGGACGTTTCGTAACGGATCAGCAGATTCAGATGCTCTTTTACTAATATGGGCATGCTGGCGTTCATTTTCTTCTCGATCGATTGCTCCTGCAGCCGCTGTTCCCGCTCCTTCTCCAGCAAGGAAATCACTTTGCCCATCGTGTTCCCTAGCTCCAGCGGCGTCAGCGGTTTGATCAGATAGTCGGCCGCCCCCAAGCGGATCGCTTTCTGCGCATATTGAAAATCCGAATAACCGCTCATGATAATAATTTTGACTCCCGGCATATCCTGCAGCACGGACGAAACCATCTCAAGGCCGTCCATATGGGGCATGCGAATATCGGTCAAGACAATATCCGGCTTCAGTTCCTTCATGAGATCAAGCCCGTCGCGCCCATTGGTTGCCGTTCCGCAGACGCTGATGTTGTAATCGTGCCACGGAATATTTTTCACAAGCGATTCGACAGCGTCCTCCATATCGTCGATGATACATAAGGTGTAAGGCGCATCGTTCAATTCCGCTCCCCTCCGTCCGCGCGTATAGGTATGAACAGCTGAATCCGGGTTGTTGCGCCGGGGATGCTCGTAATACTCATTTGCGCACGGTCTCCCCCATACAGCTTCAAGCGATTGTACACATTGCGCAGGGCATAAGAATCGGCGGACTTGTCGTGTATGGTCCGTTTAACCGCCTGCGGATCCATGCCCGATCCGTTATCCTGAACCGTCAGCACAATAAAATCATGCTCACGCTCCACAAAAATATCGATTTCCCCGCCGGTCGTCTGATTTTTGAAGCCATGCAAAATCGAATTTTCCACCAGCGGCTGCAGCAATATTTTCAGCATAGGGTAGGCCAGCAGCGATTTGTCTTGAACATGAATGCGGTAGTCAAACAAATCGCGGTAACAAGCCATCTGGATTTTCATGTAATATTCGACATGATGCAGCTCCTGCTCCACCGTCGTGCCTTCCAGCCCTTTATTTAGGCCCAACTCAAACAGTCTCGATAAAGAGATCACCATTTCTTTGGCTTTATCGTATTGATTATCCATACATTTCAAGAACACCATATTTAAGCTGTTGTACAAAAAATGCGGGTTGATTTGCGCCTGCAGCGCCTTCACTTCGGCGACATGTTTATCTTTTTCCATCTGCGTATTTTGCTCCATCAGCGCCATGATCTCATCCAGCATCTGATTGAATTTCTCGCCCATCTGCGCCAATTCGTCCTGATACGGACTGTGAAACCGCAGATGCAGGTTGTTCTGGCCTACACGGTTCATGAGAAACTGCATCTTCATCAGCGGCTTAAACAAAATGCCGGTGAGCACATTGGTAATATACAAAGTCAGAATCGCACAAACGATCACAATCGCGATCGAACTCCAGCGTATGCCGTCAATGAGCCGCAGCAGCTTGCTCCTCGGCTGAACCGTAAACAACGTCCAGTCGGAATATACTTGAAGTTTCGCGTAGTTGATCAAATACATTTCCTTATCGTTATGGGAAAACACGAAGAAATCTTCCGTTTCCTTGCCGATCCGTTCAAATAGACCGCCCGATTGAAGCAGGTCCCAATAGCTTCCTTGCCGCTTGAATACACTGCTCTTGCCGCCCGCCAGTATAAACGATTCGCGGTCAAGCTCATCAAACGTGCTGTCCACCAGCTTAAAAATCGTCGGCGCATCGACGTTAACGATGATATAGATGTCTTTTACCGACAAGTTTTGCGTGAACGGTTGAAACACAAGGCTGATCACGCTTTTGCCGTCGGAAAACAACTCGTCTTTATGCTCTTCGGACCAATATACCCGCTGGTTGGCCGTGGAGGACGTCATCTGCCGGTATAACTCCGTTTGCTGGAACGGATGCTCCGTCAGCCTGCGCTGCGTCGTGCTGTAAAAGTCTCCGATCGAGGTGCTGATCAGCACCGAGCCCACCGAGTGTTCATTCAGCGTAAACTGGTCAAAAATCGGCTGCAAATTGGAGAGATGCTTATAATAATTGCGACTGTCCTGTTCCGACAAATCGACGACCAAATCTTTAAACGGCTGGCTTATCGTGATGGTCATCATATATACGAGTATTTTTCTCAAGCGCTCATCCAGCACTTGGGCCGATTTGTTCAAGGAATCCTGGCTTTGCTTTAACGCCTGCCTTTCGATGACGCCGGCAACGATATAATAGGAAACCCCTCCGGTAGAGGCCACCGCAAAAATCAGTAAGCACATGAATGCGGTCCGAATCCGGTTTTTAAACGATATGCCGTGAATCCAGTTCAGGAAATAAGACCGCATCGTAAACTCTCCCCGTCAATTTGGTGGCCACTGAAAAAGCGAACGCTACATGAACGAATCATGCTTACGATCGCCAATTGTCCCCGAATTTCTTGAATGTACCTGCTTGCGGCAGGTGAATTTCGGGGACAAAAGCGAACGCTGGCGCTTCTTCAGCATGATTTTTCTCTCACTTCGCTACTTTTTCAATGGTCTCGTCAAATTGCCGCTGGATTTGCTTTGGCAAGAAGCTCCCGGCGATAATTCGCTTCGATTTCGTCGCGTTCAGCGCAAGCTGTCTTCCTCGTAAACTTGCTGTGAATGCTGTTGCTTTCCATCATATGACGAATTAACGCTTCGTGCAGAGCAGCGATTGTATCCTTGTAACGCTCATCTCCGGCCAGATTGGTCAGCTCTCGGGGGTCCTCCTGCAAATCGTACAGCTCCTTGCCGCCGCTGGCGTACAGGCTGTATTTGTATCTGCCGTCCATCACCATATACTGTTGATCCACTTCACTGAACACATAAGCGGGCCGCGGTGCGCCGGAACCTTCCAGCAGCGGGCCAATCGACCGGCCCTGCAGATCGGACGGCGCTTTCACCTCACACGTTTCGTAAAAATAAGGGATCAAATCCAGCGTGCTGACCAGCGTTTCGCAGCGGCTTCCGGCCGGCACCCCGGGGCCGCGGACAATAAGCGGCACCTTCACCATCGAATCGTAAAAGAACCCTTTCCATACCATGCCGTGATCGCCTAACGCATCGCCGTGATCGCTGGTAAACACAATCGTCGTTTGCTCCAAAATGCCCTTGCGTTCAAGCGCATCCAGGATCTTCCCGATACCTTCGTCGATCAGCGAAATATTGGCGTAATAATGGGCGCGCCATGTCCGGAACTGCTCGGGTGTCGTTTGCGATACGTCGATGCGGAACATCGAATTGGTCATGGCCAGTTTGGCCGCGCGCTGCAGCTTAATCGCCGCTTTATCTTCGAGACGGTCAGGCACGGGAATCGGCTCCGGAATCGGCGCATCCTTGTACATATCCGCCAGCTCGGCTGGAGGATCGTACGGATCATGGGGCCCGACAAAGCTGACCCAAACGGCAAACGGAGCATCCCCGTTCCGGTCCAGCCACTCCGCCGCCTGGTCGGCGATATAAGCGTCGGGGTGAAACGATTTGGCATAAGGGTACAGCGGCGCGCCGTTTGTCTCGTAATACCGGGGATAATCCGCGGGATGCGGTTTCTCCAAACCGTGCCGTTCCAGAAACCGGGCATGATCGTCGGGAATATACGAATGGCGTTTGTCCTCGCAGGTGATCCGTTCGTCGAATCCGTTTAAAATGTCCCAAGGCGCAAAATGCATCTTGCCGATGCCGGCCGTGCGGTATCCGCCTTCGCTAATCAGACCGGCCCAAGTGGGCACATCCGGGTCAAGCCACGTTTCATTGCCCATCGTGCCAACTGCGGACGGATAATACCCCGACATGATCGAAGCGCGGCACGGAACGCAAAGCGGCGCCGGCACGTAACACCGGTCAAACACCATACCTTCGGAGGCCAATCGGTCCAGATTCGGCGTCTTCATAAAAGACATCCCATAGCATGGCAAGCTGTCCTGCCTTTGCTGATCGGTTGTAATAAACAAAAGATTGCGTTTCATCGCTAGAACATCTCCGATCCGGTTGAATATTACCCTTTAATGCCTCCCGTATTCACTTGCGTAAAGCTTTTGTTAGCGAGCAAATAGACGATCAAAATCGGGATCATCGACAGGCAAGCGCCGGCCAACATCAGATTGCTTTGCTGCGCGCCGTCCGGGCTGTATTTTAAATTGGCCAGCCCTACCGTCAGCACCTGAAGTTTGGGCTGCGTCATCGTAAACACCAGCGGCATAATGTATTCGTTCCAAGCATTGCGGAACGCAAACAGCGAGGTGACCCCAAGACCGGGAAGCAGCAGCGGCATGATGATTCTGGCGTAAATATAACCGAAGCCGGCTCCGTCCAGTTTGGCCGCTTCATCCATATCGCGGGGAATGCCTTTCATGAAACCAAGCAAAATAAAAAACGCAAAAGCGTGAGCTGAAATATTCAAGATGATAACTGCCCAAATCGATCTGTTCAAATGCAGCGCTACCATGACATCAAATTGCGGGCGAAGCATAATCGCTCCCATGGCGACAAACATCGTGCCAGCCTGAAGTCCCAGGAACAGACGCTTGCAGGCAAATTCCCTGCGGTCTACCGCATAAGCCGCCATCGAAGCGATGACGACCGTGCCGACGGTGGAGAAAAAGCTCATATACAAGCTGTTCCAAGTAAATACGGCGAAATTCGCTTCCTTCCACGCCTTGATATAATTCGAGAAATTCCAATGCAACGGCAGGAAGGTGGCGCCTGTATTTAATTCGGCGTTCGTTTTAAACGATCCCAGCAGGGCCATGACGATCGGAAATAACGTGAAGATCAGCACGGCTGTCAAAAAGACCCACAACACGAATCGGCCCCCTGCTTTTCGCAGCCGGATGCGCTTCGACGCGGCTTGCTGTCTTGTGCTTGCGATTACTTCCATTATAACATCGATTCCCTTCTATCTATGTGCTTGATTCAGCTTTTTGGAAAGCAAAAAGTAGATGGCCGTAATCATTCCCACAATGACCGAAATCGCAAAGCCGACTGCGCTGCCATAACCGATTTCCTGCGCTGCGGGTCCTCCCGCCGAGATCGGGAACAGCAATTTGAACAAATATAAATACATCACTTCGGTTGTTCCCGCAGGTCCTCCGCCCGTTAACACCATGATGCCTTCGTAGCCCTTCAGCGCCGAAATAATCGCCAGCATCATAATGACCTGCAGCACAGGCCCCAGCATCGGGATCGTAATATACACGAACTTCTGCACGCTGCCGGCCCCGTCGATTTCCGCGCTTTCATACACATCATGGGGAATCCCCTGCAGCCCGGCCAAAAACAGCAGCATATTGTTGCCGATGGCGCCCCATGCGGCGACTAGCACCACTGTCAGCATGGCATGTTTGCTGCTCAGCCATTCGATATTTTGCGAGATCAGGCCGAATTTCAACAAATACTGGTTCAAGATGCCGTTGTAAGAGTTAAATATGATGTAGAAGACAACGGACATAACCGCAATACTGATGACGGTCGGCATAAAATAGATGATCCTCAGCACGTTGCGCCCTTTCAGCCGGGTATTTAAAATCACGGCGACGATCAAGGCCACAGGTATCGTTACCAGCAGTTTGCCCGCGCTGAATACCAGCGTGTTGACCAGTGCGTCCCAAAATTGCGTATCCCGCATTAACCGTTCAAAATTGTACAGCCCGGTAAACTTCGGGACGCCGTAACCAAGATAGTCGTAAAACATAAACCGGAACACCCAAATGATCGGATATACGGAGAATACCAGCATCAGCAGCGCGCTTGGAAAAATATACAGGTAGGGCTGCGAAGCATGCCGCCATTTTGTCATTGGAGCCTATCTCCTTTCTGTATAACGTCACTTGCCTTGCAGCTTGACGGGATCAAAGGACGGATCCGGCTTCACCTGCTGGCCCGATTTCTCCAACGCCGCATTGTACTTCTGGTTGAGCCGCTTGATCACTTCGTCCAGATTGCCGCCGACAAGGATATAGTCGACAAATTCCTGGTCGGACGTTTTTCCTTCGGGTTTAATATTTTCCGGAGGCAGCGGCCAGATCGCGTCGTATTTGCCGGGAAGGAAATATTCCGTGCCGGCAATGGACGGCACTTTGGCTTTGGCTACGATTTCGGGAACGATGGACAGCCAGCCGGCCACTTCCTGCGTTTCCATCAGAATCTCTTTGCTGTACATGTACTCCAGGAACTTCCATGCCTTGTCTTTGAACTTCGAATCTTTGCTGATGCCAACCCAGGTGCCCCCCTCCAAATAAGCGGCTCCGCCCGGATTGCCGGATTGAGTAGGAACCGGCGCTGCCGCCCACTTAATTTTGGTCGGGAATTGCTTGTCGTACACCCCGGGTTCTACTGCAGCGGAGAAATACATGCCGATCTTGCCTTCCGCGAACTGGGCGCGCAGCGGGTCGATATCCAGCGACTCCGATCCCGGCAGCGTGCTGCCGTCCGCCCACATCTGCCGGAAGGACTGAATAATCGGCTGGTATCCGCTGAAATCATATTTTCCCGTTTTAAAATCAAAACCCGAGCTTTCGTAACCGCTCTGCGTGGCGATTACTTGCGCCGATCGCCTCATCGCACTTTGCGCCGATTTGTAAGGCAGCGAGAAGCCGTAAATGCCGCTTGCCTTGCCTGCTGCGGTAATTTTTTTGGCGGCGTCCACCATTTCGTCCAATGTTTTGGGAGGCTGCTTGTATCCCGCTTTTTCCAGCAAATCGACGTTGTAAATTAACCTGTAGCTGTTGCCGTAGTTGGGGAACGAATACATCTTGCCTTTGTACATATTGGTTCCTTCCGCTCTCATGCTGTCATAACGCTGTTTCAACTCCGGCGTCATGTAGCCGTCGAGCGGCTCCAAGTAGTTTTTGCCTACCAATGTGCTGAGCGGGCCCAATACGGCCGAACCGACATTAAATACATCGGGGGCCTGCCCGCTGGCAAAAGCGATATCGACCGCTTGGGCGTAGTTATCCGATAAGATCGTCAGCGTCACTTCGATATTGTCCTGATTGGTCTGGTTAAACTTCTCGACCTTCGACTTCAAGAAGTCGGCCCGCCCTCTTTCCTGGGTCCAATAATTGATTTTCACCTTCTCGCCGGGTTTCGCTTCGCTTTTGGGCTTGGCTTCGTTATCCGGTTTCTTCTCCGCCTGCGCCGGACCCGGACTGGGACTGGCGCATCCGCTTAATACGAACAGTAAGGCAAGTGAACCGCAAACCGTTTTTGATATCGCTTTCATTTCTGTTCCTCCCTTTTTAATATGTGAATCGTGTGCAGATAATCTGCAGTGAGCTTCGCTTGCTTGCTTTTATTGTACTATCAGCGCATGGGGACGGAAACGACACAAAACGATCTGCGAGGGTGGAAAAAACGACTTTCGCGAGGGCGGAAAACAATGCTACATTGGTATAGTATATCATCCGGGCAATTTGCCGATTGGAAGTGTTCATTTGGGAGCTTATTTCTTTGTATTGGTTGTCGGATTGGCCGCAGGCGCGATCAGCGGTGTCATCGGGACGGGCTCGTCGATCATGCTGCTGCCCGTGCTTGTCATGACCTACGGGCCAAAACAGGCCGTTCCGATCATGGCCGTGGCTGCCGTAATGGCCAACATCTCCAGAGTGATCGCCTGGCGGCGGGAGATCGACTGGAAAGCATTTGCCGTTTATTCTGTTACTGGCGTACCCGCGGCAGCGCTAGGGGCCCATACGCTGTGGACACTGCCGGCGCATGCGGTCGACATCGGGCTTGGCGTCTTTTTTCTCGCGGTCATTCCGCTCAGACATTGGCTTGACGCCAAAAAACTGAAGCTTCGCTTGTGGCAGCTATCCCTGGCCGGAGCCGTGATCGGCTTTCTGACCGGCCTGGTGCTCTCTACCGGCCCGCTCAGCGTTCCGGCGTTTACCGCGTACGGCTTGGCGAAAGGGGCCTTCCTGTCCACCGAGGCCGCCAGCTCGCTGGCGCTTTACATTAGCAAAGTCGTGACGTTTCGCGAACTCGGCGCTTTATCTTCCGAAATTGCGCTGCAAGGGCTTATTGTGGGGGCCTCCCTGATGCTCGGCACGTTTATCGCCAAAAAACTCGTGCAGCACATGAGCGTCGCCTCGTTCCGTTACGTGCTGGACATCCTTCTTCTGGTATCCGGTATCTCCATGTTGTGGACGGCGTTTGGCTAACGCCGTTGCAGCACGAGAGGGTATTTCCAAATTTTGGATGTTTTAATATAGATAATTCATACCACCAGTCCGTCTTATCGTAACAAAAAACGTCCGGCAAAATCTCAGGATAAGCGTTTTTCCACACCACAGCCGGGGCATTTCAGCCGACAGATCGGGTCTTCTGCGATTCAAGCTGCTGCTCATCCACCATGCAAATCGCGACCTATGAGTAGAAGAAATGAAACTCATATGCGATCAAATACCGGCTACTTCAGCCTTCGATAATCCAGCGGAGACATGCCAAAAAGCGACTTAAACAACTTGATAAAATAACTCGTATTCTCATATCCGACCATTTCAGCAATTTGTTCCACCGTTTTTTCCGATTGCAATAAGTACTCCTGTGCCTGTTCCATCTTAACCCGCGTGACGAATTCAATAAAGGTTTCCCCTGTTTCCATCTTGAAGATGCGGCTGAAGTGGCTTCCGTTAAGATGAAGCATGCGGGCTACCTCATCCATCGAAATTTTCTTTGACAAATGGGTCATCACATAACGTTTGGCTTCAATGACCTCTTTCCTTTGACTTTCTCGTTGTGTTTTGGCTACATAATCGATTTTTTCCATAAAATAATGCTGCATATAAACAAATAACTCTTCCAATGACTCGAATTCGAGGAGCGTATTATGAAACAGTTCTGTAGAATAAACATTGTGAAAATGCTGCTGCGAGCGATATTTAAGGTCGATATCCGACAAAAGCTTAATCACCCAGCCCCGTACTTCCTCCGCCTTAAAATGATTTGACCTGATCCAATTCTCCCATCGGTCCAATTCTCCCTGTACACGATCGGTCTCGCCCTCTGCGATAAGCTGTTTGAATTCATCTAATGCATTCGAGTAATACTTATAAATATCATCATTCGAGCTCTGAAACGCTGACCATTTATAAATGCTTCTCGACGTGGCGTAAAAACGCAAGTCCTTACTTTCCATTAATTCCTTTACATTCCGTTTGATTTCTTGAGGAGAAAGAGCGGGTTTGGAAATCATGAAAGACAAGCTTATTCTCAAATAGGATTCAAACTCTTCTTGCATCGCGCGCAAATGAGGAACAAACAGATCGAATGCCTTACTCTCAAGGTACGCCTGTAGAGGAATCATCAAAATCATTTCATTGCCTGCACACTGAAAATTGACTCCTCGCACCTTTGCATCAATTAATTCGTTTACTCCGTTTTCAATAGCATATGTCAACAGATCTACTTCTTGAAATCGTTGCTTTAATTTACTAAACTGATTAGCGTAACAAAGAACGGGCAAATAACTGTACTTGTCCAAATCAACTCCAAACCCTTGCGCTTCCGCCAACCAGCGTTTAGGATCGCTCAGAGGATTCGCCAGAGTTGCACGCATAAAGTTTGTCTTTAATGACGAACGATGCCGATCCATCATGCTCTTTAGCTGTTCGTGACCCGACCGTTCCTTGTTTTCTTGTTCCAATTGCAGCCGCATGTTTTCCAGCAATTGGATCATCGTTTCGGGCTCCATCGTTTCTTTCAGCACATAATCATTTACGCTAAGCTTGACAGCTTGTTGGGCATACGGGAATTCGTCATGACAAGATAAAATAATAACCTTCATTCTGGGATTGATCTCTTTAACAGCCTTGATCAGATCCAAACCGTTCATCTCCGGCATCCCGATATCTGTAATCAGAAGATGCGGCATATCGAGCTTGCAGTGCTCCAGCGCTGTCAGTCCGTTAAGATGTTGGCCTGCCACCTGCATACCAAGCGATTCCCAAGGAACAACTTGCGATAAAAACTCAAGTACGGGGTAACTGTCATCCACGAGCAGAACCTTCCACATGGCTTTCGATTTCTCCCTTCCGAATAATTAATTTAACCACGGTCCCTTTACCCGGCTCGCTCTCTAATTCCATTCGAAACCTTTCCCCATATACCAATTTCAACCTCTCATGTACGTTAACTAGACCGATACCGGACATGCCTTTACGAGTCTCTGTTCGAGCCATACCGTTTTCAAAACCCAATTGAAGTTTGTTGCGCAGCCCCTCCAATTCCATCACGGTCATCCCCGCTCCGTCGTCTTGAATGACAAGCACAAACTTTTCTTGCATTTTCCAGGCATGGATGGTAATCTTCCCCTCTCTCTGTTTCAAACCATGAATTAAGCAATTCTCAATAATGGGCTGTAGGATAAACCGCGGGACAGGCTCAAGCAAAGATTCAGAGCTTAATTTAATCTCGTATTGAAACGGATACTTGAAGGTAAAACGCATTAATTTCATATAATCCTCAACAAGATGAACTTCTTCATTAAGCACGATGAATTCAAGATCATGATTGATCGTTTGACGAAGCAAACGCGATAATGAACTGATGATGTTAGCATTCTCCCGGTCTCCCTTGAGCATTATCCGCATGCGCAGAGCGTTCAATATATTAAATAAAAAGTGCGGGTTAATCTGAGCTTGCAGCATAGCTAACTCCGCTTTTCTTTTCATAGCCTGCTCGTGGGTAATCTGGCTTATCATCAACTCAATGCTGTCCAGCATCGTATCAAATGATCGGCCTAACTTCACAAATTCATCCGGTCCCTTGATGTTAGAACGAATAGACAATTTACCGGCCTCAATATTCGATGCGATTTGGACTAGTCGGACAACGGGCTTCGTAAATCGGCGTAATAAATAAACAAAAATAATTAAAAACAAGACGACAAAAACCGATTCAAGCAAAAAATTAGATCTAAAAATCGTGTTCACCTGAGAGGTAACATTCTTGTAGGGAGTAAGACTGACCAGCTTCCACCCGGCAAAAGAGAGATTTTTCGTGACCACAATTTGTTTCTCTTCGCCGATATTTAAAATGGTTACATCACCTAATTGATTCCAATCTTTAAAATGGGGATATCTCTCGCCAATGTGGTTCATACCTGATAAGATAACGCCCTGGTCTGAAAGCAGCATGATGCTTTGGCTATCGCTGTATTGTTCTATGATGGAACGAAGCTGTAACTCATTGACGCTAACAATAACATAAGCGTAAGGTTTCGATGAAATATCGCGCAATGTGCGCGCAACGGTGATCACATAGGGATTTCTACTACGTTCGGATTGAATATACGTCGGCTGTACCCCGAGCCAATATGTTTCAAAGGAATCCGCCATTTGCAGATTCGAAAACCACGGCTCGTCCTTAAAACGCAACGGGTGGAAGTCATAATAATTGTAATTCGTATAGTATGTATCGTTGGAGAGCAGGATCGTAACATAAATGCCGGTGTTTTCCGATGTGAACGAATTGATTTTTTCCTCTACTAGCTTCTGCATGTCGATGGCTGCCTTACTTCCTTGAGATGGGGGGTATCTTAAGATCGACCCTATGTCCCTATCGAATTGAATATTATTTGTAATCCTTATCAAGTTACTCATGACATTTGAAATATGCAATTGGGTAACCTGTAACGATTCGGAAGCGGTATGAACGACTCGTCCCTTGATTAAATTGATAGTAAGGGAACTCGAAAACAGCATGATCCCCCCGACAGGAATAAGTAGACAAAGAAATGCTGTAAAAATCATTTGTTTCCGAAATGAAGATCGTAGCCCCTTCAGCCATTTCATGATGAATGCACCGCTTTCTTAATCAATCTGCCATGCAAGCTATAATACAAGGAAAATCAACGGCCAGCTCAGTTTGTCTGAGTTGACCGTTGATTTGGATTTTACTTGCTGTTATTCTTTATAATTTCTTGTCCTTTTTGAACTGCATTTTTAATTGTAGTGTCCACATCTGTCTCGCCAAGCAGGAATCTTTCAATTTCTTTCTGGTAAGCCTTCTCAAGCTCTTCATTAAAAGCCGCTGGAATATTGTATTTTTGCGGGATGCTGTTAGTCATCGTGTACATTAAAGATGCTTTATCAACCTTATCCGGTGTTTTCGAAGACGCAATTAAAGTATCAATTACTTTATTTAAGTCCGCTTTCTTCCATGCCGGGATATATTTCCCTTGAAGCTGAATTCCTTCCGTTGTATACCACCGGACAAATTGATAGGCTTCCTGCTTATGCTTCGACTTCGAGGATACAGCCATGATGTCTCCGGCTGTAATCGACGATATCGGGTCCGTTTTGTTGACTTTAGGATACGGCGCGAATACAGTTTGGAAGTTAGCTGGTACTTTATCCGATCCACCGGCTTCAGGAATCATGAAATCGCCCGTAACAATCATACTTGTTTTTTCATTGAAATATTGCGGCCTGTAATTGAGCTTTTGGCTGATCGTTTCCGAATACGGTGTTGCCGACTTATCGACCATTTCCGCTTGCTTGCGGATTTCGAGCGAACGTCTGACGAGCGAATTGTCGATATTTAGTGTTTTGCCGTCGGGCTTAACTAGGAAGTAATCGTCAGGCTGATTACTCAAAGCCAAGTGATAGTATTGGGAGAACGTATGAAAGTAAGTTCCATATCTTTTGTTTGTTCCTTCGCCTTTGGTCAGCTTCTTCGAGTAATCAAGGAATTCGTCCCAGGTCCAATCTTTAGGAACCAATAGCCCCGCTTCATCCAAATGTTTTTTATTCATCATGACAAAGTAAATATTTTTCTTGGCCGGCAGACCGAAGACCTTATCCCCGATCGTCGTATCCATGTAGTACTCGTCCGGCACCTTGTAACCGTCTTTTGCGATATATTCGTTCAGAGGCTCCACTATACCGGCCGCAACACGCTGAGAGTAATAGGTTGCATTAGAGAACATCATGAGATCAATCTGATCACCGGATGCGGCGGCAAGATCAAGCCTTTTCAAATATTCGGCCGCATTGTTATCACCGGCGGTTACCGCTTCGATTTTAATGTTCGGATATTTTTTTTGAAACTCGCTGTAGACTGTTTTCCAATTGTCCTGATCTTCATTATACCAGAAGTGAAGCTTCAAAGTAATTTGATTGCCTTTATCTCCGGAGGCCGGCTGCGCTCCGTTCTGGGTATTACCGCCAGCGCAACCGCTGAGCAATCCTGTAACTAATAGAGCGGATGTAAGACTATAAGCCCAATATTTCATTGTATATTTCTCCTTTTGTATTGTTTTAACATCATCTGATCTATCTCAAAATGTCAATTTCTAACCCTTAACACCCCCCATGGCAATTCCTTCAATGACATTCTTCTGCCCAATGATAAAGATAATGAGCAGCGGCAAAATGGCCGATACCGCCCCAGCCATAATCAGTGAATAATATTCTCCGTTTATGTCCGCGAATTTTCGAATACCGAGCTGTATCGTAAACAATTTGTCTGACCGCAAAAAGATAAGCGGGTTTTGGTAATCGTTCCATGTCCAGATAAACCGCAGGATCGCGTATGTGGCAATGGCGGGACGCACCAGCGGTACCACAATGCTAGTAAAAATCCGGAGATGTCCCGCTCCATCAATACGGGCCGATTCAATGTACTCGTTATGAACACCCATGAAAAATTGCCGCAGCAAAAAGGTGCCGATAACGCTGAATGATCCGAGGAGAATCAATCCAAGATGGCTGTCAAAAAGTCCGAGCCAACGATACATAATAAATTGCGGAACAAGAAAAGCTTGATGCGGTACCATGTAGGTGATCAGAACGACTAGAAATAATTGCTCTCTTCCCTTGAATTCGATTTTAGAGAACCCGTAAGCCGCCATGGCGGATACAGTGATGGAGATCGCTGTTGTCAGCAATGTTACCTTGATCGAATTCCAATAGTAAAGAGCAAACGGAAAGTCACCGGCCCATACTTCCTTATAGTTTTCTATGGCTTGCCACGTTGTTGGAATCCACTGAATCGGGTAATTAAAAACGTCCATCTCCGGCTTGAAGGAAGTTGACAGCATCCATAGAAACGGCGTCAGGAAAAAGACGCCTATTATTCCCATGATGATCGTGACTATAATCTTAGATACTTGAACTGATCGCATGCGATAGTCCTCCCTTCCTTAGTAATTCACCCATTTTTTTTGACCGAGCCATTGCAGGAATGTCAACAGAAGAACAAAAAGCATCAATACCACGGCCATCGCGGATGCATACCCTGTTTTCAAATTAATAAACGCTGCTTCATACAAATAATACACGATGACCGAGGTGGAATTGGCCGGTCCGCCTTGGGTTAAAACGGCTATTAGGTCAAAGGCTTTAAATGAACTGATTACGCCGGTGACGAGCAGAAAAAACGTTGTTGGCGAGAGCATAGGGACAGTAATGTTGCGAAACTGCTCCCAAACGTTTGCACCGTCAATATCGGCGGCTTCATACAAATCTTTTGGGATATTTTGCAGTGCTGCGATATAGATGATCAAATTGTAGCCGATTTGAATCCACACCATAATAATCATGACTGACAGCATGGCATAATTGGGATCAGCCAACCATTTTGGCGGGCTATCCATGCCCAAGGAGTGAAAAAATTGATTAATTGGGCCATACGTAGGGTGCATCAATACCCGCCATACTGCAGCAACAGCAACGACACTGGAAATATAGGGCATAAAATAAGCGACTTTGAAACCGTCTTTAAAGTAGACTTTTTTGTTTATCACGATCGCGATAAGCATAGAAAACAGCATCGTGGCAGGTACGACGATGAGCAGCAATATATTATTTTTAAACGATCTAATAAACGTGTCATCATGGAACAATCTGACGAAATTGTTCAGGCCGACAAATTTCATTTTGTCAAAACCGCTTACAAAGTTCCAATCGATTAAACTTAGCAACAATCCCGCGATCAACGGAATAATGGTAAATACAAGCACCCCCAGTAGCATGGGTCCGGTAAATAAATATCCCGCCGATGTTTCCTTCCAAGTTTTCACAGCCATACAACTCCTAACATTGTTTGTAAAAACGTCTATTTGGTTGTAAGACTATTATCAACAATTCTTTTACATAGCACATCAAACAATTTATGCAGCTTTAGAATTATTTTTTCACAATCCATTAATGGAAGGGTACCATTTCCGTTTGTCTACACGCGGAGGACATTAGGTCATGTTGATATAAAGACCACTGAGCGTATCCCAGGTACTAAACATAACCCGAACCGATGTTCAGGTGCGACGGAAAATTTGCTGCGCTATGACGGAAATTGTTTTCCGAGGTGCGTGAAGCAGCGCCGTGCGTCGAGCAAGCAGGGTTCGTTACAAGCCCGTTCCGGTCCTATCCAGACCCGCGGCAAAAAAAGGCTCCTTCCCCATCAGGGAAAGAGCCTTAATGAAAGAACATGATGGATACATCCGAGCAGCCCAGCTTTTAATATCTTTTGGCTGCGCCGTAACGCATGAGTTTGACCACTTCATCTTCCGGCAGCGGCCTGCTGTACAAGAAGCCTTGCACTTCCTCGCATTGATGGCGTTTTAAATAGTCCAGCTGATCTTCCGTTTCAACGCCTTCCGCAATAACGTGAAGCTTTAACGTATGACACAAGGTGATGATCGTCTGTACGATCGCCTGATCGCCCGGATCGTCCGACAAGTCTTTGACAAAAGATTGATCGATTTTGATTCTGTCGATGGGCAGCTTTTTTAAGTAGTTCAGGCTCGAATAACCGATGCCGAAATCGTCAAGCGAAATACGGATTCCCATCGCTTTAAGCTGGTTCAAAATGTGCATGGTCATATCCGGATTGTCCATGACCATACTTTCCGTCAGCTCCAGCTCCAAATATTCGGGAGGCAGCCCTGTCTCCCATAATACACGGGATACAAAATGCACCAGATCCGGCTGCCGGAATTGCAGCATAGAAAGATTAACGGAAACCCGAACCGGCGCAAACCCTTGATTCATCCACGATTTTGCACGTTCGCACGCCTGTTTGAGCACCCATTGATCCAACACAGCGATAAGTCCCGATTCCTCGGCCAGAGGAATAAATTGAGAGGGCGGAATATTTCCCCACTCCGGATGTTTCCAGCGAACCAGCGCCTCCACACCGATCAATTCTCCTTTGACCGAATTGTATTGGGGCTGGTAATGGATGTGCAGTTCCCCATTTTGAACGGCTCTCCTTAAGCTGATCTCCAGCGACATCATGTCCGGCGCAACGGTTTGCTTCTCTTGCTCCAGCGCATAGATTTGGTAGTTGTTTTTCCCTAATTCTTTCGCCTTGTACATGGCCGTGTCGGCGCGACGGATCAGCAGTTCTCCATTATCCCCGTCTTGCGGATAATGGCTGATGCCAATGCTGACGGTGATATACAGCTCATGCCGCTCGATGAAAAACGGCGAGGTCAACGCCAAGATGATCTTCTGCGCAATAACCGAGCTTTCCCGAATATCTCTCAGATCGGGAATTAAAATAACGAACTCGTCGCCGCCTACCCTTGCAATCGTATCGGTGGAACGCAGGCTGTTTTTCAGACGCCGGGCGACATCCTTGAGCAGTAAATCCCCCACCGAATGGCCAAATGTGTCGTTGATCCGCTTAAACCGATCCAGGTCCAGAAACATAATGCCAACGCTGTGATGATTACGGGCGGCCCTTCGGAAGGACTGTCCGATACGCTCATTCAGAAGCAGGCGGTTGGGCAGGTCGGTGACCACATCGTGATACGCCTGATGTTGTATTCGCGCTTCGAGCTCTTTCTCAATCGTGATATCTTTAAATAAAGCGATGTAATACGTGAGGCTGTCGCCTTTATCTTTCACTTCTTTAATGGTAATCGATTCCAGATAAATCTCGCCGTTTTTTCTTTTATTCCAGATTTCGCCCTTCCAGCTTCCCTTATCTTTAATGACAGTCCACATATGGCGGTAAAAGTCGGCATCATGCCGGCCGGAGCTTAACAACCTTGGCGTTTGACCGATAATTTCCTCTTCGTCATAACCCGTAATCGCGCTGAAAGCTGGGTTGACAAATTGAATCACTTGCTTGCTGTCCGTAACCATAACGCCTTCCGTAATATTCTCGAATACTTTTGCGGCCAGGTTGTTTTTATATTCCGCCATCTTCATGTCGGAAAGATTGCGGGCAATCGTGGAATAATACAAAACCTCATTTGCTTCGTTTTTATGAGCGACAATGACCTGATGAACCGGGATTTCATCCCCGGAGGCTCCAATCAGCGCAATCTCGCCGTTCCAAGTGCCGCAGCGCTTTGCCATGGGTATGCTTTCCTCCAGCAGAACGGCTTGCGCCCAAGCCGGATACATCAGCCTGATATCGATTTTGGCGCTTTCATCAAGCCCCAGGATGTCTCTGGACGCCCTATTCAGATAGCGTGTTTCTCCGGCGGCCGAAGCGATGGCTACAAAATCGGAGGTTGCCTCCAAAATGGAAATCAGCCGTTCCTGGGATTGCTGAAATTCGATCCGATCCGAAACGTCTTGGAAAACAAGAACAGTTCCCGTTACGTCGCCGGATTCGCCAATCATCGGAGCAATGCTGTATTCTACCGGGACTATTCGTGACTGGCGTCTATCCGTCAAGTCAACTTCCCCCGCAAGCACACCGCTGGAACGTCTGGAAAAGATGCAGCTGTAAACCGGATGAACCTCGCGTTTCATCTTAAACACCTCTTCCACCGGACGGGAAATCGCCTCTTCACCGGTACGCTGAAGAAACCGCACCGCAGTCGGATTCATGTACGTAACACATCCATGCTCGTCCGTAATGACAATCCCGTTATAAATGCTCTCCAGCGTCGTAAATAAACGGTCCCGAATATCGCGGATTTCCCGTTCCGAACGCTTCAGCATTTGATAAGGGATTTTGATTTGATCCCATAAGATAGAGATGAAAATCATAATGTAAGAAACCAGCTTGCAGACGTGGCTGAAAATAACCGGCGCATCGGTGACATGATGAGAGATGGACATGGTTATCTCGCCCATCATGCATATCGCCATCGCCCAAAAAAACAAATAGTTGCGGTAACGGTTGCTTCCCGGTTGACAGATCAATGCCGCAACCGCACTGATGCCGTATAACCCGATAATCGTATATTCTAGTACAACTTTAAACAAGGTTACCCCTTGACCGGCTATATAAGTTAGCGGAAACCAAGCAGCATTGCCAAGAATCAGCCAATACGCCACGGAGGTGAAGAGCAGTGCTGCGGCAAGAGCGATGTAACGGTCCCCATATCGTATACAAGTTCTCCAACGGACCCATGCAACGCACAAAAATGAAACTGCGGCGACAAAACGGGCGGCAAGCCAGAACATCACCGACTGACGCAGGTCAATGGACGGAGGGAACACAGCCATCCCTTCATACGACAGCATATGACCTAGGTCTAATAGCCCAACACATAAAAACAACGACGAGAATGCAATGATGTTTCTGCTTTGCTCTTTCACATATGAAAACCAGCCGATGACAAAAATCATCATGGAAAACAAAACGGCAAGCAGCTCCGTAATCGTATGTGCTGCCAGATTAAATCCGCGCGGGACTTGAAGGTTTGGCAGCAAATACGACATGTTCAGCAATACGATCAACCCGGCGAGATGCAAAAAAAGCTTAGCCCGCGATATGGGCATTGGAATATGTATCATAATTCTCCTCAAAGTAGATCCTTTTGGTTTGATTTGAAATACATAGTTCTATAGTACCACTCGAACGAAGAAAGGTTAATAGGGATAATCCCCATAACGGACAACTACCTGCTTTAAATGTCGATAAATGTATAATATAATCTGAATATCTGGAAGTTTGAATGATCGGAGAGGGAAAGATATGCCAATTAGGGTAATGCTGGTAGACGATCATGCCGTGCTTCTGTCGGGGTTATCGATGTTAGTTAATGCACAGGAAGATATGACCGTCGTCGGTATGGCTGGCAACGGATCCGAAGCTTTCGAGGCCGCCATGCGCCTCAAGCCCGATGTAATTATGATGGACATCAGCATGGCCGGGGAAAACGGCCTGTCCGCCACGTACCGGCTCAAAACCGCTTTGCCCGAAACCGAAATTCTCATTCTGACGATGTATGACGACAGAGATTTGCTTTTTAATGCTATCAAGGCAGGAGCAACGGGTTATATTTTAAAAACAGCGCAGCAAATGGAAGTCATAAGTGCAATTCGCGCGTTGTACCGCAACGAGACTTATTTGTATCAGCAGGCTGCAAAAGAACTGATCGGACCGCTGCTCGAAAAAATGAAAAACGGCCAGCAGCCAAGCGAATTCTCCTCTCTAACTCAGCGCGAATGCGACATCGTCTCCCTGCTCGCCAAAGGTTATTCCCACAAGGAAATCGCGTATTCCCTGTATATTTCCGTAAAAACCGTAGAAGCGCATAAAGCGAAAATCATGAAAAAGCTGCAATTGCATACACGGCAAGAGTTGGTCAGTTACGCGTTTAAGCACGGTCTGCTGCATTTCTGACCAATCTTCCTTATGCCTCCTCTTGCGCGGCGGCTCCCGGAGGCAGAGGGATCGCCGCTGTCAATTTGGTGCCGCAATGGGACCCCGTGTACATGTGGAAAGTTCCGTTTAAAGCGTTTACCCTTTCTTCCATATGGCGTAATCCCATTCCCACTCCCACGTTTTTCTTATCGATCCCCCGTCCGTCATCCCAAATTTGAATCCGGAGCTCGTTTTCCTCCCAGCTCAAGATGATCTCAATCCGGGTTGCTTCGGCATGTTTGATCGCATTGCTTAAGCCTTCCTGTACGATTCGATAGAGATGAATTTCCGTATTCGAGTCAATGCCGCGTGTTGCGGCCTGATGAACAAAACGGATGTCCATATGAGGGTAAGCAAGCTGGTAAGAACGAACTAAATGTTGGATGGAAGCCGCAAGCCCGAGATGCTCCAGCAGCTGCGGCCGCAGACGGAACAACTGCGAACGGATTTCGACGATGGCGCCGTCAAGCTGCTCCAGCATACTCTGAATCAGCTCGTCGTATGGCATGACTTCCGGTTTTCCGCTTAATGTGTGTAAATTGATCGATACAAAATAGAGCGACTGCCCGATATGATCGTGAAGCTCACGGGCCAGCGCAGTCCGTTCTTTTTCCTGCGCTTCCAGCGTTTTCTGAATAATGACTTTGGACAATCTGGCTTCCTCTTCCGCTCGAATCACCGATAAATCTCTCGCCACCAGCGAATAATACTGGATGCGATCGGATGGATCCTTGTGAGCGAGAATCGTCTGGTATACCGGCAGCAGCTGATAGTCCTTCCGCAGAAATACAGTCTCCCCGCTCCAGCTTCCTTGCTTGGATGCCTTGTCCAAAGCTTCGCGCCGGATCAGCGTTCCCTCCCACTTTGGGTACAAATCGGTTAACAACATGCCGGTCCCTTCGTTTTCATCCGTGAAACCGAGCATTTTTTTCATAAAAGTATTCAAATATAACAGCTTGCCGTCAACGTCGGCCATGCCGATATAATGCTCCGTTTCCTCCAATATCGAAATCAGCCGGTTATTCATTTCGGCAGCTTGTTTGTTCGCCGTAATATCCTTGGCGATCATCATTTGCGCCGGTTCTCCGCGATAATTTACCGTCACCAGATGGGACTCCACCGCCATGTGCTTGCCCGTACGGCACAACATGACGATTTCCGTAAGCTTTTTTGTGCGGGAAACGCTGTATAACTCATCGCGATATTGCAGATCAACCAATTCATCCATAGAGACATTCCATGTTTCCTCTTCCGCGGCGAAGCCCAACATAGCGACAGCAACCTTGTTCATAAACCGGATACGCGGGCCTTGGTGCACAATGACAATATTAGGCGAATGATCAAGCAGAAATCGGTAATCGGCTTCGCTTTTTCGCAAATCTTGCTCCAGCATTTTTTCCTTGGATATGTCGAGGGCAACCCCTAGATGTCCGGTTATTTCCGACCGCGCGTTTCGAATCGGCATGACGATCAAGGTGACGGGAATCAGAGTCCCGTTCTTATGGATGTAGGTCCATTCTTTTTTCTCCGCTTTCCCTTTATTGGACGATTCCACAAATACGTCAAACCCTTCCACTTTTCTGCCTAGTTCGGCGGACAGTTCTCTTCCGCGTATAATGACCTCATCGGGATCGTGGAATAGATAAGGGGTGCTTATGCCGATGAGCTCTTCAGCCTTGTAACCGAGCATTTTTTCCGCGCCGCTGTTAAAAAAAGTAATCGTCCCCTTAAGATCTGTCGCAACAATGGACAACTCGGACGCGGCCTGAAGTATTCCCTTCCATCGTTGTTCAAACGGAATTGCTCTCGTGTACAAAATAAACAAAAGAACAACCGAAGTGCCGAAGGTTATGGCCAGCCCGCTTGCGAGAACGTATACAAGATACTGCGGCATAAGCTCAGTCCTTTATGATAATGGGGAATTTCCCATTTTTTGTTTCCATCATAAAGTCGTTTCCTGTAAAATTCAGTGATCTTCGTCACTTGTGCATCAGCCCGACGCAGCTTTGAATGATTGAGCATTCCCATTCAATGCAAATGATGGAACAAAAAAAGGACAGATCAGCAGGCATGAAGCCTAAGATCTATCCTATCTTATTTGCTTAGCAGCTCGCGGATATGTTTATTGAGAGCAGGGACGTCGGGCATCGAAACCGGCTCATCGGTTAATCCGAAGCCCAGCTTCAGCTTAGCGATTCGATTTACGCTTTCATCGATGGTTTTTTGCGGGATTTTGCCGCTATCCACCGCATCCGCCAGCGCTTCAAGCACCGCTTTTTGCTGCGCCGGGTCGTGTCCCACAAGAACAATGTCCGCGCCGGCCAATACGGCTTGTACCGCCGCGGCGCCGATCGACGCGGTTTTTCCGATCGCCTCCATGGTCATGTCATCCGTGATAACAACGCCTTTATACTGCAGCTCGTTCCTTAAATATTGCCCGATGACAATAGATGACATTGAGCTCGGCGTATTCGGATCCAGCTTGGTCATCAAGATATGGGCAACCATTACCATCGGTGCGTCTTCCTTAATCGCGGCAGCAAACGGTACAAATTCGACCGAGCGCAGCCGCTCCAAATCGTGATCCACTATTGGGAGCCCAAAATGCGAGTCAACGGAAGTATCGCCATGACCGGGAAAATGCTTTACGACAGGAATCACCCCTTGAGATTTAATCCCCAGCATCTCTTGTACCCCCATCTCGCTTACCGTTTGGGCAGTGGTACCGAAGGAACGATCGCCGATAACCGGGTTCGCCGGATTCGTATTCACATCAAGCACCGGGGCAAAATCGGTATTAAACCCGGCCGCTTTCATCGCTTCTCCGAGCGCCGTTCCGACCCGAAACGCATATTTCGGATCGTTTGTATTGCCCACGGACCGGCTGTTCGGAAAAACATCAATATCCTGAGGCAGCCGTGAAACGCGCCCGCCCTCCTGATCCGCGCTCAGAAGCAGCGGCAGCTTTGCTCCGGTTTCGCGATTCGCTTTTTTCAACTCATTAACAAGCTCACTTAACTGCTGCGGCGAAACAATGTTGTTGCCATATAAAATAATCCCGCCGACATGGCGATCGCTGATCATTCCACGGATTTCCTGCTGCATCGCAGCTCCCTCCATGCCAACAAGCACCATCTGCCCGAGCTTTTCCGGCAGGCTCAGCTGCGCGGTTAGTGCTGCGGCAGGGTCGTCGGGCTTGGATGGCTCCTGCACCACAGGTGACTGTCCAGGTGTCGCAGGATGAACAGAAGCCGGAGGCGACGTTAGGGATTCGGGCGTTTCCGTTTGCTTGGGCCCGCATCCGCTTATCATTATCAAACAGCTCATCGCCGCAGCAATAAGCCGGAGGTGCTGTAATCGCATAACAAATCCCCTTTTGGACAAACATACACTTTATCAGTATGCTACCGGAAAACAAAAATAATCCGGCATGTCGCCATGCCGGCTGAATCTACGGGTAAATTTCAGCAGTTTTATTTCGCTGTCGAATCGTTTTCTTCGGTTAGTTCCTTAAACGATTTAATTTTACCGTGCGGGTTTTGCTGCTCCTTGCGGCTTTTCCATGCCGCTTCTTCACGCCGTTTCTGATGGCTCATTGTGATGATCTCCTTTGCATGTATGAATGAATGACGTTATTATGTTGCGACATTCGGTGCCATACTATGTCTGGAAGAAAACTTACATGAGCCGTCTGTTTGACGATCGGCAACGTGCCGCGGGAGATTACAATTTCCCTCTAAAAACGACCTTATCTAAATCCACGCGTGTATTCGGTTCTTCACGTTCACGCATTCCTTCCGGCAGCTTGCTGCGGTCATCCTGATACCCAAGAGCTACCATAGCGTGAAGTTCGTATTGATCCGGAATATTCAGCAGTGTTCTCGCTTTATCGCGGTCGAAACCGCCGATCGCGTGGCTGGCGATACCGAGCAAACTAGCTTGCAGAGCTATATATCCCCATGCGGTACCTGCATCAAAAGCATGGGCGCCGTTAGGGTCGCCGTTCGCTCTCAGCTTATCGGAAGCAACCAGCACAAGTACAGGAGCTTTATCGGCCCAAGACCGGTTGAAGTCGTTCAAAATTTGATGGAACACGTTTAATTGTTCGTCCGTATCGGCTACGATAAACCGCCAAGGCTGATCGTTAAAAGATGACGGCGCCCAATGAGCCGCTTCCAGAATCGCGTTCAGATGCTGCTCCGAAATTTTATCGTTTTTAAACGAACGCGGAGACCAGCGGTTTAGAAATAACGGGGAAACCGGGTATTGTGCTTGACGATTTGCTTTCACTTCCGGAGTTAACTCTGTATCGATTGAACCAATGCTGCTCATGAATGAATCCACCTTTCATTTAGTAACTTATGTTTTGAAATAAAATGACTTCTTATAAGTAACTATAATACAATCAAAAAGACGGCACAAGTAAATAAATGGTAGAGGTTTTCCGATTGTGGAGATGCAGAATCCGCCCCGCCATGTATCTTGCGCGATATGAACAAGAAATAACCATCGGCTGCAGCTTAGCTGCAAAAAAAGAAAAACGGTTACACGACATATTTGCCGCGTAACCATTTTCCATCTTAAACGATTCTTTTTTTGCCTGCTATCGTGGCAACGTAGCGAAGTACTTTGCGTTCTCAAAATGGGGCGTTCAGAGACCTTACCTAAGCCTACGCCTGTACAGGCTCAGAGCCTGGCGCCTCCACTTGGCGCGCCGCTGTTGGCGTTCCCGTATCGGCAGCGGAAGGTTCCTTCGCCGGCTGCTGTTTTTTTCTGGTCCTTAAGAAAAATACGACGGGAATACACAATATAGCGGGAATCGCAGATAAATAAAACGTATCGGAAATGGCCCGAGCCAATGCTTCCTTCTGCATAATGCCAGCCAACACGGATGTCGCCATCCCCGTTGCCGTGCTCATATCGACAGACCACTGATACACTTGCCCGGCCATCCCAGAAATGACATTGTTGGCCACGTAGGAATCGACGGACACACTTTCGTTAATATGCGCGTAGTGGAAAATTTGCCTGCTGCTCATAATGGCCGTAAACAACGCGATCCCCATTGAACCCGCCACCTGGCGGCACACATTGGAAAGCGTCGAACCGTTGCCGATCTGTTGAGCCGACAAGGCGTTCATGCCTGCGGAGGTCAGCGGCATCATACAAAGGCCGATTCCGACGGAACGGATGCACAGCACCACGTTTAACCATTCGTTAGGCGTATCGGTTGTCAATTGATGAAGCTTCAAAGTTGTAATCCCCAGAATCGTTAAACCCGCAACCCCCAGCGGCAGTATGCCGATTTTATCAAACAGCTTTCCCGCAATCGGCATCATCAACGCCATAATAAACGCCTGCGGCATCATCAGCAACCCTGTTTCCATCGCATTCAACGAATGGATGTTTTGCAAATACAGCGGGGTCAAAAATGTTCCGCCCATCATCCCGATCATAACAAGGCACGAAGAGATGACGCTAAACGAAAATTTCATGTTTTTAAAAATCCGCAAATCCAGCACGGGCTGCTTGACGGTAAGTTCCACCCAAAGCAGCAGCATCAAAGAGGACACAGCTACGAACAGCAGACTGACGATAAACAGCGACGTCCAACCCTCCGACTGTCCTTTGCTTAGCGCCAGCAACAAGGAGCCAAAAAACAGGATGGATAAAACCGCGCCGGCCAGATCAAACTTAAGCCCTGTTTTTCTAGGGGACGCTTTCAGCAGAATCTGTCCCATCACCACGGCAAAAATACCGATCGGAATATTAATGAAAAACAGCAGCCGCCAGCTGTAATATTGAATCAAATACCCGCCGAACGTCGGCCCCAGCGCGGGCGCGACCATTGCCGCAACTCCCCATAATCCAAGCGCCATGCCGGTTTTTTCTCTGGGGAAAATCGTGTAGATAATAGCCATCCCGACCGGCATAATAAAACCGCCGGCAATGCCTTGAATGATCCGAAATAATATCAGCGACGATGCGTTCCAGGCCAACCCGCATAAGACAGAGCCGGCGGTAAAACCGGCGACCGACCATATAAAGATGTTTTTATTGCCGAACCGCTCGCCCAAGTAACCGCTCATCGGGATCACCACGGCTGAAGCGAGCATATAAGCGGTAATCACCCATTGAACCGTGCTTACATCCGAACCAAATACAGCCACGAATTTGGTCAGCGCCACATTCATCAGACTGCTGTTCAAAACGGAAACAAACGTGCCTAATACAATGGCGATCAGCGCCAGCCACATGGAGCCGTCACTTTGAGGTTTATTTTCTGCACGGAGAGATTCACTCATGTTCAGCACCCACCTATTCCCACATCTTCATCGACTTAATTTACAACTTGTCGTATAATTTACATCATATAAAGTAGATTATATGAAGAAGGCACATATTTACAAGCAACAGTTCGCGCTGAAATGTAAAGTAATATACAGATCATTCATTTCCGTCGTTTTTTTGGTAAAAATACGACACTTTCCATGAAATTGTAGCTCCCCTTTATAGAAGAAAGGAGGCCATCAAGATGGATTCTACGTCCGGCCGCACAGATCCCCGCATTGTCCGTACGCGGCAGCTGCTCAGGGATGCTTTTGTTGAATTGCTTCAGGAAATGGATATCGAGAAAATAACGGTGAACCGCCTTGCCGAGCGAGCCACTATCAATCGCGTAACGTTTTATTTGCATTATCGGGACATTCCGGATATGGTCGAGAAAATGGCGGATGAAATGATTGGGGACATTTATGCGGTGTTAAAAAAAGCGCCGGCAAATTCGAATTCGCCGGAAGAGGAAATCACAATACTGGTTTATTTGCTTGAGCATATTGCCGAACACGCGACATTTTATAAAGTCATCCTTGCCATGAAACGGACTCCGATCTTTATGGACCGGCTGTTAAAGCTGCTGACGGATTTGATTACGGCCAAAATAGACAGCATGGACGCTTACCTCGCTACCGCCGGCATTCAAAAGGATATCGCCATATGGTACGGCTCTTCCTCCTTAATCGGGACGATTATCGCTTGGCTGCGAAACGACATGCCGTATACGCCGCAATATCTGGCCAAGCAATTTTATATGCTGCGGTCGTCTATGAGGTAGCTGGGGCGGTTGTGTTTGCTTACAACGAAGGCTTCAAGGACAAGCGACCTCGATTTGGCGCAAGCTTATTGTTTAACGAAAAAAACGGGGCTGTCTCCCGGGATAGAACAATCCCTGATCAGACAACCCCGTTTTCAGATTACCCTTTCACCGCGCCGACGGTCAGCCCCTGCACAAAGTAGCGCTGGAAGAAAGGAAACGCAAACACGATAGGACCGACGCCAATAACCGCCATCGCCATACGCACCGTTTCCGTAGGAAAGTTGAATACTGCACCGTTTGCTTGCGCTTCGGCCGCAGCATCTGCGTTTTGGGCAAGGAATTGAATATTCATCAGCGTTTTGTACATCAAGAACTGCAGATTGACATTCCGCTCATCAGAGATGAAGATCAAGCTTAAAAACCAGTCGTTCCAGTAATGCATCGTTTGGAACAAAGCCACGGTAGCCAGCACGGGCAAGGAAAGCGGAATGATGATGCTTGTAAAAATGCGCAGCTCGCTTGCTCCGTCGATTTTCGCCGATTCGATCAGCGCCGCCGGCACGGAGTTGGTAAAGAAGGTGCGCAGCAGCAGGACAAAAAACGCCTGAACGAGATAAGGCACAATCAAAGCCGGCAGTGTATTTTTCAGGTTCAACACCTGGGTGTATACGAGATAAAACGGCACAAGCCCGCCGTTAAACAGCATCGTGAAAAAAACAAACAACGAGAAAAAGTTACGGTGTGGAAAATCCCTCCGTGAAATCGGGTAAGCGTACAGCGACATAATGATGACGCTGAGGATCGTTCCCGCAATGGTCACCAGAAACGAAATCCCGTAGGAACGGATGATTTGCATATAATCTTTGAACAGAAAGCGGTATGCATCCAAACTCCACTGCTCGGGAATAAAGCTGTAGCCATGAATCAATACCTGCTTCTCATCGGAAAAGGACACCGCAACGATCAGCAGCAGCGGCAAAATGCAGCAGCACGTATACAGCCAAAAAATAAGTTGTATGATCAGATTGGAGCGGTTGGAAATGGCGTCGGGGCCATGGTAACGCTTTGCCATAAGTCTAGTTTCTCCCCTTTAGAACAATGCGTTTTCTTTGCTGATTTTTCTGACGATCAGGTTGGAGCCCAAAACCATCAGCAATCCGACAACGGATTGATACAAACCGGCCGCAGAAGACATGCCGATATTACCGGTGACCAAGAAGCTGTTATATACATAGGTATCAATGACTGAGGTTGTAGGATACAGCGCTCCCGCATTCATCGTAGCCTGGAAAAACAAGCCGAAGTCCGCATAAAAAATCCGTCCGATTTGCAGCAGCGTCATCGTGATGATGACGGGAAAAAGCAAAGGAATCGTAATGTTGCGAATTTGCTGCCACTTGGAGGCGCCGTCCAAATATGCGGCTTCATAACATTCGCGGTCAATTCCGACAATCGCAGCCAAATAAATCACGGTATAATAACCCATGTGTTTCCACAGGTTTACAAGCGGCAGGATATAAGGCCAATATTCCGGCTTGGCGTACCATTCCTTCGGTTCCAAACCTAACGCAGGCAGCAGCTTCATATTCATTAAGCCGTGCTCCTGCCCAAGAAAAGCAAACAGCAAAAAGCTGACGACAACCCAAGATAAAAAATGAGGCAAAAACAGCACGCTTTGATGAAACTTGGCCAGCAGCTTGTTCCGCAGCTCATTAAACATAATCGCGAAGGCAACCGGAAAAATCAGGTTAAACACGATAAATACGACGTTATACAGCAGTGTATTGCGTGTGATGACCCAAGCATCGTTGCTGGCAAACAAAAACTTGAAATTGGTTAAACCTACCCAGGGGCTGCCCCAAATGCCTTGCTGATAATTGACGTTCTTGAAAGCAATCAGTACGCCGAACATCGGCATATAGTTGTTAATAAACAGCAGGATGATCGCCGGAAGCATCATGATGTAAAATATCCAATATTTTCGGACGTTGCGTAAAAATGACACTTTGACATGCGATTTGGCGCCGGGAGCCGCGATAGCCCTTTCGACCTGATTCACAATTGTTCTCTCCCTCTATATGCAGCTATCTTCATCATGTGGCGGTGCGATGGAATAGGCCGCAGACCGTTTGCGGCCTATTGAACGATGGCGATGCCGTTATTTCTGTTTGGCGAGATAAGCGTCCAGCTGTTTTTGCTTTTCGGCGATCAATTTATCAAGACCTGCCGCCTTCAGCTTCTCCTTGTATTCCGGCAAAATCTTCTCGGGATCGACGGAACCGGTTTCAATCGATGTGTCGTATTGCTTGCTCAGATTGGCGATGGCCGCTACTTCCGTGCTGACCGGGCTTACGTCAAACGTGAAGCCAAGCGCCGGAGATTGGGTGACATCCGTGTTGAACTGCTTAAACTTGTCCCATTTGTTCGGGTCTTCCGTCGACCAGACGTAATTCAGAAATTGATTGCCTAGCTCCCATGCCGTACCTGTATTATAATCCGAAGTTTTGTCCGTGGATTTGATCACATTGTCGGATACTTTCGTATAATGAACACCTTCGCTGCCGAAGTTGATCAGGTTGTTTAACGTCTTATCCGTATGCAGCAGATTGATGAACTGCATTGCCTTTACTGGATCGCCGGATGTGCTGGAAATCGCCAGTATGGCTCCTGTCGTTTCGCTGGTGGAAAGGGTCTTTTTTGTTACGGCGACTTGTTCCAGCATGCCCTGCATATTGTAAGCAATCGCCAATTCGTCGGCTTTGCCCGGCTTCAGCAAAGCGGGAATCATAAACACTTTGCCGCTTTTCAGAGCGGATAATACGTCCACCGTTGTTGTGGCAGCATCTTTGTTAATTACCCCGGCCAGCATCAATTTACGGGCGAGCGTAACCTCTTTGACATATTCCGGCGTATCGTATTGGCTTAACACCTTGGTTTCTTTCCCGGTCTTGCGAATCACACCCGGTACTTTTCTGTCGCCCATGTAATCCCAATCTTCGGCCGTCCTTGGTGCGGTAATGCCATTAGCCAAATAAAGCGGAGTAATGTCCGGCATTTTTTCCTTTACGATTTTAAGCAAAGCTTCCAGGTCGTCGTTGGATTTGATGTTTTTCACTTGATCCAGAATACCAAGTTTCTCGGCCAAGTCCTTGCGGAACACATAACCCCCTTGGCTGGCCAATTCTTTATTGGTCGGAACGCCGAAGTTTTTGCCGTCAATTTGCGATCCTTTCAAAAAGAGCGGATCCAGCGAATCCGTTATGCCCTTACCGTACTGCTGCAGCAAATTGCCGATTTTCTTGCCGTTGACCGTCAAATTGTCGTCATTGAGCGCTAAAAACGCGCCTTTGCCCACGTTGGTGGCATATCCAATCGCTTGAGCGGTGAAGATGACGTCGACCGGCTCGCGCGAGGCGATCATCAGGTTGGTTTTGTCGTTCCATTGACCAAGGTCGATTTGCTGAATTTCCACCGTTGCGTTGATTTTCGGCTCCAGATATTTATTGACCGCTTCTTGCACCGCCTGCGTATCCTTCTGCGGTGCAGCTCTGTATACCAGCTTTAGCTTGTAAGGTTTGCCGGCGGCTGCGTTGGAATCTGTTTTGCCCGAAGTGGAATTGTCAGGAGCCGGGCTTCCGCAGCCGGTGACGGCGAGGCTTAACACAAGCGCTCCGGCAGCCAATTTGAATAACTTTCTCAAGTGATGAATCCCCTTTCACGTCTGTTTAATTAACACACGGTTCCGTGTTGATACTAAGATTACCACTCGCTTATACGGCTGAAAATGGCTGCAGGTGACCCGAATAGCACTTTTGTGACTATTCTCTGATATCGTGGAATTGTTTCCGGTACTCCTGGGGTGTCATGCCTACGATTTTTTTGAACGACTTGGCAAAATGGGAGAAGTGGGAGTAACCTGTCTGTTCGGCGATCGAGCTGATTTTTAACGTTCCTTCCTTCAGCAGCTCCTTTGCCCTCTCCATTCGTTCCTTGACAATAAAATCCGTTAACGTAATACCGGTCTCCTTCTTAAATAAACGGGAAAGATACGCCGGGTTTAAGTAGACCGAAGCGGCGATTTGTTCCCGCGACAATTCTTCCTCCTGCAGACGGCTGTTGATATAAGCCTGCACTTTTCCGATCAAGGAAGATACGTTGGTCTGTGTTTCGGATAACAACTCCATCCCGTTCTCAAGGAAGTCGCAAGCCCATGCTTTTAAGTGCTGGGGAGACCGAAGCGCACTGGGGTCGTCGGCTTTCGCGCCGAATTCCGACTGCCGGATCGACAGTCCCTTGCGGTGGTGCAAATTGTAAACCATATGAAGGATGCCATGATAAAAAGCTTCCAGCAGCTCCGCTTGGGCTCCGTTTTGCTGAATGCAGCGGAAATATTCATCGATTCGCTTGAACAGCTCGTCCTTTTTCCCGAGCTCGTAAAGGACGGACCAGTCGGCAAACTCGGGAAGCTGCTGCATGGCGATGTGATGATCGCCTCTTTCGCCGTCCGCCTTGTCTTCTTCGATCATAACGCTGCAGCTTTGCCCGACGTTTTTCCACTCCATGGAAAGCAGCTTTTGAACGGACCGATCTACAGCGGACAACAACTCCGGCAAACCGATATAACACGATACGATGCAGTGAAAATACTGTCCGCAGGCTTGGATGAATGCCTCACAGCGCTGCTGCAAATCGGTTATAAGGACTTCGCCGGAATGATAAATAATGACGAACATATTTCCTTTGGGATCCTCTATGACCACGCCGGGGGAATCCTGCAGAATGACTTCCGAGGCTGTCTTGCGAATCGCATATTCCATAATTTCTTCATCCTGCGTAGAAAACCCCAGCTTCCATCGCTCGATGCTGAGCAGCACAAGCGACACGCTGCTTTCGGGCGTAAGGGGGATATGAAGCTGCTGAAAATATTTGTCCAGTCTTTGCGGGGAACGGTCGATACGGCTCGACAACAAGTCCTGCCAGAAGCGTTCAACCAGAACCGGGAGCTGCTGGCGCCACTGCTGCGAATACATTTTGTACGTTTCATGCAGATTCTGAAACTCGTTTTCCGCGCGGATTTGCCGTACAGCCTTCGCCACGATATCCTTCAGCATGTCGTGATCAATCGGTTTAAGCACATAATCGAAACTTCCCAGCTGGATCGCTTTTTGCGCGTAACTGAAATTGGCATGCCCGGTCAAAAAGATCACTTCCGTACCGGGAGAATGAAGACGCACCCATTCCAGCAGCTGCAGCCCGTTTTCACCCGGCATTTCAATATCCGAGATGAGCACATCAATGCGGTGAGACGTCATGATGTCCTTGGCGAGTGAAGTGTCCATCGCCTCATAAATATGTTCAATGGCAAGATCATGCCATTCAATTCCTTGCGTGATCCCCTTAACGGCAAAATATTCATCGTCCACAACAAGCATGTTCATCGCAGCTCTTCCTTTCGCAATTGAAATTCTCCTTGTTTCGCAGGTAAACATAAAGTGACAGTCGCTCCATGAGGAACGGTATTGGAGAACGATACGGACGCTGCTTCTCCGACGTATAATTTGAGTCTGCGGACGACATTCCAGATGCCTACATGATCGTCTTCCGCCAAACGTGTCCCTTCGTGATTCCGCAGCATGTCGAGCACCTCTACCGCAAAGCCGGTTCCATTATCCGAGACGGTCAGCATCAGCTCATCGCCAACCGCTCCCCGCTTCAACAGCCCCGATATGTGAATTTCGAGTATTTGCGTGCCATTCCTAAATCCGTGTATGATGCTGTTCTCCACAAACGGCTGCAGCGTTAACGGCGGAATCTGATACCGCTCCAGCTCGGGAGGCACCGAGAAAGCAAACGACAATTTGCCGGGAAAACGCAGCTGCTGAATCTCCAGGTAGTTTTCAATGTGCCTCAGCTCTTCCTGCAGTGTAACGGACGTCTGATTATGGCGGATCGTAAACCGGAAATAACCAGCCAAATGCAGGGACATCTTCTGTACCAGCTTATAATCCTTCAAAGCAGCCAAATTATAAATGATATTCAGGCTGTTCAAATAGAAATGCGGATTGATTTGCGATTGCAAATGTTTGAACTCCGCCTGCTGGACCTTCATGTTTTCCTCGTACACTTCAATTTTCAGCCGCTCGATGTGGCCGGCCATGTCATTAAACGCCGTGCTCATAAAAGCGAATTCGGCGGAGCTGTTTTCCTTTAACCGGAAATCGAACACCCCTTGTCCGATTTTGCGCATGCCGCGGATCAGCTCGGAAAGCGGTTTAAAAAAGGCGCGCCGCAAAAACAGCAGATAGAAACCGACCAGTATGACGCCGCCTAACGGAATCAAATAAACGGCGATTTGAAAATAGGGAAGCCTCTGAAACATATGTGCTTCAGACACGGCCAGGTAAAACGAAATGTTAGAGAAACGCGAATCTTTCTTAATCAATAAATAAGGGGAATCCAGCACATGGATAACATGGGACGAATCGGACAAACTCGCCATGTTCGTTCTCATCTCGGCATACTTGTCCACAGGAAAAGCCGTGTTGGTCACCGTACCCAGCGGCGAATCGAGGATCACCCCGCCGCCTTGACCGAGCTCCCAGGAGACAAGAGGGTTCTCCAAACTCTCGACATTCATCCAGGCTCCCGCATACAGATCGGAATTAAGCTGATACAGATGCACCAGCCCGTAGCTGTTTCCGGTTTTGATCGTCATCCAATTGTAGAAGGAAGTCGTTTCTTTCAGTTCCAATATCTTAGGCAGCTGCTCATGAATAAATGCAATTCGCTCCGCCGTGTTCCCGCGGGATGATAAGGTCAGATCGTCCCGTTTTTTGTTATAAATAAAAAAAGAATCCACTTTGTTAAAATAAGCGACACCGGTGTTTAACTGGTTTAACACCCTGACCGTCGTCAGCACATGCTCGTCGCTATCCGTCACATCGCCGCCCAGCATACCAATATTGGGATCGTTGTTCATTTGGTACAAATAATAATTGATTTCATCGAGCACATTGTCGTTGTTTTTCACATATTGATCAAGCAGATTTTCATAATTGACCGACACCTGCCCGCGCACGACGGACATGGCGTAATAATTGTTGTAAATAAGAAAAAATACGAGCGGCGCAATAACGGCAGTGAAGCCCAGTACAATTTTGGTGCGAATGGAGCGTTTTGAATTCATCCCGTACCTCTCTTTCCGTAAATTCACAAACAGGTTCCTTCTATTCTCAGCTTAATCCCGATTTTCTGTCAAGATAGCAGTTGAACAAAAAAAAGGCTGGCCGGGGTTTGCCCCTTCCAACCGTTCTTTCGTATATCGATGGACTCGCAAAAACAATCGTCCTCTATTTGACCTTCGGTTATTTTTTCATACCTTCTTTAATCGCCTTGACTTCGTACATATTCACCGCCGTGCTGATCATATATTCAGGTTTTGGCTTGCCGTGGTTTTGCCTGTGGCCTTGAATATGTGCATCGCTTTTCTCCCAGTTTTTCCAGCTTTCTACGGACTCCCAGCGAATCATCACAACCACTTCTTCCTGGTCATCCTGTTTCTTGCGATTAACCATAACAGTTTTGTCAATTAGCCCTTCCATCGCATCCATCGGGCTATCTTTCATAAAACGTTCAACTACAGCGTCCGCCATTCCTTTTTGTACCACAATCGTTCTTGTTTGAATTAACATTAAACATCCTCCTGTTATTGTATATTTGCAATCACAAGCTCGCCCGCGCCTCCCGATTGTCCAACTCGCCTTGCGAATGGCGGTACAATTGCTCGTAATATCCTTGCTTCGCAAGCAGTTGCGAATGCGTTCCCGTCTCTACGATAGCACCTTGGCGCATGACAAGAATCCGGTCGGCCTGCATGATGGTGGATAAACGGTGCGCAATAACGATCGTCGTGCGGCCTTGGGATACGGCCTGCAGCGCCTGCTGGATCAACTGCTCCGTCTGAGAGTCGAGGTTCGCCGTAGCTTCGTCCAGGATGAGAATGCGCGGTTGGAAAACGATGATGCGGGCAAAAGACAACAGCTGCCGTTCGCCGGCCGACAACCCGCTGCCGCGTTCGGACAACCGGGTATCGTATCCGTCCTTCATCAGCCGGACCAGCGGATCGGCGCCGACAAATTCGCAGGCACGAATAACCTCTTCGCGGCTAATGCTCTCGTCGAACATCCGGACATTGTCGATGATGCTTCCCGCAAACAAATACGGCTCCTGCTGGACCAGACCGACGATCCGGTGCAGCTCCTCTTGCGGCAATGTGCGGATATCGATGCCATCGATCTGAATACTTCCCTCCTGCACATCATAGAAACGGCACAGCAGACTGATCAGCGAGCTTTTGCCCGCCCCGGTAGTACCGACGATACCAACCATCTCGCCAGGAACGATATGAAGATCAAGCCCGCGCATGACCGGCGAGCCGCTTTCATAACCAAATGTAATGCGATTGAAGTCGATGCCGCCTTGCACCGTCTCCCGATTAATCCGGAGCGGCTGCGGCCGGTCTTCGATATCGGGCTGGATATCAAGCAGGCCCCAAATCCGGTTGACCGCAACGGTAGCCGATTGCAGCGTATTCCACTGCTGTGTAATGGCGTTGACCGGCTGGAAAAACTGCCGGATATACGTAATAAACGCATACAACACGCCAAATTCAATCGTATGGCCCAATACCGCTTTGCCACCGATCCATGTTACATACGCGATCGTCAGATTGCTGAGCAGATCAAACGACTTGTTAAACAGCACCATGCTGCGGATCTCGCGAACATTTGCTTTGAAGTAAGCGTCATTGCGTTCTTTAAACTGCTCGGCTTGCGCTTTTTGCTGCTGGAATACTTGAATCAGGTTCATACCCGATAAATTCTCGGCCACAAACGCCACAAGTCGGGACAACCTCGTACGGGCCATCTGATAAGTGTTGCGGACAAAAGAGCGGAATGCGACGGCGATAAACGCGATAAGCGGGAGAATCGCCAAGCAGTACACCCCCAGCGTTGCATCCAGCTGGAACATCATCACAAGGATGAAAACCAGCATAAGGCCGTCGCGCAGCAGCGTAAGCAGCACTTGATTAAAAAACTGGTTGAGCGCTTCGGTATCGCTGGAAACATGAGTGATCAGGCTGCCATTAGACGTCTTGTCAAAATAAGACATGGACAGTTTGGTAATATGCTCAAACAGCTGCTTGCGGATTTTGGCGACAATGCTTTGTCCGGCGTATTGCAGCAAATTGTTTTGCAAATAAGTAAACACAAATCCGGCTAGCGATAATGCCAAATAAATGCCGCAAATGATAAGTAAGCTGCCGAAATCCTTCTTGCCCGCCATTAAATGATCGTCAATGGCGACTTTGACCAAATACGGCTGCAGCAGCTCGGCGGCAATCGCAATGACCGTACATACCGCAACCAGGAAAAAGGTGCCCCGATGTTCCCCGGCGTAAGAACCCAGTATCCGGAAGGCGGACCGGTATTGGGGTTTCGGCTGTTTCGGCGGCTTGCCGCCTCCCGCCCCCGTCTTCAGGTCCATCTGCCAGTTGTTAATGGCCTGCCGCATGGCGGCTCCCCTCCTCTTGAATCGCATGGAGCGTTGCATACAACCCCGGCTCGGCAAGCAGTTGTTCGTGTTGTCCGCGCTGTACAATGCGTCCGCCCTCAAAGACAAGAATAAGATCGGCGTGTTTCAGTGCGCTGATGCGATTCGCGATAATGATTGTAGTTTTGCCTTGACGTTCCTCTTGGATCGTGCGCAAAATCCCGGTTTCGGTTACCGCATCGACGGCGCTGACGCTGTCATCCAGGATCATCACCGGCGCCTGCTTAATGAGGCCACGCGCCAAACTTGTTCGTTGGCGTTGTCCCCCGGACAAAGTGACGCCCCGTTCTCCCAGCTTCGTCTCGAAGCGGTCGGGAAACTCGATAATATTGTCATAGATGCGGGCCTGCTTGGCCGCGTCTTCGATTTCCTGCTGCCCGGCCTCCCGCTTCGGGAAAGCAATATTCTCGCGGATGGTCGTACTGAACAGAAAACCGTCCTGCGGCACATAAGCGATCTGGCTGCGCAAGCTGTCGAGCGTCAGTTCCCGGATATCTTTGCCGCCAACGCGCACCGTCCCGATTGGCGGTTCATATGTCCGCAGCAGCAGTTTGACAAGCGTCGTTTTGCCGCTGCCGGTCCGTCCGACAACGCCAACCGTCATGCCGGGTTTGATGACCAGATCGATCTCCCGCAGCGCGGGCTGCGACGATTCCGGATACAAGAAGGTCAACCCTTGGATCACCACTTCGCCTTGCTCAAGAGAGGCCGGAACGGCGTCTTTGGCTTCCACGATGTCCGGCTGAACGGCGACCAAATCGTCTAACCGCTGCAAGGACGCGGACGAGCGCTGCACCGTATTGATTACGTTGCCGATTTGCTCAAGCGGGTTGATCAGCAGGCGGATATACAACATCAGCGCAACAAAATTGCCCAGCGTAATCGTTCCCGTCATGGCCAAATACCCGCCAAGCGCCAGCGCGATCATTAAGGACATGGCCCCAAGGAACGGCACCAACGCTTGAAAAAACGAGCTCAGCCGAACGAGCGACAGCTGATTGTCGCGTATCCTGTCCACGTAAATGCCAAAGCGTGCAATCATGATCCGCTCCACAGCGAATTTCTTCGTGACGCGGATGCCTCCGAACTGCTCCTCGGCGGCTTCCGTCATCGCTCCCAGCGACTCCTGCACCTTCAAGGACCGCTTACGGATCGCCGGACCAAAACGTGTCACGATCCAGGCGATCAGAACCAGCGGACAGACGGACGCCGCAATCAGATAAAGCGGAATCCCACTTACGATCATCGCGCCAATACACGAAAACAAAAGCAGCGTGGACGCCATCATCTGATTGAAACCCCTCGAGATCGATTCCCTGACGTTTGTGACGTCATTCATGAAATAGCTGAGCATCTTGCCCACGCCGTTCTGCGAATAAAAACGCTCGCTTAATTCCGAGAAATGCGCGAATAATTGGCGGCGCGTAATAAATTCGAACCAGCGGCCGACATACATCACCAGATATTGGCCGTATCCGCCGATGACGGCGTTGCCCGCTCCAATCGCCAGCAGCAGCAGGCTGTAGTGAGCGACATCCTGCATCGTCAACTCTCCCGCCTGCAGCCGGTCCGTAAATTCGCCCAGCACTTTCGGAAAACAAGCAAATATGATGCCGGCGACCGCATGCAGCGTAAACGATGAGACATACAGGCGCCATGACTCCCTGAAAAAGGGCTTCAATATGCCGTTAGATTTCAAAAACGATCACTTCCCCCATTGGTGCATCGAAGCTTAACGGTCTTTGGGCCGGAATCAGCTTTAGTATCCTGTGATCCCCAGAGCGTTCTTGTATTTGTCCGGTCATCCTTCCCCACCTCTTATTTGTCATCCCGTTTATCCTCCGGTAACAAATCCGCTTCGGGCTGGGACGTAACGGTTTCGTCATCACCCGGATTTGCGGCGGATTCCAAAAATTGTTTTAAATTGTCCTCAAACTTGGCCATCAGTTCGTTAAACTCCGCTTGTTTGGAGATTGGCTGCTCCTGCGCCGCTTCCGCCGCTCGCGACATCAGATAGATGAGCTCGGACCATTCCTTCATAAATCCGCGCAGCTGATGTTTACCCCCTCGGCCGCCGTGCAGCCGATGCCGCCCGCGATGTTCCCAGCCTTCCTCCGAAGGCGTATCCGCTTCTTCATTTTTCCGCTCGCGAAGGTAGGTCAGTCCTTCCGTGGTGATATAGTACAGCTTTTTGCCGTCCGTTTCACCGGAACCGATAAGCTGCATGTCTTCAAGCAGCTGCAAATTGGGGTACACGGATCCCGGACTTGGCGTGTACAAACCTCCCGTGCTTTCTTCCATCGCCTTGATCAGCTGGTAGCCGTGCATCGGTTCTTTGACCAGCAGCTCAAGCAAAGCGATTTTGAATTTGCCGCGCTCAAAAAAACGTTTGCCTCCGCCATGTCCGCCGAAACCGTGCCTTCCTCCTCCATGACGATGTTTCAAAAACAGCCCCCGATCGCCTTTCTGATCAAATCTTCTCCGCTCGCTGTACTCCTTATGTCCCACATGCTGATTGTGAAATTTCATGTTTGAACACCTCCAATACGATATATCGTAATAATATACCGATATATCGTATTGAGTCAACATTTATTTCCACTTTGTGATAAGTATCAAATAATGAGAGCACGGGCTTAACTTAAAAAAAGAGATGCTCACGGAGTACGCCACATCCTCCTGAGCATCTTTATTTTTTTACGGTTCCGAGATCCGTCCCGGCATCTGGCGAAGCAGCACGCAGCGGTTTATGAGCTATGATTCGTAAGTAATCAATTTCTTGATAAACATGTTCAATTTATGGGTAGTTTCATGAAGTTGGCCGATTACTTCGCTAAAGCTGCCGACGAGCTCCGATTGTTCATAAGAAGATAAGGAAATTTCACTCACCCTGGTTTCCATCTGCTTGTTGGACAACATGACGCTATACAATGAATCTTCGATGCGCGCAGTCGCTTTCTTCGTATCTTCCGAGAGCCTGCGTATTTCCTTCGCCACAACGCCAAAACCGGCCCCCACCTCGCCACCGGCTCTGGCCGCTTCGATGGAAGCATTTAAACCGAGCAGATTCGTTTGCGTGGAAATTTCCCGAATGAAGCTGGTTACCTGACTCACTTGTTTCGAGTTCTGTACAGCTTGTTTGGCATAGTCAAAAACTTGTTCCGAAGCAGCCGACAATTCCGCCGAATGGGCAGCTACATGCTGGACGTTATTGACGAGTTGATCGGTGATTTTTTCGATTTCCCCGATTAACATTTCCAACCGATTTTGTGTTTCACGGCTGTACGCGACGCAGACGGCGGCGACAACTTCATCTTGTTCATCTGTTACCGGCAGAAAAAGCACGTCAACCGGCGCAGCCGATTTCTTATAAGCCGGGATATGAACGACATTTTTTTCTCTGCCGTTTTTCAGCATTTTAAAATTTGTAGAGTCTTGCGCCAGCGGGTCTCCCGTCTTAATACCGCCGGTAACAATCGTTTTTGACGGGAGAAAATATATAAATTTCTCTCTATCTTGAATTGCAATACTGCAATCCTCACGGATGATTTCCTGCATGTAAGGCGCAGCCAAGATCAGCGCTTCAATCGTATCCATCCTTCTAATCCTCTCAGAAATGATCGGCGGGTCCACCCCAGCTTATACATCCATTTTTATTCCGCTGTTTGCCTGAATTTTCACAGGAGCCGTTTCGATCAAAAACATCGATAAAATAAAAGCAAGCAGCGCGCCGCATGAGCTGATCAGAAGTGGTGCCGAAAGTCCCCAGACGTCGGCGGCCATCCCGCTGAATATCGGGTTCAGAACGCCGCCGAACAATTCCCCAATCCCCGTAGTTAAGCCGATGGCAATTCCGCGATATTTGGCAGGCACGGATTCGGACGGTATAACGGACATCAGTAACGCGCCTACACCCATTCCCGACGAAAACAGGAATACCAAAACGACCATAAGCATCTCGGATTGCACATATAAAATAGCAAACGGGGCAAATATCGAAAGAAAGCCAAAAATAAGCGCCGTCGGCTTACGGCCGATCCGATCTGAGATAGCGGGAACAACAAACCCCAAGATCGCGGTTCCGGCTCCAAAAGCTGCCATGACAAAACTCATCGTTGTCGTAGACATATGTTTGTCATTCACCATGTAAACAGGACCAAATATTTGGAAAGCCATCAAATAGATCATAAAACAGCTGAAAATCAACACGGTTAACCATATATTCCGATGGCCAAGCACATCTTTTAAGCTTAATTTCTCAATGGCGGAAGTTTGCGAAGCGGCTTCTTCAGACAGTCGCTTCGGTTCTCTCACCGACTTCCAAATGAAAAATACGATCATAATGCCCGGTATGATCGTTAAATAAAAAGCGGTTCGCCAATCAAACAGATTGGCCAAAGCGACGATGACAAGCGGCGCCAAGAAGCTCCCAAACACGCCGTTGGCCGTGTTCAGCGTAAATCCTAGATTAAACCCGCGACGTGACTCCGACGATTCCGCTACCAGAATGGATTGTGTGATCGGCACAATAGGACCTTCCAGCAATCCCATAATCATTCTCAGCACAAACAGCAGGGCAAAAGTCGCAACCAGCCCTTGCGATAAAGAGATGACAGAAAAACCTAGAACAAAAATAGCTAAAACCGTTTTTCTGCTTTTGACCTTATCGGACAAAAAACCTCCCAGCGGGCTGGAGAATGCCCACACAAGCGATAACGCCGAACCAAGCAAGCCGATTTGCGTATTGGTTAAAGTAAAGTCCTTCTGGATAAACGGAACTAGAAAGTTAATAGCGAGCCGGTCAAAAAAAACAAAACCGATGACAAAGAAAAAGATCGTTACCAACTTATTTTCATAACTCCAAAACTTTCGTTTCTCCATAGGGTACACCCTTTCTTAAAATAATAACAAATACATACATTTGAATCGGCCGCCCATTTAAGCGTTTTCAATTGCATGTGATAAAAAGCAAGCCAAAGAGGCCTAACAGCAAGTAAATACATAGCTATTTGCTAACAAAACCTGCTGCCAAACCTCATCTGCGCTTATATCAAACAAAAACAATCTAATCTGCCAACCCGGCTTACGATCTTAAAAATTCACTCGTTAACTTATAAACGTTTTTATATTCATCCAAATGCGTAAATTTACCTAAGAAACCGTGGGTCGCTCCTTCATATCTTTTTAACTCCACCTGCACGCCGCTTTGTTTTAACTTAGCGGCAAATAACTCACCTTCGTCGCGGAACGGATCGAATTCCGCCGTAATGACAAGCGCTGCAGGCAGATGCTCCAAGTTATGTTCCCGGAGCGGTGACACAAGCGGATGATGCGTATCTGCGCCGCCTAATAAATAAAATGAGTTATGCTCGGCGATTTGATCGCTCTCCACAAAATAACCTTTACCGTTTTCGATTAACGAAGGATAACGGAATTCCGTAAAATCAAGATCCAGCGACGGATAAAACAATACTTGCTTCGTAACGGCAAATTCTTTTCTGTCACGCGCCATATAAGTGACCGCCGCAACCAGGTTCCCGCCTGCGCTGTCTCCGGCGAGCGCAAGGTTTTGGCCGTCCCATTGCAGCTCTTCCCGGTGCTCAGCAGCCCATTTTGTGACGTTGTAGCAATCCTCCAACGGAACAGGGAAAGGATACTCCGGCGCCAGACGGTAATCGACAGCGATGACTTTATAACCGGATTCCATACAAATCGGACGTATGATTTCATCGTGGCTTTCCAAATTTCCCGAGAAAAACGCGCCGCCGTGGAAATAGATCAACAGTGGATAAACCTCGCGGTTATCCGGAGTATAAATTCTTACGGGAATTTCCGCATCCGGAGTAGAAACGATTGTATCTTCTACATCGTAAACCTTCACGCGTTGTTCAACAGGCAATACGGGTGCATTAAACACTTTTCTGTGTTCTTCCGGAATAATTTTATGTTTTTCGGCAGACACGGGGATCGAATCCAATACCATTTTGATCAAGGGATGTACGGGCACTTGTTAAACCTCCTTTATCCTTTCAGCCTTATGCTGGATTAATAATAATCTTTCTCCGTGAAAACGGTTTCCATTTCACGAGTCGGAAAGTGGCGGGATAACTCTTGATATTTGGAGGTAAGCGGTTTTCTGCGCGCTTCGTATTTTTGCAAAGCTTCGGGAATCGTGCCGGATTCAGATAACGCTACAGCTAACGCTCCCGCATCTTGAAGCGCCATATTTGCGCCTTGCCCGATATTGTGGAGCATCGCATGCGCAGCGTCTCCGACTAAGGTCACACAATTTGTATTCCAGCGTTCAAGCGGATCAAAATCATATAACGGACGGCATGTAAAATCCTCGATATTCAAATTTTCTACCACTTGAATCATCGTAGAACCATATTCTTTGACCGAATCGACAAGATCTTGTTTGGTTACCACGGGTCTCAAAGAGAAATCCGCCGACGGGGCCGTAATATCTAACGAAACTTGTTTGCGAAGCTGCAACGGCAGCAAATACACTTGCACTTTGCCTTCAATTAAAATACGCAAATTATTATCTGCTGAGTGAAGACCTAGACATTGTTCTTCGTTAATCAGCGTACGATACGCATGGTATCCGGAATAAACAAGCTTATTGTCGCCAAATACTTTGGACCGGACGACAGAACGGATTCCATCGGCGCCAATCACCAAATCCGCTTCCACCGAATGGCCGTTTTCAAAATGAACCTCCGCATAATGACCATGATCGGTAATAGATGAGCAGCGATGATTTAAGTGGACGGTTTCAGGTGGCAATTGCGCAATTAAAGTGTCCAACAAGTCTGCGCGATGCACAAAACGTGCATACCGTTCCTCCGGGTTGTCTGTCAAAACAGGCCATCGTTCCTTATGGTACACATCGCCGTCACCGGTCAGCAGCTCCATATAGTCGGTATGGGTGGTTACTTTTTCAATATCTCCGTACATCCCCCAATCTTTCATGTATCGGATCGTTGGCGGACGCAATCCGATGCCGGCACCGACCTCTTTTAACTCTGGCGCTTGCTCGTAAACCTCGGCACGGATGCCTTCTTTCTTTAAAGCTACAGCAGCAGCAGCCCCGGCGATACCGCCGCCAATAATCACTACCCGTAATTCCGATTTCGCTTTCATACGTGTCTCCTCCCGTTTTCATTATATTTTCGTTGTATTCTGAATATTTAGAATATTTAAATGGCCGCTATTTACCGGCAGCTTCCGTATTTGTATCCGTTGGCAGAGGAACATGTTGACTGGAATCAAACTTTAAAGGTACAAGCGAAAATGCAATGGCCGCTAAAATACCCGGTAGCGCAAATGAAAGAAAATTCATTTGTAAAGATAAATTCAATGCTACCAATATGCCTCCGAATGTCGGGCCGATAATCCCGCCAATTCTTCCAATCCCCGAAGCAAACCCTACAGCCGTAGAGCGCATGGACGGAGGATAATATTGCGCCGCAATGGAATAAGAGATGTTCTGAGCTCCCATGGTGCACGCGCCGGTTATAGCAACAAGCACATATAAAATGATCATGTTATATTTAAAACCTAAAATTGCCAAGCAAATCGAAGCGACGATAAACATCGGGACAAGCACTTTTTTAACTCCGTGCTTATCGGCAAGCCTTCCAAGAACTAACGTTCCAATAATCGCCCCGATATTTAAAACAATCGAGAAACTCAGGCTGGAGCCCAGTGGATAACCGGCCTTAAACATCAGATTGGGCAACCAAGTTGTTAAGCCGTTGTACATGAGCAAAGACATAAAGAAGGCAATCCAGATCATCACAGTACCTAAAGCGCGGTTGTTTTTAAACAATGCCGTTACCGGGGAACCGGATTCTTTAGTGTAATTCGTTTCAAATTCCATATCCGGAATTAATGCGATCTTGTTATTCACTTTGGAAAGCACGGCACGCAGCTCGGCGATTCGTCCCTTTGCCAGCAGCATAGCCGGCGAATCGTGAAAATACTTGAGCATAAAGGGGATGAACAGAATCGGCAGCGCTGCCGCCCAATAAACACTTTGCCACCCTGTTAGCGGGATAAAGTAGATCCCTATAAGCCCGGCAACAATACCGCCTATCGAAAAGCTGCACAAAGCGATCGAGATCATCAGGTTATGCAAATGTTTTGGTGTGTAATCGGTTATTAAAGCAATGACATTGGGCAGAACACCGCCAATCCCTATTCCGGCAATAAAGCGAAAAATCGAGAACGATGTCGGTCCAGGCGCAAATGCACAGAAGAACGTAAACACGCTAAACAAGATAACGCTTAAAATAAGTCCGGTTTTCCTTCCGAATTTGTCAGCAAAAATCCCGAAACAGACAGCTCCGACCATCATCCCGAAAAAACCGTAGCTGCCGATAGCCCCAGCTTGAATGGGAGATATCGACCATTCCTTCAGAAGGATTGGTATGACGGAACCGTAAATCACAAGGTCGAACATATCAAAAATAATGATCACGCAGCAGCTAATCAATAACCCGATATGAAAGCGGTTAAATTTACTTTCATTCACAATATCCGAAATATTTAGTTTAGGCATACTAATAATCCCCCAGTCTCAAATAGAAGACAATATCCGGTCTGCTCCCCGAATCAATGGATTTCCATAGCGAAAACAAACTCCCAAATTCCATTCCGAACCAAGGAGTTTATCCGCTGTCAGACATGTCTAACGTTCCCCTCGAAAGATGCCTAATTTCAACGATTCACTGTAAAAGAAACCTTGTAATCGTCAGGGATATTTACGGCTCTTCTCCAGCCGATCAGCTGATTATTCCGCGTGTACAACTTTGTCTCTATAACAAGAACGGGATCGCCGATGTTAAAGTCCAGCACTTCCGCTTCTTCTTCATTAGCGCCCGACGCCGAAATTTGGTGGTCTCCCCGCGTGATGGAAATGCCCAATTCGCTTTCAAGCAGCAGAAACACACTTTGCATCTCTTCAAGCTCATCTACCGTCGGTTGAAAATCTTCTGTCACGAACAAATACGTTTGTGTCCAAGCGAGAGGCCGGTTTGTCAAATAGATTAATCGAGAAATTCTTAATACTTTATCTTCCCGGTTTAAACGAAGGAGCTCTCGCAAATCGTCTGATGGCACAATACGCTCCAAGCCGAGGATTCGTGAATTGCAATCCATGCCTTGTTCGCGGAAATATCTGACTAGTCCCCCTAATTCCAGATTGGGAGGATGCACCGGCAGCTCCTGTACGGGAAATGTCCCCTTGGCCCGCTCCCGATACACGTACCCCTCATCGGCCAGCTCTTTCAGCGCTTGCCGTACGGGCGCCCGGCTGACATGGAACCGGCGGGTCAGTTCTCCTTCGGTGATGGCAGGATGCCCTTCGCTATCGGCAGCTTTCAGCTCCTCAATAATAATTTCCTTAATTTGTTTGTAAATGGGAATAGGCGAATTTCGGTCAATTCTATTTTTTTTGGTCGCTCTCGTCATTCTTTTACCCCTAGAATCGTAATTTATCCTTCACAGGACGGTGGATGCAACATTCGACGTCGAATAAGCTTCCGCTGCTGTTTTGTGATCAAAGCTTTGTTATCAAAAGTTGACTTGTTGAACTGCATCTGTAAGTGGAGCCGCCGTGTTTGCTTGCACGTATTCAAAGGTTACGCCGGGAGCAAGCTCTTGTACGGCCAGCCCCTCATCCGTCACATCAATGATCGCCAAGTTGGTATATATCCGATTAACACAACGGCTCGCCGTCAGAGGATACGTACATTCCTCCACTATTTTGGACTCCCCTTTATTCGTGCAATGCTGCATGAAGAGGAAAACGCGTTTGCTGCCGACCGTTAGGTCCATAGCGCCTCCGACCCGTCCAAGCGGATCGCTGGGCAGCTTCCAACTGGCGAGATCGCCGCACTGCGAAACCTGGAATGCGCCAAGCACCGAAGCGTCCAAGTGGCCGCCACGCACGATGGCAAATGATTCCGCTTGCGAGAAGAAGGAACCGCCGGGTTTTAACGTAATCGGCTCTTTGCCTGCATTGACGAGATCCATATCTTCTTCGCCCGGCGCAGGCTTCGGACCGAGTCCGAGAAGACCGTTCTCGCTGTGAAAAAGAATTTCCCGACCTTCGGGGATAAAATCCGCTACAAGCGTCGGCAGCCCGATCCCCAGGTTCACAAACCAGCCGTCTTGCAAGTCCGCAGCCAGCCGGGCAGCCAGTTCATTCATCGACCATCCTATGGTCTGAGCTTGATCTTTACTCATTTGCGAACACCTCCCCATGCGGGGCATCATCTTGCACCAAACGATGTACGAAGATGCATGGTGTCACAACCGATTCGGGATCGATGTCGCCCAGCTCCACAATTTCGCTCACTTCGGCAATGGTCACTTGCGCAGCCGTTGCCATCACCGGATTAAAGTTGCGTTGTGTTTTGCGGAACACCAGATTGCCGTAACGGTCTGCCCGGTGTGCTTTAATAAAAGCGTAATCGCCTTTGATGGCAGATTCCAAGATGTGCACCCGGCCGTCAAATTCACGTGTTTCTTTGCCTTCACTCAGCTCGGTATGCGCACCTGTCGGCGTGTAGAAAGCCGGGATACCCGCTCCGCCTGCGCGGATGCGTTCCGCCAAAGTGCCCTGCGGGACAATTTCCAGCTCAATCGTCCCGTTTGCAAGGCGATCGATAAGGTCGTTAGCATGCGGACCTACTGGAAACGAGCAAATGATTTTACGCACTTGATTGTTGCTGATCAGTGCCGCGACGCCATCGCTAACCGCTCCGATATTGTTCGACACAACCGTCAGATCGCGAGCCCCTTGTTCCACAAGAGCTGCGATAAGCTTAGACGGCAGTCCGCTTCCTCCGAAACCGCCGACAAGCAAAGTCGATCCGTCATGGATGTCGGCAACCGCTTGTTCCATTGTATCATATTTTTTCCGAATCATTTAGAGCCCCTCTCTCCATTATGACTTGTTACTCAGCAGTTCGTCCCTGTAGCCGTTCATCGTCACAAAAAACGCACAAGGCAAATTTCGAGGATCTCCCGTATATCCAATTTCCTCCGCAATCGACCCATACGGTCCGTATCGTCCAACGTCATAATCCGCAGACTGCAGATCGCCCGATAGATGGCGTCTCACCACTTCGGCTAACCTCACATCCATCTCAAGGCTTGCTTGCAGGGCGGAGTCAACCGCAGCTCCTTCCAGCTGAGGAGCGATAATCTCGCCTTCGGCATTACGGAAACGGTGGCCTAAATACAGCCGCTTCGGACGCACTACTTCGATAAGATGCTGCAAGCTTTTCCGGTAAAGCGCCGGGTATTCGATAGTAGGAATCCCACTTAAGGCGCCACCGTACATCTGCACGGCATCAGCGGCAAACGCGTAGTCCAGTCCGTCTAGCACAAAAGTAACCGATCCGAGAGAGTGTCCGGGAGTAGGCACGACACTTACCGATACATCGCCGCCAAGCGATAGACGTTCGCCTCCCGCAACCTCAATTGTCGGCTCCAAATCTTCACCGATATCGTGCAGCAACATCGCGATATGTTTTTCCTGTATGTCCGGAGCCAAGTATTTGCCTTGAAGCTGCTTGTAATCGGTTATATGCGTATTGCGATTGCGCAGCAGCTCGGCATCTATTTTAGGGATCACGATCTCCGCGCGCCGCCCTGTTTTTTCCCAAACCGCCCGTGCGCCGCCCAGATGGTCGACATGTCCGTGCGTAAGCAAAATCCAGCGTATATCTTCCATACGTACGCCGTGCTCAGCCAACGCCGGTTCAATCGCCTGCACCGCCGAGGTGGCGACGCCGGTATCGATTAATGCCGGTTCGGGAGCATCAATATAATAGACATTCGCAGAAATAGGGCCAAACTTACATTCAATCGAGATGACTTTTACCGAATCTCCCATGTGTACACCCCTGAGCATAAATTCAAAACACAATCGTTTACAGCTAATCTCCGGCAACGCTGAATGGTTTAGGAATGACCGGCAATACGAGGCGTGACTTGTACTCTGCATCGCGGTAAATTTTGTGCGTTGTCGCACGTCCGGATGGCAGATGATAGCTGTCCGGCGGAAGCAGCTTGGCATTGGCTTCATCAATGGATTCGTTGCAGGAAAGCTCCAGTTCGATCCGATGCCCGGCCTTAAACAACATGGAGAACGGGTACATTCGAATCGCATATTCGATAATTTCTCCGGCAGGCACCGGCTCGGCACGGGTATGCGGATGATGCGGCTGCCACGGTTTGGATTTGGCCTCATCCAATTCGCGATGCGACGCTTTTAAATAACCGGAAGTCACAAGCCGGCGTTTGCCGCTAGGATCGACATCGTACAACTTGGCAATCAAATTCGTATCGTCCGTATCGATTTCCACATGCACATACAATGCCGCCGGGCCGGTCATTTCGGTATCTTCCAGAAACTCGCCGCTTTGCCATTTCACGGACTCCGTTGTGCTCGTTACGGTTGCCGGCGCCTGATAGAAGCCGTCCGGATGCGCATATTGCGAAGATAACGGCTCCGGTTTCGCGCTCAGCTTATGTCGGGGACGCAAATAGTAATCCGTCCATTTCGTATGAGGCAGCGGCCATTCTACTTCTCCGCGCCACTCGCGGGCGCCTTCCACGAATACGTTAATGGTTGGCTCATCTACGATGCCCGTGTCTATACCCTTGAGCCAATAGTCGTACCACCTGAACATCTCTTCATGTGACTCATGAAAAGGTCTTTCCTGCATCGGCGGCAGCGGCTGAATGTCTAGTTTTTTAAAGCCGTTTACTCTGTTGAAGCACTCAATGGATCCGTCAACCGTCCAACCTCGGCCCCACTTCACTTGAAAATACGCGGGAATGGTCACTTTGTGCGCCACATCAAGGCAGTGTCCTTCCTGCCAGAACGGGCCGTCCAGCGGGTTCAATAAATAATCCATCCACAATTCGTGGCGGTCCGGATAATGAAGCAGATGGACCAAATCCGACCAATGAGCGATATCCGGGTCATTCAGCCGCTCCTGGATGCGCTGCTGAAACTGTTCGGGCGTGTATACTTTGGAACTTTTGCTTGTTACGTTGCGCACCGCCACTCCGCTGTCGCCGCCGCGTCCTTCGCGGGAAGCCCGCGGCATCATCCACATCACGCCTCCGTGATAACACAATTCGTAAAGATCGAAATGCCCGCCGTTGACAAAAATCGCTTTCAGATGCGGGGGGTTCTCCGCCGCGCCCAATATTTGCACGGTAGCAAAATACGAGATGCCGATCATCCCGACGTTGCCGTCACACCAGGGCTGCTCTGCCATCCATTCGACAATGTCATAAATATCTTTGCCTTCGCCGTGGCCGCCGGAATCGTAGTTTCCGCACAGTTCGCCTTCCGAGCCCCCAGTACCGCGCACATCCGCGATGATATGGGCATATCCGCGATCGACTACGGCGCGGATATCGCCAGCTTCGATGGCGCCGTTCCAAAGCACGCTGGGACGAGCCTGCGGAGGCAATGTAAGCGCCTGTGCTTGCAGTTCCTTGCCGTACGGGCTGAGCGCAAGCAGCGCCGGCACTTGACCCGTTCCCTCAGGCAAATATATGTCGGCAGCGATACGCACACCGTCGCGCATTGGAATACGCACATTTTTTTTGATGATCATTTCCATTTTCTCCCCTCTTGCAGCGCCAGACCCCATTGCTGTATTTAAAAAACGATCGTTTGACGTCTGTTTATCGTTGATTTTCCTGCCGTCCCTCTCTCTTCCCGCGCTTTAATCAAGATAGGCCGGAGTGAAACAAGGGACGGACGGCCCTGGCTGATCTTGGTCGCCGCTTGGCTTAAATACGACTTTGACACGTTGCTCAATCTGCAGCGTATCCAAGTCGCAATCGACGATATTAGTCATCATCCGCGGACCTTCGTCCAGCGTGACGAAGGCAATCGCATAGGGAACCTCTCGGCGCATGACACTATACGTATAGATCGTGCCGGTTCCTTTGGCTTCCCGCCATGACGTCTTTTCACTCATGCAAAACGGGCACAGCAGCCGTGGATAATAATGGTATTGCCCGCAATCATCACATTGCTTGATGAGCAGTTTATCTTCTGCGGCGGCATCCCAATATGCTTTAAGTTCGGGTTGAATCTCCGGTATGGTCATCGTTCTGGGTTGATACATCGTTCCCATACTTCACACCCTCTCCAAAATCAGCGTCGCACTGCCGTGACGGCTGGCCAGCCCGCCTCCGGTTCCGTGAACCAAAGCAAGATCGCAGTTGTTCACCTGAACTTGCGGATGCGCTTCTCCGCGCAGCTGACGTACAGCTTCCAGCACTTTGACAATGCCGCCTCTGCCCGCCGGATGATTGTTGTTCAGTCCGCCGCCGTCGGTATTAACCGGAAGTTTGCCGACTCCGGAAATTAAATTGCCGTCGGCAACAAACTTGCCGCCTTCGCCTTTTTTGCAAAAGCCCAGGTCTTCAAGCTGCATCATCACCGTAATCGTGAAGCTGTCATAAATCGAGGCATATTTTATATCGCCAGGCGTAACGCCGGCTTCTGCTAACGCTTTGGGCCCGGACCATACCGCGCCGGAATACGTAAGATCCACCCGGCCGCCGTTAAGCCCTTTCGGCGCTTCGCCGCTGCCCTTCACACGGACAAGCGGGCGCTTCAAGCTTTTGGCGATTTCCGGCTTCACGACAACCAAAGCGCCGCCGCCGTCGCTGACCACACAGCAATCCAAGCGGTGCAAAGGATCGGCAATCATCGGCGATGCCAGCACGTCTTCAACGGTCACTACATCCCGCAGCATCGCATTCGGATTGTGCTGCGCATGATGGGAAGCGGCGACTTTAATCCACGCCAACTGCTCGCTTGTTGTGCCGTATTCATGCATGTGACGCATCGCCGCCATGGCGTATTCATTCACTGCCGTCGGTCCGTAAGGAATTTCAAACGGCGCATCCGGAACACCCGCTCCGACAACTTTTTGCTTGACGCCGCTTCTTCCTTCCGAACGCGGGCGGCCTGCCATCGTAATCAAAACGACGCTGCATTTGCCTGCAGCAATCGCTTGCGCTGCATGTGAGACGTGAGCGATATACGATGAACCTCCGATTTCGGTAGAGTCCAAATGGGATACATTCAGCCCCAAATATTCAGCCATCGACAAGGCGCCGCCGGGAGCATCGCCCGCGCAAAAATAGCCGTCGACATCCGCAAGCGTGAGTCCCGCATCCCCTAACGCCCCTTTTGCACATTCGGCGTGCAGGGCTGCGACGGATTTATCCGGCGCTTTGCGTGTCGGATGCTCATACGCCCCAACAATATAGGCCATACCTTAACCCCCGCTCATGTAGTTTTAGTTAGCTCCTGTCTACGTTTATTCTGTAAACCGTCCGGACTAGCGAGGGTCCTGCATCGTTAATATTCTCGCGGGATTGTGCACCAGAAGCTGTTCAAATATTTCTTCACCGACACCCGCTTTACGCAGATCCGGCAAAAACTCTTCGAACAAATAGTTGACCGAATGGCCTTTTAATCCCGGCCAGCCTAAAGCGCAGCAGTTGGCATCGGCCGAAATCAGCGCCCGCTCTACAAAACCTTTATCCAGAAACCGCAGGAAATGCTCGACACGCTCCTGGCGCGGACGTGCCCAATATGGCGCGCCTTCCATCTCGCTGTCATAGCCGATCGTATCAAAACCTACAAAGCCGCCTTTGCTTGCAATTAGCGAATCGCGCTGTTCATCGAGGTAGTGCCCGTCGTCCGCGTGTCCCATAAGCACACGCTCAAGCGGCAATCCTTCCTGATCGAAAATATCGATCGCCGTTTCCGCATCTACACACAGATGAGTGATGATCGGGACGCCCGTTTTGACGGCCGCTCTGGCAGCTGCGTGATAAATCCGCTTGTCGAGCTCGTTTAGCTTGCCGCCGCGGCTGACGCCTACCTTCAAGGCGCCCGCTTTTGCGCTTGTGCCGTCAATCCCAACTGTAATTTCATGAATAAATAAGTCCGTCAAATATTCAACCGATTTATTGCGGAAATACGGCAGCGCTGAGTCGCCTGCGACAAAACCGGTAACAGCGACGATATGAACGCCTGTTCTGCGAGAAAGCACCTGGAAATATTCGACGTCACGGCCATTGCCAATCCCCGTGCAATCGACAAATGTTTTGCCGCCGTGTTCGCGGAAACGGCGCAATTTCTGCACGGTAACTTCGAATGCTTCCTCCGGCTTTTTCCACCATTGTGTATCCAAGTCGCAGCCCGGAAGACCAAAACCGATATGCTCATGCATCGCTACGATTCCCAAATCTTCTGTTGCAATGGAGCCTAAAACCGTATTTACCGTACCCATCGTTCACTCACTCCTCACCTTAGTTTTGACCTGCTGCGGCAGCCGGTTTTTTTCCTGCAACAACGGTAAGTACACGCTGCGGATTTTCTTCGGTCAGCATCCGAACTTGTTCATCGGTTAACCCCGCTTGACGTAACATCGGCACGAATCTGGACAACAGATAATCGAAACCAAGCTCTTTAGCCGCATGACCTTTGGCAATGCCGACCGCATTGGAGGAGATCAGCAAGCGTTTGCCAAAACCCGCCGCAACCAGCTCCGCGACAAACTTCGCTCGATCCTCATCATTGACATATCCTTCGCTTGTCGTCCAGCCGACATGGTCTATGGCAACATAAGCGCCGCGTCCTGCAACGTCAAATGCCGCTCTGCGTTCCACCGCGTCCAGACGGTCGAGACCTCCGATAATAATACGTTCAGGCTCCAACGTTTCCTCAATCAAAATATTCAAGTCACCCACAGCGTCTGCGCCGTATTGCACGGAAACAGGTACGCCAGTATCGCGGGCAGCTTGCGCGGCACCGCGGAAAAGACTGATTTCTTTTTCCGTAATACCGCTTTGGCTTGCCATCGATGACACCAATCCCGCCGAACTCGAACGTTCAACGCGTGGTACAACGATCCCTTCGGTGACTTCTTTGGCAAACAAACCGGCAAATTTTTGTGCAGGCCATGGCGTCGGCGGATACGTTTGCGGAGTGGTAAAGTAACCACTTAACATCGGCTCGGGCCCTAGCCCTGTGGAAGCTACGATATGAACGCCTGTCGTCCTCGAGAGTGTCTCGTACAGCTTGATATCCCGTCCATGGAACATACCGCTGCGATCAACGATTGTTTTCCCGCCATGCCGGCGAAAATCAACAAGCTTACGTTTGAGGATCTCAAAGATTTCACTTTTATCCATATGGATTTCAGGAGCAAATTCCGCACCCGGTACTATAGAAAGAAGTGATTCGTGAATGAGCACCACACCCAATTCATGAGCCGGTACCGGACCAAGAACAGTGCGAACAAAGCCTAAAGCAGTTTCCTCTACATTATGTGGCATGATTAGACCTCCCATCGTTTGACGATTCTTCGTTTACGTTTTGAAAAGCCGGATGCACTTATAAAAACCCCATTGAAAGCGCAGCCAAACTCTTTAATAGCATATTATAATATTGTTATACCAAAGTCAATTATTATATTGTTATACCAAATTGGATTTTATGGCTTTTCCCGCTGCCAAATGGATCACGGCTTCAAATCAAATTAACCGTGGCGTCACCATTATTCGCGTCTAATGAAGCGCTTACATGAAAACATTAGCTTAATCGCCCAAGTCGATGTTCAGCGAAGTTTCACTAAAAAGCCCTACAAAACCCGCCACAAGAAAGGCGGTCATGATCGGGCTCGGATTGATTGTGCCTTCACTTGTTGCTAAGGCATCTTTAATAATTTAGGCAGCTCCTGCAAAACCGTTCTGAGCGGTTCGCTTGACTTACGAGCTATACAAAGCATAATTGCGCCTTCTATAGAGGCGTTCATCATAAGGGCAATCGAAGCCGCAGCTTCTCCTAGAATGCCGTCCTCCGCCAGCTTGTTCGAATAAATCTCCTGCATCCTCGCAAATAAAGAGTAACAGGCCGTCCGGACCGATTCGCTGAGAGACGCCATTTCGCTAACGATGCTGCTGAACGTATATCCTGCGATTGTGCCTTCTTGATCGAATTGCCTTATCAATTTTTCAATCATCTCTTGGGAAGCCGATAAAGCGGACGGATTGCGCTTAAATATTTGTACAATATCGTTAGTGATGGTTTCATTCATAGATTGAAGACAAGCAATCAGCAATTCTTCTTTCCCGTTTGGGAAATGATGGTACAATCCGCCTTTTGTAATATCGCACGCCTTTAAGATTTCGTTTAAACCTACCCCTTTATACCCTTTCAGCCGAAAAAGCGTGGTCGAAGTTTCAATTAGTAAATCTTTTGTATCCATTTCTGCAGATCACTCCTCAACATACCAACCGGTCTGTTTTTATCGTATCAAAAAAGTGATTTTTTATCAAGAACCTTTGGTCGTGAAAATACTCTGTATTTTCTGCATAAGTTTCCTTCGTTTCCGTTTGGGCAACACATCCGGGATAAAGTAAAGCCATTATGCAAAAACTTTGATCGATTCGACTTCTGCACTTTAGTTCAAAGGAGGTATTGTTATTAAAAAGTTAATTGTCATCGCCGCCCTGTTGGCAGCTGCCGGCTGTACAAGCAATCAGGCGAATAAACCAAATGCCGCGGCTCCGTCTTCCAATGCCGCTCCCAAAGCATTAACCCAAGCGTCGTCTATTTCAACGACGGACGCCAAAAAAACTTCGATCAAAATAAAGCAAGCTCCATCCGGCACAACCGATTTGAATACTACCAACTGGACGGATTGGTTCAATTATATGAACGGGTCTGCACAATATCCGGCAAACCCTTCATCCAATCTGCAGCAGCCTGCCGCGAGTCCGCCACAAACGACCTACCCGCAACAGCCTGCGGCGAGCACACCGCAAACGACCTACCCGCAGCAGCCTGCCACGAGTCCGCCACAAACGACCTACCCGCAGCAGCCTGCGACGAGTACACCGCAAACGACCTACCCGCAGCAGCCTGCCGCGAGCCCGCCGCAATCAACTAACGCCCAGCAGCCTGCCGGTTCCTCGCAATTTGCGCAGCAGGTATTGGATTTGGTGAATCAAGAAAGAAGCAAAACAGGTGCAAGCCCTTTAAGTATGAGCAGCGAGCTGAACAAAGTGGCTATGGCCAAAGCGATGGACATGTACAATAACAACTATTTCGATCATCAATCCCCGACGTATGGCTCGCCGTTTGATATGATGCAGTCGTATGGGATCAGTTACAACGCCGCTGGAGAAAACATTGCCAAAGGCCAAACGACACCGGCGGAAGTGATGAACCAATGGATGAACAGCGAAGGACATCGCGCCAATATTTTAAACAGCAGCTATACGCAAATCGGAATTGCTTATTATAACAGCGAATGGGTCCAAGAATTTACCGGGTAAAAAAGAGAAAATGCCTGGATATCTTGTGACCCGGGTGAATGGCTACTGATGAAACAGCGGCGGTGACGGGATGCGAAAATCCCTGAACCGCCGCTGTTTTGCTGCCGGATATTTGGCTACACTCCGATACTAAAAAAAATGCCGCAGTGTATGCGACATGGCAGATAAATGTGCTATTTCCGTCTAAATAACAGATGCCCCAGCTTTTGAAACAAACGCCATGTGGTGCTGGGGCGAAAAGTGATCATGCCTTCCGTATTTCCATTATCGGAATTAGGCATAGCCGCACGCTCCTTACGGGCTTACTGCGGCTGTCGATTCCGTAACAACCTCAGTGACCTTAGATGCAGTCTCCGACACGGCTTCCGTTACTTTAGCCGCCGATTCCGATACCACTTCAGTCATTTTGGCGGCCGAGTCCGATACCGCGTCGGTTACTTTGGCGGCGGCTTGGGATATATTGCTTATAATATTGCTGTTCATAAGGCTGCTGCCTGCTTTGGTTCCAATCGTCTGACCCATCTTATTGCCAACCACAGCGCCGATGACCGAACCGATGACAGTACCGACTCCCGGCATTATTGAAGTACCGACGATAGCTCCGTATTCAATGCCCGCCATAACACCGATGGCCCCCGTTACGTTTCCCGCCGTTTGCACGGCAAATTCTTTTTTATTCATCTGGCCTTTGCGCAAACTTATCGTATCCTTCAATTGAGTAATGCTTCCGGAAACAATTCCGCCTAATAAAGAACCGCCCTGCAGCATGCCGATCACTCCTTATCGGTATTTACGTGTCTTTACAAACTGAATTGTTCCCTAACCGCGATTGAAAAAAACGACAAGAACCGTCCATCCTGCATTTCCCAGCGGCCCTTAAGGGACTGCCGGACGTTCCGTGCCCTGTTCATCATCCGCTGCAGCGGATGGGATACCTGACGTGGCGTCTTTCACTTGGTCCGTGACGTCCAGAATCAGTTCGGTCCCTTTTACGGCAAGTCTGCGCGCGGCTTTTCTGGCTTCCGGAGAAACGGCTAATACGACGGCGGCGGCGGCAAAAAGAAAAGCGATTGGCGATTTCATCTGACGATTCCCTCCTCTAGGTTGTAATTAAAATATTCCATTATATGAAATTTTTATTCCCGGAACGGACAAGTAAAAATATGCATATTTAAGTTGCGTTTGTGAATAATAACCAAACCATTTTGTTATTAAAAGCAGGGGTAAGGAGATTTGGAAAAATGCCAGTTTTGCGACACAAAGATAGATTCCTTCGAATCTTGCCAGGCAGAATACGTATGGAGATTTGCGGCCTGCAGCATAACAATGATATTGCAGAGCTTCTAATTCAGAAATTGTCAGCATTGGAAGGAATCTATAAAATCGAACCCTGCGTCATTACAGGGAGATTGCTGCTGTTATACGACGAAAAACGTGTTGCGGCACCATGCATTTTCGCAATAATCGATACGATAGAAAGTCAAGGCGTCGCTGTACCGGAAATAGACGTTTCTTCCGCGCCAAGAGCCGGCGCCGAGCCGGATCCATCCGAATCGATCGACACCAGGAAAGAAATAGCGGCAGCCATTCACATGGCCCCGGAATCGGAAATACCGGCGGTGCAGGCCCCGGCAATCATCAGTGACAGTAGAAAATGGGCTGCGGAGAAAATTCCGATACCACTCGCGTTATCGATGGGCGGTTTAGCGTTACTCGGTGTGAAACAGCTGTTTATGGGACGTTCCGCTTTGGCCCGAAGCCCGGCGCCGTTTTATTTATCCGCGTTTGTTTCCGTAATTACCGGTTACCCGTTCCTGAAACGGGGGATTCGGGCTTTTTCCGCTGACAAAAAGATCAACTCGGACCTTGTTTTGGGCGCAAGCTCTCTCGCTCTTGCGTTAATACGCGAAAATCTGGTCGTGCTTGCCGGGCTGAGCCTTCTGCAATATGTCAACTGGAAGCGGAGCAGCTCTGTGTTGACTGGTCAAGAGCCGGCTGATCTATCACCGGAAATCCAAAGATACAGCGAGATATCCGGCAAGTTAGGGATCGTTGCCGCCGGGGTTACTTGGGCCGTTACCCGGAATCCGCTGCGCGCAATCGCCGTTCTGCTCGCTGCAAATCCCAGACCGATGACTTTGCCTGCCCAATACGCATGGAATCAGGCCGAACTCGTGTCCGAGGAGAAACGGTATGTCATCCCGGAAAAAGGTTCTTTATCCCGGCTTGCACGTACCAAGACAGTTTTAATCGAAGATTCGTCGCTGCTTTTTCACCGTCCGCAAATCGAAGAAATGGAATGCATTACGGATAAACAACAAGATGCCGATAAAATCATATGCTTAGCCGCTTCTTTAATGGAGAAAAGCAATCACCCATGGAAAGATGAAGTGTACAAGAAAGCCAAACAAACTTGCCGGACGATCCGCACCGCCTTCCACGTGGCGGAAGACCAGCAGGGCATTCAAGGTAAATTAAACGATTCGCGGATTGTGATAGGCAGCTGTAAATATTTGCAGGAGCATGGGATTGACTGTGACCTATACGAACTTAAAGCCAAGCGGGTTGCCAAAAAAGGCTACGACGTGCTTTTTGTTGGAAAACATACCGGCAGCAGAAGCGAATGCCTTGGTTTTATCGCCAGGCAGCAGCAAAGCTTAGTCAATGAATATACCGTTGCCGCCGCATCGTTGGCCGAACGAGGGTGGCAGCTTGGGTTATTACATAACAGCTTGAATATAAACGAAGACGAGCTGGCTTCGCATCATTTGGATACCGGCTGGTTATCGCTGGAAGCGGGCGAAGTGCTTGAACGGACCGCTGCGCTTCATCAAAGCGGAGAAGATGTGTTATTTGTCGCCGCTGTCGAGGAGAATCCGCTCAACCGGTTTTATAAGGAAGCCGGCTTACCGTCGATTTCGGTTGTTGAACTAAACCGTATTCGGGAAACCGCCTTGTTCGCCGAAGGAATGGACCGTACGGTGCATCAACACGCCAAAATAACCAAAAAATGGAATATGATAGGGTCCGTTTTGGCTACGTTGGGAATGTTAAGCGCCCCGGCCATCAATTTGGCTGGAGATGCCCTAACTCTGCTGTTTATGTCCCGAGCGGCCAAAAAAAGCGAGGTTTTGTCTTTCCCGCAGCCCTTGGCGCACCATGAAATTGCAGTAACATCCGAAGCTTACCGTTGGCATGCGCTGCCGTCCGAACACGTCATGGGCACATTGCATTCCAACATGCAGACCGGCCTGGCGTCCGATTGCGCCGTTTCGGTACGAAACCAATACGGCCTTAACCGGTTGGAAGGTAAAAAAACAACTCCGTGGCTTCTGTCTTATTTGGGACAATTTAAGGAATTTACAACCCTGATCCTTACGGGCACAACCGCTCTCGCTTTATTCACCGGTGGTTTGTTTGACGGTATCGCCATGGGAGTCATTTTGCTCGCCAATGCCGCCATCGGAACAATGCAGGAGCGGAAAGCGGAGAAAGTCGTGGAGTCGCTGAATCAGTTCCAAGCGCCCGTGTGCAAGGTCCTGCGGGACAACCGGGAATTCGAGTTAAGCGCCGAAGAGCTGGTTCCGGGAGATATCGTTTGCCTAGAAGCCGGAGACCGTATCCCGGCGGATATTCGGCTGCTCAGCTCCTGGAATTTGCGTGTCAATGAAGCGCCGCTGACCGGGGAATCTCATCCGATCGAGAAAAACGAATCCGTTGTGGCAGAGAATTGTTCTCTGACGGAACGGACCAATATGCTTTTTATGGGAACCGACGTATGCGGCGGCAGAGGCAAAGGCATTGTGGTGCATACGGGGATGAATACCGAAATGGGTCATCTCATGTCTCTGTTGAAACAGCAGGAGAGAGATGTCACCCCGCTGCAGGAAAAAGTAACTTCCATCAGCAAAAAGTTCGTAAAAGGCGCATTGGCGGCCGGTGGAATCATCTTCGTAGTCGGATTGCTTCGCGGCATCCCGGTACCGCAAATGGTCTCGACCGCTCTGACCTTAACGGCTTCCGCCATCCCCGAAGGACTGCCGGTTACGATCACGATCGCTTTAAGCGCCGGAATCTTCCGGATGGCCAAAAAACACGCGTTGATCCGCAAGCTTTCTTCTTTGGAGACACTGGGCAGAACGACTGTCATATGTACCGATAAAACAGGCACGTTGACCAAAAATGAAATGACCGTCAAAACGCTGTCCACAACAGCCCGCAGCTGGAATGTGACTGGCAACGGTTATGAGCCGTCGGGGGCCTTGCAAGAGCGAGTGCCCGAAGTAGCTGCCTCCGCCGCCATGCCGGTCGGGCAGGAGAATCAACGGCATTCCGCAAACGATCCCGATCTGAACCGGATGCTGCAAATATGCTTGCTGTGCAATAATAGCCAGCTCGAACAGCAGGAGGATCAATGGATCATCAAAGGCGATCCGACGGAAGGCGCACTTCTGACGCTTGCAGCCAAAAACGGGCTGTGGCTTAAAGATATGTCCCATTGGCACCGCGGACTCGAAATCCCGTTTGATTCCAATACGGCAAAAATGAGCGTCGTTTGCAAAGATCTTCAATCGGATCAGGAGTGTTATCTCTTCTCCAAAGGTGCGGTGGAATCGATTTTACGCCACTGCAGCCGATATCAGAAAAACGGCGACATTTTGCCGCTGACCGAGGAACAAAAGCAGCTTATTTTAAGGCAAAATGAAAGCTTCTCGGCCGATGCGCTGCGAGTGCTCGCTTTTGCCTACCGGCCGGTCGACGGCAATGCCAAGGAAGAGGATATCGATGATGAACGGGAGCTTATTTATGTTGGCATGGCCGGCATGATGGACCCTCCCAAACCCGAGCTGGAGCATCATATTCGCGAAGCTGTCGCCCTCGGAGTAAAACCGGTGATGATCACGGGCGACCACCCGATTACAGCCATTGCCATCGCCAAGCAGTTGGGAATCTATAACGGTATGCAAAACGTAATATCCGGACATGAGCTCGACCGGCTGACCAACGATGAGCTCGTTCAAATGGCGGATCAAATTTCCATTTTTGCCCGGGTCACTCCCGAGCATAAGCTGCGCATTATTACGGCTTTTCAAAAACGGGGGCATATCGTCGCCATGACCGGTGACGGGATTAACGATACGCCTGCGATCAAACAAGCCAATATAGGCATTGCAATGGGCCGAACCGGAACGGAAGTAACCAAGCAGGCTGCGGACATGGTGCTCACGGAGGATCATTTTGGCACGATTGTCGACGGTGTTAAAGAAGGCCGGACGATTATCGGCAATATCCGTAAAGCGCTTGGCTGTTTGTTGACAGGTAATTTGGCGGAGATCATCGTCACCAGCGCTGCCGTAATAATCGGCCTGCCTATCCCCCTTGTACCGATTCAAATCTTGTTGATGAACCTACTGACCGATGCGTTGCCGGCGATGGTGTTAGCCGTAAACCCGGGCAATAAAACGAAGCTGACAAAACGGACGGACATTGTGGATCAAGATTTGTACCGCAAGGTGATCACAAGAGGGGTTCTATTAGGGTTAGGATCGGTTGGCTTGTTTGCCGCGAGCCGTGTCATGGGCCTCCCGGTTCCTGTCGGACGGAGCATCGCCTTTGCTACGTTGGTTGCGGGACAACTGCTGCAAACATTTTCGTGGAGGCAGGAAGGCTCCGAGGAAAAACTCCGCGACTGGACGAAGGACCGCTTTTTGCTAGGCGCTCTTGGCATTTCCTGGTTGGCTTTATTAGGGACTTTGTACATTCCGCCGTTGGCCGGCTTTTTCCATACCGCTCCCCTGCCCTTGGCTTATTGGATCCCTATACTTGGTGTCGCCGGGTCCGTTTCGCTCATTTCCAAGTCCGTTTTGGCTTTGCTGCAGGCAAAACCCGCAATCGGAACAACACACACCTACAACCCCATTACTGCGGCTTAAATGCCGCAGTCACATCTTATATTTTAGCTTTAGGAGGCAAAAACAATGATTCAAAAAAATCTAGACAAAATCATTATTGGCGCTGCCCTTGCCGTCGCGGCATCGGCTTTATTGCCCGTCGCCAAGTCCGCATTTCGTCCAGCCGCCGCCGGCGGAACGCAAGGAGGCTCTTTTTTGTTGAACCGTGCCAGAGCTCTTGTGCAAATAGCGCGCCAAGAAGTCGAAGACATCGTGGCCGAAGCCCAGTTCGAAAGAATGAAAAAGCAGCTGGACAAAGAAATCGCGCTGGCCGATGCTCAGGATGAGGAGATTGGACGATGACGGAACAAAATATTGACCTTCATTTGCGGGATGCTTTATCTCACATCGAATTGGCCATTGACGAAAGCGTAAAACTGGTGCTTGAAAACGACAGCATAAAGAAGGAAATTGGACAAAAATGGGAAAATTTCCTTGGCGAATTTATCGGTCAAGTCCGAGAAAAGGGTAAAAAGTCGCGATTGAATCTGCTGAGCTGGATTACCTTCCCGCGCATACGCTAAGCCGCAAAAGAATGTAATTCACTATATTAACGCGGTGAATCGAAGAGCAATAAAATGAGCCTGCTAACTGAAGCAATAGCAGGCTGAGGTTGTTAAATCAGTAATATGTATTATTATTAAGTCGGATTCAGAAGTTCGGGAACCGTCACAAACGAATACCCTTCGCTCTTCAAATACGCAATGATCTTCGGGAGCGCTTGAATGGTATTCGACAAATCGCCCCCTTTGCCGCCGGCACAATGCTCAAGCAGGATCGCACCCGGTTTTGTTTCCTTTTTGACGGTGGCGAGAATTTTGTCGGCACTGACCTTCTCCCAATCGCGGGTATCAACCGACCAGCCGATCACGGAACGGTTCGGCGTCTTTTCCACCACATCGAATAACTCCTTCGATACCTCCCCGTAAGGGGCACGGAATAAGGCGGGATAACTCCCGGTTAATTTTTCGATCGTCCGGTCCGCACGTTCGACTTCGTCAATCAATTCGTCCCCGGAAAGCTTCGTTAGATTGGCATGGTCCCAGGAATGGTTGCCCACGACATGGCCTTCCTTGGCCATTCGCTTCACCATCTCCGGATATTTCTCAGCATGGGCTCCCAACACAAAAAAAGTGGCCTTCACCTTATTTTCCTGCAAAATGTCCAAAATTTTCTGCGTATATACTTTATCGGGCCCGTCGTCAAACGTCAGCGCGACTTTTTTTACACTGCGTGAGCCGGAATAGATCACCTTGCGTTTGACGTCGATGGCTTCTGCATCTTTTTGCAGCGATACGGCCAACGCTGGCTGGTTGGAATCCTTCTTTAATGGTTCAGCTGCCGAGAGCTGCGGCTGCGGGTCGATGATGCCCCACTCTGTTTCACCGAGCGGATCGGCATCGTGCGGGACAACGGCAACCATGGGCTGCGTTCTAGTAACTTCCGCGGCACATCCGGATAAAATCAATAATACAGTCATCGTCATCAGAAAGTTCGGACGTGGGGTCATGGCGGATCTCTTCTTTCGCTTAAAGGTAATACATCGAGTATATCAAAAATCGGTTGTTGTCGATATATGTCTTATTGCAACGAACCACAAAGAAGAGAAGCCGCCATAGCGGCTCCTCGTTTGTAACCCCTGCTTATTAACCCATTCGTGTCTCTGAAGCGATTGGGCTTGATCTTTTCCGGGCCAATTCCTCGAAATATAAAGTAAACTTCGACTCCCCGCTGTAAGTAAGATACAACCATTCCAGCGCGCGGGTCATGCCGATATAAAGCAGCGATACTTCCCGTTCCTCAAGTTCTTCCAGCGGATAAGGCATACTTTCCATATTGACGATAAACACCGCCTGAAAATCAAGGCCTTTGACATTGTTTATCGTTGATATCCGGATACCGTCTTCTGTCGGCTCGGTGAGCTGGGTCTCGCCATCTTCGGCGGATAACCAGCCGAACGGCAGCCCTGCAGCTTTCAATCCTCTTCGGATGACATCTACATAGGAAACGTCGTAGCGGTCTTTGACTCTATACAAAATCAGCATGTCCGAATAAGGAATGCCGCGTTCATCCCGAAGGAATCGGATTTGCGCCGCAATATATGCAATCTCTTCATGCAAACTGCCAAAACGTTTGATCATCGGCTCGGGACCGGAGCGCCTTGTGCTTTGGGGCGGTATGATCTCCACGCCTTTGGTGGAGCCTTGAACTACACTATGCTTAAGAACCGAATGCCGTTGATAGAAATCCCAGGCGAACCGGACAATTTGGGCCGTGTTGCGGTAGTTGACCGTCAATATTTTGGAACGGCCGCGGAAGTTGAGGCCAATGTCTTGAAACAGGCTGTTTTTTCGCTTCTGAATCGATTGAGCCCGATCCTCCACAATCAGCAGGGACTGGGTCGCCGGATTCAACACATAGCTGAGCAATTTGAGCCATTCGGGCTCGAATTCCTGCCCTTCGTCAATAAGGATCGCGTCGTAAGTCGGAAGAATCGCTTGCTTTTTTTCCAGTTTGCCAAGCAAAGCGGGAATTGCCTCTTCTCTTGTTTGCAAATCGTTCTGCAGCCATTGGTGAAAGCCGCGGATCTTCACTTGATCTCCTGCTCTAAGCCCATTCGCATTGATCATTTCCAGCAGGTCGAGTAAATCCTCGGGTTCGCCGATCATACGTTCAATCAGTTGCTCCAAGTTACGAGCCAGCGGAATGCTGTAACAAAGCACAAGGATGTTCCAATCGGGGTGCGCTTTAGCCAAAATTTTAGTCCGTCTGGCCAGCACCCATGTTTTCCCGCTGCCTGCCACTCCGCGAATCAAGCGGTGCTTGTCTCCCAAATGCTGGGCAATGCTGTCCTGGCGCAGGTCCATCGTCATATTGTGCCGGGATAACAAATACTGGTCTTGGTATGAGGCAGCTGGCTTGTACGTCATGCTGAGCCTGGATTCGGGATAAAAGCTGTAGCGGATTGCGCGAATATCTTCGTTGGTCAGGATGTACCATCGATGATTCCAGCTCGTAAACATGTTATGTAATTTCTCAATCAGCCGATCGGTGGAGAAACCGTCTTCTTCCGGATCCATCTCATCACGGCACAATACAAGTTCCTTATTAATCGCTTCGAAAAGTCGTCCCTGTATGAACGCTTCCGTCTTCATGCGGGTGAATACCGCTCCAAAACCAATTTCAAATTTCAATTGACCGGCCCATTTGCCGCTGCGCACAATGAGCTTATCCTCTTTTTTTACTTGCTCCGCCACATGCTGTGCGCTTCGCTTGGCTTCCTTCAGCGGATTCTCTACTACTGACACACCATTGGAAGTATGTACTTGCCATTCGTGTTGATCGACATGCACCAAAGCATTCTTTTCGTAATCGTTTGTTTCCAGCACGACAATTCCAAGATCGGGACCAACAATCACAAAATCCGGCCGTCTTCCGTCAATCTCCGGCTTATACAGAACCATATAGTCGCTGGGCAAATATTGCTTCAACGTTTGAAATAATACACGTTCGCCGACGGAAGCCAAACGGGAAATCGTTTCCGGAATCATATAAGCCATTTTTGTATCACCCCATACCATTGTATTGACGGCACAGATCCATCGACGCCCTTCCATACACAGTCGCCAAAACTAAAAATGCCACCTCTATTGGTGACATAATGGAATAAGAGCTCCGACCTTTTTATACTTGTCTTCATCTTATCATACCGGTAGTCATTGTCAATAAACTTTGTGTTTGCACGGACCGGTACACGGTGCAAAGCGGGAATATATAGAAATTACCCTTGACATAACGAACATAATTTAATATCTTAATATTAAGATATTAAACTTTAAGATTATCCAACAAATGGGAGGGAACCCGTCATGAAATCGGAAACCGAAATGACTGCACTCATTAAAGCCCGCAGATCCCCCAATAAATTTATTCCCGGAGTGGAAATACCGGATGAAGATCTGCAAGAAATATTTAATCTTGTCAAATTCGCCCCCTCCGCCTTCAATCTGCAGCATGTGCATTATGTGGTCGTTAAAGATGCCGAGCTGAAAAACAATGCGCTCTACGAAGCCGCCAATAAGCAGTACAAAGTTAAGCTGGCTTCCGCGGCCATCGTGGTTCTCGGCAGCATGAACGCTTATAAAGACGTAGGCACGATCAATGAAGGACTGCTGAACTTGGGCTTCATGAGCAAACAGGAATACGACATGACGGTCGACTCCGTGCTCAGCTTCTACGAAAACAGAGGCCAAGTGTTCCAGCGTGAGGAAGCCATCCGCAATGCGAGCTTATCCGCAATGCTGATGATGCTGGTCGCCAAAGAGAAGGGCTGGGATACTTGCCCGATGATTGGTTTTGATCCTGAAGCTGTACGTCGTGTGCTGCACATTCCCGAGTCGTATGTTCCGGCCCTGCTCATTACGATCGGCAAAGAAGACGTCTCGAGCCAGGGGCCTCGCGGCTACCGCAAGCCGGTGGGCGAGTTCGTCAGCTTTAATACGTTTTAACCCATTTTACACATCGCCGGACAGGCTGGTGCGATGAGTTACTTTTTACGCATAGTTCCGGAAAATGAATTTGGAATGACAAACAGGGACTTCCATTGAAGTCCCTGCTCTATGAATTCACTTCTTGTACCGGGCATCAAGAGCGCGATGGCTGCTCGGCTGGATCGATTCGCACAACCGCATAAGGCTTTAATGCAAGCCGGATTACGGCCTCGCAGAAAGATTCATGTACCGCGTTGCGGTATGTTTCAGATTCATACATCGCCTCTTCGAACGTATCTTCATCCAGCTTGCGAACATTTCTGCCCTTCGCTTCAGCAAACTCCACGGTAACAGCTTGTGTTTCAGCGGTGAGGTTGGCGATTAGCAAGCTTGTTCTGCCATCCTTATGCAAACCAAGCGCTTCTATCGTTTGAGGAGCGGACGAACTTGCGGCCATCAGCTCGCCTCCACGGAAATCACCGATATCCGCCAAGATGTGGAACACGGGAAACATACACGCCGCATCGGCAGCCACTCCGCGATCCCCAAATGTTTCATAATAAGTAATGGCCTGAACGATTTCGGAGACGGACAAATTGTTCAGACTGCCCAAGGTCCATGCCGCGCAAAACAACGATTGCTGCCTCGGATCCGATCTTTCCTCTTCGCTTAACCCATCCGTTGTGCCGGCAGCATCGGGATTGAACCTTTTCTTTAACGTGACGGGGCCAACGGACAAGGGGAGTCCCCCCGTAAGGACGGCGGCCGAGCTCACAGTAGCCGCCTGAGCGGCCAGCGTTTCGACAAGCGAAGTCAGATCGAAAGCATGCACCTGTGGATTGATGCTGTATGCAGCCCAATCCATGTGGCTCAGGGGCAATATTGCCCGATTAAACTGAGCGAAATAGGCGCGGCTTCCCCCTCCGACAGCAACAGCGATGCCCGCTGTGACCATCAGTTGCCTCAGCAGCTGCAGCAAGGCCTCGGAGCTCACGTGGGTATCCTTTTCGTACAGGAACATACGCGAAATCAGCTCCGCTCGCTTGTTCAGCGCTAAGTATGACGTCAATTCGGCAAGCCGCTCGCCATGTCCGTCCGCAATCAGATCCAGCTCCAACTGCAGCTGAAGCCCCTGCGCCGTATCCAACGCTTCTTGCAAACTTACACTCCACTCCAAATCCGTGGTCAGATCCAGCTCGGCCCGCATATGACCCGGGTTGAGCCGCCGGACAAGCTCCATTTCCTTCGGCTTAAGATCATGTTTGGGCAGCAGCATGCCAATGGAAGGAAGTGCTTGTCTTCTCCCTTCATCCACTATCAGCCGTATTTGGCCGGTTGTCGCAGATCGTTCGAGCCGTTCAGAGTTGGTTAATGCGCTTGCTTGAAGCGTTATTTTCTGACAAAATCGCTCCCCCTGCCGCACCTCTGCCGGATAAGGATAGGCGAGCGGAGTGCAGTAGGTTTTGAAGGAAGCGTCGGTCCAATTGCGCTGATCCTCCATTTCGAATAATTCTCCCGTAAAAGCCAGCTCCGCCTTAACGCGGCCTTGCACCGCATACCGGATGCCGGTCATAGGAGGGAAGGGCTGATGTGGAGAGATGACTTGCGGAAAATGACCCGTAATCCAGCCATCCGGCGTCTTGACTTCGGTCGGAGTTCCGGCCAATTCCATCGGGTGCAAAATACAAAATCCGATGCGATTTTTGTAAAACCGGCGCCCGGCTGCGCCGTCCATCGTAAATTCCAACAGGCCGCCGCTTGTCCCCTTGATTTGTCCCTTCCATGCAAAATCAATATCGCCTCTCTGATGTACGGCAGTAAACGCCACTTCAAACACTTCAGGCTGCCGGCTTATGGACATCTCCGTGAACACAGGGACAATCGTGCCCCAGTTGCTGTCCCGGACAGCGGAATATAACCCGCGCACCACTTCAATTCCGCCGAAACGGATATCCCGCAGCATCCCCGCCTCAAAGACCGCGGAGAGCGGGCCGGCGTGCAGTACGGTTTTCTCGGGCAGCGGTTCATCGTTTCCATATCTCATGCGTGCTAATGTGAATGAATTGCGCTCCATTTTAAGCCTCCTTCGTTTTTTCGAATGCTGCAACAGCAATCCAACGCCGCTTACGATTGCCGTGCCGTTCGTATTTTTCTTTTTCCGAGTTTCTCCAATTGTTTATTTCTTACACTGTCAATGAAGACGGCGAGAAAAATAACTCCCCCGCTAATAATCGGATAAATATACGGATCTGCATTAATGATGACCAGCCCATTCTCAATCATAAGAATCAGAATCGTGCCCAGCACCGTACCCGGAAAAATATTTCCCCGGCCCCCGAATAAGCTGGTGCCTCCCAGCACCGCAGCCGCTACGGCGATAAACTCCCGTTGATCACCGAATTTGGGCGCAACGGTGCCAAGCTGCGCAATCGCCACAAGACCTCCCAGCGCCGCAGCGAAACCGCTGATGACATATACGCCGATCAGGATCCGTCTCACCGGAATACCCGCCTTCTTCGCTCCGTCGGGATCGTTTCCAACCGCATATACCTGCCTGCCGAAAGTCGTAAATTTCAACACAAAATAAGAAATGAGGATGACAACCGCAAACAGCAGTACCGGAACAGGAATGCCGGCCACCGAGGAAAAGCCAATTTTCAAAAACGCTTCCGGCAATTTGATCTCCCGGGTGTTGGTAATCATGAGCCCTAAGCCACGGCAAATATACAGCATACCCAAGGTGACGATAAACGCCATAATTTTGAATTTATACGACACATAGCCGTTGACCCATCCGACCAGCAAGCCGGCCGCCAAGATCATGATTACGCTTGCCCATATCGGCAGTCCGAGCTGCAGCATTTTGGCGGCAATCGTCGCGCATATAAACATGATGGAACCTACCGACAAATCAATTCCGGCAACAAGCAGCACAAACGTCATGCCGATAGCGACAATACCTATCGAAGAGGATTGCTGGAGAATATTGATGATGTTTTTCAAATCGAGAAACTTATCGGATAACATGCTAAAGACGGCAAACACAAGAACAAATAAAATGACAGATGCGTAAGTATAGATCACCTCCGTAATTTTCTCGAAGACTGTTTTGTTCATACGGATGCTCCTCCTAATGCATATTTCAAGATCGTTTCCCTGTCGAAATGCTCACGCTGCACATTTGCGGTAATTTCGCCGCTGTTCATGACAAGTATTCGATCGCACATCCCGATCAGTTCCTCCAACTCCGAAGATATCATCAATATTCCCGCGCCCTTCTCTGCAAGCTGGTTTATAATCGTGTACACATCGTATTTTGCCCCGACGTCTATACCGCGTGTCGGTTCATCCAGTATAAATACGGAAGGATCGTTAATCACCCATTTGCCGATGACGACTTTCTGCTGATTGCCGCCGCTTAACGTTCGAACCTCCTGAATTTCGGGATTTACAGAAGCAATACGAATCATGCCGGCTGTTGTTTGTACTTTTTTCCACAGGGGGGTCTTGCGAATGAATTTCCAGATGCCGCCGGCGAATTTGGGCAGCGCCACCAGAGACAAGTTGTCGGCGATGCTGTTTTCCATAAGCAGGCCCTCCTCGCGGCGGTTTTCCGTTAAGAACGCCATCCCCATCTCAATGCATAATCGGGGCGTCAGCTTTTTCAGCGGTTTCCCTTTATATCGCACTTCCCCAGCGCCGTAAGGATCCAGACCAAACAAAATTCTAGCCAGCTCCGACCGGCCCGAGCCCATTAAGCCGGATATCCCGACCACTTCACCGGCGCGCAGTCCCAGATGAATGTTTTCCACGATGCCTTCCTGGGACAACCCTTTAACTTCGAGAAGCATATCCCCGGTCTTGCTGTTTCGCTGGGGGTAGAGCTGATTCATTTGCCGGCCGACCATCGCAGTAATCATCTGGTCCATCGGAATATCCCGGCTGCTGTCTTGACGGACGACCTCTCCATCGCGTAACACAACGATTTCATCGCAAAGACGGTAAATATCCTGCAAAATATGCGATATATAAATCATCGAAATCCCCTGCCGCTTCAGCGTCTCGATCATGGCAAACAACTTCTCCGCTTCCCTTGCGGTAAGCGAGGTCGTAGGTTCGTCGAAGATAATGATCCGCGCCTCCTGGCTGATCGCTTTGGCAATTTCGACCAGCTGCCGTTCCCCTTGGGACAGCTTCTCCACCGGTGTATCCGGGGATACCGGCAGTTGAATCATCTGCAGTATTTCTTCGCACCTTTGGCGTATCCATTTCCGGTCAATGACCGGAAGCCCCATGAACCGTTTTTGGGGAAATTCGGAAATGAATATATTTTCGGCAATCGTCAAATTTGAAAATAAATTCAGCTCTTGGTGGATAAACGCAATTTTGGCTTTATAAGCATCTATTGGATTTTGGGGAGCATAAAGCTGGTTGTCCAGCAGTACCTGACCCTTATCATAAGGGAGCACCCCGCCAAGAATATTCATCAGCGTAGACTTCCCGGCTCCGTTCTCTCCGACTAAGCCTAGAACTTTTCCCTGCTCCAAGGAGAAGTTTACATTTTTAAGTACCGGGATACCGAAAAAACTTTTACAAACATCTTTATATTCAAGGATTGCCGCCATTTCTACACCACCTCCATAAGGTCACGATCACGCCGCAGATAACTTTCCTCGCAATGAGTCCACCAGCGCTGCGCCCAAAATGATGGCTCCTTTAATCATCATAATCGTAAAATAAGAAAAACCCATCAAATTCAAGCTGTTGTCAATCAAGGTAATAAACAGCACTCCAAAAAGCGTCCAAAGCACCTTCCCTTTGCCTCCGAACAAGCTGGTTCCGCCGATGACGGCCGCGCCCACCACATCAAGAAACATCCCTTTGGCCATAACCGGAGATCCCGTCTCCAACCGGCCGGTTAGCAGAATAGCGCCGATCGCGCCGCAAATCGCGCTTAAGACATACACAAAGATGATCATTTTATTCACTTGAATGCCTGAAATTTCCGATGTTTTGGCATTGCGGCCAATGGCGTAAATCCAGCTGCCAAACAAAGTTTTGCTGAGCATAAAATGAATCACGAGCATCGCCCCGCCAACGATGAATGCCGCATTAGGAATGGAATAAAAACTGCCTTTGCCCAGCATGGTGAACGATTTAGGCAAATTATATACGGGCAGAGACCGTGTATACCAAATGGCAATACCGCTTAAAATCATCATAAGCGTTAAAGTTACGATAAAAGGAGGCATCTTGATTTGCGTCACGGCAAATCCGTTAAACCAGCCGATCACCGCTGCAAGCAAAATAGTGATCATGATGGCCAGCGGGGTAGCCAGCGGACTTCCCGATAACGCGCCTCCATCGGATGTAATTAAAGAACCGCCTACGATACTGCATAAGGCGACAATCGAGGTGACAGATAAATCGATGCCTCCGGTAATAAGCACAACCGTTTGCCCGACTGCAATGACCAATAAAGGAAGCATGCTGGTGAAAATATTAAACAGATTGTCTCCCGTCGCAAAAATCGGATTAATGAACATAAATCCTACAAAATATACGATGCATAAATACAGCACAAGATATTCCGACAGCAGCGCTTTGCGCAATCGGCTTAACTTAGCAGCCATTTTAATACCCCATTTCAAACATTGTGTGTTCCGTTGCCGCGGAAAAAGGGAGGTGAAAGCTCCCCTCCCTTTTCTCGTGGCCACTGAAAAAGTGAATGCTGCATGAGCGAATCATGCTTGCCTGCTATTTCACGCTGGATCCCCACATCTGCGCTTCTTTTTCTTTCAGATTCCCCTGATGAATAACGAAGCCGGGATCATATATAAACTCCTGAACCTTTTTACCGTCCAGCATATCAACTACCGCTTGTACCGCAGACTTGCTTTCAAAATAAACGTCCTGCACGCCGTCTGCATCCAAATAATTGTCCTTCAGCATCTTGTAGGCGGTATCATCGCCATCAAACCCGCCTAATATGACATGCCCCGGTTCACCGATTTTCTTGTATTTGTTTGCCGCCTTCAGTGCGGATACCAGCGACGGAAATAAGAAGTCGGTCGAACTGAAGACAAAATTGATATCCGGGTTCGCTTGCAATGCGTTGGTCACTCCGGCAAGCGCTTTCTCCTGGTTCCATTCGGTTGGCACTTTGGCTACAACATCGATAATGTCTTTATTTTTTTCAACGACCTCCAGGAAGCCGTCTCTTCGCGCAATGCCGTTCTGATCGCCCAAATCGCCAATTAAGATCATCGCTTTGTACTTGCCGCCTTGTTTCCTTGCCTGATCCACCATGTATTGCACCGTTTCGGCCGTTATTTTTTTGTTGTCCGCTACAACCGTTGTGGAAACGGCATCGGTTTTCGCTGGAGGCCGGTTGTATAATACGATCGGAATCTTAGCATCATTAGCCGCCTTAATCATCGGAATAATCGTTTTTTCGTCTTTCGGGACAATAATAATTCCATCCACTTTCTGCGCTATAAAGTTTTTCACCTGTTCCAGCTGACGGTTCGAATCGCCGTCCGCAATCGCCTCAACAACATCGTAACCGCGGTCTTGAATATCCTTCTTGATTGCATTAAAACCTACAACCCAATACGAAGTTTGCAACGTCTCGAAGGAAACCCCGATTTTGAGCTTCTTTTTCCCCTTTGCCGCATCGTTTGCCGCAGGTGCCGCCGTTCCGGGCTTGGCAGACCCGTCAGAGCAGCCGGACATTACGGATACTGCCAACAATAGCAATGCCAGCACCGCAAAACCCGCCTTTTTGAACTTACTCATGTTCCCACCTCTTCTGAATTATTCGTTTGATCTCGTGATCTCGATCACTGAATTGATTATAACAACGAACCGTCGAACGCTGAATGAGGGTAATGTGTTGTCTTCTTTCAAAATCGAGCAAAACAAACTAACATTTTAATATATCGCTGGGGTTAAGCCCGTTCAATTTTTTAAATAATGAGCTGAAATACGGAACATTTTTATAGCCGACCATTTCGGCAACTTCATAGATCAGATGGTTGCCCTCAGCCAACAGCTTTTTGGCCTTTTCCATCCTCACTTTAATTAAGTAATTGGTAAAAGTTAGTCCGGTCGCTTTTTTAAACAGCTGGTTCAAGTAATATCTTGAAATAAACACTTTGGCCGACAGCTCGTCCAGCGTAATATCATCGGCGTAGTTTTCATGAATGTAATGAATCATAAACTCCACAGCCTGTTTATGCTTGAAGTTATCCTTGAGCCGGCGATGAGTTTGAGCAAAAATGACCGTAAGCTCTTGCAACAGCCATTGTTCCAATTGCCCGGTTTCAGTAATGGTGTTAAATGCATCCATGTGATCCGGCCTTTGTTCAAATGGTTCCACCGTTACCTCCGAATCATAAAGCGCATAGGTAATGATCGCCCACACTTCCCTGGCTAATATCCGCAGCTGCGCAGGGCTCAACGGCTCTGCCAGCTGTTTTAATTGGGCCATATGTTCTCGTATGCATGCAAATGCCTTCTCCTCTTGCTGCATGCGCAAAGCATCAGCCAACCGCCAGAAAAAATTCGCCGATCGGACGGTCAGTTTGCCCCATTCGGGATCAAAACTGTTCCCTCGGCCCGCGTCGTTACCCGACCGCTGCAAGCATACTTCCTGATACGCTTCTTCCGTAGATTCGAAAATATGCTCAATAGCCGTCTTCAAGCTCCCTATTCCAATACAAACATCCAGCCGTAAGAAATGTCCGATACATTGTTGAATATGCCCGCTTAATTTTCGCGTTTTCTCCATCACGGTATGGACATCGCTGCCGGGATCGGTGTGGAGCACCACGATCAAATATGTGCTGTGCATTTGTACGCAATCGGACAAAGGCCAATCTTGCTGCAAGAGCTCCTCGATGATGTTGGTGATCGCAAAGCGAAACAGATTGCGGTCGGTATTGGTCGCCTTCAGAAGCCGTTCGGTCGGCATCAATTCGATGCCTAACACCAAGTGGCTTTTGTCACGCCAGAAACGCTTCGATTCAGGGATCGACTGCTCGCCAATCTCCTCTTTCTGCAGCGATCCGAGCACAAGCGATTTCACCCATTCCTTGGCTGCAAAAGGTTCATATTGCATCAGCTTGCTCTGCAGCTCTCCATGCTCCAGCTTCTGCAGTTCCTCTTCCTCCAGTTGTTGAATCGCCTTTTCCAACACAAGGCGAATATCGTCTATCGTGACCGGCTTGCTTAAATAATCATTCACATTTAATCTCAGCGCTCTTCTCGCATAATCAAAATCGGAATAACCGCTTAATATAATGATTTGCCCCGGATAATGATCCTGCCGAAGCTGCTCGATCATATCCAGTCCGTTCATGACCGGCATGTAAATATCGGTCAGCACGATATCCGGCTTGGTTGAGCGAATCAGCTCCAGCCCTTTACGGCCGTCCATCCTTTCTCCCACACATTGGGCATCCAGTTCATCCCACGGAATTACGTTCCTCATTCCTTTTAACGCATTAAAATCGTCATCAATAATGGCTATCTTCCACAAAGTGTTCCCCTCGCTTTATTAACGTTTTCTCGTAAAGGGCAGGCAACTGCACAAGCACGTGCGTACCTCCGGCAGATCTGTTATTCATTTGAATGCCATAGGGTTGTCCGAAATACGCATCCAGCCGCTCCTTCACGTTCCGGATCCCATATCCCCCCATGCTGTTGCGGTCTGCTTCATTCCACCCTGCGTGAAGGCCGATGCCGTCATCTTTAATGTGTATCAGCACATCGTCCTGCTCGCGCAGCAAGGAAATGGTCAAATGGCCGGACGGCCGTTCATGAAATCCATGAATGACGGCATTTTCCACAAATGGCTGTAATGTCAGCTTAGGAATGTACAACGGATACAGCTCCGGATCGATAGCGATCTCATACGTCAGGCGGTTTTCCCAACGAATCCGCTGGATATCCAGATAACATTGAATATGCGTCAGCTCATCCCGGATGGTGATCATCCCTTCCCCCTTGGACAAGACGATCCGAAACATTTTGCCCATTAAAGACAAAATTTTGCTCATTTTAAGCTGACCTTCTTCAATAGCAATCCAGTTGACCTGATCCAATGTGTTGTATAAAAAGTGGGGGTTTATGAGCGCTTGAAGCGTCTGAATTTCGGCTTCCCGGCGCTGTTCGTACTGAATTTCCAACGATTTATATAAAGATTCGATACGTTCCACCTGCAGACGGTAACCTCGAAACAACAAGCCAAACTCATTCTCGTAATCATAAGGCAACGCCTTGGTATTAAAATTCAGGGAAAACGAATTCATTATTTTCAGCAGCAAATAAATCGGTTTTGTAAAATTTCTGGACAACGCAAGCGTCACGAAAAGAGCAAAAATCAGGGCGGCCGCGCCGACAATCAACAAAGTTAAAGCCATATCTACGCTTCCTTTAGTAATGAGCTGCCAAGGGGTCACTTCGATCAAATAAATATCGGTATAAAAAAATTTGGACCAGACAATCAGCCCGTCCTGCTCCAGCTTCTGAAAAAAACCGGCCTCCCCTTTCATTTGTTGAATATAAGGTACCGCCTTGGATAACAACGCCGTATCCCCGGTTACAGTAAGCGGATAACCGTCGGCGTTAACAAGGAAGCGGTTAGCGCCCATATAATCTTTGATCAGGGCAGTCCGCACATTAATCAGCAGGAATGCTTCCGTGTTCTTAGGCTGATCGGTTATCTTCAACATATAGCTGATAACCGGGATTTCTCCCCCCATGCCGCGTATTTGATGCTCGCCAATCCACATGGAATCCGTATTCGCGTTTTCGATTTGCGTATACCAGGATTCCTTAAACAGATCTTCTTTGGGAATAAAATATACAGTTGCCTTAGGGTCCTGCTCGACGGGATTGTCCACATACAAGTGCACCGATTGGATAATGGGCGTACTATATTTGATTTGAGCCATATTGTACTGCACATTGACATATTTCTGGGACAATTGCTCCGCAGAACCGGACTGGTCGGAAATGTAGTCCAATACTTTGTCGTCCCGTGAGGCGATCAGCGCCTTCTGTTCAATGATCAACAGCTGGGCCGAAATTTTTTTGCTGAATTCATTCAACAGCTGCTGCTGATAAAAAGACGTTGTGTTAATTAATTCTTTGGTGGAGGAACTGTAGCTGATCCAAGTCACTAAAATGAGCAAAATGGCTATCGTTCCCGCAAACGAGCCGAACAGCAAATAGTCGATTCGGTATTTTTTAAAAGGATTCATGGCATCTTCCCCTCAAGCCTTTACAAGGATAAAGCCACCAAGAAGGTGGCTTTAAGAAACGAATATAGGTAAATATATCATTATACAGTGAAATCGCAAACCGACACTTCCTGAATGCAGGAGAACACATAATCTGAAACTTTAACATGCTCGGGATGAATCAGATAGGCTTCGACGGCCTGTTGCGATTCGAATAACATCCTCAGTCCCATATGATAGCCGTTGGCAAACTGCGTCTCCTTCGTAATATTAATCCCAAACGAAACTTCAATCAAGCCTGGAATAATCCCTTTAAGCCTGAGAAACTGGCTCTTTATGTGTTCTATCTGCTCATGGCCCGTTTCCGGCTTGCATTTAAAAAAACAGAGATGCTCAAACATGATCCATATCCCCCTTGGTTAGTCGTGCAAACAAGCTTTATTCAGATTAACATAGCGCCTTATTATATACAATATAAATTTATTTTGTATACAATCCATACAACAAAGGACTCCCGATTTCTCCCCAACTAACCGGAGCCGTCCCGGTACTCCTGCGGCGTTAGCCCGTAATGCTTTTTAAACACTTTAATGAAATACGGAGGGTTATTATACCCCAACTGAAAGGTAATTTCATAAATTTTATCGTTTGTATGCTTTAACAAATGGGCCGCTTTCTCCATCCGCAGCTGATATAAATATTCGCTTACATTTTCGCCGGTGATAAGCTTGAATATTTTGGATACATATACAGGGTGAAGATGGACATGGTCTGCTATCGTTTGCAAGGAAACATCTTCAGACAAATGCTGTAAAATAAATGCCTTCACCTCGTCCACCACCAGGTCGTGCATATCCCGTTTCTCGTCATCCGCTTGTTTCTTGATTTCATCTATCACATTCAGAGCCCATTCCCGCAGCTGGGCATGTGTGCGAAACGGTCGTTTTTCCTCCAGCTTGCCATAATGAAGTCCGATCAAATCCATCAGTCTCTTGCCGTTCCGGTGAGCTATATAAACAAATGTAGCGGATAATGCAAAAAAAACTTCTTGAAGATGCTCTTGCGACTCCTGCCAAGAATGATCCAGCTCCTCAAATATCGCTGCAAGTTTCTCGAATGAAGCCTCCCACCGGCCGGCCTCCAGCAAATGGATTAGAAGAGGCGGTTCATAAAGTTTTTTTAGCGCCACAATGGAATCGGGTTCTCCGGTTAATGACAGAAACATGCCGCTGTCGTTCCCTATCCGGTTTCGTATGGCCAAAAGCGCATCCTGATACAATAGGTAAGCATCCTCGGGAAAGCAGCCTGTTCGGCTAATCACGACCGATATGTCGCCTTTTAAATAAAACTGTACATTTTCCTGCAGTTGTACGCTCAGCTTCTCCAATCGTTTTTGTTCCGCCGCGAAGGCGCTGCCGTCGATTGCTTGTTCGTTATATCCAACCAAAAACACTAAATAATCATAATGATCTTTGCAAAACCATAAAGAAAAATGTTCCGACAACAATTCTTCAGCAATATTCCGCACGGAATATTCCATAAGCGAACAGTCAAAGTCGTCAAACCGGTTGAAACGCTGCTCCAAGCGAATAAGCAGAACGGCAAATCGCAGCTCCGGCTTGAAGTTTATATTCAGCAGACCGGCGTGTTCGAAATTCCGTCCCCAATCCCGGCTTTTGCCGCTAAGTACGTTTAGAAGCATCTTTTCTCTCAAGAGCGGCAAGTTTTCGCGAAATGCCTGCATCGCTTTCTGATACGAAGCAACTTCTTCCCATTCCCTTCTAACTTCCGTTATAACCTTCCGCAGCTTCTCTATCAATTCCTCATCGCTGATCGGCTTGATCAAATATTCCAGCGTATTTAATTCAATCGCTTTCTGCGCATAAGAAAATTCCGCATAACCGGACAACAACATGCACTTTGTCTTTTTCCATTTGCTCCGTATCGTCTGAATGAGCTCCAGACCGCTCATGCCGGGCATCCGAATGTCGGTGATCACGATGTTGACGGCGGCATTCTCTAAAATTTCGATGGCTTCAAAACCGGAATAAGCCTTATGGACGACCGTCACACCCAACTGATGCCAAGGGATGGTATCGGCAAGCGTATCCACTACACTTGTTTCATCATCGACCAGCAATAATTGCATTAGCCATCACCCCCGCTTCCCGGTTCCATCGAAAGCCTGCCCACCGGCCAGCTCAGCTCCGCCCGAATCCCGCCATGCCGGGATTGCGCCAGCGTCAGTCCCGCCTGGCTGCCAAATTGATAAACCAGCCGTTGATGCACATTCCATACTCCGCAGCCGATTTCACCGTCATGAGACTGGTTTAACTTTCGCTGCAGCTCCTGGAGTTTGCCTGAGTCCATGCCCGCGCCGTTATCCTCTACAATAATCCGCGAGGTCATTGAAGTCATTTCTCCATAGATGTGAATGTATGCCGGGCCGATCTTTTCTTCAATTCCATGTACGATTGCATTCTCAACAATGGGTTGAACCAATAAGCGGGGAATTTGCAATTCCATCATCTCTTTGGGAATATCGATGTTAAATTTCAAGCGTTTCATTCTCAACCGCTGGATATTCAAATAATTGTGAACAAGTTGAATCTCTTCCTGAACAGAGGCATTTGCGTGTTCCAAGCGAGTAGAGTAGCGGTAATATTGGCCTAAATTCAAGGCCATCGCGACAACCGCGTCTTCGTCTTTGGCACGGGCCATATTTTTAATGAAAAAAAGCGAGTTGTACAAAAAATGAGGATTAATTTGCGATTGCAGCTGCTTGAGGGTAGCCTCCCGCGATCTCAATTTCTCGGCATACACCTTCTCAATTAATTGCTGGATTTGTTCAGCCATTTCGTTAAACCGCTTGAACAAAAAGTCGAATTCATTATTGATGCCCAGCTTCAGACGGTAGGAATAATTGCCGTCTTTCAGTCGCTGCACATTAATAATAAGCCTGCGAATGGGAATCTGCACGTTGCGGTACAAGAGAAAAGCAGCCAGGAAGCTGAGACACAGCAGTAATCCGAGCGAACAATAAAACAGGTTTCTGCTAAAGGTCACGGGCATCCAAACTTGTTTTAAGGATACGTAATCTACAAAATGCCACCCGAGGCTTTTCGATTGCACATAATTGACCAGATAGCTTTCACCGTCGATAGCAATCACCTGGTTGCCCGCCGTTTCCAAAGGCTGCTCGTCCAACACCGCAGCCAATTTCTTGATTTTCTCCGGATTGCCCGACCGGTTCATGATCGGCTCGATTCCTTTACGATACAAGAAAGGATCGCCTTTATCCCCTTTTTTAAATTCGTTCAGCACATTGATCAAATTTTCATATGAAAAACCAACCTCAACGATAAAATCGGCTTTGTCAATCTCGCTGTATGACACCGTCGGCTCCAGCGTATGCCTGACAAAAAGGCTGCGATTGGGGCCGCCAACCGACATGTTTTCATAAGTCCAGCCTTGTGAGAACTGTTTGCGCAGGAACGATTCCGAATTCATAAAATAGTCCGTTGATATCGTCTTGCGGATTCCGGGGAAATAGATGCTGAATTCGTTGATCCAGATGCTGGTGGCGCTTTGTAACGTAAGTTTGTCGACGATACTCATATCCAACCTGAGCTGATCAAATGAGTTGCTTGCCGCCTTCTTATCCAGATAATCTTTCAGCGCAGGGTCTCTGCTAATAATAACGGACAGCATGGACAGCTGATCCAGCGTAAGTTCTACCTGACTTGTCAAAAAGGCCAGTTTATTTAAGTTGGAATCTTCAATCTCATGTTCGATCACGCGAAGACTGGTGCGGTAAGAATAGCTGTATAACAATAAGATGGGTACGAGCAGCAAGACAATGAGCACGGCAATTTTGTTAAAAATATTCATTTACTTGCTAACCTTTGACAGCACCGGCGGCGAGGCCGCTTATAATGTAGCGCTGAGCAATCATGGAAATGATCAAGACAGGCAGCGTAATGATGCACGAAGCAGCCATCAGCGCCCCCCAGTTCACCTCTGAATAAGATAAGAAGTTAAAAACCGCGAGCGGCAGCGTCTTTGTTTTATCCCCGGCCAAAATAAGCGAAAACATAAAGTTGTTCCAGGAGAAAATAAATGACAACAAGGAAGAGGTGACGACCCCGGCTCCGGAAATCGGCATAATGATCCGTACAAATACCATCAGTTTGCTGCACCCGTCAATTAAGCCAGCTTCTTCAATTTCCATAGGCAAATTTTCAAAAAATGAAATCATGACCCAAATGATAAAGGGCAAGCCGACCAGCATATGACTTAAGATCAGCGCCGTGTAGGTGTCCACCAAATGCAGCTGGGAGAACAAAATAAACCACGGAATGAGAAACGTAATGCCGGGTATGATCCGCGCTACCAGCACAATGACACCTAGTCCCTGCAAACGATAACGTGCGATCGCATAAGCCGCCGGCAGTCCAAGTATGAGCGCCCCGACTGTGGAGCCGGCTGCGACAACAAAGCTGTGAAGGATAAACTTCAGAAAAGCGTATTGTCCAAACACCTTGACATAATTTAGTATAGTCGGCCGGAAAATAAGCAGATCTTTCGTCGACATGATTTGCGCTTGTGTCTTAAAGGAAGCGAGCAGCATCCATAAAAAAGGGAATGTAAATAGGAATAACACGAATACAGTCAGCATCGACAAGCTCAGATTCAGCATCCGTTTTTTATTTCTCATCGGTATACCTCCGTCCGCTTGCGCATCCACAACATAAGCAAGGTTAAACACAAGACAAGCAAGAAAAATAATACAATCAGCGCCGAAGCGAGGCCCAGCTTGAAATACTGAAACCCAAGCACATATCCGTAAATATTTAACGTTTCTGACTTAAAGTTCGGTCCGCCCTGTGTTGTTGCATAAATGATATCGAACGTTTTCAGAGCGTCAATTAAGCGCAGCAGCGCCGCCGCCATAATGGTCGGGCGAAGCAGCGGCAGCGTGATGTAGGCGATCTTTTGCCAGCCTCGTACGCCGTCAACGTCCGCTGCCTCATAAGGCTCCGCGGGCAAAGTCGCCAGCCCCGCCATGACAATTAAAGAGATCATCGGCGTCCATTCCCAAACGTCGATAATGACTAATGAAGGTATCACCTGGGAGGGAGAGGCAAGCCATTCTTGGGGAGGTATGCCGAGCAGTTTAAGAAAGCTGTTGGCCGCCCCGATGGTCGGCTCGTAAATCAGCTGCCAGACCAGTCCCATCGCCACCGGAGTCGCTACCATCGGGAGCAGCATCAACGTTTTGGCCAGCGATTTTCCTTTGAATTCCCTGAACAGGAGCAGAGCGACCGCCACTCCGAGCACCGTCTCCAGGGCGACTGCGATCAATGTAAAATTGATCGTAGTCAAAGTGGCGCTCCAGAACCGTTTATCGCTCACAAGCTGGATATAGTTGTCCAGCCCAACCCACTTGGGTGCGCTTGTCGCAGACATGCTCCATTCATAAAAGCTGATTCTGAATGTGTAGAGAATCGGAAATGCCATCATAAAAACAACAAACAAGACGGCAGGCAGTGTAAATACCCATTTTAAATTGCGATCCAGCCATCCGTAACCCAATGTAATTCCACCCTTCCGTCATATAAAAATCAAAGAGTCCAGCATCCAGACTCTTTGATCGCTTGGCAAATGCTATTTTTCCTTATCCATCAATGTCTGCAGCTCTTGATTGGCTTTGTCGGCGGCTTCCTTCACATTTTCGCCGAGAATCGCTTTGACGATGACGGTTCCCACGATATCGCGTGCTTCACCTACGTTAATGACTACCGGACGGTCATGGTCTACACCTATCTTATTGGCTTCCTTGGAAATCTCGTACAGCTCTTTCGGAAGATCCGCGATTGCATCCGGTTTTTCCCAAACTGAATTTCTTGCTCCCGTATTGCCGGCTTTCTGAAGCTTAAGCACCATTTCCTTGCTTGTGGACCACTTAATGAATTCCCAGGCCGCATCTTTATTGGCAGCTTTGGAGTTCATGGCGATCCCCATCGGCGTCACATTAAACGGCTTGGCCCCTGCTTTACCTGCCGGGAATTGGGCGAACCCGACTTTATCCTTGATTGTTGATTTTTCGGGATCGATTGCATTTTTGTATACGGAACTGATATCGGTGAAAAATGCGGCTTTGCCTTGCGCAAATACGCCCATCGCTTGCGGCCACGCCATATTCAGCACCCCTGGAGGCCCGTAATCTTTGAGCCAAGATCCATACATGCCAAACGCCTTAACGGCTTCAGCCGTGTTCACCGTCGCTTTTCCGTCTTTGGTGAAATCCGCTCCTTCCGAGAACAAGAAGGAGGAAAGCTGAGTTACAGCCGCAGCACGCTGCCCCCGAGCAACAAAACCGTATAAACCGTTACCCGGATCGTGCAGCTTCTTGATCGCTGCGTCTAATTCATCAAGCGTTTTAGGCACAGGAATGTTCGCTTTTTCGAGCAGATCTTTCCGGTAATACAAGATTTGCGATTCGGTATACACCGGAATACCGGCCAGTTTTCCGTCAACCGTAGTGGAACCGATCGAAGACGGGGAAAAATCCGCGATATCGTAGCTCGGGTCCTTCTTCACGAAATCGTCCAAAGGCTGAATCCAGCCGTTCTTGAAGAAAAGTTTTCCTTCTTGCGGCGGACGGTACATAAATACGTCCGGTGTAGCCGAACCTGTGGTCAGCTGGACTGACAGCTTTTGCGCGAATTGCTCGTCAAAAAAGCTTTGGAACTCCACCTTCATCCCGGTTTGTTGTTCGAATTCCGGTGCAAATTGCTTGATGGATTCTCCCCATGGGTGGCTAACCAGAAAAACTTGGAGCGTTTTACCGGCAAACGGCTTGTCTGCTTTACTGCCGCCATCGCCTGCTTGGTTCTGGGAATTAGCTGCAGGTTTGTCTCCATCCCCGCAGCCTGTAAGCGCTGCAGCCAGGAGCACTGCGCTTAATCCCATCCCCACATACTTCTTTAGATTGGGCTTCATCGATTTGACCCTCCTTTTGATGTTTGCATGTTTAGATTACACCCGGGTACAAGCATGGCGAAATAGCAAAGACTTAAAATCGATAACACTTTATTAGCCAATTCATCAAAGTGAATCATGATGAACATCGGTATGCATGTTCTCTTTGATTGTTTTCAACCGCTTCATGACGTCGTTGCCGCCTCGGCCGAAATAATCGTGAAGGCGCGAATATTCCTGAAACAATTGTTCGTATATTAAAACGTTTGCCGCAATCGGCCGGTAAGATTGTTCAAGCACCCGCGCCATCTTAGCGGATGCTTCCTGAATGGTCGCGTATCCGCCCCGTTCCGCTCCCGCCGCAACGGCGCCAAACATAGCGGCTCCCACCGCCGGCGTTTGCTTGGAGGCCGCTACTTTAATTTCGCGGTTCGTCACATCGGCATAAATTTGCATCAGCAGCTTATTGCGCTGAGGCAAACCTCCGCAAGCATACAGCTCTTGAATCTCCACCCCGCTCTGGGTGAATGCGTCTATAATTTTCCGCGTCCCGAAAGCGGTCGCTTCAAGGAGCGCCCGGTATATTTCCTCCGGTTTGGTTTGCAAAGTGCAGCCGAGAATGAGCCCTGTCAAGTTCGTGTCAACCAGAATGGAGCGATTGCCGTTCCACCAGTCCAATGCCAGCAATCCGCTTTCCCCCGGCTTGTAAGCCGATGCCCGTTTCTCCAGCCATTCGTGAACATGAATGCCTTCCTGCCCGGCCAACATATGCACATAATTGGGGACCGCTTCATCTACATACCAAGCAAAGATGTCGCCGACCGCCGATTGTCCGGCTTCATAACCGTAATATCCGGGGATGATTCCGTCTTCGACAACACCACACATGCCTTCGACTGCTTTCTCTTCCGTACCCAGCACCATATGACAAATCGAGGTGCCCATCGCCATGACCAATTTTCCAGGCGTGACCACACCGACGGCCGGCACGGCCGCATGCGCGTCGACATTGCCCACAGCGACGGCCGTGCCCGGTTTCAAGCCCATCACGCCGGCCATCTCCGGGGTAAGCTCTCCCGCTTTTGTCCCCAGCGGCATAATATTGCCGCGAAGCTTGGTAGCGGTTAAATTGTCCAAACGCGGATCCAGAGCACTAAAAAATTGTCTGTCAGGATAACCGCTATTCTTATGCCAAATAGACTTGTAGCCGCTCGCACAGCTATTGCGCACGATATTTCCGGTCATTTGCGAAACAACCCAGTCCGTCGCTTCGAAAAAGAGATCGGTTTGCCGGTATATTTCCGGCGCTTCGTTCAGAACTTGCCAAATCTTAGCAATCATCCATTCGGAGGACAACTTCCCGCCATATCTGCTCATAAACGGTTCTCCGCGACGGGCGGCGATCTCATTCAGCAAATCGGCTTCATCTTGAGCTGCGTGATGTTTCCATAACTTAACCCAGCTGTGTGGATTCAGCTTCAGCGACTCCTTGAAGCAAAGCGGGGTTCCTTGTTCATCCACCGGCAGCATGGTGCAGGAGGTGAAATCGATGCCGATACCGATCACATCTTCCGCCGATATCCCCGATTGTTTCATCACAGCCGGAACAGAACGTCTTAACACCTCCATGTAATCATCCGGATGCTGAAGCGCCCAATTGAGTCCCAGCTTGACTGCACTGTCAGGAAGAACCTCATCGATAACTCCATGAGGATATGGCGTTACATGGCTTTCGATTTCTTCTCCCGTAGACAACTCAACCAGAACCGCTCTCCCCGATTCAGTCCCATAGTCAATGCCAATCGCATATTTATTGCTCATGGGATCCTCCCTGCCCTTTTATTTGTCCGTAATACGCACCTGGACCATGTTTGCGTAAGAAATGCTTATCCTGCAGGGCTTGGTCAAGCGATGGGACGGAAGCATTCAACTGCAGCGTATGATAGGCGATTTGCGCGACCTCTTCCAGCACCATCGCATTGTGAACCGCATCATGAGGGTTCTTTCCCCAAGCGAACGGAGCGTGACCGTTCACCACAACGCCGGGAACATGCAGCGGGTTGATATCCTTGAAGGTTTCGGCAATGACATTGCCCGTTTCCGCCTCATAATCGAGCCGAATCTCGGATTCCGTCATTTTCCGGGTACAAGGAACATCTCCATAGAAATAGTCGGCTTGGGTCGTTCCCAAGATCGGAATCGCTCTGCCGGCTTGCGCCCAACTGGTAGCCCAAGGCGAATGCGTATGTACAATGCCGCCGATATCCCGGAAGACCTTATACAATACGATATGTGTAGGCGTGTCGGAGGAGGGCCGTAAATGGCCCTCCACTACACGGCCCTGCAGGTCGACGACAACCATATCGTCTCGCTTCATGTTCGCATACGAAACTCCGCTTGGTTTAATTACGACAAGCCCTGAGTCACGGTCAATGCCACTGACATTTCCCCACGTAAATTTGACCATGCCCTGCTTGGGCAGCTCCAAATTTGCTTCCAGCACGGCTTCTTTCAGTTTTTCTAACATAATCTCCACCCGTTCCCCAATGAGTTAAGCCGCTTATCGCTCATTCTGCTCATTCAAGTGCAGCATACGGCGCAGTACGTCATCAAGCGCTTCTTTCGTAAACACTTGCTTCCAATCCGGTTTGAAAATTTTCTCATAACCATAATCTATGGCGATTTTGGCAGCGTCTGAAAACGGATTGACATTATTGAAGGCAATCGCAAGCGGAATTTGGATATGTCCCAGCATAAACGAACGAGCCGCAGCAGCAGGAACTCCCATCTTAATGACTTCGTCCATTGCTTCCTTCATGATGCAGGCTGCCGCCGCCGCGACCACTTCCGCCGCCGCCGGCTCAAGCAGCGCCATATGCTCCACAGTAATGCGGTGACAAGCGACTACAGGAGCAAACATCTCAATACAAATTTGCTCAGCTACTTCAAAGTTGATCTGTTCCCCTTGTTGAAGCGCGATAACGATATCTTGCTTGGCGGCAATTCCGCCGAACATGTCCTGGCGGGCTTCCACAGAATCCTGCTCTTCAAACAACGCCGGATGGCAAGGATGCGTCACAACAAAGGTGCAATCGTCGCGCAAGGTTACCTGATTGGCATAGGCGGCCGCAGGGTCAAGCAAAATCAGCGTGGCCCCGGACTTCATCATAGGAACGACAGTTGCGGAAATTTTGCCTATTAGAGCATCCGGTACGGCAAGAATGATGTAATCCGCCTGCGGAACGGCGATTTCATTAGCGGTCGGCTGCAAATTCCGCTGTTTCAAACGTTCAATTCCGCTTTCCGCTTGTTCGCAAAGCAGCAGGCGATGATTGCCCTTCACCAGATTATCGGTGATACGGCAGCCCATTTTTCCTCCTGCGCCGATCACAGCAACGGTTGCTTGTTGTTGGTTATTCATTTCAGAACATCTCCCTATACATATATTTATTGGATGAATCTATTCCATTAGTGCGATGCCCCTGCGGGTTATCGCGAATATCTGCTACAAACTAATCGGCGCATGTTTAAACGCACTTTCATAAGTGCCAAAGGCCATGCGAAGTGTAATCAAATTATCTTCCCCACTCGTCTGAAACGGTTCACCGGAGTTCAGACAATGGATGCAATGGGAGGCCAGCCGGAAATGGCTTTCCTCATGATCCAGCGGACCATCTTCCAAGACGGTTTCCTCCGACACGCCATTGCGGTCAATGAAGGTGATCCGGCCGTCGGTGTACATTTTAACGGTGCCTTCGCTTCCGTCAATCACCAGCTGTTCGAGGTGCACAGGCCCTACTGTATCCCCAAGCGGGTAATCCAGCTTCTGGCGAGTCGCCCAGCTCATGTCCATGAAACCGTAAAAATCGTCATGCCCCAGCACGATAATGCCCGAATCCTCGCCGACAACGTACGGACTGACGGAAGCGGTCTCCGCGTACAACCTCCGGGGAGTGCCGAATAAAAATCGCCACGTATCGTACCAATGCACGCCCATTTCATAAAACAGCAGCTGCGGCATTTCGCGGAAAAAAGGCTGCGGAAGCTCGACCTCGGGTGCCATCCGGGGGGTGTAATAATCGGTATGGATATAACGCACCGCGCTGATTTTCCCTAGTCTCCCTCCTTCCAGCAGCGCTTTGACGGTTTGAAACCGGCTAAGCCACCGCCAATTTTCCGTCACCATCAGCCTTACTCCCTCCGCACGGCATACTTCCACCATTTCTTGTGCTTGTTCCAAGCTTGGGGCAAATGGCTTTTGGCACAAAATATGTTTGCCGGCAGCAGCGGCCTGCTTGACAAAATCCAGATGAGTTTCCGGTCCGGTTACAATATCGATGATGTCGACTTCACAACCGTCCAACAGCTCCTGCAGACTTTCGTAGCAGCGTTCCGGCGGGATTCCGAATTCCTCGGCTTTCTGCAGCATTTTTGCCCGGCTGCGGTTAGCGAGTGCAACAACTTGAACATTAGGAATTCTCGCCCATGCCATTAGATGCTTACTCGACCAGTAGCCGGTTCCGACAAGCCCGATTTTCCATGTTTTCATATCAGGCGCCATCCTTTCCATCAATTTAAGGTCAACCATTCAGCCATATACTGAAAGCATCCGCAACGGTTCGATGGTATCATAAACACAAATTGTATACAATATATATTTTTATTGTATTGACACCTTTTCACGTATCCGTTACCCTGTTGATATCCATATGGCAAAATAATGATCTGGAGGTACACATATGAAACTTGGAATTGGCTCCTATACGCTGACATGGTCGGTTGGCATCCCCAAGTACGAGAAACCGGAGAGTCCGCTGACGATGGAACAATTAATTCATATTGCTCACGACAATGGCTTAGAATTGGTGCAAATCGCCGACAACGTTCCTCTGCACCTCCTATCCGATGAAGAGCTCGACGATATCCTGCGTACAGCTCAAAAACTAAATGTGACACTTGAAATCGGCACCCGCGGAACAGCACCTCAACATTTGCTTAAGTATGCGGAAATAGCGCAGAAACTGAACTGCACTTTGCTCCGGACGATCATTACCGAACCGGAAACAACGGTTGCGGAAGCTCATATCCGGGAAGTGCTCCCCCAATTGGAAGCATTCGGCATCGTGTTGGCCATCGAAAATCACGGACTACATACGACACATCAGCTCGCCGGATTATTCGACCGTCTCAACAGTCCTTTCGCAGGCTGTTGCCTGGATACGGTGAACTCCTTCAGCGCGTTGGAATCGCCCGATCAGGTCATTCAGGCACTGCTGCCTTACGTTGTGAATCTGCATGTCAAAGACTTTGAAATTAAGCGGGCCGAGCACCAATTAGGTTTTATCGTGCAAGGTGCTCCAGCGGGAAAAGGCAGGCTGGATATCCCCGGTTTGCTTGCGTTGTTAAACAAACTGGGCAAGCAGCCCAATGTCATTCTTGAACTCTGGACGCCCTATGCCGGAACGATTGGGGAAACTGTTCGTTTGGAACAGGCATGGCTGGAGGAAAGCCTGGATTATTTGAAACAATTCCCTTTCCATACGTCCCGCTAATCCAACGTGCATAATGAATACATTTGGTATATAATATTGATTTAAATAAGTGTGAATTGAGGTCGCGTTATGGCAGGTTTAACGCTTAAAGAGAAAGCATATGAGCGCTTGCGGAATCTTATCCTAAACGGAAGTATTCCACCCGGGGAAAATTTAACGGAGCGGCATTTGGTCGAGCTTTTGGAAATGAGCAGAACACCGATCCGGGCCGCTTTAGAGCGCTTAGAAGCCGAGGGATGGGTCACTTATTCACCCAATAAGGGACTCAGCGTAAAGGAGCTTTCGCTTCAGAGAGTGATCGACTTTTTCGACTACCGCATGGCGCTTGAAGGTTATGTCATAAGCAAACTCGCTTCCCGGACCTTTTCAGACGAGGAAAAAAGCTGGTTCGAAAACAACTTGGCCGAACAGGCCAAATATATGGAGACAAATGACTTTCAGGAATTCACCAGAAGAGATTCCGATTTTCACCGCAAATTGATTGAAATATATGGGAATTATGAAATCAAACAAACATTTGAAAATTTGCAAGACAAGCTGTTTCAAATTGCGCTGAATGTACTTCGCAAAGATAACAAGCGAATCCAAAGATCGTATGAAGATCATAAGAACATCTACGAACTTATTAAGCAAGGCAATGCCGAAGATGCGTACAAGCTGGCGATCCAGCATTTGGAATTTGGCAAGCAAATCTTGATTTTATAATTGATCTTTTCAGGGAAGATAAGTGGAAGATGGACTGGCTTTGGGAGTGTCACTCGCCCTCAACCAGTCCATCTTCTCTCACTTACACTCATGTTTTTTACAGATGGTCAAATCCTTATTGTTTTCCCTTCCGACAACAAAGCCGCTTCATACACTTTCATCAGCTGTAATGCAAACTCCAGCGAACCTTTCTCCGGCTGCCGGGATTGCAAAATGCATTCGCAGAAATACATCATCTCGCCGTACACCCCTTGAGTGAACAATGCTTTGTTTTCCAGCGTGGCCAAATGATTCTGCGGTTCCCACACGATGGCTCCGGTGTCCGTCCCGGGCGGCGCATAGTTCCATGTCTTGTTATATTCAAACGGCATCCCGCGCTGCAGCTTCACCCGAAAGGAATTCTCAATCTCCAAGTGCCAATTCTCCCCGTAGAAGCCATAATGCTCGATCGGATGCGGACCTGAAGCCATATGGAAATTGCCGACCGCACCACTTGCAAAATCTAGCAAACATACGCTTCGCCCGTTACGGCCCTGATGAACGGTAACCGCCTCCACATCTCCCCCAACAGCCAGCATCAGCGATAACGGATGCACGCCATTGGCCAGCCAATTAACAAAACGCCCTTCCTCCAGCACTTGCTTGCCGTTTACGGGTATGCTCATCGGGTAAACCGCCAGCATCGATTGAAGATTTCCGTATTGCTCGGATTGGACTATCTCAATCGCTTTCTCCGTCGAAGGCATAAACGCCTTCTTGAAGCCAACGATGGCCACGAACCCATTCCGCATGTCGATCATTCGCTCTACTTCATGCGCCCTTAAAGATACGGGTTTTTCCATCCATACGTGAAGGCCCGCTTCAAACGCCTCGATCGCCAATTGCGGATGGAGTTTGGGGGATACGCATAAAAAGATCGCATCAAGCTGCTCCCGTTCATAAAGCTCCGCTGTGCTCGTATAAGCTTTGCACCCGAATTGCTCGGCCGTTACACGGGCCAAATCTTCATTGATATCACATACGGCCTTCAGCTTAACGGGCAAGTGATGGAGACAGGGGAGTATGTTCCGGTACGCATGATTGCCAACTCCGATAACCGCTACGGACAATCTTTTTGCAAATTCCCTTTGGTAAGTCATTAAATATCGCCTCCATGAATCAAAGACTGAAGATAACGCAAGTCCCGTTCGGTCAAACGGCTGTAATCGTAACCCTCTTTCTTGGCCCCATGCGACGGATTTAAGCAAATGACCGGGCTGACTCCATCGGCGATGGCCTGCTGTACAATGTCAGCCACGGGCCATGAAGCATCTTCGAGAGCCGACCTCCACTTTAACTCATTGGAGCCCTCCTCCGTTTGACCGCCCTTCAGATGCAAAAAGCCGATATGCGGTTTAAGCTCCTCGTATACATGAAGTGAAGGAAATGTCCCCATCTGCCATAAATTTTGCACATCGTACGTGTAATGAACTTTTCCGTGCCGGTTCAACTCATGGAAGAAGGTGACAATCTCTTGCGGGTTGGTCCAGATGCAGTCGTGAGCTTCATTTTCGATTGTTGCGTGAAAACCCGCCTCATAGATCCGATCGATTGCTTCCCGGTAAACGTCCAGCACCCAAGGTGCTTGCTCGGCCATATGCCGGGTGCTGTTAGTTATCCCGTTCCGCTGCATCATCTTGGCCGAAAGCAGACGGATCACCACCGGACGCAGCTTAGCGGCTGTGCGCAGAATCCCGTCCAGCTTCGCCAAATGCTGCTCGCGGAAATGACGTTCCCCTTTCTCGATATAATCGTAGAAAAGCTCGGTAGAGAAGCAATATGCGGTTAGTCCGCGTTCTTCCAGCACCTGAGCGGCAGCATCCGCCTCCTCTTCGGACAAATCCGAAATTGACTTGCCGAAGATGCCGTTTTTCAAATCGACGACCTTGAGCCCCCAAGCCCGGAACTGATCCATCGCAGCGGGGAATTCGCCGCCGGCCATCACGTTTAACATCGTGATTTGAGTTGTCATTTGCTTCTCTCCTTCGTCTATTGCCGTTTGTTGTACCGATCCAGAGCAGCCTGCTGAATTTTGACGGCTTCTTCGATGTTCATCTGCTTTAGCCTTTGCTGATAAGCGTCAAAGTTGGAAAGAGGTTCTTTCCCGTACACAAAACGCAGAAACATTTCGCTGTTATACGTATCGATGTCCGCCATGATGGAGGCAAGCTTCTGGCTCTCTTCCGCGGTAGGCGTCATCGAGATCGGCAAGTTTAGGCTGGAGTCTGCGCTGGCCCAAGCCTTGTTGGCTTCCAATTGGGCCGGGTAAGTCGCCACCTGTTCCGCCAAGCGGGAATCCTCCTCCCAAAATCTGCAGCAGGCGTTGCCGATGGAATATTGCCCCAACGCGTTTACGACCGACAATTTAGGATCTTTCATCACCGCATCGGACAGTTTAGGGTACCCGTTCACCATATTGTAGGACTTGCCTTCAATCCCAAAGTTGAGCAGATTGTGACCCCACTCGGAATAGGCAACATCCATCCATTTGACGACTTCCGCGGCTTTCTTGCTGCTGCCGCTGACCATCGCCAGCTCGGATTGGGGCGCGGATAAAGTGCCGCTTTTCAGGTTATACGTTTTCCCGTCCTTCGCTTGCGGGTTTGGCGCGCCGACAATTTTAAAATTCGGATCGCCTTTCATCAGATCAAGCAGGCGGCCCATCCCGCCGTTCAACTGGGCGTTCCAAGAGCCCGCTTTGCCGCCCGTAATCCTATTGTCCAGCTTTTTCGTATCGTTTGTCGCAAATTCCGGGTCCAGCAGCCCTTCGTCATACCATTTCTTCATCGTTGTTACATATTCCTTAAATTCAGGCTGGGATTGACCGAATTTGACCTTGCCCCCTACCTGATAAAAATCCCACTTCATCGCCCAAGCGGACATAAAGTCACGCCATGTCGGGTTGCTGGATGCTGCCGAAAACGGAACCGACTCCGGGTCCTTCTCTTTAAACGTTTTGAGTATTTTATACCATTCGTCCATTGTCGTCGGAACGCTGAGACCGTATTTATCCAGCCAGTCCTTGCGAATTTGGAAGCCGTCCGTAAATCTGTTGATCTTCTCGATTTTGAACGTTGGAAAAGCATAGATCGTGCCGTCATCAAGCACCATGTCCTTCTTGAACTGCGGATGCTCGTCGATAAACTTTTTGAAGTTGGGGGCGTTCTTGTCGATCAGCTCGTTTAGGCGGATAATGACACCGTCGCTCAGCATTTTTTGCGCTCCGCCATTGTAATAGGATGGAGGGACGGCCAAAATATCGGCCAGATCGTTGGAGCTGACCATCAGATTAAACTGCTCTTTTTCGCTGCCTGCAGGCGGGTGAAGAAATTTCACCTTGATACCGCTTTCTTTTTCCAATATGCCAAACGCTTCTACATCCCCGTAATTTTTTTTCGTTGCCGATATTTTGGGATCAAGCTGAGAAAAAAAAGTGAGTTCGATCGGCTTGTCCACAAGCGGCATTTTCGGCTTAGCCGAAGCTTGGGCTGCCGGAGATGCAGGATCGCTTCCTTTTCCCGGCTCATCTTGCTCCGTCCCCTTGGACGAACACGCGGCGGCAACTAACGACAAGGCCATCAGTGCCATGACGGCAGGCTTCAACTTACGACGAGTTGGCATTTCATTTTTCCTCCTTTTCATGTGAACAACTTATTCCTTAATGGCTCCTACCATAATGCCCTTGGTGAAATATTTTTGCAGGAAAGGGTAGACACAAATGATCGGGATGCAGACGACCATAATCGTTGCGTATTTAATCGTCTCGCCGATCGGCTCGGAATCCCTTGCCGAAACCCCGCTGGTCATCGTCTCCGTGCTGCTGGAGATGAGAATCTCGCGCAAAATCAATTGAACGGGGTACATTTCCCGGGTCCGCAAATAGATCATCGCCGGGAACCAGGAGTTCCAATGCTGGACCAGATAAAACAACAGGATAACCGTAAACAATGGCAATACGAGCGGTATGAAAATCCGAAATAAGATGATAAAATCGTTGGCTCCGTCGATTTTGGCCGATTCCTCCATGCTGTCCGGCACCCCGCGGAATGCCGTTCTCATCACGATGAGGTTAAACGTATTGATGGCGGAAGGAATGACAAGTGCCCAGACGGTATCCTGCATGCCCAAGCTTTTTACGTTAAGATACGATGGAATCAAACCCCCGCTGAAAAACATCGTAAACACGATCATCAGCATCACCCAGTTGCCAACTCGCAAATACCGCCTTGACAGCGCATAGGCGCCAAGTGAGGTCATCAGCATATTGATGCAGGTACCCAATGAAACGTAAAGCAGCGTGTTCTGGTAGCCTTTCAAAATCATCGGGTTTTCAAATACGTAATCGTAAGCTTTAAGCGTAAAACCAAGCGGCCAAAATAATAATCCTTGATGTTTCATGACGGCGACCGGCTCGCTAACGGAGGCCACCAGCACATAAATAAACGGATACAACGTAATTAGCGCCAGCGCGGAAAGAATCAAATAGATCAGCGGATCGGCTAACCTGCCGAGTGCGGACTTCATCGTCAAACGTGCTTCCCCCTTTATTACCATAACGATGTCCCCGTCTTGCGGGCCATCCGGTTGACCGAAAGCAGCAGCGCAAAATTAATGACCGAATTAAACAATCCGACAGCCGCACTGTAGCTGTAGCTCATCTCCAGCAGCCCTTTGCGATAAATAAAGGAAGAGATCACATCCGCGGTCTCGTATATTGACGGATTATAGAGCAAAATCACCTTTTCATAACCGACGTCCATCATATGGCCGACTCTCAAAATCAGCATGATGATGATCGTTGGCATAATCCCCGGAATCGTAATATGAAGCATTTGCGACCAGCGGTTGGCGCCGTCGACTCTCGAAGCCTCGTACAACTCGGGAGAAATCGCGGACAAGGCGGCGAGGTAAATAATCGAACCCCACCCGATGCCCTGCCAAATATTCGAACCTACGAATATCGTGCGGAACCAGTCCTGGTTCTGAAGGAACGAAACCGGCGTACTGCCAAACCAGGCCAACACTTGATTGATCACTCCGTCCCGCGCCGAAAAATCGATAATCATCCCGGCCACAACAACAATCGATATAAAATGCGGCAAATAAGAAACGGTTTGGACAAACCGCTTAAACGCCTGGCGCTTCACCTCATTGAGGATCAGGGCCAAAATGATCGGTGCGGGAAATCCGAAGATCAGATCATAAAAGCTGATCAGCACGGTGTTGCGAAGCAGGCGCCCGAAATAGTAGCTGTTAAAAAACGCTTCGAAATGCTTCATGCCAACCCAAGCGCTATTCCCGATTCCCTTAAACGGAGTAAAATCTTTAAATGCGATAACCAAACCGTAGATCGGAAAATAGTGGATCACGATGTAGTACATCACAACCGGCACCAGCATGATGTAAAGATACTTGTGTTTGCTAAGATCCTTAAGCACCAAATGCAACTGATATCCCCCTTTCGTTCCTCGTTATCATCCGGATGATTGAGGTGCTTACAAGTAAAATTATAGAGCAGGCCATCTGCGGCAGATATGGCATTCTTTTTAGAAAAGTGGCATTTTCTATTGCAATTTGTCTCTGAATTCCTGAGGCGTGCAGCCATATTCGCGTTTGAACAGCTTGCTGAAATATTGCGGGTTCTGGTAACCGAGCAGCTCGGAAATTTCATATATTTTGTAATGAGGCTGCTTTAACAAATACATGGCTTTATCCATACGCAGCCGGAGCGCATATTCGCTAATCCCTTCTCCGGTTTCCAGCTTGTATATTTTGGACAAATAAGCGGCGTTAAAACGCACATGATCGGCAATCGTTTGAAGGGAAATGTCGATGCCCAGATGTGTTTCGATGTATTGGTTAACCAGCTTGACAATCTGCGACCTGCCGTCCCGGGATATCGTATCCGTCATCACTTCCAGTTTCGTTAACAGCCTTTCTGCCCAACCCTGCAACTGACTGACCGACAAGATCGGCGAGTACTCATTGATCTGCCCTGCGACATGCTCATGGACCTGTGCCAGCTGTAGGCCGTTGCTGTGCATAAAATGGAGGAAGGCATGGGCCAGCGAATAATAAACCTCCAGCAAATGCTCATGGGACGCAGGCCATTTCGATTGCAGTTCTTCCACAATGTCCGCCAGCTTCGCCTTAGCGTCCACCCATTTTCCCAGGTCCATCATCTGAGACATCGTTAATGGCTCGTATAAGACAACTAGCGACTGGGCTTCCGCGCGTTTCGTCTCCATTTCATCCACATTAAGAAAGATCCCTTGGACCGTGCCTACCTGGTTGCGGAAACGGGTCACACATCGGCGGTATGCCTCCAACAGGCTGCGCGGAAATTCGAATGGCCGGCTGATTAAGATCGAGATGCTGCCTTGAAGGTAAAATTGAACCGCTCTTTGGAGCTGTTCGGCCCGCTCGGATATGACCCGGTGCAGCCACCGTTCCTTTTCTCCGCTATGCCCTGCAACCAGTGCGTCTTGCTTACTTTTGATCAAAATGACCAAATAATCGTGAACTTCCTTGCTGTGCCAGATGTAAAAATCATCGGCAAATACTTCCTGCATCATGTTAATTACGGAAAATTCCATCAGCTGCCTGTCGCTGTAATCAAACTGGGCCAGCTTGCCTTCCATGCGGATCAGCACGATGGATACCGCATCTTCCCTGGCGAACGGAATACCGTACGTATCCCGCAGATCGTCAATCAGCGACGGATGCATCCGTTTGCCGTGCAATAAATCGCTGAGCAGGTTGGCGCGCATGAGCGGCAAATTTTGATTCATCAGTTGCTGCTGCTTTAACCTCAAGCGGTAACTGTCCAATTCGGCGGTTAATCTCGCGGACACCTTGCTTACGGCTTCAGTAATATCTTCGTCGTTGACTGGTTTAAGCAAATATTCTGCGATTTTATGCTTCATCGCCGTTCGGGCATATTGAAAATCGGCATGGCCGGAGAGGATGATGATTTGGATGTGGCTCCATTGTTCGGCCAGCTTGCCGATGAGCTCCATGCCGTTCATTCCGGGCATTCGGATATCCGTCACTACAATGTGGACCGGCCAAATTTTAATCGTTTCCAGCGCCTCCACGGCGGAATATGCTTTAAATACTTCTTGAATGCCGTATTTCCCCCACGAGATCGTATCCGCCATGCTGTCCACCAGATGTTTCTCGTCGTCGACGATCAGCAAATTAAACATCGGCCGCTCTCCTCTCCTTTTTCGTTTGCTGCTGCTGCAAGGGCAATACGATGACTGCACGAGTGCCCCCATAAGGCGAAACCTCGTAATGCAATCCCGCTTCCTTCCCGAACTGATGCCTTAGCCGCTGATTGACATTCCATACTCCGCAGCCCATTTCTTCGGTAAGCGGCCCGTTGAGCCGCTTCATCAGCATGTCCCTCTCCTGCTCATCCATGCCTTGACCATCATCGTCCACCGTAATCGAGATCATCTTACCGTTTTGCGCTCCCGCGATTCGCAAATATCCCGCATTTACCTCCGGCTCGATTCCATGAATTAATGCATTCTCCACAAGAGGCTGCAGCAGCAGACGGGGAATTTGCAGATCAAGATAACATTCCGGCACATCGATTTCGTAACAAACCCGATCCATCCGCATTTGCTGGATATCTAGGTAATGCTTAATAAACGCCAGCTCGTCCCTTAGCCCGCAGAACGATGTTTCCGAGCGGGTCGTGTAACGGTAATACTTGCTTAAGCTGTAGGCCATGGACAAGATAGCGGAGTAGTTTTGCTGTTTGGCCATGCTCATCATAAACGCCAAACAATTAAATAAAAAATGCGGGTTGATCTGAGATTGCAGCTGCTTCAGCGTAGCCTCCCGCGAGCGTATCTGCTCCGTCAATACCGTCTCGATCAAATTTTCGATTTGCGCTGCCATGCGGTTAAAGCTGTTGAAGAGATAAATAAATTCGCTGGACGTATTCAGCCGGATTCGGCTTGAATATTGGCCTTTTTCAATGCGCCTCACACCGTGAACCAGCTCGCGGATCGGTACCTGCACATGGCGGTAAAGCAGGAACATCGCGAGGGTACTAAGCAGAATCAGCACAGCCACACAAGAATAAAAATAGTTGCGGCTTGTTGTAATCGGCGTAAGAATATTTTCCAGCGGCACGTAATCCACCACATACCAGCCAAGCTGCTTGGACTGGATATATGTGACCAAATATTTGTTGTTATTTACGGTAAGTTCCGAGATACCGGAAGATGCAAGCCGCTGCTGGCGAAGATTTCGGGCAAGCTCCTCGGTTGTTGCGGCGTTCATGCTGCTGCTCCCGATGACTCCATAATCCGGATGAAACAGAAACGGATCGCGGATACTGCTCGCTTTAAACTGGTTAAGCGCATTGCGGATGTTTCTTTCATAAAAGCGGATGCGGATGATATACTGCGCGTCTTTCACTTGCCCCGATGTAATAAAAGGGTATACCTCATAATAAGCAAAAGCGTATTCGTTATATTGATTCACCGTGACATGGTCCACCTGCCAGTTAGGCTTCACGCTGTATTGCAAATACGTCTCGTCATAACCAAGAGAAGGGTTGGTACTGACTATATCATTTTGCCTCGGGAAAAAAACCGACAATTCATTGTCCCAACTGGCAAACAACTTCTGAGTTTCGAGTTTCATCTTAAGTTTGTCGCGAAACGAATCCGAAATCGGATTCGATAAATCGCCATCCGTCACCGACAAACCGTTAAGCTCCCGATTCAAAAACGTCGTTGATGCCGACAACCGCTGAATCGCGGCATCAAATTGGCTCACGAAAAAGGAAAGCTGCTCGCGATTTGCGTTCTTTAACGTCTGTTCCACAACGTTAACACTAACAAAGTTGGAACGGGCATAAAGCAGCAAAACCGGAAGCAGCAGCACGGCAATCAGAATAATGATTTTGGTGAAGATGGACATTTTCTGCAGCAAGCAAAATCCCCCCTCCTTAATAAAATAAAGACACGGAATTAAAAAACCATTCCTCAACATGATTCCCATCGAGAAATGGTTGATTTATGCAAGATGAATCTTTACACCTGCTGCACCCTGCCCAAATGCTGCTGCAGAAATTGCTGCACGTCCACAAGTTTCCCGGTGAGACCGCTTTCAATAGCGGCATATTGAAGTGCCGTACATTGCATATTGTCTTCCAGATGGTTAGGCGGTGCTTCGCCTCCGTTCACCCAATCGATAAACATCTTCATAAGCCATGTATGAGTCCAATGTTTCTGCTCCAGCAGCGGCAATTCGGCAGTTCGGGGATGCGGGAAACCGAGGTCGCTTCTTGCGACCAGCTTTCGCCTGTCCAGCTCCAGCGTCCCGAACTCGCATTCGGCCCTGAAGTAGTCGTTGCTCCAGCCGTTTAATTGGGTGGCGTTGGACTTGGATCCTTCGAAAAAAACGCGAACCCCGTTTTCCATCTCCATCTGCACCAGCGCCGTGCTATGCTCCTTAAACGGAGCCCATTGCGGATTCCATGATTGAGTGTACACGGTTTTGGCGTTGGATCCTGTGATCGAACGAATAATATCGAATTGATGCACAGCGGAGGAGATCAAATAGTGGTGATGTGCATATTCGCGCGGATCGTTAACAGCCGAACGGTTGTTGCTCGTAAAGCGGCCGATTAAATAATGCAGCCGGCCATATAAACCGGATTGCACGTACTGCTGCAAAGTTTGCTTATCCTGATCAAAACGGTGGCTGTATGTGACGGCCAATTTGCGTCCGGCTCGTTTCACCTTGCGATATACACGGCAGCTCGATTCCATCGAATCGGAGACGGGTTTCTCCATAAGAATGTCGCATTCAAATTCCAAAGCCAAGTCCACCGCATATTCGTGGAGATGCGCCGGAAGCACGATAACAACGAAGTCGCACGGGTTCTCCTCCAGCGCTTGGCGCAAATCGGTGTAGCAGCGGGACGGATCGATACCAACGTTGCTGATGATGTTCTGATGGGCTTGCGGATTAATATCCACCGCTGCGACCAATCGGGCAGCGCCAAGCTCATGCACGATGGCCGGAAGCACTTTGCTGCACCAATACCCGCCAAAACCGCCTGTCCCCACTTGAATAAACCTCAATTGCTGGGTCATAAAAACCACCTCTCAATAAAATTAAAATATGTATCGTATAATTCAACAATGTTTACAGATCCATATTACTTCTATTTCCAGCTCACTGCAATCATTTCTTGTACATGGGGTGTACCATAAGCAAAATAAAAAGTCTCAGTCCCTTAAAATCCGGGACTAAGACCGCCTTACAATTTTACATATAGATTGTACACCACGATAAAAACCTTCCGTTTTCACGCTAAAACAGAGCTTGCCTCCTGATCGATTGCAGCGAGTTTTTGCTGCAGATCATGAATCTCGTCATCGGTCAAATCCAGCTGCGGCGCTTTCATGTACCCGGCGTCGATGCCGCGCAGCTTAAGCGCCTCCTTGAAATAAGACATGTTGCTGCCGTTTCTCAGCGCTTCGCAATATTTGACGGCAAGTTTCTGAATCCGTCTTGCCTTCTCCAGATCCCCGTCCTGAAAAGCTTTGTAAAGGGCGACAAACGGCTCCGGATACACGCAGGAAACGCCGGATACCGTTCCGTCGCAGCCCATCGCCATGGCGGGAAGGCATAACCGGTCGGGACCAAACATCACTTTAAAGCTCCCGTCGTTAATATTGAGGTATTCACTGGTTCTTAGAAAATCGGGATAACTGTATTTGATGCCAACGACATTGCTGCATGCCGATGCGATCCGCTGAGCGACTTCCGCTTTTAGGTCATTGGAAGCACATTGCGGGATGTTGTACAGATACACCGGGAAATCGGCGGGTACGCTGTTTGCTACAGCAATATAAAATGCCTCCATCTCCCTGTCGTTCACGCCAAAAAACACCGGCGTCACCGCGCCAATGCCGTCAGCGCCGATCTGATGGGCATGCTGTGCGAGCTCCACGGCCTCATCTTGCGTCATCGCGCCTACATGAATATAGACGGTGACACGGCCTGCCGCCGTCTTCACTACCGTTTCGGCGATCGCCTTCCGCTCGGCGATGGAAAGCTTCAGCATTTCACCGGTCGTGCCAAGCGGATACAAACATTGAACGCCTTTGGAAATGAGAAACTCGGTGAGCTGCGCAACTTTGTCCAAATCCACGCTGCCGTCTTTATGAAACGGAGTTACCATTGCTGTTGTTACGCCGTGCAAATATTTCATATCCAATAACCACCTGTCTTATTTGTAGTATGTAAAAGATAAATTTGCCGGTTTACACCTCAAGCAAGTTTTGCGGCTTCTTGCCGGACAATACGTCAAGCACAGCTTGCGCCGTGACAAGGCTCACTTTATGATATGTCTCATACGTTTCGGCCGCCGTATGCGGAGTGGTGATCATATTGTTCAGACGGAACAGCGGATTGTCCGGGGATACCGGCTCCTGCTGGTATACGTCGATTGCCGCTCCGGCTATTCGCGACGATTGAAGCGCGTCGTAAAGCGCATCTTCATCGACCAATGCCCCGCGCGCCGTGTTCACAAAAGCGGCCGTCGGCTTCATCATCGAAAATTGCGCGAAGCTCATCACTTTAAACGTTTCCTTCAAGCTTGGCATGTGCATGCTGACGATGTCGCTTTGACGCAGCACATCTTCGAAACTCGCAAGCGAGACATTCAGCTCCTTGGCTTTGGTTTCGTTCGGATATTTGTCGTAAGCGATGATATTTACGTCAAAGCCCTGCAATTTGCGGGCCACCATTTGAGCGATATTGCCAAATCCGAGCAGGCCGATTGTCTTCCCTGCCAGCTCCGTGCCTACGTGGCGGTCCCAGTACCCTCGCTTCGCCGATTGGTCCAATGCCGGGATATTGCGGACAGCGGCTAAAATCAGCCCGACCGTCAGTTCGGCCACCGCATTGGCGTTCCCGCCAGGGACGTTAGTCACTTGTACGCCGTATTCGCATGCCTTCACCAAGTCGATATTATCGACTCCGACGCCGAAACGGGCAATCACTTTGAGCTTGAGAGCGATCCGAAACACTTCTTCGTCCCAAGTGTCGACACCCGCAATCACGCCGTCGATGTCTCCCACCAATAACTTCAGCTCTTCAAAAGTATGAGGCCTTCCTAGCTGGTTCTCAATCAGCTCGCAATGATTCTGCTCCAGCAGCTGTTTGGCCTCCGCACACAATACCGAATAATTCGTCGCCGTCACCAAAATTTTAAATGTCTGCATGTGATGAAATCCTCCTGATCATGTGTAAACTTTAGGCTCCTGCCCTGCGACATTCCGGAGCCCGCAGACGCAGAGCGCTCATTCCTGCCCGGACTTGCCTGCACTCTCCGCATGGCTCCCGGCGCCTCCGAACAAGTCGGGACGCGTCAGCCAACCCTGCCCGTCAAAAGAAAACGGCTGCGGCGGCCCGATGATGCGCAGCCCTTCCGTCGCGTCAAGCAGCTCGCCATACGTTTCCGAAATGTAAATATGCTGCAGCGACAATGTATTTTGAATCCAGACGATGTTTACCCGCTCCGGATCAATCCGGTTGCAAGTCCGGATCGCAATCTCCAGCGCTTCGCGGTCATTTGGCGCGGTCAGCGGTATTTTCGCTCCGGTCAGCACGGTAGACGTGATGCAATTCGTATATGTCTTGTGAAAATCAATTTGCTCGACCAGCCGCTTGGTCGTAATGTCGGCGAGGCCGATGCCCGTAGCGTTGCCGTGCGACTGCGGCGTCAATTGGCGGACGATGATCTTTTGCACGTTCGGAGCTTTCGGCGGATAGTCAACCGGCCCGGCGAACCGGCCCGTAATATTCGGATCCATGCCCGCCCCGCTGATGTTTTTGCCGATCTCGTCAACGATAAGCACATCGATTTCCGCGAGCTGCAATCGCGGCATAAGGTTTTTGGCCTCGGCCAGCAATGCCGGTTCCCGGCTTGCGATGTCTTCAGCGGGAAGCACCTCGATGCGGGCGACTTCGTCGTAGGCATTTTCGATAATGGCGACACCCAACGCAATTGGCGTCTTTTCGATCAGAATGCGCCCGGCTCCGGGGATTAGGGAAGCAAAGCTGTCAAAACCTTGGCTGTGCAAAGCAATCGCGCCTTGATGTTTGCCAAGCCCGATCGCCGCCATCTTAAGCAGTCCGCTCTCCACCGTTCCTTTGAAATCCGTATGTGCCTTCACCCGCGCCACCAACACGATCGCATCGGCCTCATACGCGTGGCGGTCGAAGTATAAAGGCACGCCGTTTGCCGTATGTCCCGCCGGCACCGTCTCCATCGAGCTGACGATCGCTGCGCCTACCTCAGCTTCCGTGATGCCGTAATCCGCCAAAATGGCTGTTTGTCCCTCGGCTGTTGCGCCGCCGTGACTGCCCATGGCCGGCACGATAAAAGGTTCGGCTCCGAGCTCACGCAGCATTCGCACAACGCAAGTGACGATAAGCTGCAGATCGGCGATGCCACGGCTCCCGACCGCTACCGCTACGCGCGTGCCGGGTTTGATCGCGGCGCGGACGCGCTCCGTATCGAATTGCTCCCGCAGGGCGCCCGGCAGGTCGGCCACTCGCGGACGTTCGAAAAGCTGCTCGACCGGCAGCATTCGGGGAAAAATCATCGCAACCGCAACCTTTCGCTTAAGCTTTTAGCGAGTTCATTTATAGACAGGGCCAGCCTAACCTGACCGGCCCAATCATTTCGGAAGTTATTATTTTACGCCTCCTACCGTCATGCCGCTCACCATATATTTCGATGTAAACAGGTACATGATGAGAATCGGGATCGATGCGATGATCGAACCGCCCATTAACGGCCCCCATGCAAATACGTCGCCGACGATCAGATCGGATAAAGCCAGCGTAATTGTTTTGTCCGTGCTTTTGGTCACCACAACAAGCGCGTACAAGTATTCGCTCCAGCAAAGCGTAAAAGCGAATATAAATGTGGCGGCAATACCCGGCGCGGACAGCGGAAAAATAATTTTCAGCAGCGTCTGGACTCTTGTGCAGCCGTCGATCAGAGCCGCTTCCTCAATCTCGACCGGGATGGATTTAAAATACGATATCAGCATCCACGTCGCGTAAGGGATCGTAATTGTCGGGTAAATGATCATCAGCCCCCAGATCGAATCGTTTAAGCCGATGGACGATACCAGCATGTACAGCGGAATAAACAAGACGGCTCGCGGCATTAAATACGCGTACAAAATCCCTTGGGACATAAAACGCCTGCCGCGAAATCGCAGCTTTGAGATGGCATAAGCCGCTAGCACACTTACGACAATCGAACCAAAAGAAACAAGCAGCGAGACGACCACACTGTTTTTAATATTAACGAGAAAATGCTTCTCGGTAATCAGCTTCTCATAAGCCGACCAGCCGAAATGCTTCGGCAAGAAAGTCGGCACCATATTGTACACCTCTCCTTGCGATTTAAAGGAGGTGTTCAGCATCCAATACAGCGGAAACAAAGCACATACGAGCATAAAGGCCAATGTTGTATAAATGACGATATTTTTTCCCAGCGTGTTTTTCTCCATTCCTATATCACCTACTCTTTTGATGAAAGCGAGCGTTTAGTCACAAAATGGATAAGCATAATGAGCGGTGGCATTGTCAATATCGCAATCGCAATGGCTTTGCCCAAATTCAAGTTCAGGAAACCGACCGTGTAACTCAGCGTCGACAATACTTGCGTGCCGTTCGCCGGTCCCCCGCGGGTTAGCAGCCAGATGATTTCAAAGTCGTTTAACGTCCAGATCGTCGTCATCACCGCCGCCAGCAGCGTCACTTCCTTGACCGAAGGAAGTGTCATATAAATGAACCTTTTGATCGCTCCGGCGCCGTCCAGCATAGCGGCTTCATACATTTCCTTGGATACGGTCTGAAGCCCGGCCAAAATCGCAATCCCCATGAAAGGAATACCTCTCCACACATTCACCAAAATAACGGAAAACATCGCCAAACCGGGAGACGCCAGCCAGCCTATTTGCCTGTCGATCAAACCAAGCTTCATCATGATGTAGTTCAGAACCCCGCCGACATCGGAATAAATCCACTGCCAAGTAAATACCGAAACGATCGTCGGAATGGTCCACGGAAGGAACAGCAGCACGCGGAAGACGCTGCGCAGCACGATTTTTTCATTCAGCACCAAAGCCATAATCATGCCAAAAACGGTTTTGCCGATCACGGCAACTAAGGTAAATACGATTGTGTTCCATACAACCTTCCAAAACAGGGAATCTTTGATCAGCTCGGCATAATTTTTCAAACCGACAAACGTTGCCGGAACCCCAACCACTTTATTCGTAAAACTTAAGTACACCGCCCAAGCAAAAGGAAGCACCATAACGCCAAGCAGGTAAATCAAAACCGGACTCATGAGAACATAAGCAAGTTTGTTGTTTTCATTTGTTTTCAAGTTGCACCCCGCCTTACTAATTTGGCAATGGAACGTGGTGCAAGACCATCATTCCATTGCCAATGTCCAACTAATTTTTCTGGTTATATACATCCTGAATTTTGGAATGCAAATCTTTGACCGCCATTTCCGGAGAATAATTCGCATCCAGCAGGAGGCGTTGGAAGGCGTCATTCACAATCCGCAGGTTAAATATTTCGCCCGCTTTCGGATTGTATTCGCTTGGGTAACCCAAGAATGTAAAACCTTTCACCGAATCGACAAACGCCTTATTCATTGGATCCTGCCAAATCGGCTCCGTTGTTAACTTCGTGTAGATCGGCCCTGTCAGCGGAGCGCCTTTTTCAATCCATGTCTTATACCAATCCGGCGTGAGGATGTATTCGACCAGCTTCTTGGCCAGATCTTTGTTTTTCGAGTTTTTGAAAATACCCAGGTTGTTGCTGATCCCCGGAATAAAGCTGCCCTTCGGTCCTACGGGATAAGGAGCGAGCCCTGTGTTGGCGTACAGATCGGGGTTGTCTTTTTTCAGCGTAGCTATAATGCTTCCGACGTTCAGAATCATCGCCGCTTGTCCGCTCAAATAAGCTTTGTTGTTGCCGCTGTCATCCCAACCGACGGCGCTGGGCGGCGTGCTTTTATCGGTCAAGAAAATATCTCTGATGAACTTGGTCGCTTCGACCGTTTCCGGCGTATTGACGCTCACCGTCTTTCCGTCTTTCGTATCCAAAGAACCGCCGTACGACCAAATCACACTCCGCGTAAAAAATTCCGCGTCCGAATTCCCTTTGCCGTAACCGATGCCTGCGCCATAAATGCCTTTGCTTGGGTCCGTCAGCGCTTTGGCCATCTTCCTGAACTCGTCCCATGTTTTGGGAGGTTCGTTAAACCCCGCTTGTTTCAGCAAATCTTTGCGGTAATACAGCACCTGCGTTTCCGTCCAGAACGGGATCGCATATTGTTTTCCTTGAAAGCTGATCGCTTTTTTCAAGGACGGCTGAATTTCCCCGTTGGCCCCTTCCAGCTTCTGCACCAGGTCGCTTACATCTTCAAGCACGTTTTTGGCATAAAATTGCCCGACTTCCTGGTACCCGAAAAACGACACGTCGGGAACCGCTCCCGATTCAATCGCCGCCGTCCACTTCGGATAAAAATCCTCGTATGCGATCAATTCAATGTTGACATTCACATTGTTTTCAACGCCGAACTGTTTGGCCCGCTCTTGAATGACTTTATTCTGATCGTCAAACAGCTGCTTTTTCATCCAAAATGTGACGGTCTGCTTTGGCTTGTCGGCTGTTTTAGCCTTCTCATCCGTTTTACCCGCAGTGCTGCAGCCGGCTGCAAGCGAGGTGATGACGGTTACAGCCAACGTTGTTGTTACCCACTTTTTCATCTGCTGATCCTCCCTGAATCGTCTACTGTATCTATCTACAAATGTATTGTAATTCGAATGGCGGGTCCTGAAAATGACAACAATTTAACATCGGTAGAACAACCTTAACACGATAAAGATATTGCACGTAAGTTGCTCGGCGCCCCGCATTAGAAACAAAAAAACCATAAACAGGAAAATATCCGCTTACGGTTGTTCAAACTGCCCGTATTTATTTAGCCGCTCCGCCTTCCAGCTTTAAGCGGAATTCCTGCGGGGTCAGCGCATAATGTTTTTTAAATACTTTAATAAAGTAGTTCGGATTCGGATAACCCAGCTTCATGCCGATTTCGTAAATTTTCAGATCGTTGCTCCTCAAAAGTGATGCCGCCAGTTCCATCTTCAACCGCAGCACATAATCGCTCAAATTCTCGTCGGTTTCCAGCTTATACAACCGGGAGACGTGGACGGGGTGCATGTTTAAATAATCGGCGATCGCCTGCAGCGACACATCGTCGGCAAGATGCCGCTGAACAAACTGATGGATTTTGCTCACGGCGCTTTCCCGGTCGCTGCGTGTGTCGTGTTCCATGCTTTGCTGCAGTAAACGGGCCGCTTCAAAGATCCAATTCTCCAGAACCTCCAGCGAACGGTACGCCGTAATCCCCGTCCCCGCCACATGGACCATCTCCGAACCGATCATATCCGCCAATTCACGTCCGTTTTTATGAGCATAAGAGCTGAAAGCGGCATATATGGAAAAAAACGCCTCGATCAAATACTCCGGGGAATCGGCATGTTTTGTTCTGATTTCGTGAACAATGCCGGTCAGCTTCTCCCGCATGACCTCCCATTGTCCCGATTCCAGCAGGTGGATCAAAAGCGGCGGCTCATACAGCTTGTGCAGCGCCTGCACCGGCAGCTGCTCCGTTTCGTCCGTAACACAAACAAGCATCTCGCTTTGGTTTCCGACGCGGCGGCGCAGCGACAACAAGCTGTCCTGATACAACTTCGGGATGTCCTGCGGGAAGCTGCCCCATTTATGCAGCAAGACGGATACCGTGCCCTTTAAATATTTGCTTACATTCATCTGCAATTGGGAACCCATCAGCTCCAGCTGATGTTCCAGCTCTTCTCTTCCTTGCGCCGTCGCCCACTGCCCGTCGTTTGCCTGATCTTCCGGAAGCAGCACCATAAAGCTCAAATATCCGTGCACATCCTTGCAGGACCACAAGCGAAAGCCGGGATGAAAAATTTCCTCAGCAATATTGATAACCGCAAATTCCATCAGGGAAAGATTGTAAAAATCGAACTCCAGCATCTCTCCCTCCAGCCTAGCCAGCATAAGCGCAAAGCAATTGTGCGGTACGGCTATTTTCAGCGAATGAAGTTTCTCTGTCAGCACTTTGGCCGAAAACACTTTCCCCTGCAGCAGCTCCCCAAGAAAGTCGCCCCGCAGCTTCGGCAAATTTTCTTCAAACGCTTTCACAATCCGCTGGTAGTTCTGGCTTTCTTCCCGCTCCTTCTGCAGCGCCTGGACAACCAGTCCGACCTTCTCCAGCACTTCCTCGTCGCCGATCGGTTTTAACAAATAGTCGCATATGTGATGTTTGATCGCCTGCTGCGCATAAGAAAACTCGGCATGACCGGACAAAAGCAGGCACTTGACGCGCTTCCAATTGCGGTTCACCTGCTCCAGCAGCTCCAAGCCGTTCAGCTCCGGCATCTGAATGTCCGTAATCATGACGTCAATCGGATTAGACTTCAAGATTTCCAGCGCTTCGACACCGGAATAAGCCTTGTACACTAAGCCAATTCCGATTTCTTCCCAAGGAAGCGTATCGGCCAAATCATCTACAACAAACGGCTCATCGTCAACGATGAGGAGTTGAAACATTTCCATCCCCTTCTCTCTCTAACGTTTGTGCTTCTTCCCATACCAGTTCGACCCGCAGTCCGCCGAGCGGGGAACGCGAGAATAACAGCCCCGAACGGCCTCCATAAAAATGAACCAGCCGCTGGTGAATGTTCCACAAACCGCAGCCCATCTCCTCGTCGAGCTGCTGCGCTATTTTTCGCTCCAGCTCGCGAATCTTTTCTTCCGTCATGCCTTTCCCCGTATCTTCCACCACAATCCGGTGAAGCCCGCCGGACGACAGTCCTTTTATGTTGATTTTGCCGTACTCCAGACAGTTCTCCACGCCGTGAATCACCGCATTTTCGACCAACGGTTGAATGATGAGCCGCGGAATCATAAGCTCCAGCATCGGCGCCGGAATATCCATCTCAATTTCGAAACGCTGGATACGCAGCATTTGAATTTTTAAATAGTTGTCCACCAGCTTGATCTCATCGCTGAGCCGGGTCATCGATTTCTCGAGCCTTGTAGTGTACCGGTAGTATTGGCCCAAATTCAGTGCCATAGCAATGATCGCTTCGTGTTCGCGCAGCTTGGCCATACTTTTAATGTAAGAAAGGCAATTATACAGAAAATGCGGATTGATTTGCGATTGCAAATGCTTCAAGGTCGCCTCCCGCGATCGCAAGTTTTCTTTATACACTTTCTCGATCAGCTCCTGAACCTGCTCCGCCATTTCGTTAAAACTGATAAACAAAAAGTCAAACTCGTTGTTAGGCAGCTTCTGCAGCCGCGAAGAATACTGCCCTTGCTTGATGCGCTGCACGCCGCGCACCAGCAATTGGATCGGTTTCTGCACATTGCGGTACAGCAGGAAGGTAGCCAGGATACTTAACGCCATCAGCAATGCAACGGAGGTGTAGAACAGATTCCGGCTTGTCCGGATAGGGGAAAATATGCTTTCCATCGGAACAACATCCACCAAATACCAGCCCAAACTAGTTGCGCGGATGTAGTTGACGATATATCTTTCTTTCTGCAGCGTAAGATTCAAGCTGCCGGTGTACCCAAGCTGCTGCTGATCGAGCTGCTCGATTACCGAATTGACCAGCGTCCGGTTCGCTGTATAATTGATGATCGGTTCCCCTCCGCCGGCCATATACAGAAACGGTTCCCGCTGGCTGTCGAGCTTCAGGGTACTGAGCATATTTTTAATATTCGCATCCGCAAACCGGACCTCTACGAGCAAGTTGGGGATGTCGGTGGGAAACAGCCGGGAAAAATACGTCTGGTACATCCCGTATACCAACGAGCTGCGATGCTGCCACAGCTTCGACTGAGCGTCCTGCAAGTAGTTGTTATCGAATTTGGCTGAATAATCATGGGATAATACCTCTTCGGAATCCGTCAAATATAAAATAATTTCGTTGTTCCAGCCGCTGGTGGCCGTCTGAATATTCAGCGTATCCGCGATATGCAGCTGTTTCTGCAGCAAGGCAAGCGGATCTCCCGCATTACGTCCGTCAAAATACTGCTTAATGCTGTAATCGCGGCTTACGGTAACCGGAAACTTCGTCAATTGGTCAATCATCATCTCCATCTGGCTCATTACAAATGTAAGCCGGTTGTCGTTGCCGTTTTCGACCGTTTTACGCACGACATTGACACTGACCTGATACGAATAACTGTAGAGCAAAATCGTCGGAGCCAGCAAACAGGCGACCAAGATGATAACCTTGCTGAACGTATTCATTTTCAGAAACGCCAAATTTGTTCCCCTCTCCCATGTGACCATGTCATTAAACCTAAAGCCGCTGATCTTATTGTAAAATGTATTTGTTCGCCGGCATATGCAATTAAATTAACATACATGGAAACATATTAACCGTTCGCGAGTAAAAAAGAAAAACCAGCCCAAGGCAGGCTGGCATTCATTTTATCATATGGTTCATGAGGTTTCCATTTCAAAAATCAGCGCATCGCGGGCTGGAATAACCGCCGAAAACCCGCTCTCGTTGATGTTTACTTCGGCATCGCCCCATAATAGCTTCCCCGGCTTCATTTGGCCCCAGCCCGATGCCAGCTGCACGTTTGTTTCCTGCGCGGTTCGCCCGGGATTGACCAGCCACACATAACATGTTCCTGCTCCTTCGTGCAGCCGAACCTGGATGGAGGCATTGGACGTCCGCACATGACGGCTTGCGCCGGTCCAATCAAATAAATCGGCGAACAAACGGCGGTTGTTCTCCGTCCCGCTTCGATAATATCCAATGGAAGGATGTGTTCCGATCAAAATCGTCCGTCCTTTGCTATACCGATTTTCTACGACGGCCAACCGGCCGTCGTCGTACCAGCCGCGCGCAGTTCCGCCGTCCAATTCATAGGCCTGCAAGTAACCTCCCCCCTGAACGGACAATCCGTCCAGTTGAAGGCTGATTCGCTCGCCAATATCCGGCATAAACTCCACTTCGCTTTCGCGGGCGCCAAATACGCGGTGCAATCCATGGTTAGGCTGCATCGTCCCCGCTCTGCCGCGATCCCCGAAGTAACCGGGGCAGCCTTCACTGATCAACGTGCCGCCGCGCTCTACCCAAGCGGCCAGCCGTTTGGCTTGCTCCGAAGTAAACATGATCGGATAAGGGAAATAAACGATTTCATATTTATCCAGATCGTCGATATGCGCCCAATCCGCCTGAATGTTGTTATCGAAAAAGCCGCGGTAAGCGCCCCACATCGCTTCGGAATACAACAAACTGCTGCCGTAGAACGCAATATTGCCGCCGCTCTGGCGCAATAAATAATCAAACTCCTGTGCATCCGGCACAACGAGGATGCCGATTTCCCCCTTCACAGGGTTGGCCCGGAATAAGGGCTCTTGTTCGGGTTCATTCGCCCACTTGGCAATTGAGCTTCCCATCTGCGAACGTGCCGTTCGTGAACCGTCCAACCCGTACGATCCGAACGCCCCGAATAACGGGCCGTCAAGCAGAGGCCGCCATCGGGGATTAAGCAAACCTCTGGCTCCCCCGGCAAGTGAAATCATGTTCCACACCCGGATGTCCTCGGGTTCCGTCACCCGCCCGTCTTGTTTATCCCGGCCGATCACCTGCGGCTGCAGCCAAAGCGGTCCGCCCTGCATCTCCGCATGCCAGAACGGCTTCCCGCGCGAAGCGGATCGCACAAGATCGACTGCGTGCCATTGCTTCCACGGCTCGTTTCCTTTGCGGGATTGCACCCAGGTAAAGCCGTACAAGTCAACCTTGGACGCAGCCAGCCAATCGTCGGCGCCGCCCGCGGCCATATGGGTCATCGCCCCGGCCACGCCGTGAGCGGTCATCAGGTTATCGGGATCGACGCTGCGGATCGTATCGATTCTCCATTGCATCTGCTCGTAATAATTTTCCTTTTTAAATTTCAACCAGTCGATGCATTCGGGGTAAGGCGCAATTTGCACGGGAGGCTGAACCTGATCCCACGCGGAATAGCTGTACCGGTGCCAAGCGCGGCCAAGCTGTTGCAGCGTGCCGTATTTGCACTCCAGCCATCGTCTGAATTTGGCCTTGGTATGTTCGCAATAACAAGCTGTCGGCGAATAGTTGCACTCATTCCACACATCATATCCCAGCATGGCCGGATGATCCTTATACCTGGCAGACAGCGCCCTTAAAAACGCTCCGGCGGCTTCCCTGACCTCATCGCAATCCAAGCATAAAACGCCGCCATGGTTAAACCCGCCCGTGCTCGTACTCACGCCCATCATCGACACGGCCTTGGAACCGTTTGCATCAACCGTAAGCCCATGTGCGTAACGGGAAACGGCCCATTCCGGAACTGATGCCACAAATTCAGCAATGATGGTCTGGATGTTATTCTCCGCCGCAAGGTCCATCTGACGATCATAATCGGACCAATCATATTCGCCGGGTGCCGTCTCAATCGCCCCCCACATGAACCAATGGCGAAATATGTTGATGCCATCCTCCCGAGCAACCTGATAGTCCCTCTCCCAATCCTCCGAAGGGGGATTGGATTTGCGGAAATACACCGCTCCATAAGGCAATTGTAACTTCTTCTTGGACATGCCGGACCTCCTCCCGTTATCCGGCTAACCTGAATAAGGTTTTGCCGTCTACGTTTAAGATAAAGGATTGGCGTCAGGCAAGAAACAGACAATTTTTTTATAACGTTCATTCGCAGTTCAAATTATGTCTTGCTGATTTATAGTTAACGGATCGAAGAGCTTGTATCACAAGCCATTGTCTGTTCGGCAAGGTGCAAGAAATGTCCGCTGCACTTGAGGAAGCTATTTCACGCAAAATTTGTACCCAAATCCGCGCACAGTTACCAAATAACGGGGATTTCCCGGATACTCTTCAATTTTCTTGCGAAGATTGCTGACATGCACCATCACCGTACGTTCATCGCTTTCCCGGTCCCATCCCCAAATACGTTCGTATAGTTGTCCCACACTAAACACTTGGTTTGGGTTTTCGATAAAAAACATAAGCAGTTGCCTTTCCTTAACGTACATAGGAACAACAACTCCATCGACCTTTAATTCATAATTGCGGAAGTCCATCTCGAGACGCCCGTAACGCCAAGGAAGGCAATCTTTGCGTACAGCCGCGCCGGAAGCTGAGGCAAGGCTCGCACGGCGGAGATGACCTGTGATTCGCGCGACAAGCTGCTTGGGATTAAACGGTTTGATTACATAATCGTCTGCACCGATTTCCAAACCGGCGATGATATCATCGCTTTCCCTTTTGCACGTAAGGAAGAGGATAATCGCATTGGATTGGGCGCGGATACGTTGGCATAACTCCATGCCGCTCACATCGGGAAGCATAATGTCCAGCACATATAAATCAAACCGTTCCTTAAAGGCGAGCTCAAATGCCTGTTCCCCCGTCTCCGCTACAGATACCCGGTATCCTTCCTTAAGCAAATATAGTTGCACTAATTCGCGAATATCTTCTTCATCTTCGACCAGCAGGATATGTTCTCTCGCCACACATGAGCCCCTCTTCATCGTTATCTATTAAACAGTTCATAACCTGCCTGCAGTTTGAAATAAAATAGGCTTCCTTTTCCCGGAGCGCTTTCCACGCCAATGGTTCCCCCATGCGCTTGGATGATTTCTTTAGCGATAGCAAGTCCTAGACCCATCCCGGCGGTTCGCTGCCTTTTGGCTTGTTTGCCGCGATAAAACTGCTCGAACACAAACGGCAGATCCTCCTCCGAGATCCCCTCGCCAGTGTCGGCCACCCGCAAAGTGATCGTACCGGGCACATGCTCGTAATGCAGTTCCATCCGGATGATCCCTCCTTGCTCTGTAAACTTTCTGGCATTGGTTAGCAGATTGGAGACGACCTGTTCCAACCGCAGAGGATCCCCGGTAAATGCAACGATACGGTCATCCTTGCGCAAGTTTTCTTCAATTGTCTGGACATTGTGCCACTCGAGTATCTTGCCGTCGGATTGAAATTCCGGTTCATATTTTTCATAGATATATCGAAAATAACCTTCCGCGGGAAGCGTTTCAAAATGAAACGCCATTTGTCTGGCTTCCAGCTTGGACAATTCCACCAGATCGCCAATGATGCGGTCTAGGTATACGGTTTTTCCATAGATCAAATCCAAGTATTTGGGATTTCCCGGATCGATAATTCCGTCCTTCATCGCATTGACATATCCTTGAATGGACGTAAGAGGGGTGCCAAGCTCATGCGATATACCGGACATCAGTTGGCGCCGGGACGTTTCCAATTGGGAAAGCTCATCGTTGGCCTTCTGCAATTCGAATACCGATTGAGACAATAACGAAGTTCGTTTTCTAATTTTTTCCTCCAACGATTCGTTGACCAGCGTAAGTTCTCTGGAAAGATTCTCTTCTTGCTTGAAGGAACGGGCAAATTTACGCGAGAAAATAAAAGCTTGAATAAACAGGGCCCCCACCAAAGCGAAAGGTGTTACATCCCCGGTGGCAATGACATGATTATAATACAACGTGTCGTTAACACCGGCTGCGACCAATAGGAATATTGCGCCGCAATTAAACCCGGCGGCTTCCTTCCTTTTCAGCAGCGCGAAAAAGTACACGAAAGCAACGAACCCAAAGCAGATCATAATCCACAGCTGAATCGGAAGCATGATGCGAGTGTAAAATTCGGATGAGGTGAAGATCACCACAAGTGCGCCGGAGAGACTGCCCCCCAGAGCCGTTTTGTACAAGCTTCGGTTCATTTCATGCGGATATTGAGAGTACGCAAGCGCCACCAATAAAGCAATGCCAAGAAAAGCGCAGAGATACTCCATTTTAGTACCACATTCCCAGCTGATAAACGGAAAAAGCTGAAACACCAGTGCCTCGCCAACGCAAAGCGTACGTATGGCTATTGCCAAACAAAGCAAGCCCAGAAATAAAGGCGACCTGTCCTTTTGTCTGAACAGGAAAATGACAAGATGATAAAATCCCATGATCCCAAGACTTGCCGCCAAGGCGATTTCCAACGTAATGTGCTTGACCCATTCACTGACAATGTGCTGCTCGCTCCCAAGCCTGATGCTTGACCATACGCCAGCTTTACGCTGCTCGAAGCCCGCAACCTGCAGTACAAGCTCGACTTCCCCCTGATCCGGAGTAAACGTGACGACTTGGGCGTAACTTCTTGGGATCGTGCTGATCTTGTTTGTTCCGACAGTCCCGTTTGATGAAGCCAAACTTCCATTAATCCAAAGACGGTAAGCCGAATCAATTCCCGATATGTATAAAGCCATACGTTTATGAAGCTCTTCGGAACCCAAATTCAACCGGAGCCGATAGGTGGCATACCCGTAATAAGGAAGGGGCCGGCCATCCAGCGTATAACTGTGCCATTCTTTGGGAACGGTCACATATGTGAAATTCGAGGAAACGGGTATCTTTTGAAAATGGTCCGGCTCCAGCAGCTGGTTCCAATAAAATTCCCACTCGCCGTCCAGCGGGAGTTCTCCATCCCACTCCGCATGCCAGCCTGTCGCATCGAATACGCCTTGCTGAGCCGCCTGCGGCGCTTCCGCCGGAGCATATGCTCCTTGTACTAGAGTTAACGCCCAAAATAGCGCGATCAGCAGCGCAATTCTCCAGAGCGTCAACGCCCGCATTACATCCACCTCGATTGAACTCGAATTTTGTCAATAATTACAATATTATCACAAGAACGTTGAACCAGAAATACAGAATATAGCTTGATTTCACCATAACCCGGCAAGTTTAAAACAGGTTTAAAATAGAAATATTTTTTAAACCAGTTTTAAACAAGCTATGCTACTCTTCAAGTTGAAACAAATAAAACTACATTATTTTAAGGGAGAGAAATTTAGATGAAAAACATGGTGAAAAAATTAGCTGTAACCGGATTATTGAGCATGTCGATTTTTGGCACATCTGCCGTTGCTTTTGCGGATGCATCGATGGATTTTAAAGCGACAGGCGTATTGTACGATGAGAACAATGTGTTTACGCTGAAAGGCGAAGCTACCAATACAGGGGATAAAAGCATTGAAACGATTAACAAAGTCGTCATCGACCTGACATTGGCCAACGATGCCGGAGATAAGGCGCAATACGAATTGACGGCTAGCGGAATTTCCGTTCATTTGGCTCCGGGTGAAAGCAAGCCGGTTGAAATTACATTCGCCGATATCCCTTACTTCACAGATGCAACGACCTACGATACGGTTGAGAAAGATTGGGAATTCACGTATTTCGAAGCGGCGGAAGCGGCGGCGGGAAGTGAAGCCGGTGAAAAACAGCTTGTTACGGAGCAAGGCGGGTCTATTACCGTTTCAAATGTAAGCTCCGAAGCTTACGACGAAGCTACTCAGGATTGGATTTATACAGTTGCAGGTGCTGCAACCGTCACGATTCATGGCGATGCCGCTGCGGCAGACTTGGTGTACATATCCGAAGCCGGCGAGATGGAGCCGGTCGTATTTACAGATCACAAAGCAGAATTAAATAAGCCGGGAGTTTATACAGGAATGGTTGTTTTCGGTGAGCTTTCTGACAACACAAATACGGCCAGATTCTCGGTGAAAGTGAATCCATAATCCGGAGTACTCTGGAAAGTTTCAATCACGCACTACACAACAAAAAAATGCTTCGTTTACGGTCGGGTTGGGGCAAACCGATGTCGTAAACGAAGCTTTTTTCATTAGCTGTAATGTCAATATTTACCGATATCAAATGCAGTAAACTTATTTCGTTAAATCGGCAACGTCAAGCAAATAAATTTGCTGTGTTCCCTCGTGGGCGGAACTTCCGTCCCGGTTCCAGACGAGAATTTCCTCCTCCTTTTTCCAAACATTTGCGAAGCATACTAGTGATCTGTAACGTGTTTTAACCCGCCGTCTCGTTCCCACCCGAAAAGGGTAAACATGCCGCTAGCTGCCTAAATCAACAAGTCGCTCATCGCCTGCCGCAAATCCATATCGTAAATATGCCGCTGACCTTCGTGCATCGAATCGAAGCTGATCCCCGTGCCGGTACGATTCCATCTTGGATGCAGATCGCAGCGAATATCCGTCCCGCTGTCTCCTACCGCCCGGTTTAACTTCGGCTCGGAATAATAAGATGCAAGTGTGAGCCCTTTGCCTTTAGCAACGTTATATAAATATAAGTGCCTGTAATCGTTTGCGTCGGGGTAACTGTCGTACATAAGCCATTCGCGGTTCGGCGAGTAATTGCAATGGCCGTCCTCGAGAAAATAGCTTTTATCAATGGCTGCCGGTTCATTGGTTGTGCCATCGGGATACAGATACAACTGATCGCCTTCATGGTTTGCGCTGTGCAGCAGCAGATGTTTCGGATCCTTCCAATGATAATGCGAGGCGTATTCGTAGGTCGATAAACAGTGCAGCCCGCTGCCATCGGTATTGGCCGTCAAGGTGGCGGTGACCCGGCGCTGATCCGCGCCTTGTTTGCTGCGGGCCAGAAAAACAAACCGGGTGCCGTCGGTGTTAAACGTAATATGATTAATCGTCAGTTTTGCTTCTTCCAACTTGTAGATCGGTTTAATAAAATCCCAAATCTCTTCTAATGAAAGGATCATTCGGCTGCGCCCGCTCTTCAGATCGATCAAGGAAATCCCGTCGTCCTGCGGATGGTTCATGTTTTGGAATGGATCGACGATATCGGCATAACCATAACCCGGACGATAATCGAACAAGCGGCTGAAGTTGATGCTTAAGCCATGTTTACCGGTCGGGTCAACGTTTGCGACAGGCAGATCCAGATAATGCAGGGCCCCTGTCTCCACATGATGAATTACGCCGCGATAAGCGCCATCCAGAAACACATTATAAATGATCCGGCTGTTCGGCTGATTCGGGTCCCATTGCAGCATCGCTCCTTGCTGGAAGTTCCACGCGCTTGTCTCGGCAAGCGGGACCATACGTCCTGTATCGAGTTCAATCAGACCGATTTCCGCCCGGTCGCCCGCCGCAGAAAGACGATCCAGGAAAGAGCTTTTGGTGTAAAGATGCAGCCTGCCGTCCGCGCTAAATGCCGGATTGTCGTAATACCCGTAAAAAAACTGGCCTTCTCCGCCGGTTAAGCGGCGAGAAGGATAATGCTCTTGAGCAGCTTGCGGGTTCATAAGCTTAAATCCCCTTTCATAATATGTGTAAATGATCGCTTTAAGGTAAACGTTTACCTTGACCGAAAAAATTACACGGTTTCCCGTATAATCAATTCCGGCTGCAGCAGAATCAGTTTGCCTTGCCCCGTTGGTTTAACCAACCCCGTCATTTTATGGTGCAATACTTCAAACGCTCTGCTGCCAATTAAAGCCGTGTCCTGACGGACCGTCGTTAGCGGCGGATTCATCGCTTGCGCATAAGTGATATCGTCGAAACCAACGATGGCCAAATCGTCCGGGATTCGCCGCCCGCGTTCACGGGCCGCTATCATAGCTCCCATCGCGATAATATCGTTGAAGGCCAGAACCGCTGTGCAATCCTCGTTATGATCCAGCGCTTGCAGCATAGCTCTTTTGCCGCATTCGACGGTTGCATCGGGGAACGTCACTATGCAGCGTTCGTCCCACAAGACGCCGGCTTCGGCAAAAGCGCGCCGATACCCCTTGAGCCGCTCCGTGGATGGTGTAATCGGAAGTTCGTGAACAAGTACCGCAATACGGCGGTGTCCGCAATCGATTAAGTAACGGGCCGCCGCATATCCGCCTTGTTCGTCGTCAGTTCGGACGACCGTGTGTGAACCGCCGTCTCTCGGACTGCGGCTGATGAGCACATAATGGATCGCAAGATCGGCGAGCCGTTTCAGTAAAGGATGAACTTCCCCTGCTTCTTCGCGGTGCACCGGTGCAATGATGATCCCTTCTACCTGCTTTTCGATCAGAAGTTTGATCTTCTTTTCTTCAATTTCGATATTTTCGCTTGAATTGCAAAGAATCATATTGTAACCGGCCCGATCTGCCGCAGCTTCAATGGCCTTCACAATCGACGAATAGTTGGGGCTCGCGTTGTCTGAAATAACAACACCGATGGTCTTCATCGTATTGCCTTGCAGCCCGCGTCCGAATACATTCGGGACGTAGTTCAGTTCCTCTGCTTTGCGTAATATCGACTGTCTGAGCTCCTCGCCAACGCCCGGCTTATGATTGAGCACCTTGGAGACCGTCTTGGGCGTCACCTGAAAGAGCTCGGCTAATGTTTTGATCGTAACTTTACTCATAGCACCTCGGTACATGTTGGTAAACGTTTACCTATAGCGTAAATGAATGCAATTTTCCTGTCAAGATCAACTTCCTCTCATTACCATACCGCAACCTCCGGTTCTCCTATTATTTCCAGATCAGTAACCGTTTTTGCTTCCTCCAGCATGCTTTCGGAGATCCAAATCTCCCCCAACTGCAGCGTATTGCGAATTCTCACCAGCCGAACCGCATTGAAATCGAGGACATTGGACAGCTTAATCGCCGCTTTGACAGCTTGTTCCGCCGTATTCAGAAACATCGGCATACGCACAACGTCCGAAACCGTACTGGTCAAGGCATTGGCGAAACCTTTCTCCCATACCGTCTCCTCAAACACTTTCCGCGTAGTCACGTCGGCCAGGCCGATGCCGTTGGCATTGCCATGTGTTTTGGGAGTCAGACCCAGCACGGCAATTCGCTTTACCTGCGCTCCGCCGCTTGCGTAGGGTGTCGGAAAACGGCCGGTAATATGGGGATCGATGCCCGATCCGGATATGTCTTTGCCCAGCTCATTGATCACAAGCACATCAAACGAGTCAAACAGGATACGCGGCATTCGCGCTTTAGCTTCCAGCAGCAGCTGAGGTTCCACCTCCAGGAATCGCTCCGCGGGAACCGCAACCACCTTGCACAGATGATCGTAAGCGTTTTCAATGACGCCAAGTCCAAACACAATCGGTGTGCGGCTTAAGGAAATCCGGGCAATATCCGGAACATGCTCGGCCATGTATTTAAAGCTGTATGCATGGGCGGCTTCCGCCCCCTTCTGCTTCCCGAGCCCAATCGCCACCATTTTGCATAAACCGCTTTCGATGGAACCGCTAAATGCCGTATGCGGTTTGATGCGGGCGATCACTACAATTTTGTCGGCCTCGTAAGCGTGTTTGTCCATATACACCGGTAACCCCTTCGGCAGCCTGCCAATCTCGACGACCTCCATCGTGGCGCGGATTTGTGCGCCGATAAATGGCTCGGTAACGCCAAGCTGCTCCAGTACGTCCCGCTGCCCTTCCGCTGTCGCTCCTCCATGGCTGCCCATGGCGGGAACAACAAAAGGCAACCCTCCGCGGCTCACAATAGCCTGGATTGTTTCTTTGACCAAGATGGGCAAGTCGGCAATGCCACGGCTGCCAACCGCTACGGCGACCCGGTCACCGGGACCAATTCGCTCGAGCACTCCGGACTTCTGCAGCTCGTCCCGCACAGCCGATACAACATCAGGCAGCTCAGGCGCGTGAAAATGCTGTTTGACCTTAACCATCCGCGGAACGGGAATAGGGTGAACGATCGATTCAATCACATCCATTGTCCATATCTCCTTTTATATAGGAATCCATGCACAAGCATTAATCAAACCGCAGTTTCCTTCAAAAGCAGCATCCATTCCTCCCCATCGAAAATGTTCAATCAGGAAACATGATTCCAGCTCGCTCTGGAATAACATCATCATCCGGATCTCTTAACCTTAAGGACTCTGCTCCCTAGATAAGCCAATATGCCCCTGTACGAGGATTGTATCATTTGCCTCCGGCCTTGTCAGCCGGGTTAAGGAAAAATGCCGTGGCGGTGCAAATTGCTAACTTAAAATTTTTGCGTGCCAACCGCTTGATAATTTATATTATTCCGATTATAATACTTGGTAAAAAGACATACCGGACGAACGGAGTGCTGGCCTAATGGATTCCATAACTGCAGCTTGGGTGAACGATTACCTGGACTTATATAACTATGCACGCTCGATCGGAGATTCGGAGTGGGAGAAAGAGATTATTGCTTCCCTTAAGAATAAGAACCTTTTGGCCGAGTATCGGAGAAATATGATCTTAAGAGACTTGTGGAAAAGTTACGATATGATCAATCGCCAATTGTTGGAAGTATTCGCTGAACTGCGTTCATCGGCAGAAAGCAACCGCGAGGAAACGCTGCAAGACCGCTGGTTTCAGCTTAAGCTTGAGCGCATTCATGTTGCGAGGAAAATTTTATCATACCAATAAAATAAAAAAAGCTTGGCTGCAGTTTGTCTGCTCGTCCGAGCTGCCTGATCTCCGGATATAGACTTAAATTGCCTGCAGCTGTCTGCTGGGCAAAGTATATAAAGCGTGCCTGCTTTATGTACTTTATTACATCGAAGTTTGCTTCATACCACTCATCATGCTCATCATAGAGGTCATCATTTCATCGCATTCTTGCATGCGGGACATCATCATGTTCATGTCCATTTCTTCCATCATACTCATGTCTTGCATACATTGCATCATCATCTTCATCGATTTCATCTTCGCCATCATGTCTTCCATACACATGTTCATCATCATATTCATGCACATTTTTTCCAATCCAATCACCTCCCCAAGTTCCTTGTATTACTTCATAAGTGTAACTTAATATACCGGCAAAAATCAATAGAGCAGCTATTGATTTTTTTGTTTTTATATTGTATAATACCTATTTTTCCGATTAAGCCAGTCGGTTTAATTGTGAAAAAAGGGAACGAATCTAAGCATTCCCCCTATAACGTCCCCTCTGTTTTGATCAATGAATTGATCAATGAATGCTCCGCTGCTTTATGCAGCAGACGATAAACCATAACAGCCGCTTCAGCTCTAACTCCACCATTTCCTTTATCAAAAAATAATCGGCTGACCGAGTAACTTTTTTAGTGAATGTATGTCCGTTTCATTATAAAATACGAGTAGATGAACTGAACAATAGAAAGTTTCAATCCATCCGTTCAAATTATGTAAAAGGTCATCCAAGAACCTCCAATAGATATGAAAGCGTTTTTAGCGGACAAAACTTCCGTTTTCGAGGTTTGGTTCGGTTTGGTTCAGCTTGGTGCTTAGCGGGAAAAGGTTGCAATTACCACAAACACGGGAGGCGATCCTGCTTATGTTTTTCTCTTTTACCATCCCTACCTCCGTCGAATGCGGAGCAGGCATTGCGCGCAAAACCGGAGAGCTGCTGTCAGCCCGGCAAATCGGCAAAGTGTTGATCGTCACCGATGCCGGAGTGCGCAGGGCCGGGCTGCTGGATGCGGTCATCCCTTCGCTGATGGCTCATGGCATCGAATATGACGTATTCGACGAAACGGAGCCGAATCCAAGCGCGGAAAGCATCATGAAGGGGCTTGCCAGGCTGCGGCAAACGGATATCCGCTGCGTGCTGGCAATCGGCGGAGGAAGCAGCATCGACACGGCCAAAGGCATCGCCATCATGGGGCTCAACGAAGGCCACATACTCAATTACGAGGGCGTCGGCAAAATTCCGAACGCCGGTTATCCTGTCATCGCGATCCCAACCACAGCGGGCACCGGCAGCGAAGTGACGGCGTCAACGATCGTAACGAACGCGCAGACGAAGTTTAAAGCGGCGGTTATCAGCCCGCATCTGTATCCGAAGCTGGCACTGCTCGACGCCGAGCTGACGCTTGGTTTGCCGCCGGCCATTACGGCCGCCACCGGCATGGACGCCTTGACGCATGCGATCGAATCGTATACGTCCAAAGCGGCCTCTCCGGCCAGCCGGGCGCTTGCGATCGAAGCGGTGCGTATCATCGGCAAACATATCCGCAGCGCCTATTTTGTCGGCGATGACCTGCACAGCCGCGAACAAATGCTGATCGCCTCGATGATGGCGGGCGCGGCGTTCGCCCAGTCGCGGCTCGGCAACGTGCATGCGATTTCGCATACGCTCGGCGGCATATTCAACATCGCTCACGGCGTGGCCAACGCAGCGCTGCTTCCATACGTGCTGGCGTTTAATCTGCCCGCTTGTCCGGAGCTGATGAAAGATATCGCCTGCGCGCTGGACGTCGACACAGCCGGCCTGCCTGCGGATGCGGCGGCGCAAGCTGCCGTTCAGGCCGTGCTCCGCCTGAACGGGGATCTCGGCATACCGCGTACGATACGCGAGCTCGGCGTCTCTTTGGATCAGCTGCCAAAAATGGTCGAAGACGCGATGCGCAGCGGCAATGTCCGGGTGAATCCCCGTCTGACAAGGCCGGAGGACATTCAATCGATCATCGAACGCGCTTATCACGGAATTGTGGAGTAGATGTGTTTTTACATTATATGAGGAGGAATTCTTATGTCGAACGTAAAGCAGCTCGCAGCTCTGATGAACGAAATGAAAGTCATTGACCTGTCCCACACCTTGGAGGAAGGCATGCCGATCTACCCAACCCACTCGCGTTATTACCACACGTTGTGGGACACGTTTGAAACGGGCAGCCGGGCCCTCATTTACCAGCTGATCATTAACGAGCATACCGGCACTCATATGGATGCTACCGCGCATTTCATTCAGGAAGGCCATCCGGCCCATCTGTATATGGATCAAACGCCGGTTTCGCAGTTTTTCGGACGCGCGCTGACGATCGACTTTTCCCATTATGCCGACACCGATGTCGTATCGCTTGACGAAATCAAGACGTGGGAGCAGCAAAACGCTGCGATTGAAGCCGGCGACATCGTGCTGCTGCGCTTCGGCTGGGACCGCTATTGGGTGCCGCGCACCGAACATCGGCAATACAGCCAGTCGTGGCCGGGACTCGGCGGCGAAGCGGCCGAATATTTGGCCTCCAAAGGCATAAAAGTGGTCGGCTGCGACTGCCTGGCGATCGACAGTTCGTACGCCGAAGGTGCGCCCGCGCATTACGCGCTGCTCGGCAACGGCGTCAACATCATCGAAAATTTAACCCGGCTGGATGAAGTTTTAGGCGAATCGTATGTATATGCGTTTCCTTTAAAAGTTGCCAAGGGCTCCGGTTCCCCGATCCGCGCATTGGCGTTTAAGTAAGTCCCCGGCAGGCTGCCACCGCCATGTGGTGCGGGCCGCCTCCCTGCTGCATTCACTCGGCGTGCAGCTCCAGCGCACGGTGTTGCGCTGCATAACAACGGTCGATTAACCGGCTTAAACGCTAAAAATCAAGGCGCAGCGGACATTAGATTTTTTCTAATACCTGCTGCGCCTCACTAATGTCATTATGAATCCCGAACGATGTCACTTCGTCAGATTAACTCAAGCCGGCTTTTGTCAATCCAAATGCGGCATCGGCTGAGCCTGGTACAGTTTTAAACGCTACATTAATTCGGTTCCAAGCATTAATCGCCATGATCGAGAAAGTCAGATCGGAGATTTCCTTTTCGGACAAAAATTCGCGAACACGATTGTAGATTTCGTCAGGTACACCATGTGCCGGCAAATGGGTCAGCACCTCCGTCCATGCCAGTGCAGCTCTTTCACGTGGGTCAAATAGAGTGGATTCCCTCCAAATCGAAAGGTGGTAGAGCCGAAGTTCGCTCTCGCCATGAATCTTGGCCTGCTTGATATGCATATCCAGACAGAAGCCGCACCCATTTAATTGAGAAGCTCTGATGTGGACGAGATGAAGGATCTTTTCTTCGATTGCACTAGTGTTCTCGGCGTTGCTGAACTCCATCATTTTCTTGAAAAACTCCGGTGATTGCTGCATATATCCAATACGTTGTGCCATAAACTGTTACCTCCTTTTATTTTGACACTATAAAGACAATTGGCCGTCTACATGTGTGACACCGAAGCCGCTGAAAAAGTGAATCGGTCCCCGCTAGGCATGTACATGCTGTAATTTGTCCGGATTCACAATAAAGTAAATTCGTTGGATGTTCATCGCTTGAACATTCCATTCAAAACAAATAACCCCGGTTGGAATACCGTCGTTTGTTAACAATATACCCGGCTGATCGTTGACGTCGACCCGTTTGGCTTGGGATTGAGGGAATCGTCTTGATGAAAGGGCGTTTAATATGACAAGCACACGTTCTCTGCTATAGATCGGATTGATTGCGGCGGAAACTTTTCCTCCCCCATCGGCAATGAATATTACATCTTCTGATAACATGTTCACCAATGACTGAATATTCCCATTCGAAAGAGCGGATATAAATCGAGTGACCGATTCCTTTTCCTCTGGTTGATGAATCGAATCCGTTTCCAAGCTTTCAGCGGATAAATCAAGCTTTTTCTTGACGCGGCTGTAGATTTTACGGCAGTTGACTTCCGTTTTGTTAATCATTACGGCAATTTCGTTATGTTCATATGCAAAGGCTTCACGCAAAATAAACACAGCTCGCTCCACGGGTGTCAGTTTATCCATAAGAATAAGAAAAGCATAAGAAATCGCATCGTTTCTTTCGACATTGTCTAACGGACTATGCTCAGTGAGTTGTACTGTTGGTTCTGGAAGCCAATTACCGACGTAGCTTATTCTTTTTTTTCTTGAGGACTTTAATTCATTTAAACATCTGTTGATCATCATTTTGCTTAAGTATGATTTGATGTTGTTAAAATTATCATGAAGAAGTCCATGGATGTTTATGAACACGTCTTGAACCATATCTTCGGCATCCGATCTAGAGCCTAACATACGGTAAGCAATCGAAAATAAATGAGACTTGTAGGTTCTATACAAATCGTCCATGTCATTAGCTGCTGAATCCATCGTATAACTTTGCATCATATCCACCTTTCATTATTACAGTGGTAATTGCCCTATGTATCTCGCTTAATAATATGACAATTAACGAGGTCAAAGTGTGACAACGAATTTATGCAGCTGATTTCGGAATCACCCCCGTTTGCTTTCTAAGGATATGCATTGGCTTAAATACACAAAACCCCCGAAGACACGGGTGTGGCCACTGAAAAAGTGAACGCTGCATAAGCGAATCATGCTTACGCTCGCCAATTGTCCACGAATTTCTTGAATGTACCTGCTTGCGGCAGGTGAAATTCGGGGACAAAAGCAAACGCTGGCGTTTCTCCAGCATGATTTCGCTCACTTAAGCTGCTTTTTCAGTGGCCTCGACACGAGTCTCGGGGGTTCGTTATAAAGCAATATTTTTGTTGAATTCGTGTTCTTCAGCTTCAGCCTTTCGTATACACGTCCTTGGCCGTCAGCAAATTCACCATCGTCTCGCCCGCGCGGTAACGTTTGGCGTTCTCCGCGATAATATCCAGCGAACGGCCGATCCGGTCGGGCACCGCAGGTGTAAAATGCGGCGTCACCAGCGTGTTTGGCGCATCCCATAGCGGAGAATCCGCAGTGAGCGGCTCGGTCGCGAATGTGTCCAGACCGGCTCCGGCAATCGTACCGGACCGAAGCGCCGCGAGCAGCGCTTGTTCGTCAATGACGGCGCCGCGCGCCAAATTGATCAAATGCGCGCTGCGCTTCATCAGGCCGAGCTCCCGCTCTCCGATCAGATGATGCGTCGAATCGGACAACGGCACGACAAGCGCCACCACATCGCTTTCCTGCAGCAGCTCATCAAGCGTATCCCCGCGTTCCTCGCAATACAGCCGGTCGACGCCGGAAGGCGCAGGTGTGTCGCTGCGGCGGTAGCCAAGCACTCGCATGCCAAACGCGCTTGCTCTGACCGCCAGCTCTTTGCCGGTATTGCCAAGGCCGATGATGCCCATCGTTTTGCCGAACAAGCCGCGCTGGGCATCTTGGCCCGGCACACCCCATCGGTGTTCTTTTTGCGCTTCATAAAATAAAGGATACCGGTAAGCAAGCGCCAGTGCGAAAAACATCACGTGTTCGGCAAGCACCGGGCCGGAACGTCCCGCTGAGCTGGTGACCAGCAGCCCTTTTTCAAACACCTCGGGACGAGCCGATTTGTTCAGCCCCGCGTGATCGCAGTGAATCCAACGCAGCTTCGGCGCATCGAGAAAACGCTCATCCAAATCGCCGGCGAGCACCGCCACGTCGGCTACTTTCAGCGCTTCCGCCATAGCGGCGGAATCACGCCGGTCGACCTGGATGACCCGAGCCGGAGCAAATGCGGCAAGCAGCTTGTCGAGATGGGCCCCCTTATATTCGACGGTGGCCATTACGGTTTCGATATTGTGTGTTGTGGTCATGTTTTTTCTCTCCTTATTTAGAAATTTGTATTGGAAAAGCGAAGCGGTCGCCTTTAAAATGGGATTCTTACCTTGGCTCAGCCTTTGACGGAGCCGAGCATAACCCCTTTGGCAAAATATTTTTGCAGGAACGGGTAGACGACCAGGATCGGCAGCATCGCCAGCACGATGGAAGCCATCCTCACCGTTTCCTGGGGCACGATATCGGCGTCCGTGCTGCCCGATTGGCCTACGCCGGAGGCGTCGGCTTCGATGATCAGCTGTTTGATCAGCACTTGGAGCGTCCATTTTTTCGTATCCGAGATGTAGATTAGCGCATTAAAATACGTGTTCCAATGCTGCACGGCAAAAAACAGCGTAAATGCGGCGATCGCAGGCAGCGACAGCGGCACCACGATACGTGCGAACACGCCGATATCGCTGCAGCCGTCGATTTTCGCCGCATCCTCCAGCTCCGGATGCAGCGATTCCATAAAACTTTTGACGACGATCAGGCTCCATGCGTTCGATAAAGCCGGCCATATAAGCGAGCCGTACGAATTCAGCAGCCCCATCTCCTTGACGAGCAGGTAAGTCGGTATGACACCGGCGTTAAAAAACAATGTGACGATGACCGCTCCCAGAAAAAAATTACGGCCGAACACCCATTTTTTCGTAAGCCCATACGCCATCGTAAACGTAAACAGCAGGTTCAGCACCGTTCCTACTGCCGTTATAAAAGCGGTGCTCTTCAGCGAGTTCAAAAAGCTGTTTGTCGACAAAATGTACGCGTACGACGTAAACGACCATTTCTCCGGCAGCAGATAAAATTTCAGCGGCGTATACGCCGACGGATCGGTCAGCGAGATGCTGACAATGTACAAAAAAGGAAACACGCTAACAATGGATATGAGCGCCAGCGCCGAATAATTGATGTAATCGCCGTAAGCGGCTTTTTTCCAGCTTGTTCCGCCCATCCTTTCCCCTCCCTTCCGGCTGAAACAACGAAGCACTCCGTCAGCCCGATTCGTAGATACCTTTGCCGATTAATAAATACCTTCGTGGCCCATTTTCTTCACGGTATAATTCGAGGCCAGCACAAGCACAAGCCCGACAATGCCTTTGAACATCCCTACCGCAGTGCCAAGGCTGATATCTCCGCGCAGGATCCCCTGGTTATACACGTACGTGTCGAACACATCTGCCACCTCATTGACAAGCGGATTCATCATCAGCAATACCTGCTCAAAGCCGACGTCGGCCATGTGACCAAGCCGAAGTATAAGCAAAATGACGATCGTCGGCCGGATGGCCGGCAAGGTGATGTGCCATATTTGCCGCATCCGCGACGCTCCGTCCACCACGGCCGCTTCATAACGCTGCGGGTCGACCCCGGCGACCGCCGCCAGGAAAATGATCGTGCCCCACCCGGCTTCTTTCCATATATTTTGCACGGTCAATATGCCCCAAAACAGACGGGGATCGGACAAAAACGAATGGCTCTCCATGCCAAGGCTGATCATCAGCTTATTGACAAAACCGACGTCGGTGGACAATACAAAAAAGGTCATGCTCGCAACCACCACCCATGACAGGAAGTGGGGCATGTACACGATCGACTGGTTCCATTTTTTAAACCAGCCGTTTTTCACTTCGTTGAGCATCACCGCCAAGATGACCGGCACCGGAAAGTAAAAAATAAGATTAATCAAGTTGATGCATAACGTATTCCGCAGCATGACATAAAAGTGAGGGTCGCGGAACAAATCGGTAAAATGCATAAAACCGACCCATTCGCTGCCCGAGATACCGGCGAACGGATTGTAATTCTGAAAGGCAATCAACAGCCCCCACATCGGCAAATATTTAAACACCGCAAAATAAAGGAAACCCGGCAATATCAGCACATACATGTAACGGCTTGCGGCAATGCGAGGCCAGTATTTTTTTCCCGGCGCGCGGGCAGCCGCATGCACTCTCGTTTCGTATACGGTTTGGCCTTCCGCCACAAACATTCTCCTTTCTGCTTACCGGTGAATCAGCTTACCGGTGAATTGTCCGGTAATGGCTCGGCGACATTTTGAACAAACGTTGGAAAATCCGGTTAAACGTCCGCTGGGAATAACCTACGGCACAGGCGATTTCGTTGATCGTACGATCGGTATCGGTCAGCATTTTGCGGGCCTTTTCTATCTTGCAGGAGGTTACGTATTCCAAAAACGAACAGCCGGTTTCCTTCTTAAACAGCCGGCTTAAATAAGACGGCGCAATATGGAACAAATCCGCGCATTCGGCCAGCGATACGTCTTTCTCCACATGGGTTTCTATGTACTGCCGCACCTTCTGCACAGCCAGCTTGCCGGCGGTGCTGTAGTTCACATCGGCGACACGCTCGTACAGCGGGAACAATACGTCGGAAAACCAGCCGCACATTTCGCTTTTGGTCTCCATCGCCTTCAGTTGGTCGTACAAGTCGTATTCGAGAATATCGGGAATGCCGCCGCCTTTGTTTTCGATCGAAAAAACAATCGAACCCAGCAGCAACTGATAGCTTTGCGATATGAGCGCATACGACTCGGACGAAACGAGGGCGTCCGTAAACCGCTCCATTTCCTCCCGCGCCTTCACTTTATTTCCGTCTGCGAGCGCGGAAATGATCCGCAGCTCGATCGCCTTCGGATAACTGAAGGATGCCGCTTTGCCCGCTTGATCAAGCTCAGCGATACACAAGACAGATTGTTCATCCATGTAAAGCCGGTTTTGCAGCGCCAGTTTTGCTTCCTTATAAGAAAGCTGGATATCCGAAATGTGCCGGTAAAACCTGCCGATCCCCGCCGATGCGCACAACTTCAAGCTGCTTTGCAGCGCGCCAAGGACTGACTCGGCAAATCGTTTCGCCTGGGCAAGCGCCAGCTCCTCCGGGCAATTCGAATCAAAATGCAAAATCACGGTCCCCTGTCCGGTATGGTCGTGAATGACATTGCCCTGCAGCGAAGGATGATTCGCCAGCAGCTCCCCGATTACATTCACGACGGCAAAGCTGACCGTCGGCTTATCTCCGGGACGGAACCTTTTATCTTGGATCAAATTTTCCACTTTGACCAATACGACCACATACAGCCGATTAACGGCAATGCCGTAACTCATACATTCGTCCGCCAGCGTCCGGCTTTGGATATAGTTGCCTCCCAGCCACTGCTGCAGCATCCGCTCCAACAGCGACGGCTTGGAACGAGCGAGCTGCTCGCCAAGCTCTCTTGTTTCTTTATTTAATTCATCGACCCATTTGCCGATCGGACGGTAAGCCCGCTTGATAGCCAGCGCGCTGACGGCAATTCCCAGCAAAAGCAGGACGACGACCGCCAAGGCTGTAACCGGGCGGCTTGCCCCCACTTCCTTGGCAATTGTTTTGTACGGAATAGCGGAAATATACGTATTGCCCGATGCCGCTTTCCGGTAAGAGATCAGCACTTCTTCCCCTCCCGGCCCCCAGGTTTGGAAGCTGCTTAACTGGGCTCTATCGGCGCCGATGTCCAGCAGTGTCTGCTCACCGATCATCTCCCCGCCGGACGTTTCGTCCGCACCGGATGGCTTGCGGGTCTGAAAGAGCGTCCGGCGCTGACCGTCAACGACCATCACGGTTTGATTTTTGGTCAAAGAAAGCACACTCGACAAATATTTGTTGATCTGGCTGACGTCCACCTGCGTCACAAGCAGCCCTTGTCCGGCGGAGGAAAGCGAAGGCAATCTTAAAGCAAAGGATATGAAACCCCGCTGTTTGCTTGCCGGCAAATAAGCCCATTGACCGTCCAAATCGTTTTGCCCGAGACGTTCGATATCCTTTTTATAAGGAAAAAGCTCATATTCCATATGCCCCTCCGTGCTTGACAGCACAAAACCCGTGTCGAGGTTCGCGTAATAGACGCTGCCGATAAAGCTGTTCTTGTATTTCAGCAAAGAAAGCTTGCGCAGCAGGTCGATCTGCTTGACATAATCGTCCTTGAAGCCGGGTGATTCGAAAGAACCGGTCACAACAGGGTCCAGCGCCAGCTGGAACGAGTCGACGACGATGTCGCTTAGCGCTTTTTCCGTATATTGCTCGATTAAGGTCAGCGACGTCTGATTATCCTCCTGAAAGCGGGCGATTCCCCCCCTCATCGAAATTTGATCGTACACAATGCCCGCCACGATAAGCGGCACACATACCGAAATACAGCCAAACCAGAGCAGCCGGTAAAAATAGTTCGGCTTCATTCCTGCAACACCTCTGAACGTTGCCAAGCAAATCAGCTCCCGTGGACATAATGATAGCAATTTTCATCAACGGCACCTATAGACAATTGCTGCTTTCCCAGTCATTTTTTGCACAGCGCACAACCCGGACAAGGCTCAAAAAAAGAACATACGAATTGTCTGTTGAGCGCCATCGTTTGCGGAACCTATCATAATAATCAGAAACCTCATTAAACAATGAAAAGGGATGGTGCAGATGACTAAACACCGCCGTAAACTCTCAAGTGGCGCTTGTACTTTGGCCGCATTGCTGACGTTGGCCGGATGCGGGGGAGGCGCGGGCAGCGGGCAGACGGCAGCACCCGCAGGCGCTTCAACCACACCGCAGTCGGACAAAAAAAGCGAAACGCCGCTGGAAATGCAGATGACCGTGCAATTGTTCGACCAAGTTCCCAATATGGACAACGCCTATTGGAAAGAATTTATGAAACGGACAAACACCAAGCTGAACATCGAGTGGATACCGGACGGCGACTATACGACCAAGCTGAATCTGATTTTGGCTTCAGGTAATATACCTGAAATCTTGGTTGTTCCCGATTTGAAGCATCCTCCGCTGGTGAATGCGGTGAAAAACGGGGCGTTCTGGGATTTGACTCCACTTCTTGGCGATTTCAGCAAATACCCTAACTTGAAAAACTTTTCCGCGCCGGGCGCTTGGGATAACAGTAAAGTGTTGGGCAAAAACTACGCGATCCCGAAAAACCGGCCGCAATTGTCCGGTGGTCCCAAAATCCGCCAGGACTGGTTAGACAAGCTGGGCATTGCAATGCCGGAAACGCTGGATGACTACCGCGCCGCTTTAAAGAAAATCGTCGATGCCGATCTTGACGGCACCGGCAAAAAAAGCACGCTTGGCCTTGTTTCCAAGGCGAGCCTGCTGACCGGCAGCGCCGGCGGATTCGGTGATGCCTTCGGCACCTCCAAGCCGACATTCGATAAGGAAGGCGGGCTGATCTATGAAACGCTCACCCCGCAATACGCCGACCTGATCGCTTGGCTTCGCGATTTGTATAAAGACGGCATCTTGGCGAAGGAATTTTCCGTCATGAAGCCAACTCAGGCGGTTGAGCTGTTTGAATCGGGCAAGGCGGCTTCGCTTGTCAATGAAAGCTTCAGGTACGACTACACCTTCATGCAAAGCATCAAAAAAGTGCAGCCGTCAGCCGTTGTCGATTCGACCCCGCCGCTTAAAGGACCGGCCGGCTACGCGGTCCGCTATTCTACGGGAGTGTCCGGCGCGTTCCTGATTTCTAAAAAGGTGCCGGAAGAGAAAGTAAAGCGGATTCTCGATTATTTTGAGCTGACCAATAGCAAAGACTACTATGATTTCACCACTAACGGCCTGGAAGGCATCCACTATAATAAAGTGAACGGCGACATCGTTCTGACCGATCAGCATAAGAAAGACGTGGGGCCGACCTCCCCATGGCAGCCGATCACGTTGTTCTACGATAAATTCGGCAAAGTGACGACACCTGCAGCGCCCAAAGATTACAACGAAGCCAAGATGAAAAAACTCGACGCGCAAGGTTATTTTACAAAAGGGACGATCAGCCCGTTCTCCATCATCAATTCCAGCACATGGATTGCCACTTGGCCCAAATTTGAACAGGAATGGATCTCCATGTCGGTTAAAGCAATCGTCGGCCAAATTACGTTGGATGAGTATAAAACGTATGTCGCCAAGCTGAACGATGATCCCGGTTTAAAGAAGGCATTTCAGGAATTCGCCCAAGACTATAAGACGACGTTTGGCAAATAGTAGGAACAGTAGTTAGCCAATAGGATTATTCGCCTTCAAATGAGGAAACAAGGAACGGTTCCATGCTGCTGCAGAGGCCCGTTCCTTTTTTGTGTCACCCCAACTGTATGCGTTTTCATTTCCGTTTTAAATACAACAATTTCAAGATCATACCACATCGTTAACTTACCGCCTTCCTTTTCCCGCACACGATAACTTGGATGTCCTGAATGATCCGGACAACGGCCGACCTATCCTGCCGCTCGCCTGACCTGGACAGTTATTTACATATCCTGTTAACGAGCGGAAGTCATGAGAAGTCCATTGAGGCCATTCGCCCGAGCCTTTAATCTGAAGGTGGAACAAATCAGCGCCACTTTATCCGTATGGGGGGAAATATGTTATGCAAACGAAATGGATCAAAATCAGTCTGCCGGTTGTGATCGGCGGTCTGCTCGTATCCGGCTGCAGCGGCGGCGGGACCGGAACGGCCACACCCTCGCAAGAGCCTGCAAAAAACTCGCCGCCGGCAGCGGAGAAAAAGGACGCAGGTCCGCTCTCCATTGAAATTATGACGGCTTTTACAAACACCGTCCCCAAGCTCGATAACGCCTTTTATACCGAATTGCAGAAGCGGACAAACACCAAGCTGAATGTTACATTTGTATTGGATGGAAACGACTACAACACAAAGCTGGACCTTGTGCTTGCTTCCGGCGATATTCCCGAGGTGCTGAAGGCGGACTTTACGCGGCCCACCTTGGTCAACGCCATTAATGAAGGCGCGTTTTGGGACCTGACGCCTTTTCTCGGCGATTTCTCCAAATACCCGAATTTACGCGACAACATGGTTCCCGGCTCATGGAATTACGTTAAATATAGCGGCAAAATCATGGGCATTCCAAGAAGCCGGGCGCAAATCGACAATACGATTATGTTCCGTAAAGACTGGCTGGATAAGTACAACATTCCGATGCCCAAAACGGTCGACGAGTTTAAAGATGCGCTGAAAACGATCGTCAAAAACAACCCGGCCGGGGGCAACGGAACAATCGGTTATGACATCGCCGACGCCGTCAGCTCCCCCTCCCTCAACGCCGCTTTTGGCGTGCCCGACCCGGCATACGATGCGGACGGCGGCTTGATGTACTCTTACTTGAATCCGCAGTTTACCAAGCTGGTCGAATGGTTCCGGGGATTGTACGCGGACGGACTGATTCCGAAGGAATTTTCCACGCTTACCGTTACGCAGCAAAAAGATTTGTTCAGCTCGGGCAGAGCTTTCGCTTTCGACGCCAGCGCTTATTACAGCTTTGTGTACACGGATAATGTGAAAAAAACGCAGCCCGACGGCAATGTCATCTCCTTCCAGCCGTTAAAAGGCCCCGGCGGCGACGGGGCGATGCTTGATATCGGAACGCGCGGCGGCATGTACATCAGCAAGAAGGTGCCAAAAGAGAAAGTGACGCAAATCCTCGACTTTTTCGAGAAAACAGCGTCCCCCGAGCTTACCGAATTGGGCTACTACGGCAAGGAAGGCGTTCATTACAACAACGTCAACGGAGATAAAGTGCTGACCGATCTGGGCAAGCAGGAAATTACGGTGGACACGATCGCCGCCATGACGCCGGCTTATTCCAAGTGGGGCAAAGTCGCCTACGCCGGGGCGTCCAAAGCCGCCAATGAAGCGAAGCAAAAAGATATGGAGATTTACGGCAAAATCGGAAAAACGGACATGTTTGGTTATTTGTATTCGCCGACTTGGGTGGACGCATGGCCGACATATGAAGCCGAATTAAAAAGCAACCGGATTAAAGCCATCGTCGGCCAAATTTCCATGGATCAATACAAGCAATACGTCGATAAAGTGAACTCCGACCCAAAAATCAAAAAGGCATATCAAGAATTCGCCAAAGATCTTAAAGAGCGCACGCAAAAATAAGACAGGAAAATACCGGGGTGCGGGGTTGTGTTCTCGGGTTCAAGAGAGCTCTCCCCCTCCCTTCCTTTGGTCAGCTTGAGCTTTCGCTCATTACTTAAATGGAGGCAACCGTCCATGGAGCACATACCCGCAACTCGTAAACGTTGGGCCAGAATCAAAAGGAACCGTTACATCTACCTCATGATGTCGGCAGGGGTCATTTATTTCTTTTTATTTAAATTTTTGCCGATATGGGGGCTGCTGTTATCGTTTCAAGACTATACCCCGTTCAAAGGGTTCCTCGGCAGCAACTGGGTCGGCCTTAAGCATTTCTCCAATTTGTTTCACAGCGAGCAGTTTTACGTGATGGCCAGAAACACGTTTTTTATTAGTATTTTTAATCTCGTCTTCTACTTTCCGGTGCCGATCATCCTTGCGTTATTGCTCAATGAGGTCAGGCATGAGGTATTCAAAAAAATTAATCAGTCGATCGTTTATCTGCCCCATTTTTTATCGTGGGTGATCATCGTCAGCTTTACGTTTTTTGTATTTTCATCCGATGCCGGGATCATTAACAAGTGGATTGTCGCTTCGGGCGGCCAGCCGGTATTGTTTTTGTCCAACCCCAAATTTTTCTGGATCCTGCTGACTTTGCAAAATATATGGAAAGATGCGGGATGGGGCACGATCATTTTCCTGGCGGCTATCGCCGGGGTCGATCCGTCGCGTTATGAAGCCGCTGTCATCGACGGAGCCAGCCGGTGGCGGCAAATTTACCACATTACGCTCCCTGCGATCCGGCCGACGATTATCATTTTATTAATTTTGCGCTTTGGCAATATGGCAGACGTAGGGTTCGAGCAGGTGCTGTTAATGATGAATCCGCTCGTCAATTCGGTGGCCGATGTGTTTGACACGTATTCTTACATGCAGGGCATCGTAGGGGGCAAGATCAGCGTTGGCGTCGCCGTCGGGATGTTTAAAGGCGTGGTGGGTCTTATTCTGGTCGTCACCTCGAATTTCATCGTCAAAAAGTTAGGGTATGAAGGCATTTATTAGCAAGCATGAAATGCATATTATCGCTTAAGGCAGGTGGATGAAATGAGCTTGGTTCATCAAAAAAGGCTGACAGCCGCCGATTGGATCAATTACAGCGTGCTGACAGCCTTGTCCGTTATTTGTGTTTTCCCTTTTCTTTACATATTCAGCGTTTCATTTACGGACCCGGCGGTGTATGTCCCGTTAAAATTTTACTTGCTCCCGCCCAAATGGTCGCTGGATGCCTACAAATATATCTTGTCGACGCAAAACTTTCTAGATTCCATCAAAAGCACGGTTTTTATTACCGTCGTTGGCACGGTGCTGCAGCTGATTGTGACGTTTACGCTTGCTTACGGCTTAACCCGGAAAGACCTCGACGGTAGAAAAATCGTGCTTGGCTTCGTGATTTTCACGCTGGTTTTTCACACCGGCATCGTGCCGAATTATCTTGTCGTCAAAAACCTCGGACTGCTTAACTCGTATTGGGCGCTTATATGGCCAAACTTAACAAATGCCTGGACGCTGATCGTCGTCAAAAGTTTTCTGGACTCGCTGCCTGCCGAATTGGAGGAATCGGCCAAAATGGACGGCTGCAACGACCTCGGCATCTTCTGCAGAATCGTGCTGCCGCTTTCGATGCCGGCGATTGCCGCTTTCACCTTGTTTTTTGCCGTTTCGCAGTGGAATATATATTTTAACGCCTTGATATATATATCCGACGCCAAAAAGTGGACGCTGCAAGTATTAATTAAAGCGCTTGTGCTGGATTCCACGCCGCTGGGCGTCTCCGGTACGGCCGCAGACGGCATACCGCCCCTGGAGACGGTGCGTATGGCCGCGGTTACTTTTGCCATGGTGCCGATCCTGCTTGTATATCCTTTTCTGCAAAAGTATTTCGCCAAAGGCGTCATGCTCGGCTCGATCAAAGGATAACCCCGATGACCGGATCGGCGGAACAAGCGAGCAGTTGCCTTGTTCGTCAGCGGTGAACCTTGCGGTAAAAGAGCGGTTGCCTTGTTCGTCAACGATGAACCTTGCGGTAATCGCTCGGCGACGTCCCGTATAAACGTTGAAACACGCGGTTGAAGGTGCGATGGGAATAACCGATCATGGCGGCGATTTGACTGATTGTCTCATCGCTGTCCACCAGCAGCCGCGCCGCTTCATTCAGCTTGCAATTGCTCAAATAAGTGTGGAACGACTCGTTTGTCTCCTTTTTGAAAATCCGGCTTAAATAAGAGGCGTTGATATCAAACATCGCAGCGCATTCCGTAAGTGAAATATCTTTATCCAAATTATCGGCGATATATTTGCATACTTCCTTGACAGCGGTTTTGCCAAGCGAATTATTGTTTTCCCTCATAACTTTCATGTACAGCGGCATGACTACATCGATAAACCATAAACATATTTCCTCGGAAGTCTGGTATGTCCTCAGTTGATCGAACAAATCGTATTCCAAAATGCCCAGCGCGGTGCCGCATTTTTTTTCGGCGGAAGACACCAGGGCGGCAAGCAAAACATGGTAGCTCTGGTAAACGAAATAATACGACTCCGTTTTTTGGACACACCTGTTGAAATCCCGAACGCCTTGTTCAAACCTGGCCGCATCACCGTCAATCAACGCTTCCGTTATGATCGTTTCGATGGCGTGCGGATATTTGGGGAACGGCTGTTTTTCCGTATTGTCGTCGATCTGCAGGATCGATTCCGACTCCTTAAGCAGCCGGGTTTGCAGCGCGACCTGGGCTTCCCGGTAGGACAAAGCGATATCCGCGATATGCGGATAAGACCGCCCGATGCCCATGGATGCCCGGATATTCAGATACGTATATAACGCCGATTGCACCTTTTCCGCATAGGTTCTGGTTGCGCAAATGACGAAGTCGGGCAGCGCGGCAGAATCAAAACTTAATACCGCTACGCCGTAGCCGCGGAAATCGTGTATTACGTACCCCTTCTGGGACGACGAGGCCAACAGCTCGTTCATCACATTTGTTAACGCGTAGATCAGCAGCGGTTTGTCCTTGGGCTGGAACCGTCCGGTTTTGCCGAAATCCTCGATTCTCACAAGCAGCACGATATATGTACGGTCGGCTTGAATGCCGAACTCCCTGCAGCCTTCTTGCAGAAGTTGTGAAGACATATAGTCCCCTTCCAGCAGCTGCTGCATAAATTTCTCGATCAGCGACGGCTCCGACTGGGCGATCCACTTATTCGACACTTGCAGCTGATGGTTAAAATAGTCAAGACATTCCCGAATGTACGAAGTTTCTTCCCTATGTGCGCCGACCTTGTCTTTGCTAAGTTTCTTGCCGTAATCGACCAGCTCGCCGATCGGATGATAGACCCGCCTGGAGTTATAAATAGTCAGAAATATGCCCATAGCCAAAAAAATAGCAACCGCGGCGATCGTCGCCCATAATATCCACCGCAAATCTTTGACCATCTCATCGCGGGGAATGACCGAGACATAGGTCATTCCAAGACTAGACTTGCGGAAGGAGTAGAAATATTCGTTTCCGCTGTCATCCGTCATGGAGGCGTTATTCGATAGCTGCTGGCTGGCGGCAATGGTCTGCACAACCGGATCGATCACCCGCTTGTCTGATCTTGATTGATCGTTCGATTGAAATAGAACCTGACCCGACTTGTTCAGCACAAAAATCGATTCATTCCGGGTCAGCGGCAGGATCGTCGAAAGATATTCGTTGATTTTTTCAACTTCGACCTGCGCCACAAGCGCTCCTTGCGGGTTCGGGGACGTTGTGGGCAAAGTCATGATCAATGAGATATAACCGTCCTTTTGGCTTGCGGGAAGGTACTTCCAGTACGTTGACTTGCGGATGCCGCCGATGACCTGCAAATCGTCCCGGTATTTAAAATACGATTCGTGCACATTGCCCTGGGCGCTGGATAAAATCAGTTTGGAGTTCGAATTGAAGTAATACACGTTTTTCATGAACTTGCTGCGGTTTAAGAGCGCTGACACTTCCTTTAATATGGATATGTTGTTGTTCACCCTCCGGGTGTCTTCCAGCGGTAAAAACGATTCGTAAATAAAAGGCTCCAACGCGCTTTTGGACAGCTCCTCCACCACGCCAAACATGGCGTCGTCGATAAATCTTTGAACAATGCCCAAGGAATCCTGATTGTTGGTCTGGATATGCGCAATTTCGCGTTTCATCGAAGTATTGTAATACACGATACCAGCCAAAACGAGGGGCAAGCAAACCGAAAGGCATCCCAGCCAAATCAGACGAGATAAGTACGATTTCATTTCCTTATATCCTCCTTTTGCGGTTGAACCGATGGACTTAGTTCCATCATAAAATCGGGATGTCCGAGCCAACAACAGACACTTTTTGACGTAAGCGTTCCAAGACAGGAAATCATTGGATGACCAGTGGTGGCGAACTTGGCTGTATAGAGCGGTTTGGGACAATTTCCCGCCGTATCGGCAAGGCTGGCGCTGCCACAAAAATTGTCTATTATACGCCAGCAGCGATTGATGTAATGTATTGCATAGTAAATCCCATTCCCATTCGGAGGTGTTTCCTGTAATGAGCAGATCTGAAACCAAGTGGTGGCATAACCGCCCCTGGCGGCAGATTCAAACGAATCTGCGTGAAATTGACATGCTGGATATTAATGCGGAGCAGTTCGTGAACGATTTGCAAGCTTTTAAAGCGAATGTAGTGATGATTAACGCGGCGGGCATTATCGCCAGTTATCCGACCAAGCTGCCGTTTCATTTCCAAAGTCCTTATTTGACCGGAGACAGTCTGCAGACGATTATCGCCGCTTGCCACAAAGCGGATATTAAAGTTGTTGCAAGAACGGACTTTTCCAAAGTACGCAGGCCGATCTACGAAACGCACCCGGAATGGGCGTATATTTCGCCCGAAGGCAACATCATCGATTATAACGGCGATATTCATGTGTGCTTAAACGGCGACTACCAGCAGCATTATGCGCCGCAAATTATCGAAGAAGCGATTACGGAGCTCGACTTTGACGGCATCTTTTTTAATATGGGCGGTTATCAGGTCAAGGACTACAGTTACAACTACCACGGCATTTGCCAATGCGACAGCTGCAAAAGCAAATTTGCGGCTATGTTTGGCGCCCAGCTGCCTAAACGCGAGGATATGAATGATCCGGTATTCCGGCAGTACCAAGTGTTCAAACAAAAAACATTAAGTGAATACGCGGAAAAAATGTACAAGGTGATTCTTGGCGCCCGTCCGGATATCATGATCGCCAACAATTTCGAGCTGAAGGAAGGTATGGTCCGCCAAGAATCAAACACTGCGCTTGACCGCCCGCTGCCGCATTGGCAGTACAGCGCCTCCGACAACACCAAATGGGTCGTCAGCTCTTACCCGGCAATGGTTTCGAGCAACACGACCGTAGACTTTATCGATTATTATCACCGGCATGTGACCGTTTCCCCGCCTCAACAGAAGCTGCGCCTCGCGCAAAATCTCGCCAATGGCGGCGGTCTCGATTACTACCTGATCGGACGGCTCGATAACCATGAGGACCAATCGGGTTATGAGGGCATTAAAGAAATGTTTCATTACCATGCGGCCAATGAACGCGAATATCAGCATGTCACTTCCTGCTCCACTGTCGCTTTGCTGAACGGCCCCGGCGCCAATCAAGCAGAATTCCGCGGCTGGTACCGCTTTTTGACGGAACAGCATTACATGTTTGACACACTGATGGCACAAAATGCGCTCAACCTCAGCTGGGACAAATATAAAGCGATCATTGTGCCGGATTATCAGCCGCTCAGCGATGAGCTTGCCGCAAGGCTTGACGCATTCGCAAACGCCGGCGGTACGGTCATTGCGACCTGCCGCAGCGGACTTACGGACGAACAATACCGTCCGCGCAAGGACATTCCGCTGAAAAGTCTGGGCATTGAAGCGGTTCGCCTCGTACGTGAGGATAACCGTTCCGCTTATTTCAAGCTGGATCATAAAGAGCGGTTCCCGCGGTTTCCGGTCACCGATCTGATCTACATGGACGGCCCATACGTGTTCGCCGATTACAACGCCGATACCGAAGCTTATTTCCAGATGATTCCGCCCCATATGTTTGGCCCGCCTGAGCGCTGTTATTACACCCAGGTTACCGACAATCCCGGTTTTACGGTGCACAGCTACGGGCAAGGACAAGGCATTTACATGCCGTGGAAGCCGGGAGAGCTGTTCCACCGCCAAGGCTACACAAACACCAGCGATTTCGCCGCCGATCTGCTGGAGCATGTGGCCGGGATCACGCCGATTCAAGGCAATCTCTCCCCGATGGTGGAAGCGACATTATTCCAGCAGACGGATCAGCCGGCTAAGCTGCTTCATCTGGTCAACGGAACCGGACATTTTGGCGTGACGTTTTATGAGCCGGTTACCCTCTCCGACGTGGAAGTGAAGGTGCCGCAGCCGTCCGAGCCAACATCGGTGACAAGCCTTGTATCCGGCAAAGCGCTGCCTTTCAGTTATACGGACGGCGTGTTGACGGTCAAAGTTGACAAGCTTGGCTTGTTTGAAGCGGTCAAAATCGCCGAATAACTTCCGGTAATCCGGATCAACCGTAAAAATTGCCCTAGCGTTGGCGGATGCATTCTGTTGCAGCGTCAATGAACTGCCGGTGAGCATTGTCCTGTCCTGGTTCGAGCAAAAAGCGGTGGCGATTCTTCTCGGCTTGTTCAGCTTGGGCATTCAAGACATCCGCATCGGACCCAAGCGGCCGGAATTCGTAAGCCAAGGCGTCTTAAACGTATTAATCGAAAAATTCGGATTGAAACTGATCGGCAACGCCCAAGACGATATGAAGACCATGCTGGCCTTGCGCATTAATATTAAACGAAGAAAGCGGTTGTCCTCGGCACACGGACCGGGAGCAACCGCTTCTTAGTCAATATCTAACATTATAGTTACATAAAATGTGGCGCCGATTTAGTTCTGGATCGATTTGCAAATCTGTCCATTCGCATCGGCCAACTTGCTTTCCTGGCAAGCCCGTCCGTCTTTCCATATGAATTGTTCCCCATAATCTTTTCCCCAGTTGTACATCATTTTCAAGATTGGCATGAGACTTTCACCATGATCCGTCAAGGAATATTCGACCCGGGGCGGAACTTCGGGATATATTTTACGGAATACCAAATGATCCTCTTCCAATTCGCGCAATTGATTGGTCAACATTTTTTGCGTAATATGGGGAATCAATTTTTTCAGTTCGCTAAACCGTTTGGTTCCTTCCAACCCGAGATGCCACAAAATGATTAATTTCCATTTGCCTCCTATTAAGGCCAATGTCAATTCCTTCTCACAGTTAATCGCCATTAAATCGATTCGATCTTTTACCTCGTTCGCCATCGTCATCCCCTCCTTGATAGTATATCATAAGTAACTACAGTAGATAAAAGGATATACTTTCTGTTTGGAAACCGGAGGGGTTGACGAAGGTCTTTCGCCCAAGGCGATGACTGAAAATACTTCACATGGCTTCATGTATGAATGAAAGTCCTCACCAAGAGCAGCGAGGACTTTCAGTACATTTGACTTACTCCAGGTTGGCATGCCTGCCGTACATCCGGTCGGAGTCCAATCCCAGTTTGTCCATCATCCGGAGAATGACAGCATCGTAAAATATCAATAATGTCTGTTCGAACAAAGAAGCCATCGGCTGGATCGTCGCTTGTCCGCCGCTTGCTTGATCTTTAGGCAATCCCGGCAGCTCCACCACAGTATCCGCCAATCTTCCAATCGTCGACTCAGGATCAATCGTGATCGCAACAACGGATGCGCCCAAACTTTTCGCTTTTTGAACCATGGGGATCAAACTTTTTGTTTCCCCCGAGCCTGTGCCAATAATCAGGACATCGTGCTTGTCGATGCCCGGAGTTACCGTTTCCCCGACCACATAGGCGTTTATCCCGGTATGCATCAGACGCATGGCGAAAGCCCGGCCCATTAAGCCCGATCTTCCCGCGCCAGCCACAAATACTTTGTTGGATTGCAGAATGAAGTCAGCCAATGTTTCAGCTTCTTCCTCGGCAATTCGTTCTACCGAACGATGAAGCTCCTTAACGATTTCAGCCGCATAATTTATCGTTTCCATGACGATTAGGCCTGACTAACCAGTCTCTTCATTTCAGCCGCAGTTGCCTTTTTATCCTCTTGTCCGGTTATGCCGCCGCCGACAATAACCAGGTCCGGATTAGCCTTTATGACCTCCGGCAGCGTATTCAGCTTAATGCCGCCTGCAATCGCCGTTTTTGCATGTTTGACGACACGTTTGATCGCGGTAAGCTCTTCAAAAGAGTTTTTGCCTATCGCCTGATGGTCGTAACCGGAATGGACGCAGATGTAATCAACACCAAGCGCGTCGATTTCTTTAGCCCTGCTTTCAATGTCCTTCACGTTGATCATGTCGACCATAATTTTTTTGTTTTGTTTTTTCGCTTCTTCGACAGCACCCCGAATTGTCGAATCATCCGATGCCCCCAGAACGGTAACAATATCCGCTCCTGCTTCCGATGCTTTCATGACCTCATATCCACCTGCGTCCATAATTTTCAGATCAGCCAGAACGCGCAAAGACGGAAATGCCTCTTTGATTTCCTTTACCGCTCTTAACCCTTCATTAATAACGACCGGCGTGCCGATTTCGACGATATCTATATGCTCCGCCACTTCCGCAACCACTTGTTTTGCTCCGGGAATGTCTACAAGATCCAGTGCCAATTGAAGTTCCATATGAATGATCTCTCCTTGTAAATGATTGTTGTTGTTCCAACACAAGCCTATTGTAGAGCAACCATTTCACTTTAGGAAGTACGCACTTTGCCGTGGGATAGTTACTTGGACGATACTTACCCGCGTTGTACACTGCGATCGCGTTAGAGCATTCTCAACATCAGGCGTCTGGCTACGAGGAAGATTCCGTTTTGAAGATTCAAAGACTCCCCGATCAAGGTTTCGGCCATTTCATTCGTTTCAGAAAGGAGCTCCCCCGCTTTATACGGAAGCAAACCTCAGAGCTATTGTGCCGTTGCAACTATAAAAAATAGTCCCTTGCTGATCTGTTAATCTTCGAATAAACTAATTTTAAAACAATCCCCTTTCCATATTAAGGAGATCATTATGACAAAAACAGTGTATGTAATAGGCGAACTAAACGTGGACCTCATTTTTTCGGGGGACGACATCGTGCCTGAACCGGACAAGGAAAAATTGGTTGAACAGTTTGAACTCACACTGGGTTCCTCTTCGGCTATTACCGCATGCCGCCTAGCGCAGCTGGGTCTTGATGTCAGGTTCGTATCGATTGTCGGTTGTGATCCATTCGGCGATTATTGTGTGGAGCGGCTGAATCATTTTGGGGTATCGACCAAGCACATCGTCAGAACGAAAAGCAAGAAGACAGGTGTTACCGTGTCTTTGTCCGACGCAAACGATCGGGCTTTGCTCACGTTCCTGGGGACCATTGCTATGGTCGATCAGGAGATTGTTCCGCTAGCAGAAATACTCGACGAAGCGGATCATGTGCACTTCGGTTCGTATTTCCTGCAGCGTGAAATGCGGGAACATTGGTATGCATTATTCCAGGCAGCCAAGGACCATGGTGTCTCGACCAGTTTCGATGTGGGGTGGGATCCTTCTGAGACGTGGGATCATGAATCAATCGGGAGGCTGACCGAAGTCGCTGATTTATTTATGCCAAACGAGACGGAATTGACGCATCTGTACCGTACCTCCGACTTAGAGCGGCTTTCTTCGCTGCTGCCGCACAGTCATGGGATGGTTGCCGTCAAACGGGGAAAACGCGGAGCATCCCTGCTGACTCCCGATCAGGGGCAGATTCATGCGGATCCGTTCCCAGTCAAGCCGCTTGACACCACGGGAGCCGGAGATTCATTTAATGCGGGACTTATTTTTGCATTTTTGAACGATTTCACATTGCTGGAAATGCTGCGGTTCGCCAATGTGTGCGGCGCAATTTCAACCGAAGCCCTTGGAGGTACCGGCGGGGAACTCAATGAGGAAATCGTCCGGGCGAAGATGGATGCGAACCCCGAACCTGGCGGGTTGACGGGCGATAGTTGAGATGCAGCTGCGGCTGCTCTCTTTAACGGAAATAACGAATTAACTTTTTCAGGGGAAATTTATGCGGTGTTAATAACCCCAGGCCAAACTGGTCATGAGATTGGTGAAAATCATATTTTATTGGGGATTGTTTCAGAAAGTCCTCTACCGCGGTTAATACGCCGTTGCGAGTGCCGCCTTCATAAACAGCATTATATGCATCAGAATTCAACCCATGTTCAGTGAGCTCTTTTACCCCTCGAGTCATCCCTTTCTTTGCATATGGTTTCCTGTACTTATCGGGGATCTGTTTCGGGTTGAAGTAAGCATCCCTGCGACCGTATGGCCATCCGGTATCGTGCAAAAAGATTAGCGGCCTTTTCCCGGACACAACCGCCAAGCTCTCGATGGCCTTTAATTCGTGGTAGACCGTGTACCAATTATGGTCCCCGTCGATTAAAATGGCGTCATAAGGATGCAATAAAGGCAATATTTGAAGGCTTATAGATTCATAAATCATTAAATGAGAACCATATGTTGCTCTGAATTTCTGCACGTCGAATAACGGAAGAGGGTCGATAACTTGCACTATCCCGCCCTTCTGCCGGCAGTAATTAAGCAGGTTTACTGTGTTTTTCCCGTTAAAAGCCCCGATCTCAACAATGCGTTTTGCACCGGATAATTCCAAAACAGGTTTAATCACTGATTCCCAAAAATAGTTCATTTTCAACTCTCCTCGTAGGGAATAGCGCCTTCTTTCCGGTAAACCCTTTGTAAAAACCGTCTTTTCTTCACTCTTCGCACAAATAGGCGCTTATTCAAATATCCACCGGATATCGTGCCGCTTGCGCAAATCTTCTGTTCTAGCGGCCATTTTACGATACTCTTGCTCCAATTCCGTTCTTGTGACAAAGTGCTGTTTGCCCCATCCTTTTTCCTTATCACTTTGGGGTATTCTTGTTTGAATAAACAGTTTTCGTCTAATCATTTCTTTATTCCAAGGACTAAATCTGAAATGAAGTGTATATGCGCCTGATAAATAAGCTTGATCTGGATTACGTGAGGTATGTCTGCCAGGTCCATATGCCCCATTCGAACATTTGTGGATAAACCGATCCCTAAAAAAAGATTCAAGCTGAACAATTCCATGATGTCTTTGCTTGACAAGCGGAATAGACGGACTAGGATCTTTATATATTGGGCGCAAAGGATCGATCATCGAAATGCCCGTCGTTCTATACATGGAATGGCCGTGTTTGTTCAAGCGGCTGAGGAAAGCGGCTTTATTCTGAACGCATAAAAACTCTGTAGTATTCAAAACCATTTTCCAACAGTTAAACTCTCGTTCAAAATCCATAATTTCGGCATCACAACCGCGGATATCAAAAACCTTGTTTCGAGATTTGCGAATTTCCCAGTTTGGAGCCATCTGACGGATTAACTTATTGGACGTATCTGTCGAACCGTAATCGATCATGACTCCATGGTCGAACAACTGGTAATGGTGCTTAAGCCACCATTTAAGCATGTACGCCTCATTGTAGTAATGGCAAAAAACGATCAGTTTAGATGGCACGAGAACCTTCTCCTTAGCTTGGACGGCTGTATATTTTACAATATATTCCCATGTGGAGTAAAGGATTGGGTGAATTTACATTGACTCGGCATCTATTTTTTATGCGTCCCACATACTCTCAGACCTGTTACGACCCGCATCGCGCTTGCGCATAGGCCTGCTCTATACGTGGCGAAGGCTGGAGTCCCAATTCCTCATACAGCAGCTGTCTATACCTCCCCTCATGTTCCAGCAGAGCCTTCTGGTCACCCACCGCCGCAAGCAACCGAATGAGCAGCAGATTCGCTTCCTCATCGAATTCATTGCGTGCCACCAATCGGACCGCAATCCGCAGCGCTTCTCTGTATTGTCCGCTGTCAGAAAGCCAGCCGGCAAGCAGTGCGGCAAACGAGACATAAACATTCGATAATCGTTCTTGCTCTGCAATCACCCATTCGAATGCGGTATCCTCAAACAGTCCGCCGGAAAATGCTTTCTCCAATTCGACCGCCGCTGCCGCATTGGTTGCGTCAATCACCTTTAGCTGCCCCAGCTCCTGCTCCCAGCGGATAAAATCGGCGTCGATCTGCTCCAGATCAAGCCGATATTTCTCTTGAGAGCAATGGATGACTTCCTTGAAGCCATGCTCCGCCAATACTTTTCGCAGCTGATACGCAGCCGTGCTCAGATAGGATTCGGCATTTGCGATCGACAGGTGCCCAAAGATATCTTCAATGATCCGGGCCTTATGTATCGGACGCCCGCGATGAATAAGCAAATAAGCGAATACTTCCTTGCTTTTTCTGGATATCCACTTCACTTCTCCTACCTTTTTACTGACGACATCCAGGCCGCCGATTCCTCTTACGCTCAGCCTTTCGATTTCGGCAACAATACCGCGGCTGACCGAAGCCAAACGTTTGGAGTCCGCTCTGGCAATCGTCTGGGCGAGCCGCTGTCTGGAGATCGGTTTAACCATATAATCCAGCGGGTACACATCATAAGCCTGCATCGAAAATTCCGTATGCGAGGTGGTGAAGACGATGTCCAGATTGGCATCCTTAGCACGCAAGCGGCGTGCCAACTCCAGCCCGCTGTCCCCATTAAGCTCGATATCCAGAAATGCCATGTCTACCTCGACATCGTCTATAAAAGCAAGCGCCTCCGCGGCCGTCTGAAAGCAGCTGACAAGCTTTACGCCATCAAGCCTGGATAACAGCATTCTCATCGCCAGCAGCATCGCCGGCTCATCATCAACCAGAATCACGTTCAAGCCGTTGACCTCCCTTCATTGTAAATTGAAATACACTTCCCTCCCCCTTGCGGCTTTCGGCCCGGAAGCTCCCGCCACTCCGCTCAATAAACAGGCGTGTGACAAACAAGCCAAGTCCTGCACCTTTCTCCCCTGCGGTACCCATCGCGGTACGCAACTGCTGATCCTCCAGCAGCATCCGAAGCCGCTCTGGATCGATGCCAATTCCATTGTCCCGCACGGAAATGAGCACATTGCCTTCTTCCGTCAAACCGGCATCCAGTTGAACTAAGCCACCCGGCTCAGTAAATTTAATCGCGTTGGACAACAAGTTGCGGATAATTAGCCCGATCGCCTCGCGGTCCGCATAGACCCACAGACCGTCAACAACGGTATGGGTGAGCCGCACTTGCTTGGTCTCGGCATGTATTCGCAGCAAATGCAGGCATTCCTCCATGATATCCGCCACGTTTAAGGACATCGGCCGAAGTCCCATCTCTTCCCGCTGACTGCGGAACCATTCCAGCACATTCGTCGACATACTGAGCGTATTGCGGATTTGACTGCCCAGTTGGGCCAAAATCTCCTGATGCTCGGGGCTAAACCGAGCCCGCTCCTCCTCCAGCAGCTCAACCAATTGATACTGCAGGGCAAGCGGTCCGCGGATATCGTGCGATACGATCGTAATCAACTGGTCCTTCAACTGGTTCAGGTCGGCAATCTGCTCCAGATGCCGCTGATGTTCGGTTCTGTCGATCAGCAGCGAAAGACTGCCTTGTTTCTCCTGGCCCATTGCCCGGATCGGGTACACATTCACTTGGTATACGCGGCGTTCTCCGTCCAGCCAAACCTCCGCCGAGACGCTGCCCTGCTGCATATTTCCACACAAGGCATGCCAATCCGGCCACTGCCAAAGCACCTCCGCGAGCCTTTTCCCGGTCAATTCGGCCATCCCCAATCGGGAGAACCACAAGGAAGCTTGCTTGTTGGCGTCGATGATCCGGCCGGCGGAATTGGCGATAACAATACTTTCTTGTATCGTGTCCAATGCGAAATTTCTGGCTAAGGGAACCAGCGAAAAAAGCTTGTATCGCAAAACAATGATCAGCATCAAGCTTCCGGAAAAGCTGCAATACACGGTCATCGGCAGCAGCCATGACGCCCATTGCGGGCTGACAAATTTCAAAATTTCGAGCACAAATAAGATAGAAGCCAGAGCCAGCACCCACAGACCCGGTTTCCGCAACTCGTTGTCGCTATTGCGTATGTATTGGGCCAGTAAATAGATGCAGCCGGCAATCAGCATGAAACACAACATCGAAAACGCCAGTGAATAACCCGTTCGGGTTATCAGCAAATAACCGTCCGCCTGCTCAACCGTGTGATAGATCAGATTCCAATCGGCAGGCAGCCACATCTGCACCGACCAGAGCACAAACGCCGTCAACAACGCCATTTTCCATCGCATGCGCAGCGGCCTGTCCCGGAATACCCATTCCAGGACAAATAAGATGATAAACGGCACCATCATATTCACCGCTGTCTGGTACACATTGCGAAAAAAAAGCTTCTCTGCCAACGTAGGCACACTTTTCTCTAGAATGACGCTGCATACATACACCAGGCGGCACGCCATCAATCCAAGCAGCCAGCGGATTCCGCGCTGCTTTCTAAAGCGGTAGACGAAGATAAACATGATGCTTATCAGGAAAAAAGAAGCGATCATGAGAAGGAACTCTGCAGTTTCATACATGGAACAAGGTCCTTTGGCTCTAGAATAAAAAGCAATCTCGACACTTCTATTGTAAACAAGAAAGGACGATCTTGCCATACTCCATCCAGCAGCTTACATCCCTTCACGCTCCTGCTTAGTATTTTTCAGTGATTTCCCTTACGTGTATATATTAATAAACTGCTCTGAAAGAAAAATGAAAGACAAAGAAACCGCTCCTTTCGTAAATACGGGGGTACTCCCCTTTTACTAAAGAACGGCCTCTTTTTTGTTTTACAATTTTTTATCAATTAATCATTTGCAACACGTCACGAACGGACTGGGCGGATTGATCAAGATCGGCTTGCTCTTTTTCCGTTAATTGCAATTCCAGTATTTTCTCGATACCTTCTCCGCCAATGATCGTTGGAACGCCCAGGTATATAGAGCGATAGCCATACTCCCCTTCCAAATAGGCAATGGCAGGCAACAGGCGCTTCTTGTCTTTAATAATGGCTTCCGCCATTTGAACCAGAGAAGCTGCAGGCGCATAATAAGCGCTGCCGTTTCCAAGCAGGTTTACGATTTCACCGCCCCCCTTACGTGTCCGCTCTACAATCGCGTCAATACGTTTACCAGTGATTAGTTTATCTATTGGAATGCCGCCAACGCTCGAATACCGGACAAGCGGGACCATATCGTCCCCGTGGCCGCCAAGCACAAATCCCGTAACGTCTTCTACAGATACGTTTAATTCCTGGGCAACAAATGTGTTAAAGCGGGCCGTATCCAAAACTCCGGATTGGCCGATGACGCGATTTTTCGGGAAACCGGTCGTTTTGTAACATACATACGTCATGGCATCTACCGGATTGCTTAATATCAGGATATAGCTGTTTGGCGCATACTTGGCTACATGTTCGGAAACACCTCTCATGATGCCTGCATTGGTAGCGACCAAATCATCGCGGTTCATTCCAAGCTTACGGGCCATACCCGCCGTAATAATGACCAGATCCGCATCCTGAATATCCTCATAATTGGATGTACCTGTGATCGCGGCGTTAAACCCTTGCACGGGCCCGGCCTCGAGTATATCCAAAGCTTTACCTTTTGTGGGGTTCTCCAAGCTCGGGATATCGACCAGCACCACGTCGCCGAGCTCTTTTTGCGCCAGCATCAGCGCAGCCGTAGCGCCGGTAAATCCAGCGCCAATGACGGCAATTTTCTTCCTTTTAAATGCCATACAGACTAGCCCCTCCCCAGAATCGTATGAATCCCGTCATCAGGTCTGGGAATCAGATGCGCCGCAACCAGTACCCCGACTCGTTTGGCGGCTTCTTTCCCTGCATCCAGTGCGGCTTGCACGGCTCCGACATCACCTTCGACAAGAATTACTACAAGACCGGCGTCAACTTGCTCTTGTTTAATAAGTTTTACATCGGCAGATTTAATCATGGCATCGGCTACTTCTACGGAAGCGATAAACCCTCTCGTTTCAATCATACCTAACGCTTTGGACAATCCGATCACCTGCTTTCCACATCTATAGAGTCGACAATGCCGATAATGACGGCATCAATGGGCAGCTCTTTATCCTTAATCACAAATCGGGCCGAGCTGCCTTGGGTAACCATCACTTTATCCCCGATACCTGCACCGATTCGATCCAAAGCGACAAAAGGAACATCAATCGGTGACCCGGTAGGCCCTTGCGGTTGAACAAATAAAAATTTCAGTCCGGTCAAATCATCTTCTTTCCGCGTTGCCCATACATTCCCGATTACAGTGCCAACTTGCATGGCTTCACCACCTCATGATTCTTGGACAAGAATCGTTACCCCTTTGTCTCTTGCGGTATCACGTGCTAATGGGGTCACGAGAGTCGACCGGGAAACAACAATAGTGCCGACATCGCTAACCCTTACATCTTCCTGGGTCAGTACTTTTTGCTCAAAATACAACGTCTTCCCGCTTTGGGTGTTATCATGATCGGTCCGGTCGCCGCCAATAGGGGCAATTTGCAAATCGGACAAGCCGGCAAATGCGGCTCCAAAAGAAGCAAGAATGTCTTTATGTTTGCGAATATGCTGTCTATAACGTCTGGCGGGCTCCGGAAGATCATCGTCCGTACCCTCGGGCCGAAGTATCCACTCCAATGAATGGGTAAGCACCAACGTCACCGGTATGCCGTTGTGCAAAACAGCTGCCAACAGCTCGTTTGGTGCTGAGCCGATGAATCCTAGTGCTCCCCGGACCAATATATCCTGGTTAACATCCAGCATAACCACATGCTTGATATCGCTAATCGCGGATACAAGATCAGGCGAGCGAAATGGCATCCGAATAACATGCCAACCGGCCTCCAGAGCCGCTGCAATTTGCTTGACTTCATCTTGCTCACGGTTTTCGTCATAAACGATCAGCAATTTTGATTTCCGATAGACAAGTTCAGATTTCGCCGCTTGCAAACTTTGGATAACTTCTCTCACGATATGTTCAATGACGGCTTTATCGATGGATAATGTCATGAAATGATCAACCCTTTGAAACCGCTGATTTTATTAATGTTCCGGTATCTCCGGTTGTAAGAAACGCGGCATTTGCTTCATCCGTATCTATGTGCATCTCCAGCTTATAACGTTCGGAAATACGAATAAGCACGTTTTCGAATGTTACCGGTCTTGGGCCCTTTGTTTGCACGCTAACCATCTCGCCATGCACGACCCCGTAACCTGCTGCGTCTTGAGGGGTCATATGGATATGGCTCTGAGCGACAATTAACCCTTCGGCAACATAAACGCTGCCCTTAGGACCAACTATTGTCACGGGAGAAGCACCTTGGATATCTCCCGATTCCCGGAGAGGCGGATGAAGTCCGAGCTTAACGGAGTCGGTCCGGCTTACCTCTACTTGTGTCGCTCCACGTACGGGCCCGAGTATTCTGATCCGCTCAATACTCCCCTTTGGTCCGGCGATCAGCACCGTTTCATTTGCGGCAAATTGACCGGGTTGGGATAAATCCGCCTTTTTCGTCAGCTCGTATCCGGCGCCAAATAACACCGCCAAATGTTCTTTCGACAAATGCGCATGCCGTGCGGATACGCCGATCGGTACGGCAGGATTTATGTTATCTTTCTGATTGAGCTGAAGCACCACTTCATCAACAATCGACTGTATCATTTGCGGGTCCATGATTCGCACACCTCACTTTCCAGTCGCTGAATCTTGCAGCAGCTTTTACTTTTCCAGCTCAAACTTAGGCAAAATGCTTTCCAGCTCATTGTGCGGACGAGCGATGACATGAACGGATAAAAGCTCGCCAACGCGCTGCGCCGCAGCGGCTCCTGCGTCCGTAGCCGCCTTCACTGCGCCGACATCTCCGCGAACAAGCACCGTTACAAGTCCGCCGCCAACATGAACCTTGCCGACCAGATGGACATTTGCCGCTTTTACCATTGCGTCCGCCGCTTCAATAGAAGCAACCAGGCCTTTTGTTTCAATCATTCCCAATGCTGTAAGTTCTCTTGTCATTGTAAATTCCTCCTAAAGTTTTATGGGGTTTATTTGTGAAATCACTTGATTTACTAACTGGATGACCGTTTCCTTATCGATATTGCCTGCTGCTCCAACCTTGGCTAAAACTTGGCCCACCACTTCTTCAATCCGCTCTTCTTCCGTGTTGCCTGCCGCAGGCTTCGAATTTGCCGAAACTTTCGCAGTACCCGATTTAGGGACATCGAGATGTTTGATGCCATAAGCAAGACGTTTCACATTCATCAAATGATGAACCGTTACATTATCGGAGGTTATATTGCCGCCAAACGAACCGCAACCTAACGTAAAGGAAGGCTGGAGTCCGGTCGTTCCACCGACGGCGCCAAGAGCGGACGGCGTATTCACGACAATCCTTGAAACCGGCATTCGTAATGCAAAAGTACGGGCGACTTCATCATTTGTCGTATGAATAGCTAAGGTGTGCCCCCTGCCGCCTAAATCCAACAGACGTTCACAGATGTCCGCGGCTTCCACTGAATCGTCAACCGTGTAAAAAGCAAAAACCGGAGCCAGCTTTTCGATTGAAAAAGGAATCTCTTTCCCGATACGGGTTTCTTCAGCAATCAGTAAGCGGGTATCGGCAGGTACCGTAATGCCGGCCATTTCTGCAATCACCCGCGCACTTCGGCCTACGATCTTAGGGTTGAGTTTACCGGGCGCCGGCGAAATGACAGGTTCCAGCTTCTTCTTCTCCTCCGCGTTCAAGAAATAAGCGCCTTGGTTCTTAAACTCGCGAACGGCCATCTCACGGATGTTCCGATCCACAATAACGGCTTGTTCGGAAGCGCAAATCGTCCCGTTATCAAATGTTTTGCTGTCAACAATCCGCTGAACCGCTTTGGATATTTCGGCGGTTTTCTCAATGTATACCGGCACATTCCCCGGTCCCACACCATAAGCCGGTTTACCCGAGCTGTAGGCAGCTCTGACCAAAGGACCGCCTCCTGTTGCCAAAATCAGATTAACGTCTTTATGCTTCATCAAACCTTCCGTCGCTTCCATTGTCGGCTGCGGAATCCAGCCGATGATTCCTTCAGGAGCTCCCGCGGCAACAGCTGCTTGCAGGCAAATGTTTGCGGCTTCGACCGTACATTGGGCTGCGGAAGGGTGAGGGCTAAATACAATCGCGTTGCGCGCTTTCAGTGCAATCAAGCTTTTGAAAATCGCTGTGGAGGTTGGGTTGGTTGTAGGCACAATCCCTGCGATCACGCCAAAAGGAGCGGCCACCTCTACCATATTCTTATCTTTATGTTCGTTGATGACGCCAACCGTTTTTTGGTCGCAAATGGATTGATACACATCCCGTGACGCTACTTGATTTTTAATCACCTTGTGTTCGGCAACGCCTAGTCCTGTTTCTTCGACGGCGAGGGAAGCAAGCGTATATGACTTCTCATAAGCCGCATCCGCCATCGCTTTTACGATGCGGTCCACTTCATCTTGCGAGAAAGCTTGGAACTTTGCTTGGGCTTCTTTTGCTTTCTTAACGGCATCTCTCATGTCCTGAACGGATTGTAAGTCTTTATCCAGCTGCATCCTTTGATTGCTCCTTTCTTCTGGTATTCAAAACATCTTCCTAGGTAGGTACCACTCCTAATACGCGACAGGCTGTTTGGCAATTCCGATAATGCTTTCCCGAAAAGCATCCGCTGCAGCGCGGCAAGCCGATTGCGTACCTGTAAGTAATCCGCCGCCGAAATTCGTCTCCGAAGGCGGGCAAAACAACTTGACAAGCCGCACATCCGCCGCCTTTAATGCGGCATCGAGGCCGTACATAGCCTCCAGAGGCGGAGCGATTAAATAAGCGAGCGGCTCTCCTTCCTCAATGCCGGCCAATCGGGAAAGATAACTGCCCGTTCTTGCTACGACATGCGCATACAAGGCGTGGGTACGGTCCGCATTCAGCGCTTCGAAAAACGCGTCATATTGAATCGTATGTTCGATCGCTTCGATCCCGCTTCTGACCTCGTCGGGGTTGGGCCCGGCGATAATGCCGATGAATTCGCCCGATAATGGACCGGATGCATGACTCGCGCCGGCATAGAAGGAACGAGCATAAACAACTTCCACTTCCGCTCTCTTGGTCCCTTCGTCAAGCGCCGTATACCCGATATCGTCAATCGTCGTTGTAAGCATTCCTATGCTTCGAAAACCGGGTTTTAATCCATACTGCGCAGCTAACGACTCATCTACGTTCGGAATTATACGGACAGCCAGCACTTCAGCTTTAATTCTGTCCAGCATCGCTGACCGACGCCTCCTTCTGCACAAGTGAGATGCCACTTGCTTTGTATTTGACCATTTTTTCAACGACGCTGCCTAAATAAGCTCCTGCTTCAACAGGAGGGATACCTCCCGAATGAATATTGGAAATAACCATTCGTTCTGCTTCAATTGTTCCTTTTCTCGGTTTATAGCACATATAAGCACTTAATGATTCGGCGCTTAACAAGCCTGGCCGTTCTCCTATAAGAAATACGATAACTTCCGGACGCAGCAGTTCTCCGACTTCATCCATAACCGCAACCCGGCCCTTTTGAATATAAAAGGGAGTACCGTACCTCAGTCCCAAACTTTTTAAAGATTGCTGAAGGGATAAGAGCACATCCTCCGCATTTTTTTCAATCGCTTGGGCACTGAGTCCGTTGGAGACGATAATCTGTACTTGGGGTTCCATCTCGCAACGGTTGGAGATGGTTTGTATGGCTTCATCCGACAGCCGCCTGCCAAGGTCCGGACGGCGAATATACTCTTCTTTATCCGAGACGCGAGTTTCAACCGTAAATAAATCTAAGCTTTTCAGCAATTCCGGCGATACTTCCCCATATACGGCATCAACCGCTGCAGCATGGTCAAGCCGAAACTTTAACCAAACCTCCGTTTTCGGCCGCAGCCCGGCTCTGCCGATTCCGATCCTGGCAGGCGTTTTACGGACGAGATGCAACAGCTCTTCCTTATTATGCGGCTCGTCTATGCCCAAACGTGTCTGTAATTCCGGCAAAACTTCATCATGCTGATTCACCAATGATTCCTTCTCCTCTGAAGGTTCGGGAAACGTCCGGTGATCCCAAATGTTCACCTTTCCCCCCTGATCTCTCTGTAACTTTTGAGGGGAAAGGATGGGTGGCAATGCTGTCTGAACAAGCGGGTATGACTCTCTTGACTCAGGGGCGCTTTGCAAGTGATTCCATACCTTTACCATGCCATCCGCTTGTTTGGGCGTTTCCTTGCTGGGGGCAGCCGCAGAAACGTCTTGGCGGGAATTGATTTTCTCCAGAATAATCGTTGTAATTGTTTCAATCAGCCCTTCGTTCATGTTCATTCACCTCCCGAACCGATCGTGAGATTAGGCTATCGCGTAAAGAGGCTAGGATCCCCGGCCCTTCTGCTTAACTTGCCCTGTTCCATAATCCCCATTTTCTCCAACCAGGCTTCAAATACAGGGGCCGGTCTGCGATACATCGTTTGCCGCAGCGTTGCTACATCGTGATAACTCATCGATTGGTAATTCAGCATACAGTCGTCCCCCATCGGAGTCGCAATAATAAAGTTGACGCCCGCCGCGGTTAACAAAACCCCTAAGTCTTCGATATCGTTCTGATCCGCTTTGATATGGTTGGTATAACAAATGTCTACCCCCATGGAAATCCCATGCAGCTTGCCCATAAAATGATCTTCAAGACCGGCGCGGATCACTTGCTTGTTGTCGTACAAATATTCAGGGCCGATAAATCCAACGACAGTGTTTAATATATAAGGGTTATAACGCCGAGCAAATCCGTAATTACGCGACTCCATAGTCAGCTGATCAATGCCGTAATGAGCTTCTGCCGATAACTCCGACCCTTGCCCGGTTTCAAAATATAACCGCTCAGGGCCTGTTCCCGTCCCCAGCGTTCTGGCCATATCATCGGCCTCATCCAGCAATGCCGCTGTGATGCCAAATGAGCGGTTCGCCGCTTCCGTTCCTGCGATGCTTTGAAAAATCATATCCGCGGGAGCACCTTGTTCAATGGCTTTCATCTGTGTAATGACATGGGCCAATACACAGTTTTGCGTCGGTATTTCCCAAGTGTTCATAAAATCATGTGTGGCATGCAGCAGCCGCTTCACACTCTCGACAGAATCATCGACCGGATTGATGCCAATCACCGCATCACCCATGCCATACGACAAGCCTTCTTTTAAAGAAGCGATCATTCCTTCTACCTGATCGGTAGGGTGGTTGGGTTGAAGCCGGGAAGCAAGTACCCCTTTGTGCCCGATGGCTATATTGCATTTGGTTATGACTTCTATTTTATTGGCGCAATGAATCAGATCGAGATTGGACATCAATTTGGTCACTGCCGCTATCATTTCACTTGTCAGCCCTCTGCTGATGCGTTTTAAATCTTCTCCTGTCGTACGATCATCAAGAATGTATTCCCGCAATTCAGATACGGACCAGCCCTGCACTTGCTTGTAGACGGGACCATTAACTTGTTCCTCAATGATACGGGATACTTCATCTTCTTCTGCAGGGAGCAGCGGATGATCGCGAATATCGCTCAGCAACAACGCGCCAATCACTTGCTTGGCTGCAATGCGTTCTTGCACCGTTTCAGCCGCAAGTCCGGCAAGTCTATCGCCTGATTTTTCTTCGTTTGCTTTGGCGAATACTTCTTTCAGGTTTTTAAATTGATAAACTTGACCCATGAGCAAGGTCTTCAGAATCATCGGCCAACCATCCTTTCTCTAAAAGTAAACTCTCATTTCATGAATGAAAGGCAAGTGTCTTTACAACGACAGGCACAACTTCGCTTTGCAGTTTGCTCCCAATATCCAAATAATCGCCATGTTCGACGAGAACTTGATCGATACATACGATGTCGCGTCCCGGGTTCATGGCCTGCAGAGTTTGACCTAAAACTTTGGCCATATCATTGGCCAGCACCACCACCAATGGTTCAAGTTGATTCGGCTGCAACCGGTACGATTCAAGCAGCCATCCGGCCAACTGCTGTACTTCACGAAATCGCAGCGCCGTCAATCCCGTAATATAAAGCGCAAAGTTAATCCCTTCCCGCTGGGGGTCATAAGTGCGCAACGCCTGTTCCATCGCCTGATGAACGATTTGTTTGCCGCTTGGAAGACGATCGTGCAGCTCCAGGTGATATACAGGCAGGTTTTTGACGGGTAGACGGGAGCCTTCGGCATGAATGGTCGCACCGCTAATTTCCGACGTGTGCATGCCGGCTCCAAGCACTGTCGCTCTGACCGTTTCTACCGGAGTAATCCATTTCCACCGCTTCAGACCAGCACTTTGCCGTAACGATTCGGCCAACATGAAACCGATATCCTCATAAACGGCATTTTGCGCTTGTTCCGAATGGGTCTCCAACCCGTACATACATTCGCTAACTCCGCCCGAAAACATAATTTCATCGATAGGGATCCCCCAATCGGGCGGATGCCCCAGCAGGAGTACCTGGTCTGGTCCACCGGCTTCTCCTCCGAGAATACGAACTAACGTTCGAATCATCACACGAATAATTTCCTTTATTACGTCATGAATATCGTCCAAATGCACAGGATCACCGGTGGAAAGAGAATGGCCTAATTGGGCAAGCAGATTCTGCATAGGTGGTGATATCGCTTTAATTCTCGCTTTTTCCAGCTCAATTAATTTGCCGCCTATGTGCAGGGTACACGTTCCTTTGAGGTAGCCGGATTGGTAAACAGCAATATTCGCCGTTCCTCCCCCGATATCGATATTGGCGACCGTCTTGCCCGTTTGTTTGGAATATTGGTACGCTCCGGATCCTTTTGCCGCAATGATTGCTTCCAAATCCGGGCCCGCCGTCGCAACCAGAAATTCACCCGCTTCTGCAGCAAGAATGTGAATCATTTGCTCCGCATTGAGCTTGGTAGCGGCTTCGCCGGTAATGATGACGGCCCCCGTCCTGATATCCTGCGGCTTAATGCCGGCTTTGGCGTATTCTTTCCTGACGATACTTTGCACCGCTTCCATATCAATCAGCATAGGAGCACGTAAAGGCGTCCGGTAAACCGGGCTTTTATAAAAAACTTGTTTGCCGATGATCTCGATCCGCGGCACATGGCTGGCGCCAGCCGTATTCATTAGCGAAAACCGGCTTAATATGAGTTTGGTCGTACTGGTGCCAATATCGATGCCCGCGCTTAGGATCATTTCCGCTTCTTGACGCTGCTGCAAGTCATCACCTCCCCGAAGAAAAAAAAGCCTTTAACACTATCTAAAGTGAGATAGTATTAGAGGCGTTTTTGCCTTTTCACCATCAACCGGCGCTCTTTATCCCGAGCCTTACATGTTTTCATGATAAGACACATGATTTTCTTCCGATTGCGTGCAGTACGCCTTCATGGCTTCAAATGTCGCGCATTGGACCAGTTCTTGAATTTCCTTGATCCCTTGCCCCGTTAACGATGAAGAAATAACAAGCGCCCCCTTCGGAATGGCCTGTCTTAACTGGTTTAATGCCCGTTCTATATTCGCATGATCCGCATCGGCTTTGGTTACAACGCCGATGGGCAGTTTGGTAAAACCGGTGGCGAACCCCGGCGGGAAAATCGTCTTCGGGTTTGTTGCATCCTGGATAAATACGATATGGGTAACTTCAAGCATAGTGGCCATCAGACTTTTGTAAAAAAAAGGATTCTCCGTATATTCACCAGGGGTATCGACAATCCAGTCGGTATAAACTAAAGTTTGGGTTTTGACGGCATCGGCCTTGCGGCCAAGCAAAACATTGGTCATCGTTGATTTTCCGGCGCCAATCGACCCGATGATCATAACGCGGTGATTGGTGTTCATGGCATGCACTTCCTCTACGACTTCGTGATACGTGATGATGTGTATCCAAGCTGTGCGGAAAGAAAAACATTGATTTGCTGCATCGCCATTTCGACTTCGGATACACTGCCTACCAACACAAGACTTCCGGTAAAGCGGTCGAGAAACCCAATCGAAACGTTCGCCGCTTTGGTCGCCAGATCGGCGGCAATAATAACCGTTTCACTCGGTGTCAAAGTTAGAATGCCGATAGAACCCGCCTGCGTAATACCCAGTTTGTTAAACAAATCGTCATCGGGGTTGGCGATTAAATGACTTAAGGTGACCTGTTTGCCGGGTACGAATTCCTGTATAAACCTCTTTTTCTCTTCTTGCACCGCAGTTCATCCCCTTTCAAGAAAAAAAGAAGCCCCCAACGTTAAACGTGAACGTCTTGATTGGTTAAAAAGGAATCCATAGGCACATAAGCATAGCCATGTGCTTCGGCAACCGCTTTGTACACCACTTTGCCGTCCATTACGTTCATTCCCTTGGCCAGCGCTTTATTTTCTAATGCCGCCTGTTTATATCCTTTGTTGGCAATTTGAATGCCATAAGGAATCGTCACATTCGTTAAGGCGATAGCCGATGTTCTTGCCACAGCCCCAGGCATGTTTGCTACGGCATAATGGACAACCCCGTGTTTTACATACGTAGGTTCACTATGTGTTGTGATGCGGTCGATGGTTTCGATTGAGCCGCCTTGATCGATCGCTACATCCACGATGACGGAACCAGGCTGCATCGATTTTACCATCTCTTCCGTAACCAGACGGGGAGCGCGCGCACCGGGAATCAGAACCGCTCCCACAAGCAAGTCCGCTTTTTTCACGGTGACGGCAATGTTATAACTGTTGGACATCAATGTTTTTAGACGGCCTTGGAACTGATCGTCAAGCTGGCGAAGCCGGTCTGCGTTAATGTCAAGCAAGGTCACGCTGGCACCCAGACCAAGCGCCATTTTGGCCGCGTTGGCCCCTACGATGCCGCCGCCGACAACGACAACTTCAGCCGGTGCAACTCCCGGTACTCCGCCAAGGAGAACACCTTTTCCGCCTCTGGATTTTTCCAAAAATTGAGCGCCGATTTGAATGGACATTCTCCCCGCGACTTCGCTCATAGGCATCAACAAAGGAAGTGTGCCATTATCCAGTTGAATGGTTTCATAAGCGATGGCAACGACCTTATTGTCCACAAGAGCTTTTGTTAATTCCGGTTCCGGCGCAAGATGGAGATAGGTATACAGAATGAGGCCTTCGCGGAAATAACCATATTCTTCGGGCAGCGGCTCTTTTACTTTAATTACCATATCGGCAGACCAAGCCATCTTCGCGGAAGATACGATCTTTGCGCCGGCTTCCGTATAATCTTGATCGGTAAAACCGCTGCCTGAACCGGCACCGGTCTCGATCCATACTTCATGGCCATGATTCAGAAATGCGGTTACGCCCGCAGGAGTCATGCCTACTCTGTTTTCGTTATTTTTGACCTCTTTTGGAACCCCGATCATCATTTCTAATTAACCCCTAACTGTAATGAAATTAAAATTGTCACTCAAACCATTTGTCGGCTCCGCTTATCGATGCCAGCGAAATGCCTTTATCCAATTTGCGCTTTAGCTCTGCCTCGCTATCTTGTATTTGAATGGCTTCCAGCCCGTATTTCATGGCGTCTCTAGGATCGGCCGCAAACACCCCGTCGCCATCGGCTGCAATCAAATCCCCCGGCCGCACGGCGACTCCGCAAATACTGATCGTTGTGTTGATTTCTCCCTCAAGCCCCAAAATTCTGGTCGTCAGCGGGCTGACGCCTAACGAAAAAACAGGAAGCTGCAAATCGAGTATTTCCTGAACGTCGTTCACGCAGCCGGCAACGATCACCCCGGCTACTTTTTTCGTCTTGGCGATATAAGAGCAAATCCCTCCCCAGCAGGACCGGTCCGTGTCGCCCGACATGTCGATCACAAGCACGTCGCCCGGTTCGACGATATCCAGCGCTTTATGAACAGCGGAAGAATCCATATGGGGAATTCGTACGGTTACCGCATTACCCGCAAAATGAATGGGCCGGAATAACGGTTGAAGGCCTTTCATAAAACCGAAATCAGTCATATGGCCGATCGTTGAAGGCATCACCTTATTATAAATGGATGACAATTCCGGAGTGACGCCTTGAACTCTCGGATGTAAGCGAAACATAAATTCAGCCCCTTCTAATTCGTATTTAATATGTCTGCAAAAAAAGCTTTAACCGCAGGAAGCAGCTTTACTCCTTCATGAGCCGCTCCCGGAACTTCATGATACTGAACCTGAATCCCTTGAGATGTCCAATTTTTCCATAACGATCTCACTCGTTCGAGGCGCGTATTTCCGGCAATGTCGACGCCAGGAAGCCAGAACGGATTATCTTTTCCGCTTTCCAGGAGCTTGTTGTCTTCGCTGCCAATGACCAATTGCGCTGGTACACGGCGCATCTCGTCCCAGTTTAGATCGTTGCCGAATTGCTCCTTAAAGTCGCGGATGCCCGTAAACCAGTCCATCGCCGGATCCAGCAAAGTCACATTGCCCGGAGAAGCGACCGAAACACCCAAGAGTCGCTCGGGATGAAGGTAATAGAAACGATGAACAAATTGAGCGCCGCCGGAAAAACCGAACAGATAAGATTTCTCTCCCGAAATCCCATATTGTTCTGTAAACTCGTGGATCATGGCCAGCAAAACGTGGTCAAAACGAATATCCCGATACTTAATCATTTTGTACGAATTTAATTCGCCCGGTTCACCAATTCCTCCCGGAAATAGCGGAGCCAGAATAACGGCACCGGTTTCCTCGGAAAATGACTTAAACTCATCCCTGTAAAACTGTACAGCACGTTCCGTCCCATGGATAACGACAAGCAGCGGATGTTTTAAAGGGTCTGTTTCGTCAAAATGACTGGGAATATAGGCACAATATGAAAACCGTTGATCGAATTGACAGGCATATAATGATGTTGCACCTCTTTCCAACCTTCTGGATGGATTTCGAAGCGAGCTCATATTTTATTTCCCTCCACTTTCAATTGTATAAATGACAGGCGACGTAACGGCCTTCCACCAGCTTTAATTCCGGCTTTTCCGTCTTACATACGGCCATGCATTCGCTGCATCTTGGGTGAAACGTACAACCTGCAGGCGGATTGGCCGGACTTGGCACATCCCCTTGAAGCATAATCCGCTCTTTCTTGATTAACGGATTCGGAGTTGGCACGGCTGATAATAACGCTTGTGTATACGGATGCTTAGGGGAATCAAAAAGATCCCGTTTATCCGCCAGTTCCACCATTCGTCCCAAATACATAACGCCAATCCGGTTGCTGATATGCTTCACTACACTTAAATCATGAGCAATAAATAAATACGTCAGACTAAATTGCTCCTGCAAATCTTGCATCAGGTTAATAACCTGGGATTGGATCGACACGTCCAGCGCCGATACCGGTTCGTCGGCGACAATCAGCTTGGGGTTTAACGCAAGCGCTCTGGCAATCCCAATCCGCTGCCGTTGTCCGCCGCTGAATTCGTGTACATACCGTTTGGCATGATAGCCGCTTAAGCCAACGACATTCAGCAGTTCTTCCACGCGACGCATTTTATCTTTTCCTTGGGCGATATGGTGAATGTCCAGCGGCTCGGCGATAATATCGAAAACCGTAAGTCGCGGGTCAAGGGAAGCATAAGGATCTTGAAATACCATCTGCATGTCCTTACGAACCTTTCTAAGATCGTGTGCAGGCATGCCGACAAGGTTTTTCCCTTCGTAAACAACCTCACCTTCCGTCGGACGAAGCAGCTGCAGAAGTGTTCTTCCCGTTGTTGATTTGCCGCATCCGCTTTCTCCCACCAAGCCAAGCGTTTCCCCTTTATAAATCGTAAAGTCCAAACCGTCCACTGCTTTTACATGTCCTACCGTCCGGCTGAAGATCCCTTTTTTAATGGGAAAATACTTTTTTAAGTTGCGGACCTCAACTAAAGGCTGCTTCATAGTGATTACTCTCCCCTTCAGGTGCATGGAGCCAGCATCTGGTGAAGTGCCCCCGCTCGACTTCCACCAATTGCGGTGACCATCTTCTGCACACATCCGACGCAAATTCGCAACGCGGAGCGAAATGGCACCCTTCCCGCAAGCTGCCGGGAGCCGGTACGCTGCCCTTGATGGAATACAAACGTCTCTCTTCCGTTACGAGCGTTGGCATCGACTTCATCAGCCCTTGCGTATACGGATGCTTCGGCTCGGTAAACAGTGTAACGACATCGCTTTCTTCAACGACTTTCCCGCCGTACATCACCACCACACGGTCGCACATTTCCGCCACGACACCCAGATCATGTGTAATCAACAGGATCGCCGTGCCCTGCGTCGATTTCAATTCCTTCATTAAATCCAATATTTGCGCTTGAATCGTCACATCCAGAGCGGTCGTCGGTTCGTCGGCAATAAGCAGTTTGGGATTGCAGGCCATTGCCATCGCGATCATCACCCTCTGCCTCATCCCGCCGGATAAACGATGGGGATACTCATCCACAATTTGTTCCGGTCTCGGGATACCGACCAGCTTCAGCATTTCGATAGACTTGGCTCTAGCCTGCGCTTTGCCGTAATTCAGGTGGATCCGAACCGCTTCCCCAATCTGATCCCCGATCGTAAATACAGGATTCAGCGAAGTCATCGGCTCTTGAAAGATCATGGCGATTTCGTTGCCTCGAACACCTTGCATTTCCTGCTCGGTTAAAGCCAGAAGGTCTTTCCCGCCAAGCATGATGGAGCCTTCCACTACTTTCCCGGGGGTTAATCTCATGACCGTCAACGATGTTACGCTTTTTCCGGAACCTGACTCTCCGACAACACCTACGGTTTCCCCTTCTCGGATCGTGATATCCACGCCGTCAACTGCCGGAATCACACCTTCATCTGTAAAAAAATGCGTCTTGAGTCCTTTAATTTCAAGCAATACACGCTCCAATGTTATTCCCCCTTGTGTACGACTTTTGTTCCGAACGCTTGATTCTCAGCACCGCGTGACTACAGCTTCATTTTCGGATCAAGCGCGTCCCTGATGCCGTCCCCCAACATGTTAAAGGCAAGCACGATAAACATAATGGCAAGTCCCGGTATCGTACTCACATGAGGGGCCGATCGCAGAAACTCCCTTCCCGTGCTTAGCATGGCTCCAAGTTCCGGTGTAGGCGGCTGCGCTCCCATCCCCAAGAAGCTCAGTCCGGAAGCTGTGAGAATGGCCGTCGCTATACGCATGGTAGACAATACGATAATCGGCGCGATGCTGTTCGGAATGATATGCTTGAAGATGATGCGTATATGACCCGAACCCATCGATCTTGCCGCTTCGATATATTCCTTATTATTTACCGCCAAGACGGAGCTGCGGGAAATTCTCGCAAAAGTCGGAACCGAGAAAATGCCGATCGCAAGCATGACGTTCACCATACCCGGCCCTAACACACTGACGATGGCCAGCGCAAGAAGAAAACTTGGAAATGCCATAAAGATGTCAATCAGCCTCATAATCAGCATATCCGTCTTCCCGCCGAAGTAGCCGGAAATCGTGCCCAGCGCTACTCCAAACAGAGCGGAAATGATCACCCCGAAAATACCGACCATTAAAGAAATTTGCGCTCCGTACATCACTCGCGATAATATGTCCCGGCCATATTCATCCGTCCCGAACGGATGGCTGAAAGACGGAAGATTCAGAATGACTTCCATATTTTGCTCGAACGGATCGTACGGCGCTAACCATCTGGCGAATACCGCAACAATGACAAAGATCGCAACCATCCATCCCCCCGCTATGGCGCGTTTGTTTTTTTTGAACCTGCGAATCATTAGCGCAAGTGGCGAACGCCATTGAACCGGATCCGCAGTTTGCTTATCTGCCACAAGGATCGAGGACTCACTCATTGCCTGATCTCCTTTCTACTCATATCTGATTCTGGGATCCACAGCACTATAACACAAGTCAACGATGAGATTAACTACGACAAAAATCGTAGCGACAAACAGGATGCTGCCCTGAACAGCCGGATAATCCCGAAACTGAATCGCTTGGATAATGAACCGGCCCAGTCCGTTCATTGAGAACACGGTTTCCGTTAGCACCGCGCCTCCCAATAAAGTGCCGAACTCCAGTCCAATGATTGTAATAATCGGAACTAACGCATTTTTCAAAGTGTGCTTAAAAACGACCAGCCTTTCCTTAACCCCTTTGGCGCGTGCCGTACGAATAAAATCTTGGTGAATCACTTCAAGAATACTGGAGCGTGTTAGCCTGGCTAACACGCCGGAAGAGGAAAGACCTAAAACGATAGAAGGAAGAATGAAATATTTAAAGCCGCCGCTGCCCCCCGAAGGAAGCAGCTGCAAATAATAAGAAAACACCAGAATAAGCATAATCCCAAACCAAAACACCGGCATGGATATACCAAACAACGAGAACATCATCGCAGCATTATCCCGGATGCTGTTTGGTTTCGTAGCGGACATGATACCGGCCAAAAGACCGACGATCACCATGATAATGACTGAATACAACGTCAGCTGGATCGTGTTAGGAAACCGCATGATGATTTCTTCGAGGACCGGCCTCTCCGAATGCAGCGATATGCCCAAATCGCCTCTCAGCAAACCTGTGACGTAATTGACGTATTGTTCATATAAGGGGCGGTCCAAACCTAACCGTTCACTGACGCTCTGCACCTGTTCCGCAGTTGCATCGGCCCCCGCAATTAATTGCGCCGGATCCCCCGGAACCGAATGGATGATAATAAAACTGAGGATCGATACGCCGATCAAGGTCGGAATCATTTGCAGCACCCGTTTGATGACATAGTTAAACAATAGGATTCCTCCTCCACTGGATTGCAGCTACATAATTCCGATTATTTCTTGACCACATTGCGCAAGTCATAAATATAAGTCGGAAGGAAGGTGATGCCCTCCACATTTTTCGTATATCCTGCATGTGCCATGTCGTTATGGAGGAAAATCCATGGCGCATCATCTTTGACCCGCTTTAACACATCCGCATATGTTTTTATACGATCAGCCGGTTTGACCTGCTCTTGCCCTGCCAAGATCAGCTTATCGACCTTCGGATTGTTATAACGGGCGTAATTCGTAGCGCTGGTCGACAGAAGGGCGTCGCGGAACAACGGATCGGCATCGCCTGTCGTCGCTAACGCGCCTCTCATGAACAAATCGTATTTGCTTGGATCTTTTAATGTTTGCAAATAAGTTCCCAATTCCAGCTTTTGCAATACGACCTTGAACCCTAATTGCTGCAAGCTGTTCTGAACAAACTCGGCGGCAGGTAAATCCTGCGTTACGTTTGCGGCAAAAATCAATCGGAGCGGCGATACATTGCCCGGCACGATTCCCGCTTCTTGAAGCATTTGCTTCGCTTTGGCCATATCGAAAGGATAGGAGCCTACATTGCTGTAACCGATCGTGGTCTCCGAGATGGCCGAGGTTGCGGTATTGACCAAACCGTCATACAATTTGTTGACCATGGTATCCTTGTCAATCGCATAGTTTAACGCTTGGCGCACCTTGATCTGATTAAACGGCTCTTTGGTTGTATTAAATCCGACATATGCAATGCGATTGGCTTTGAAGGAATTAACGACGATTTTACCTTCGCTTTTCAGGCGTTTTAATTCCGGGAGCGGAAGACTGCCAATCAGATCGGCTTCTCCGGTTTCAAGCATAATCACTTGGGCTGCGCTTTCCGGAACATTTCTGAAAATAACGCTTTTTACTTTCGGTTTTCCAGCCCAATATTGCGGATTGGCTTCAAGCACCACGGAGTTGCCGGTCGTCCATTGTTTTAATTTAAACGGACCGGTTCCAACCGGTTCTTTACCGATTTTTTGCTCGTTTTCTTTAATCGATTTGGGGCTAATGATACCACTGCTGGAAGCAGCCAGATTGCCCAAAAAGGCTCCTTGGGGCGCTTTCAAATGGAAAACCACTTTTGTCTCGCCATCGGTTGTAATATTGTTAATAAAAGAACCTACCAGCGTATATTGACTTAAGTTTTTGTCCTTGTTAGCCACCCGTTCAAAGCTGGTCTTTACCGCTTCCGCATTAAACGGCGTTCCGTCGGTAAAACTGATTCCCGAGTTAAGCTCGAAGGTCCAGGTCTTTCCGTCCTCCGAGACGGTCCAGCTTTTGGCCAATTGAGGCACAATCTCCATTTTCTCATTAAACGTGACAAGTCTGTCATAGATTTGATAATTGATCAGGCTGGATATCGTATCTGTCGTATTTTGCGGGTCGAGACCTACCGGGTCGCCGGATACCAGTACGGTAAAATCTTTGGCTTCAACCGCCGCGGCCGTCCCTTTTTTGGCTTCCGGTTTGGGTTCCGGTTTGGAGCTGCACGCAGATACCAACATAGACAAAACAATCAACATGAGACCCATTACTTTCATAGACGAATTCCATCGCATATTCATTTCCCCCTTGTATATGGTAATAATCCCTTGCCTACCAGCCCATCTTCAGACAACTTTAACTCTCCCATAAACGTTCCCGTCATACCGTTATGCCTGCTTTCTGCTTTACATCATGCAAATGGGATGACAATGCCCGGCTAAGAAGAAGTGCATCAATCGGCGGTACTGTAAAATAATTCACCCCCATCCTGGAATACCGGTCCACCTCTTCAGGTGTAAAAACCGGAATGCCGATCCCGAGATTGGCTTTTCGTGCAGCCGCAATCACTTCTTCTATTGCCTCCATGACGGCCGGATGATCGAATTGGTCTTGATACCCAAGCGAAGAGGCCAAATCTGCAGGACCGAGGAAAAGCAAATCCAGCCCGGGAACGCTTACAATTTCATTAATATTCGTTACAGCGAGCGCATCCTCAATCATTCCTATTACGGTGACGGTTTCGTTTTGCCTTCTAATATGCTGCGAAAAAGGGATCGTACCGTAATGCGCGGCTCTTGAAGAGCCATCCAATCCACGATAGCCGATCGGACGGTATTTGGCTGTGCCGACGATCCGTTCCGCTTGTTCCCGTGTTGTGAGGTGGGGAACCATGATGCCATCGGCGCCTGCATCCAGAACACGCAGCATAGCGGCATAATCGTTTGGTGCGGTTCTAACTATAGATGTTACCTGAACGCATTGTGCCGCCCGAATCATATGTTCAACCAAGCCGTAATCCATTGTTGTATGTTCCATATCGATGACGGCAAAGTCATATCCGGCGAATCCCAGCATCTCGACAACGGCCGGATCCTTCAAAGTGACAATGATTCCATAAGCGGATTGCTGATCATGTATTAATTGGCTTAATTTATTCATAGTGATGCTCCTTCTGAATTCAATTCGTTTTGGTGTACAGCTCGGATCTTCGATGCTCATAAGACGGCAGCTTGGTGCGCACACTTTCAATTCTGGACAGATCAATTTCACAAGCGAGCAGCGCTTCCGTTTCCGGACCGGTAACCATCGGTACCCCCATCGGGTCTACGACAAGACTTTGTCCGCTATAAAAATCGCTTACTTGATTGCACGCAACCACGAAAACCGTATTTTCCAATGCCCGAACCGTTACCAGATGGCTCCAATGATGTTCCTTCATCGGCCCGCGAACCCAGCCGGAAGGGACAATAATCACTTCGGCGCCTCTGGACGCTTGATAGCGGGCGATCTCGGGAAAACGCAGCTCATAACAGACGAACAATCCGATTTTTCCGAAAGGAGTCTGAATCGGTTCGAAAAGGTTATCGCCGGGTGCAATCGTGTCGGATTCCTTAAATCCGAAAGCATCGTACAGATGTGTCTTTCGATACGTCCCGGCAATCGAACCGTCGCTTGTCACGATGACGACCGTGTTAAACACACGGCCTGCATTCGGTTCTTCTCCCAACTCCTTCATTCCGAATATCAACCATACTCCGTTCCGGACCGCCAGCTCTCTCATCCTGGTGACAAACGGTCCTTCCAAAGATTCCGCGTCATCCACGATCACCTGCTTTGCGGTATGCGCAGGGAAAAAACTCATAAAAATTTCCGGAAAGACAACCAGCTGCGCCCTGTGGCGGCTTACCGCATCCCGAACGGCGGAAACCGCTTTTTCAACATTCACTTCTTTATCGGGCGTCGATTCCACTTGCGCCATAACGACACGAAATTTAGTCTCCACTACAACTTCCCCTTTTCTAGATGCTCCTTCAAATATCGGGTCGCAGCCGGTATATCCTTTTGAATGATCGCGTTTAAAATAACCTTGTGGTCTTCAATAAACGTCTGGAGCACATCCGGTTTATGCTTGAGCCATTTCCCGGCCCGCACAGTGAACTGGCGTTCCCTTGCCTGACGATACATTTTGATGAACTGGGAGTTACCGACGATTTCCAGCAAGTAATGATGAAACAACGCGTCTTTCTCAATCAGATCGGCAAAATCATCCGCCACATAAGCACTTTCTTGCATATTGATGATGCCGGAAAGCTCCTTGATATGGTCGGCGGTGATTCGGGTGGCGGCAAGCTCCAGCGAATACGTCTCAATCGCAATTCTCATGTCGATCAGCTCGTTGCGCGCTTCGACTGACAGTTCAGTAAAGAGGATGCCCCGATTCGGCATGATTTTCAGGAACCCTTCGTGCTGCAAGCGGTTTAGAGCTTCGCGGATCGGAGTCCGGCTCATGTTTAATTCTTGAACCAGCGTATTTTCCGAGGTATAGCCTTCATCGCCTTTGATCATTTTTTCTTTTATTTTTTCATACGCAATGTCTTTCAAAAGCAGCTTTTCACTAGGTTCTATCAAAACCAAATCACACCTTTTGTCCGTTTTTTGCAAACGTGGATTTTAACTTACATGTAAACCTGTATACAAGTTGATTATAACATAAATGTTACCCGATCAGTACCGGCATTCCTTTCAGTTTGGGCATTCGTATACGAACGACCGTCTCTACCGGGCAAGGTTTGCAGACTTGGCTCATTTGCACGTCACCTGCCGCTCCCATCAGCAAATACGCATCTGTCGGCGACAGCTCCCAGCTACGGACGATCATTTCCTGCATACGTTCACTCGCCATCCGGATTGCGGCAAGAACATCGTGATCGCTGGAGACGGTATACCAAGCGTGGTTGGTTTCGACTACAGGTGCAGGAAGTCGCATACCTTTCAGTACGGTCAGACGCACCTCGACTTCACCGGCTATTTCCACACCGGTTCCGCACATTTCTCCGTCCCCCATCGAAGCGTGGAGATCTCCAAGCGCAAACAAGGCGCCGGGCACAAACACTGGCAAATAAACCGTTGATCCTTCCGCGATGCAGTTCGTATCCAAATTTCCGCCGTGCAGTCCGGGATGCCCGCAGGCCGTTTCGCCCTCTGACGGCGCTACGCCGATGACCCCAATCATGGGGGCGCAGTCGAACTGAATTTTGTCGGAAAACTGAAGGCGCCTTCCTTCCTTGACGGGGATTATTTTTGTCTGAATCTCCGATTGATGGATCAGCGTTCCGATTCCCGGAAGTGTCGTGATGACCCCATGACTGTCCAGCGAAATCCGGACGATTTCCGCCTTTAATACATCTCCCGGCAGCGCGCCCTCGACAAAAACCGGACCGGTCGCCGGATTAATTTTCCCGTAATCGATGGAAGTAACAAGATCCTGATCCCCCTTGATTTGTCCGGAAAAGCAGTCATTCGTACGCAATACCACATGTTCCCCGCTCGTGACGGTCAAAACCGGCGCGTGTTCGCCGGAGAAACTGAATATGAATTGATCGCGTTCAATCACATGCATCAGCAACCATCCTCCAATCCAATGCCCTGATTAAGGCAAAATGGTCCTTGCTATTTTCCCGTCCAACGCTTCGTAATCGTAATACCGGATCGTTTCGTACAATTGTTTGCGGGTTTGCATCTCTTGCAGCGACCCGACTTGCGTTCCGTTTTCGCTGATCTCCGCAAAAACCCGCTCATACGCTTTGGCGGCTACACGCAGCGAAGTCACAGGATAAATAACCATGTTAAATCCCCATTGTTCAAACTGCTGGGCTGTATAAAACGGCGTCTTTCCAAATTCGGTCATATTGGCCAGCAAAGGACCGGTTACAGATGCACGGAATCGCTTGAATTCCTCTTCGCTTTCCAGTGCCTCGGGGAAAATGCCGTCCGCCCCGGCGGCAACATATTGCTTGGCCCGGTCAATAGCCGCATCCATTCCTTCCACGCTTTTGGCATCCGTACGCGCAAGCACAAAAAGCGTAGGGCATATTTCTTTGATCGCGCGAATTTTTTGCACCATCTCTTCAATCGGTACAAGTTTTTTGCCGTTTAAATGGCCGCATTTTTTCGGCATTTCCTGATCCTCAAGTTGAACGGCGGCCGCTTTCGCTTCTACCATCTCTTTGGCCGTACGGGCTGCGTTTAATACCCCGCCGAAGCCGGTATCGATGTCCACCAGCAGCGGCAGTCCCGATGCGCGAACAATTTCCCGGGCGCGATCCGCAACTTCGTTGGAGTAGATGATGCCTAGATCGGGCAGCCCCCGGCTGGCCGTATAAGCGGCGCCCGAAAGGTAGATCGCTTTAAAATCAAATTGCTTGGCCACTCTCGCGGCCATTCCGTCATGGGTGCCGGGCATTTTTACAATCGATCCCGTACTGACAAGCTTACGGAATTCGCCGGCTAATTTTTTTTGATCGGGTTCTTCTTCAATAAGCCACGCCATAATGACCTCCTACGCAAGCGTATTCCGACAATCAAATTACCAGCATATTCATCAATTGGTGAACCGGCGTTTCGCTTAAACGATCAAAATCCGTGCATAATTGCAAAATTTCGGACGTCTTTTTCCGTGGGAACCGGGTCAACAAATGGGATTCGTACTTTTCCAAAACTTTCGGCAAACCTTCCGCCCGCCGTCTGCGATGGCCAATCGGATATTCGCATACAATCTTTTCCGTGTGCGTCCCATCCTTGAAATGGATCTGAACCGCATTGGCGATGGAACGTTTTTCCGAATCGAGGTAATCTTCGCTGTACCGCTCATCTTCGATGACGGCCATTTTGCTCCTTAACTCATCGATTCTCGGGTCGGCCGCCGTTTCATCTTCGTAGTGCTCAGCGGTTAAAGTGCCAAACAACAAGCCGATGGCAACCATATATTGCAAACAATGATCCCGGTCTGCCGGATTATGCAGAGGGCCTGTTTTATCAATGATCCGGATGGCGGATTGATGGGTTGTCAATGTAATTCGATCAATTTCAGCCAATCGGCGCTTCACCGATTCGTGAAGTGCAAAAGCGCATTCCACCGCTGTCTGTGCATGAAATTCGGCAGGGAAACTGACTTTAAACAGCACGTTTTCCATCACGTAAGAGCCCAGCGAACGTCCCAGCACCAGGTTGTTCCCTTTGAACAATACATCCTGGAACCCCCAGTTGTCGGCGGAAAGCGCAGTTGCGTACCCCATTTCTCCGTTTAACGCCATCAAAGCTAATCGTACAGCCCGGCTGGTCGCATCACCGGCGGCCCATGATTTGCGCGATCCCGTATTCGGGGCATGGCGGTACGTCCTTAAGCTTCCCCCGTCTAGCCAGGCATTGGAAAGCGCATTCAAAACCTGCTCTCGGCTCCCGCCTAACATCACGGTAATGACGGCTGTAGAAGCAATTTTTACAAACAACACATGATCCAGACCTACACGATTCAAGCTGTTCTCAAGTGCCAGCACCCCTTGAATTTCATGTGCTTTAATCGCAGCGGTCAGCACATCCTTAATCGTTAACGGCGATTTGCCTTCCTGTATCCGGCTGCGGCTTATGTAGTCCGCCGTGGCAAGAATACTTCCCAGATTGTCCGACGGGTGCCCCCATTCGGCGGCAAGCCACGTGTCATTATAATCCAGCCAGCGAATCATGCAGCCGATATTAAACGCAGCATGAACGGGGTCAAGTTCGAATCTTGTTCCCGGCACCCGGGCCCCTCCCTGCAGGAATGCGCCTGGAACAATCGGCCCCAATAACTTCGTGCATTCCGGAAAACGAAGCGCCAATATCCCGCTCCCGATCGAGTCCAACAATACATGTTGGGCGATGCGATAGGCTTCATCACTTTTAATGACATAATCCAATGCATAATCCGCAATATCGATAAGCAATGGATCCGTCTGTATCTCATTTCTTACGGCGAATTCTTTTATACTCATATCGCTGCCCTCCCCTCTTGCAACCCCAATCATCAAAAGACTTCATATAATCAAAAACAGTTCTATAAATCTTGAAAATCGTTTCACTACTTGAATACCAACTTGTATACAGGTTGCTTATGAGCTAATTATATGACAGTCCTCTCTATTATTCAACAGAAATTTCGTAAAAATTTTCTTGAATTTCATTTCAAAGCGTTGTCTTCACTATTTCCGTCCGAGAAAAAAAAGAAAAACCCGCAATTTACACGGGTTTGGATTTTGCTTGGCAACCAACGGTTTTAGTGGTTCCTACTGAGCTTTTTCGGCCTGCTTAATATGGCGGGCTTTGGGAGGATTAACGTCGTTGCCGTTCACTTTAACTCCCACTCCGTCGCTATAAACCATCTTTCCTCCGTAATACCCGGTCCCCAGAACCAGCACACAAGAAAGCAAGGATAAAATCAGATAGCCGGCCAGAGTCACTTTGACGAAAGAACGGTTTCCTTTCCATACCATCCATAAGCGCCATGCCAACAATAAAGTCACTGCCCAGGCTGTAATATCGGCAAGGGTTGAATGAAGATCCAGAAAGGACGTGTTTCCCCTGGCATCATGCTCGGGTCCGGTGGCTACCGACAGCCAGGCGGTCAGCGCCGACACGAACCAAATCCATAAACCTTTACTAGGCGTTAAAGAACGATTTTTCCAAGCGGCAAACAGGTCGTAACATAATCCGATCACAATCATGGCGATCGGAAAATGTACGAGGATCGAATGGATATGAGTGACTATTTCATTGATCATGGTTATTCTCCTTTTTTATCGAGGATTCAGGCAGCACGATCTCGAAAGTGCTTCCCTTGCCCGGTTCGCTTGTAACTGAGATTTTCCCGCCATGCATTTCAACAATCCGGTAAGCAATGGACAAGCCTAATCCCGTCCCGCCCAACTCCCGAGAACGTGCTTTGTCCACCCGGTAAAACCTTTCGAACAAATTAGGAATATCCTCAGCCGGGATTCCAATCCCATGGTCCGTTACTTTAATAACCATATCGCCGGCTTCGCTCCGAAAAGTCTGAACCATTATCTTCTCTCCAGCAGAGGAGTATTTAATCGCATTATCCAGAAGGATATAAAGAAGCTGATTCATTTGATCGGCGTCTCCGAAAAATTTGAGTGAGTCGGCTGCAGGTCCGATCATAGCGATGGTTATATTTTTTTTAGAGGCAGGAATCTTCATTCTCTCCACAATGGTTCGGATAATTTGCCGCAAGCTCGATACGGCATATCCGCTATGCGGCGGATGCGAGTCGCTTCGCGCAAGCGCAAGCAATTGTTCCGTCAATCGAATCATTCTGACAATTTCTTCTTTCATATGCTGTAACACCTTCTGATGAAGGGGGGGCAGCTGTTGCTTTTGTTCTTCCAAAATTTCGGCGGAAGCCTGTAAAATGCTTAATGGAGTCCGCAGTTCGTGAGAAGCGTCGGCTGTAAATTCCTGTTGTCTTTTAAAATAACGGGTAATGGGAACCATCGCTCTGCCGGCAAGGACGTACCCGGTCGCCGAAGCTACCGCAAGCAGCACAAGCGTAAATCCTGCAAGCAGCCATCTCATCTCGCTGAGCAACCTCACTTGGGAGCTCACTTCTTCAGCGATGTATAGGGCGTTGCCCGAATTGTTGACATCGGCAATATGGGAAACCACATAAGTTTGATTCGCTTCTCCATCCGTTTTATCCAAGTAAAAATAATCACGCCCCTTATTCTCCCCTCTGAGCTGCTTCCGAATCGTCTCGTCTTTGAATGGGTTTCTAGTGCCGGGAGAAAGGACACCCACATTCTCCTGCGGGTCTTCAATCAGGGCAAATTGATCGCCTTGCAAATACTCCCACTCCATCTTGACTTTCTGAAGCGGATGCTTATTTTCCCCGTCCATACGGGAATTGCGGCGCTGCCATTCCTCCGCCGCTCTCTTCCCTGCAATATCGATACGGTAATGTTCATCCCGATGGATGATGCCGGACAAAATCAAATAAAAGGAAATGGCCATAATAACAAGAATTAAACCGATAATCCCACTGTAGATAAATACCAGCTTTCTCCGCGTTTCTTTAATCATGAGGTTCATCCTGACTGTCGGTCAAGCGGTAGCCTTGTCCATGAACATTATGAAGCATTTTTACATCAAACGGATCGTCCAGTTTTTTGCGGAGGAGCTTCACGATGGCATCGACGGCGTTAGAGGTTACGTCGGCCGAGCTGCCCCACACATAATTTAAAATGCGTTCCCTGGACAATATTTCACCCGGATGCCTCATCAAATAAGTCAAAAGCTGCAGCTCCCGTTTAGTCAATTGAATTGGCGCCCCTCCACGGATCACTTCCTGGGTTAACGGGTTCAAGCTCAAATCGCCAAGCGTATAAATTGGTTCGTAACCCGCGCTTTGCTTTCTTCGATCCAACGCAATGATTCTGGCGAACAATTCTTCAAAAGCGAAAGGCTTAACCAAATAATCGTCCGCTCCCTGCATGAGACCGTTCACCCGGTCTTCCACGGCGTCCCGAGCGGTCAGCATTAAAATTGCCGTCTTATCCTGCCGCTCTCTCCGCTGTTTGCACAATTCAAGACCGGTTTTCCCGGGCAGCATCCAATCCAAAATATATAAGTCGAATGTTCCCGCGGCCAGGAAATCTTCCGCTTCCTCCGAATTCTGAGCCCAATCCACCTGATAACCGCCGGCGGCAAGCTTATACTGGATCATAAAACCGAGTCTAGCATCGTCTTCAACAAGCAAAATACGCATCGCCTTCACCCATCTTCCAAAAAGCTCCTTCTACAAAGTATAGACAATAACCATGAAAAAATAATGAAAACCTATAGGTTTCCGTTCCCTATTTAAGCAGCATAAATTTCAGTACTTTTTCATATCCCCCATTTATGATTAGAAATAAAAAGATAACCTTAAGGAGCAAAGTGCCTTATTTTATGAAGAGATCGGGGGATTCTAATGGCAAAAATGAATAAAAAGTGGGTGGCCCTTTGTTCATCGGCTATCGGTGCGATATACGCCGCCGGATACTTCGTAACGGAGACAGAAGCATCGATTCCGCAACCTCCGCCGCAACAAATCCAAGCCAGCGCTCAATCCAATGGCGAATTACAACACCTCCGTCACGATAAAGATCATCGGCGAGGACAAAACGGACTTAATCAGGATCGGCAGCAGGAGCAGTCACGGCAGCAACAATCGCGAGTTCAGAACAGCCCGCAATCAAAAAACACGTATAAGGACGGCACTTACCAAGGGTCGGGTTCGAATCGCCGCGGGTCCATCCAAGTGGCTGTCACCGTTAAGAACAACAAAATTTCTGACGTGGAAATCAGCCGATTTGCCATGCATTATTCTAAGAAAGATGTCGAGGGACTACCGGAGGAAGTAATACAAAATCAAAGTGCGCAAGTTCGCAATGTATCGGGAGCGACATATAGTACCCAGGCTTTCAAAGATGCGGTGCAGAATGCGCTGGAGCAAGCGCTAACTTCTTAGGGGTAAAAATATGAAGAAGTCAAAAATATTCATGGATACCGTCATTGACATTGAAGTCGTCACTCGAAAATCAACGGATGAGGCGGAAGCGGCAATCGATCGCGCCTTTGCTGCATTTCGCAAAGTGGAGCAAGCCTGCAGCCGGTTCAGTCCGGACAGTGAATTGATGATGGCTTGTCAACAGTATGAAGCCCCGGTCCCGATTAGCCCTTTTTTGTTCGAACCCCTCCGCTTCGCTCTGGAGGTCGCCAAAAGGACAAACGGAAAATTTGACCCGGCCATTGGGGCAACGATGACAGCTCATGGATTTGACCGGCATTATTTAACCGGTGACATCATGCATGGCCCTCCCTCCGATTCGGCGACTTACCGGGATATTATGTTAAACGACCGGAACCGCACGTTGTATTTGCGAAAACCGCTGACCATTGATCTGGGAGCCGTAGCTAAAGGATTTGCCGTTGATCTGGCCTCACATGAGTTAAAACGCTATGAAGGATTTGTCGTCAACGCAGGCGGTGACCTATATGCCGGTGGAGCCGATGAAAACGGAGACAGCTGGAAAATCGGGATTCAGCATCCCATCTATGAAGACGGGCTTATTCAAACGGTCGGCCTGTCCAACGAAGCGGTCTGCACCTCAGGCAGCTACGAACGCAGGAACGCCGCGAAAGCCGGCATGCATCATATGATCGCCCCCATAACAAAACAATCGCCCAACGAATGGATCAGTTGCAGTGTGATCGCCCCGTACGCCATGATGGCCGACGCTTTCGCAACAGCTGTTTTCCTGCTTGGTTTGGAACGGGGGAAACGTCTGCTGGAGCAGCTTGGTCTCAAAGGAATATTAATTACACCACATCTATATAGATTGAATTAGTGATCTTCCAGTATTAGGAAGGATTTTACTCCCTCACTGTCGAATTCAGAAAGACCTTGAAGAGGGTGGTGAACGGGATGGAAGCCAATGAAGCCCTGACGGCTATTGAAGAACGAATGAAGTCAACGAAAGACCGTCGAATGTACGAGCGACTTCAGACGATTCGTCTACGATTAATGAACATGCCTGTAAGTGAAATCGCTACGATCATGTGTCGTTCTGAAAAAACAATTCGCAGCTACATTCATGCCTACGAAAAGGAAGGCATCTCCGGTCTCATCATGCGGTTCTCGCCAGGACGCTCCTCGCGTCTGACGAAAGATCAACGAGAC
>NZ_SIRE01000012.1 GCF_004307995.1 Paenibacillus thalictri | reverse complement strand
TTGCCCCGTGTTTCTTGATCTCCTCATGCGAGAAAACCACTCATCCGGTCTTAGCTACCGTTTCCGGTAGTTATCCCGATCTTACAGGCAGGTTGCCTACGTGTTACTCACCCGTCCGCCGCTAACCGTCCCCGAAGGAACGATCCGCTCGACTTGCATGTATTAGGCACGCCGCCAGCGTTCGTCCTGAGCCAGGATCAAACTCTCCATTAAGGTTTGTTTAATATAGCTCAATTCATTGCTGACTTGCTTGTTTTACATTCACTCGTTGTTCAGTTTTCAAAGAGCAATTTTCTTGTCATTTCTTGCCGTCGTTTTAGCGGCGACTTTTATAATATAGCACATTTGCCTAGTTCGATGCAAGCACTTTTTTTATTTTCTTTTTTCTTGAAAAATTTAAGTGCCGTCGAAGCAGCGAAAGTTAATGTACCATAACTATCAGACCAAAGTCAAGCTTCACGGCACTCTTTTTTTCAAAACCTTACTTTTGGATGACGTCCTTAATGAAGAGGTTCCGTTCTAAGGTTAAATTAACAATTGTTCCATTCACATTAACCCATGGACGCGTCGGATTCGAGCGGTCGGAAAAAACGATTTCTCCAATCCGGTTATCGCTGAGTTTAACCAGGGTTCCATTATGGAACTGTGTGACCTTATTAATAAACGTCTGGATCATAGAAGGATCCATCTTCCCGAAAGCCTCGGTAAACAGCTGCTCAAGCACCAGATAAGGCGATGCCGCTTTCTTATGGGCCCGATGGTTGGTCATGGCATGGAACATATCGGCTACCGCGACGATTTTGGCGTATACGTGAATCTTATCGCCTTTTACGCCAAGCGGGTAGCCCGAACCGTCTTCGCGTTCATGATGCTGTACGGCGCATAACTTAACGCCTTCGTTAATAGCAGGCACCGACTTTAGAATGCTGTAGCCGATGACAGTATGCTTCTTCACTTCCTCCAGCTCGGCTGGAGTCAGTTTAGCCGGTTTATAAAGAAGATTATCGTCAATCTTGGCATTCCCGATATCATGCAGTAATCCGCCGAGAGCGATCGGCATTAAATCCTTCTGCGGCATTCCGTGCCATTTGGCCAGCATATACGAAGTGAGGGCAACCATAATGCTATTATGATACAAAAAATCCCTCACCGTGTTGTTGCGCGGAGTGAAGGTCAACACATTATAGAAATCGATATTTTGAATCAGCGCTTCCATATGAGTGCGAATTTCCAAGATAGGCAAGCTTTGATTCGACTCTGCCAAAGTAAAAACCCGCTTCAGCAAATTAAACATCTTATCATATTGCTGATAAAATGGCAGCACCGTATTAAACATTTCCTCCTGAGTCTGTTCTTCGGCAGAAACCTCAGCTTCGCCAGTCTTTGACTCAATCATAATGTTGGGTACCATAAATGCCTTTAAAACCTCAATATCGCGCTCTGTAACAATCTTTCCTTTTTGAAAAAGAACGCCCCCGAGCTTCGTCTGAACGTTCTCGATTATTTTCTCGCCGGACTTTAGCTGTGAAACGGGAATAGTTGCCATGGAACTCCCCTCACTTTATGTGATGTGTAGCTTTATTTTAAAACAAAAAGAATGGGGATGTAAGCCCCATTCCTTAAATTTGTAAATTATTCTTCTGATTCTTCAGAACTAATTTCATCGTTTTCGAGGGCATCATCGCTTTTTTCAACCCGTGTAACCGTCGAAACCTCGTCTTCATCACGGATATGGATAAGTCTTACGCCCTGGGTATTCCGACCCATAACCGATATACCATCCATACTGGTCCGAATAATCGTTCCCATCGCCGTAATAATCATCAGGTCCTCATCATCCTTAACGACCTTCAGTCCGACGACCATACCGTTTTTGGTTGTCACGTTAAGCGTCTTGATTCCTTTGCCGCCGCGCGTCTGCATGCGGTATTCGGATACAGGCGTCCGTTTGCCGAAGCCCTTGGACGTGACGATCAACACGGTATTGTTCTCATCGGCGACATCCATATCGATAACCGCATCGTCATCGTTTAACTGAATGCCCTTAACCCCCGTAGCGCCACGGCCCATCGGACGAACGTCCTCTTCAGGGAAGTGGATGGAGATCCCTTCCTTCGTGCCCATGATGATCGATTGTTTGCCATCGGTCAGTTTGACGCCAATCAAATCGTCGTCTTCACGGAGAGTCAGCGCAATTAAACCGCCTTTGCGGATATTCGAGTAATCGTCGAGCGGTGTCTTTTTGACAATACCGTTCTTCGTCGCAAAAAATAAGTATTTATCCGAATCAAACGATTCAACGGGAATTACCGCATTGACGGTTTCCCCTTGCTCGATTTGAATTAGATTGATGATCGGCGTACCTCTGGCGGTCCGGCTCAAATCCGGAATTTCATAAGCCTTAAGTTTGTACACCTTTCCTTTGTTCGTAAAGAACATGAGGTATTGATGCGAATTCGTAACGAAAAGATGCTCGACGAAGTCGTTATCTTTTGTATCCATACCAAGCACACCGCGGCCGCCGCGTTTTTGACTGCGGTAAGTGCCGACCGGCAGACGTTTGATATAACCCGTATGCGAGATTGTAATAATCACGTCCTCTTGCGGGATCAAATCTTCGTCCTCAATGCTCTCTTCGCCAATCGTAATCTCCGAACGGCGGTCGTCGCCGAAGCGGTCTTTTATCTCGTTCAGTTCTTCACTGATGATATTAAGCACAAGCTGCTCATCGGCAAGAATAGCTTTGTATTCAGCGATTTTTAGCAGCAATTCTGCGTATTCCTCTTCGATTCTCTCGCGCTCCAACCCGGTCAAGCGCTGCAAACGCATGTCCAGAATAGCCTGGGCTTGATCGTGGCTGAGCTGGAATTGGGTCATTAACCCATTGCGCGCTTCTTCAGTCGTACGCGAAGCACGAATTAAAGCGATGACTTCGTCCAGATGATCAAGAGCAATGCGCAGCCCTTCCAGAATATGAGCCCGCGCTTCCGCTTTGCGCAATTCAAATTCCGTACGCCGGCGGATAACGACTTTCTGATGCTCCAGGTAATGATACAGCATTTCCTTCAGGTTAAGCACCTTCGGTTCGCCATTGACAAGCGCAAGCATAATGATACCGAAATTGGACTGCATTGCCGTATGTTTATACAAGTTGTTCAGCACAACGCTCGGATTGACGTCACGGCGCAGCTCAATGACGATGCGCATGCCGTTGCGGTCGGACTCATCGCGCAAATCGGTAATTCCGTCGATTTTTTTCTCGCGGACCAATTCGGCGATTTTCTCAATCAAACGTGCCTTAATAACCTGGTAAGGAAGCTCGTTGACGATGATGCGCGCCTTATTGTTGTTCTCTTCAATAACGGCTCTCGCCCGCATCGTAACCGAACCTCTGCCCGTCGTATAAGCATGTCTGATCCCTTCGCGGCCTAGAATAAACCCGGCAGTCGGAAAGTCAGGGCCCTTGATGTATTGCATCAGTTCAAGCGGCTCGGCTTCCGGATTTTTCATCAAGTGCTGCAATCCGTCAATAACCTCCCGCAAGTTATGCGGCGGAATATTGGTGGCCATACCTACGGCGATCCCGGAGGAACCGTTCACGAGCAGGTTGGGGAAACGCGCCGGCAGAACGGCCGGTTCATGTTCTTCACCGTCGTAGTTCGGGATAAAATCAATGGTTTCTTTGTTAATATCACGCAGCAATTCCATCGCTATTTTGGAAAGACGCGCTTCCGTATATCGCATCGCCGCGGCAAAGTCGCCGTCGATCGAACCGAAGTTTCCGTGTCCGTCCACCAGCATATAACGCAGCGAGAAGTCCTGCGCCATCCGGACCATGGTTTCATAAACGGCCGAGTCGCCATGCGGATGGTATTTACCGATGACTTCGCCGACGATTCTCGCTGATTTTTTGTAAGGCTTATCCGGTGACATTCCGAGTTCGGACATCGCGAATAAAATGCGGCGATGTACCGGCTTTAGGCCGTCCCGAACATCAGGGAGCGCGCGGCTGACGATGATGCTCATCGCATAATCCATAAAGGACGTGCGCATCTCCGTACCGATGTCGATCTCTTTAATTTGCGAACGTATTTCTTCGGCCATGACGGACCTCCTGAAATTTTAAATAAACGCTGGTATTGCAAGCGAAAGCCAGCAAGCCCATTCACATCAATTCACCGAAGGAGTAAGTCTGCGGTAAACCATACCCGTGTTGCCGTTATAAGTGACGCGGCTTCCGAACATGGTTTGCAAATCTCCTGTAGTGATGTAATAACGGTCTTTTACACGAAGCAATGGCTCTTGCATTTGAAAGGACCGATCAGCCGCTACGGCTGAACTGCTGCCTTCCTTCAAATTCCAGCGATTGTCTCCCCACTGCAGCTCCACTGTCCCGTTAGGTTCCAAAGTACATTTCCCGCCCAATTGCTGCGTCGAGTTTTGAAGATCAAGTTTCTCCGGAAGCGAAGAAACGATACGTTTAATGATGAGATTATGCAACGATTGCGGATGAATAAAAGGGCTCCCCGCATTAATTCTAGGAGTCTGCAGCAGTTCGTCGCTGCGGCTTGCCATTTCGCTAACCGTAGTAAATGCATATTTAATGCCGGCCTGCGGCAGCAGCTGCGCCGATGGAGAATCGAGCGATCCGAAAGGATACGCAAACGCATCGATAGGCTGAGGGCTCAGCTGCTCAAGCTTGCTTACACAACGGCTCGTGTCCTGTACGATTCGGGTAGCATATTCGGCATCCGATTCTTTATGTCCGTCTTTTAATAACCGGCTTGTAAAAAGCGGGCTTCCGTCATCCTGCTTGCCATGCAAACTATCTGAATGGCATTCCATATCAAAATTGACGGAGTGATTCATAATCTCCCGAATTTGATCCCGCGACATGGACGGGATGAGCGAGCCCATCGGGTTGTCCAAATCCTTGGTGATCACAAAATCAACCGCCGGTATTCCCAGCTTGGCCATAATCGGGTAGGCTTTTGTGTAAAAACTTTCGTACCCGTCGTCAAAGGTAACCAGCACCGCATTGGGCGGAACCGGTCCCCCGGATTTATAATCCCTAAACTGCTGCAACGTAATAAAATGATACCCCCGGCTCAGCAAATCTTTCAGCTGATTCTCAAATAATGCCGGGGTGATGGTCACGTCGCTTTGTACATGCTCGTCAATATGATGGTACGCAATGACGGCTACTTGATCCTCGTACCAAACTTCCGTTTGCCCGCCTAGCCATACGGGAGAAAACAGAAGGAGCAAGAGGACAAGCAGCCATCCCAAGGGCTTAACAGGCCATAAACGAAGCATATCTAGATATCCAGATTTTTCACATATTTAGCATGCTCTTGGATAAAATCCCGGCGCGGTTCGACATTGTCGCCCATCAACGTGTCAAACATCGCATCGGCTTCCATCGCATCTTCAATAGTCACTTGCAGCATGGTACGGATTTCCGGATCCATCGTTGTTTCCCACAACTGCTCGGGATTCATTTCTCCCAGACCTTTATAGCGCTGCACGTTGACTTTCTGCCCTTCGCCGAATTCCTGCATAGCGGCGTCTCTCTGACGGTCGTTATAGGCGTAACGAACGACCTTGTTTTTCTCCAGCTTATACAGCGGCGGCTGAGCGATGTATACATATCCGTATTCGATCAGCTTACGCATATACCGGTAGAAGAAGGTAAGCAGCAGCGTACGAATGTGCGCGCCGTCGACGTCGGCATCGGTCATGATGATGATTTTGTGGTAACGGGCTTTGCTGATATCGAAGTCGTCGCCAATTCCGCAACCAACTGCGGTAATAATGGCTCTGATCTCGGCATTGGACAAAATTTTGTCCAGCCGCGCTTTCTCCACGTTTAATATTTTTCCGCGCAGCGGCAGGATCGCTTGAAAATGCCGGTCGCGTCCCTGTTTTGCGGAGCCGCCCGCAGAGTCACCTTCGACGATATACACTTCGCTGATCGAAGCGTCCTTGGACGAACAATCGGCGAGTTTGCCGGGCAGCGAGCTGACTTCCAGCGCGCTTTTGCGGCGGGTCAATTCTCTGGCTTTTCTAGCCGCTTCGCGGGCTCTCGCCGCTTGAATCCCTTTCTCTACAATCCGCTTGGCAACAGCCGGATTCTCTCCCAGGAATTCCTGCAGTTTCTCGGAAAATACCGACTCGACGATTCCTCTGACTTCGCTGTTCCCCAGCTTTGTCTTGGTCTGGCCTTCAAATTGCGGCTCGGGAATTTTGACCGAAATGATCGCGGTCAAACCTTCACGCACATCATCGCCGGACAAGTTCGAATCGCTGTCTTTAATCGCATTATATTTACGGGCGCAATCGTTCAAAATACGCGTCAACGCGCTTTTGAAGCCGGATTCGTGTGTGCCGCCCTCATGGGTATGAATGTTGTTGGCAAACGAATAAATGTTCTCGGAATAGCTGTCGTTGTACTGAAGCGCGACTTCCACCTGGATGTTGTCTTTGGTCCCCTCGGCAAAAATCGGCGGTTGATGCAGCGCTTCGCGATTGCGGTTCAAGTATTCGACGAAAGAAACGATACCGCCTTCGTATACGAACGAATTGGACACGCCTGTCCGTTCGTCGGACAGCGATATTTTGAGGCCTTTATTCAAAAAGGCCAGCTCGCGAATACGGGATTGCAGCGTATCGTAGTCATACTCAAGCGTCTCGGTGAAAATCTCCGGGTCGGGCTTGAACGTAACCGTCGTCCCCGATTCATCCGATTCGCCAACCACTTTCAAGTCGTACTGCGGCGCACCGCGGCGGTATTCCTGCATATGAATCTTGCCTTCACGTTTGACCTGTACGGTCACGTGCTCGGATAAAGCATTCACTACGGAAACGCCAACGCCGTGCAAGCCGCCGGATACCTTATAGCCTTCGCCGCCGAATTTACCGCCAGCATGAAGTACGGTCATAACGACTTCCAAAGTCGACTTTTTCAATTTTACATTCTCGCCTACGGGAATCCCCCGGCCGTTATCAACAACCGTTACGCTGTTGTCTTTATGAACAATAACCTCGATATGCGTACAAATACCGGCCAGCGCTTCGTCGATACTGTTATCGACCACTTCCCATACGAGATGGTGGAGCCCTCTGGAGCTCGTGGAGCCGATGTACATGCCGGGACGTTTGCGAACCGCTTCAAGTCCTTCAAGTACTTGAATCTGACTCTCATCATACGTGTGTTGATTAACAGACATCTATAAGACACCTACTTTTCCATGGTAACCACTTAGTTTGTCAGGAGCTGATGGGCACGTTTTTTCAACGTGGAGGAAGAGATGGGAGAATAATAAATTTTCGATTGCGTGACAACAAGCGATTTACACTCTTCCTCGCCAATCACTTCGGCTCTTTTCTCTTTATTCGCTTGGCTTATGAACTGTTTGGAAATTTTCGAAGATTTCTCGATGGATAAATCAAATATCGCGATCAATTCCGATGCGCGTATGATTTTTTCCCCGCCCAAATGAATAAACATACGACCCACTCCTTACCAAAATGCAAAGTCGGCAAACGAACTAATCTATGAATCCATCTATATCAAGCCGCCGCTTCTCACTTGAAAAACAGAGGCGTCTTCTAGCTTCGCCAGATCGATGCTCTCAATGCCGGTCGTCGTAATAAACGTCTGCACCTTGCTTTGAAAGGTTTCAATGAGCTGGGTTTGACGAAATTGGTCAAGCTCGGACAATACGTCGTCAAGCAACAGCACCGGGTATTCGCCGACTTCCTGATGAATCAGCTCGATTTCGGCCAATTTCAAGGAGAGCGCCGTCGTTCTTTGCTGACCTTGCGATCCGAACGTTTGAGCCTCTTTTTCGTTAATGAAAAACAGCAAATCATCGCGATGAGGGCCGACAAGCGTGACGGCACGCCTGATTTCCTGATCCTTCACCTGTGATAACTTTATCATAAATTGGTCAAATAAAACAGTTTCATCTTCTGAAACGGTTAAATCAAGCGCGGTTTGGTATTGAATTTGCAGCTTTTCATGTCCGCCGGTAATACCGAAATGAATCGTTTCCGCCCATTGTTGGAGTTTCTTTATAAAGCTTTGACGTTTTTTAATGATTTTAATACCAAATTGCGCCAATTGTTCATTCCAAACCTCTAACATGGCCATATTTGACGAAGAACTGCCGAACATTTGTTTGAGATGATTGTTGCGCTGGTTCAATATTTTCAGATATTGGGACAAGTCGTAAAGATATGACGGATATACTTGGCCGATCTCCATGTCCAGAAAACGGCGACGAACCCCGGGGGAGCCTTTGACGATTTCGAGGTCCTCCGGGGCAAACATAACGACATTTAGCGCACCGATGAAATTGCTCAATTTTTTTTGTTCCAAGCCGTTCAGCTTTGCTTTCTTGCCTTGAGCGGAGATGACGAGATCCAACTCGGCTTTCCCATATTTTCTTTCGATCGAGCCGTGCAAGTGAGTGAAAGGAGCGTTCCACCGGATCAGCTCCTTATCATGATGGGTCCGATGGGATTTCGTCAAAGCAAGCACAAAGATCGATTCCAGCAGGTTGGTTTTGCCCTGCGCGTTAGGACCGACAAAAATATTGACCATTTGTCCGGAATGGAATTCGATGCGCTCGTAATTGCGGTAATCCTGCAAGGTTAAGCTGTTCAGCCTCACGCCTGAGCCACCCGGAACGTCCCGCAGCCTTCCACCTTGATCACATCTCCCGCTACAAGCTTCCGGCCGCGGCGGTTTTCCGGCTGTTCATTCACAGTGATCTCCGTTTCCTGCAGAAAGCTTTTGGCTTGCCCGCCGGTCGAAATGCAATCAGACAGCTTCAAAAATTGGCCCAAGGTGATGTAGTCCGTATGAATTTCAATAGTTTTCATAAGTCATCCCTCTTAATTTGTTGTCCGGTAAGGAAGAATAAGCTGCAGCAGGGAAGAGGAATCGTCAGGCCGCAGAATGATCGGCTGCATAGCTCCGGTAAATCCGATTTGAATCAAATCGCTGTCCATGACCTTCAGCGCATCCAGCATATATTTAGAGTTAAACGATATGCGCAGCAATTCTCCGGTCATCTTGTTGACAGGAATCTGCTCGGTAACTTTGCCCAGCTCGGAAGAACTGGAGGAAATTTCGACGGATTGATCTTCGCGCATAATCATTTTGACGATATTGGTCTTGTCTTCGCGTGAGAGCAAATATGCCCGGTCTATGGAATCCGCCATCTGTTTGGTATTAAGCACCATTTCGGTTTGAAACGTCTGAGGAATCAGCTTGGATGTGTCCGGATACGTTCCATCCAAAATCCGGGTATAAAACATAATGGAGCTGAGCTTAAACAAAACTTGATTATCTGCGATGACCACGTCGATCAATGTATTCTGATCCGGCAAAATCTTGTTCAGTTCATTCAAAGTTTTCCCTGAAATGGAAAAACTTATGTTTTCAATGTCTGTGCCGCTGGTAATATTCGTTTCGCGGGTAGCCAGTCGATGGCGGTCGCATGCCGTAAATTTAATTTTTCCTCCGCCAATGGTCCAAAGTACACCGGTTAAAACCGGAGTGGCTTCGTTTGTCGATACCGCAAACGACGTTTGTTTAATCATTGTTTTTAAAATATCGCTTGGAATTTGCAGACGTTTGTTTTCCTCAATGCCGGGCATAATCGGATATTCTTCCGGATCGAGCCCAACGAGCTGAATCTCTGCCGTACCTGAGCGTATCGTCGTTTGAAAATGTTCTTTCACTTCAATCTCAACATGCTGCGATGGCAGCTTGCGAATCATTTCCACAAAAAATTTAGCCGGCAATACGACACTTCCCGGTTTTTGCAGCTCAATAACTTGCAATCCGTCTTGTTCTTTGGCAATAAAGCTTTGAATCGAAATATCGGTATCGCTGGCCGTTAAGGTAACTCCGTTATAATCCGCATCTATTTTGATTCCGCTCAGAATCGGAATGGTCGTTTTGCTCGTAATGGCTTTGGAAACGTGATGAATGGATTCGTTCAAAAAGTCTTTTAATATCGTTAACTTCAATTTCTTCACTCCCATGGTTCTATTCTGTTGAAATGGGCATATACGTCTTATTATATATTTATTTTATTAATAGTGATAGTAGTAGGGGCACTGAATATGTGGATATGTGGAGAAAAGGCGCAAAACGAGAGCCTATCCACATGTGAATAAAGTGTGTATAGGCTCAGGACTTTTAAACAGTCGCATTTTTAATTTTTTCGGATATGGTGTGGATAATTTTATAGAGCTCTTGATCCGATTTTATAGCCACCGTAATTTTTTCGTGCGCGTGTATGACCGTCGTATGATCTCTGCCGCCGAACGCTTCTCCGATTTTGGGAAGCGAGTGATCGGTCATTTCGCGCGATAAATACATGGCGATCTGCCTTGGGAAAGCGACCGTTTTGGTACGTTTCCGCGCTTTAAAATCCTCTAACTTCAAACCGTAAAATTCTCCGACTTTCTGCTGTATATCCTGAATGGTGATTTGTTTTGGACGATTGGACGGGATAATGTCCCGCAGCGCCTCAGCCGCCAAATGAGACGTAATGTCTTGATTGATAAGCGATGAGTAGGCGACGACGCGAATTAACGCGCCTTCCAGCTCCCGGATGTTCGTATCGATCTGATTGGCGATGTAGACCATCGCTTCGTTAGGAATATCGAGATTCTCGGCCTTGGCCTTTTTGCGCAAAATGGCGATCCGCGTTTCCAGATCCGGCGGCTGAATGTCGGTAATCAGTCCCCATTCAAACCTGGATCTGAGCCGTTCCTCCAATGTCGGAATTTCTTTAGGCGGACGGTCGCTGGAAATAATAATTTGCTTTCTTTCTTCGTGCAAGGCGTTGAAGGTATGAAAAAATTCTTCCTGCGTCTGTTCTTTTCCCGCCAAAAACTGAATATCATCAATGAGCAGCACATCAATGCTGCGATATTTGCTGCGGAAGCTTTCGCCGCGGTTATCGCGAATCGCATTAATGAACTCGTTCGTGAATTTTTCGGACGAGAGGTAAAGAACCCGCGCGCTCGGATTGTGTTCCAGCACGTAGTGGCCGATCGCATGCATCAGATGAGTTTTTCCCAGTCCGACACCGCCGTACAAAAACAACGGGTTATACGCCTTTGCCGGCGCCTCGGCTACTGCGAGCGAAGCGGCATGAGCAAAGCGGTTGCCGGCGCCGATAACAAACGTATCGAACGTATATTTGGAATTCAAACTGCTAGGCTCTTCGTAGACGGGAAGCGACGTTCTCGCGGGCTGGGGCGCCGCGGGAGCTGCCGGAACGGCTTCCGCTCTTGTCTCTTCGGATTCGAGCGTAAACTTCACTTCAACAGGACGGTCCGTATATTCAAAGATGGTAGCGGAAATCATTTTAGCGTAGCGAGTTTCAAGCCATTCCTTCGCGAAGTTGTTCGGCACGCAGATCACAACAGCATCATCGTTAAAAACGACAGCTTTTGTTGATTTCAACCATGTATCGAAGCTCGGCTTGCTCACCTTCGTTTGAATTATGGAAAGAACTTGCTGCCATTTTTCATTGGGATGGCTTTCCATACTAAAATTCAACTCCTCATTCACGGTACCAACTAAAGCTTATTTCCATGTTATACACATCGGGCATTTTATATAGAAAATGGGCGTTATTGGTCGATTGTCGAAAAGAAACGGGGGAAATGTGTCGTAAATAACCGGATTGTGCAGAAATGTGGATAACTGTATTATAGAATAACTGCGAATTGTTCACAGGTTTATCCACAGGCTGTTGATAAACTATTCAGGGGAATGTATGTATCCACAGGTGAAAACATATTTATAATAACAAAATAGATACTAGATATCAACGAATTATTACAGCTTATCCACAAATTCAATAACTTGTGCGTAAGTTTTATGCACAATACTACATATTGTTAATAATCTGTTCATATTCGACAAAATCCGAAATTGTGGATGAAACGCTATCCCCATAGTTATCCTATGTGTGGGCAAATAAAGGCAGACGGTCGCCGCAACCGTTCTGTTGACTTTTTGGGCTGCAAGTGCTTTAATGGTTAAAGGTGTTTTTTAAAATGGATAGGTGAAATTCCCGAGGAGGTGCATATAGATGAGACCGACTTTTAAGCCGAACGTTAGAAAACGTAAAAAGGTTCATGGCTTCCGTAAAAGAATGAGCACGGTTAACGGCCGTAAAGTGCTGAAGGCACGCCGCCAAAAAGGCAGAAAAGTATTGAGCGCATAAGGCGAAAGACCACTTAAGCTGTGGTCTTTTTTTCTGTCTGCAAATGCGTGCCTCGCTGTCGTTTAAAAACCGTATATTTGTTAACGATATATAGATGTTCCTTATTTTCTAATTATATGATTGCGGAGAATGTTTCGTGGAAAAAGAGCATCGCTTAACGAAAAGGGAATATTTCGACCGGGTGTACCGGTACGGTAAATCTACGGCCAACCATCAGTTTGTCGCCTATTATTTGAAGCGCGGCAAAGGAGAACCGTTCCGCCTGGGTGTTTCGGTCAGCAAAAAGCTGGGCAACGCCGTGGTAAGGAACAGGCTTCGACGGTTGATGAAGGAAATCGTGAGGCTGAATGCCGAACGGATCGCTCCGGAATACGACATTATTTTGATCGCGCGCAAGCCGGTGGTTGGGATCGAGTATAAGGAAATGGAGAAAAACTTGCTGCATGTCGTAAAAAGAGCAGGGCTGCTGCAGCGGTAGTTTTCTTGCGCTCCATGATGTGATATAGTTTATTATTGGAAATGAAAAACCGAAAACGCATACTTCACTGCGTTGGTTTGTGTTAATACGAGAGGCAGACCGTTTTTTAAAATGGTATCTTGAGCGCTGTAGGAGGAACATATTTTGACTCGTAGACTAGTCGCATTTTTGCCGCTTTCCTTGCTGCTTTTCCTTGCCGGATGCGGCAATCCCGTCAATACACCGATTGATCCGCAAAACAGCGTGTGGGACAAGTATTTCGTCGGTCCGCTATCGCATACGCTGGATTGGTTTGCCGATAAATTATGGGGCCAATACGGTTTATCGATACTTGTCGTTACTTTAATTATTCGCCTATTGATTCTTCCTCTTACTTTAAAGCAGTACCGCAGCTCGAAACGGATGCAAGACATTCAACCCGAGCTGAAAAAGCTGAAGGACAAGTATAAGGACGATGCCAAAAAACAGCAGGAAGAAACGATGAAGCTGTTTCAAAAGCATGGGGTTAACCCGCTGGCCGGATGTTTGCCGTTGATCGTGCAAATGCCGGTGCTCATTGCGCTGTATAATTCCATTATGCGTAATGGCGAGATTAAAGGGCACTCCTTCTTGTGGTTGCAGCTTGGTACACCGGACCATCTGTATATTTTGCCTTTGCTCGCGGCCATTACGACGTATCTCCAGCAGAAGATGATGTCGTCGCAGATGAATTCGCAGATGCAGAGCCTGATGTTTATTTTTCCGGTTTTGATTTTCGTCATGTCGATGAACTTTGCTTCAGCGCTGCCGTTGTACTGGGTATATAGTAACTTGTTCACGGTTGTTCAATCTTATTTTATTTATGGTGTTCCTCAAAAAAATAAGGGTGGCCAGTCGAAATGAAAAAAATAGTAGTTTCAGGGAAAACGGTCGACGATGCGGTAAAAGCCGGTATCGCGCAGCTCAAAACAAAAGAAGATCGCGTCAAAGTGGTTGTGTTGGAGCAGCCTTCCAAAGGTTTGTTTGGGCTGATCGGCACCAAGGATGCAAAAGTGGAACTGGAGCTTATTCCTGATGCTTTAGAAGAAGCCGAGCTTTTTCTGCAAAATGTATTTCGGACGATGGACCTGGAAGTTACTATTGAACAGCAAGTTATCAAAGACGGCATTTTACTTAATATGAACGGTTCCGATCTTGGCATGCTTATCGGCCGAAGAGGCCAGACTTTGGATGCGCTGCAGTATTTAGCGAACATTGTCGCAAACCGTTATTCCAGTTCGCATGTTCGTATCACTTTGGATGCTGAACGTTTTCGCGAACGCCGCAGAAAAACATTGGAGGATCTCGCGGTCCGGTTGGCCGAACGCGTCATTCGGTCAAAGAAGGAAGTTGTTCTGGAGCCTATGTCCTCACAAGAGCGTAAGGTGATTCATGCCAGGCTGCAAGATCATTCGCGAGTAAAGACTTACAGCAAAGGCGAGGAACCAAACCGCAGGGTTGTCATCGTACTCAAATAACCGTCAGCAATGGCTTGCGCTTAAAGCGTCAGTCATTGTTTTTTTTAAGAACCGATAATTGGAATGAAAGGGAGGGTGATGAAGATGCACGACACTATTGCGGCCATCTCGACACCTCTCGGGGAAGGCGGTATTGCTGTCATTCGCGTCAGCGGGGAGAACAGCGTGCAGGCCGTCGATCGTATTTTTAAAAGTACAACGAAGTTATCCGACGCACAGACACATACGCTTCATTATGGCCATATCGTCAATGCCGGAACTAAAGATCATATAGAAGAAGTGCTTGTGTCGCTCATGAGAGCGCCCAGATCGTACACCATGGAAGACGTGGTAGAAATCAGCTGTCACGGCGGCATCATTTCGGTGAAACGGGTGCTGGACTTGCTGCTGGAGCAGGATGTGCGTATTGCCGAGCCAGGGGAATTTACGAAGCGCGCATTTTTGAACGGAAGAATTGACTTGTCGCAAGCGGAGGCGGTTATTGATTTAATCCGGGCCAAATCGGATCGGGCCTTTCATATTGCGCTGAAACAAGTCGAGGGGACGCTTTCGACAAAAATCAAACAGCTGCGGCATGAGCTTGTCGAATTGATGGCGCATATTGAGGTAAATATCGATTACCCGGAGCATGATGTCGAAGAAATGACCAATGCTTTTATTAAAAACAAGTGCGTGAAGGCAATGGAACAGATCGATCATCTGCTCAATTCGGCGAATCAAGGACGGATTCTTCGCGAAGGTATCACAACGGCTATTGTCGGCAGTCCCAATGTGGGCAAATCGTCGCTGTTGAACACGCTGGCGCAAGAAAATCGGGCCATTGTTACGGACATTCCCGGCACTACAAGGGATGTGATCGAGGAATACGTCAATGTTGGCGGGATTCCGTTAAAGCTGTTGGACACGGCGGGCATAAGAGAAACGTCGGATCTTGTCGAGCAAATTGGCGTAGAGCGGTCGAAGGACGCCTTGCAGCAAGCGGATCTGATCTTGTATGTGGTGAATGGAGCGGAGCTGTTACATGAGGGTGAGCTGCTGCTTATTGAGCAGCTGAAGGATCGTCAGACGATCGTCATCGTGAATAAGCAAGATTTGCCGCAGCAGGTTCAATATGATGTGCTGGAGTCGGCTTTTTCGGACGAACGAATGATCCGCATGTCAATAGCGGAACAGCAGGGCATTGCTGACTTGGAAAAAGCTATTGCTGGTATTTTTTTTAGCGGTAAGTTAGAATCAAATGATCTGACTTATGTAAGCAACGTACGGCATATTCATCTATTAAAACGAGCCAAACTGTCGCTGGATGAGGCATTTCAAGCCGCTGAGCAGTTTGTTCCCATTGATATGATTCAGATTGACATTCGCAATGCCTGGGAGCAGCTGGGTGAAATTATAGGTGATTCGGTAGGCGATTCATTGATCGACCAGATTTTTTCGCAATTTTGTTTAGGAAAATAAGTGTTTTCCTCAAAGGAGGTTAGTTAAATGACATATGTAGCAGGCCAATATGATGTAATTGTTGTCGGTGCAGGCCATGCCGGCTGTGAATCGGCTTTAGCCGCGGCGAGAATGGGCTGCAATACGCTGCTGCTGACCATTAATTTGGATATGGTAGCTTTTATGCCCTGCAACCCATCCATCGGCGGACCAGCCAAAGGCCACGTCGTTCGGGAAATTGACGCGCTTGGCGGAGAGATGGGGCGCAATATCGACAAAACGTATATTCAAATGAGAATGCTTAATACCGGCAAAGGCCCTGCGGTGCACGCGCTTCGCGCCCAAGCCGATAAGTTTCTGTATCAGCATATGATGAAAGAAACGATTGAAAAGACGGAACATCTGACGCTGCGTCAAGGCATGGTTGAGGAACTCATCGTAGAGGATGGTATATGCAAAGGCGTTACGACAAAAACGGGGGCCCAATATCGGGCTGATGCCGTTGTTTTGACAACCGGAACCTATTTGCGCGGCAAGGTGATCATGGGTGAATTAATGTACGAGAGCGGTCCGAATAACCAGCAGCCGGCCGTTAAGTTGTCCAGTAATCTGCGCGACCATGGGTTGGAACTTGTTAGGTTTAAGACCGGAACACCACCTCGTGTTCATAAAGATTCGATTGATTTCTCCAAAACGTCGATTCAACCGGGCGATGAAAAACCGAAGTTTTTTTCATATGAAACAACGAAGGAAGTACCCGATCAGCTGCCATGCTGGTTGACCTACACTTCCGAGGACACTCATCAAATTATTAACGATAACCTTCATCGGGCGCCGATGTTTTCGGGTGCCATCGAGGGGACCGGACCGCGTTATTGCCCTTCGATCGAAGATAAAATCGTACGTTTCAGCGATAAACCGAAACACCAAATATTCCTCGAGCCTGAAGGCAGAAATACGTCCGAATATTATGTGCAAGGTCTGTCTACGAGTATGCCTGAGGACGTTCAGCTGAAGATTTTGCGTTCGATTCCGGGACTTGAGCAAGTAGAAATGATGAGAACAGGGTACGCTATCGAATATGATGCCGTTATTCCTACACAATTAAAGCCTTCGCTGGAAACAAAAATGATTGACGGATTATTTACCGCAGGTCAAATAAATGGAACTTCCGGTTATGAGGAAGCAGCAGGTCAAGGGATTATGGCCGGTATCAATGCAGCCAGAAAAGTTCTAGGGAAAGAAGCGGTTATTTTAGATCGTTCGGAAGCTTATATCGGTGTACTGATCGATGATTTGGTGACCAAAGGGACCAATGAGCCTTATCGACTGCTAACATCGCGGGCTGAGTACCGTCTTCTGCTGCGCCACGACAATGCCGATTTGAGACTGACGCCAATCGGTCATGAGATTGGATTGATCGCCGAACAGAGATACGAAGCTTTTATCCAGAAGAAGCAGTATGTACAAGATGAGCTTTTGCGTTTGAAAAGCACGAAAGTCAAACCGGATGCCGTACAAGCGATGCTTGCTTCAATAGATAGTGCAGAAGTGAACAACTCTGTTGATCTTTTATCTTTGCTGCGCCGACCTGAAGTGACTTACGGTCACATTGAGTCGATTTCCCCTGCAACTGTGGAGCTCACTGAAGATATGAAAGAACAGGTAGAGATTCAAGTGAAATATGCCGGATACATTGAGAAGCAGCTTGCCCAAGTTGAACGCTTGCGCAAGATGGAGAAAAAACGTATACCGGATGATATCATTTATAATGACGTTCACGGCCTTGCTTCGGAGGCAAAGCAGAAGCTGAATAAAATTCGTCCGGTTTCGATTGGTCAAGCATCACGCATATCGGGTGTAACTCCTGCAGACGTATCGATCCTGCTCGTCTATCTGGAGCATTATAACAAAGTAGTTGCCGCTAGGGGATAATATGGACGCCGTACAAAATCGATTTGTTTCCTTGCTTGAACAAAACAACATAACCTTGACGCCACAGCAACTCCAGCAATTTGAAACTTATTTTAAAGAGCTGGTGTTGTGGAATGAAAAGATGAATCTTACCGGGATCACAGAAAGAGAGCAGGTTTATGTGAAACATTTCTACGACTCTCTTTCCGTGTCTTTTTTCGTGTCCATGAAGAATATAAAGAGGGTGGCCGATATAGGTTCAGGCGCCGGCTTCCCTAGTATTCCTCTTAAAATTGTTTTTCCTCATTTGCAGGTTACGATTATTGATTCTCTGAATAAGAGAATACAATTTCTGAATCACCTCTGTGCAGAGCTTCAATTGAATGATATGTTGTGTTTGCACAGCAGGGCGGAGGATGCTGCGCGGTTGCCTCAACACAGGGATCAGTATGATCTTGTCACTGCTAGAGCTGTTGCGCGGCTGAGCGTTTTAAACGAGTTTTGTTTGCCGTTTGTCACAAAAGGCGGGTTATTTGCAGCTATGAAGGGGAGCGCCTTTGAAGAAGAGTTAACTGAAGCCGCCTTTAGCTTCAATGAGCTGAAATCCAAGCCGCTGCAAGTTCACAAATTTGTGCTTCCGGACGAAGAACATTCAACACGGCACATACTAGTAGCTGAGAAGCAAGCCGTTACCCCGAAAAAATATCCGCGCAAAGCGGGTGTACCGCTGAAAAATCCTCTTATCGGATAAAATGTTTCACGTGGAACAATTCACTGACAACAATTTACTCTGTGCGCAATAGACAGCAGGAAAATGAAGTTTTATGGAGAATTACTATATATAGAAGATATTATTTAGAGCGGTCAGTCACCATCGCAGCGTATGCAACAACTAGCAGGCTCTAAGGCTGCATTACAATAAGCCGTATTTCCAGATTGGTGTTACTGTAAATAAGTGTGTTGGGTTTCATTGGACATATTACCGAATAGGGCTCTGTAAAGAGCCTTATTGTATCTTTACTGCTCAAATAGTGTTTGTTACATAGTCTTCTAGATTAGTAGAAGAACTTGCTGTAGTTTTCAGATTTGGCATATTGAATCGGGTGGTTATGAAGAATGAAGGAACAGTTTACTAGATTGTTTGGTTTCGCAGAAAAAAACACAGCATCGGACGAAGTGAAAAATGTTCCTGTAAACGAAATTGTCCCTAGTCCTTACCAGCCAAGAACTATATTTGATGACGATCGAATAGATGAACTATGTCAAACGATCAAAACTCATGGCGTCATTCAACCTATTGTAGTCCGCATAAGAAATAGTCAGTACGAGCTGATAGCCGGCGAGAGACGTTTGCGCGCAGTCAGAAAGCTTGGACTCGAGACGATTCCTGCCATTATTCGTGAATTTAATGATTCGCAAGCAGCTTCTATCGCTCTAATTGAGAATTTGCAAAGAGAAGGGCTTACGGCGATTGAGGAAGCTGCCGCATATCAGCAGCTCATTGACTTGCATAGTTTGACCCAGGAAAGCTTGGCGCAAAGATTGGGTAAAAGCCAGTCAACGATCGCCAATAAAATTAGATTGCTTAATTTGTGTGAGCCCGTAAAGCAGGCGTTAATGGAACGTAAAATAACCGAACGCCATGCAAGAGCGCTTCTTTCGCTTGACAACGAAGATGCTCAGGTTAAGTTATTGGAAGAAATTATTGCGAAAGAACTAAACGTAAAGCAAACGGAAACCAGGATTGCATTTATTAAAGAAGCTGCGAAAATCAAAAAGTCCAAGCGAGTATCCTTTTCGAAGGATGTTCGTCTTGCGCTTAATACAATTCGTCAATCTGTCGATATGGTAACCAACTCCGGGCTGAAGATAGATACCTCAGAGAAAGACTTTGAGGATCACTATGAAATCGTTATAAAGATACCTAAAAGATAAATTATGAAATACTGCTAGAGCATGATATAATAAAATAGTTTCTATTATTATCTATATGGATTCAAATTATGCTCATGGTACTCCCGCTGAGGAGCACCGTTTTTTTTCTCATAAAAAAACGCGGGCTTCTCATGTTTTAACGAAGAAAATGCACGATATCTATCTCTGTATTTTATTAAAGCTTTTTTGAGGTGAATATTTTGTCTAAGATCATTGCTATTACGAATCAAAAAGGTGGGGTAGGGAAGACGACCACATCCGTTAATCTGGGCGCCTCATTGGCATCCTTAGGGAAAAGGGTGCTCCTTGTGGACATCGATCCGCAGGGAAATACAACGAGTGGAATCGGCATTAATAAAGCGGATGTCACGTATTGCATATATGATGTGTTGATCAATGACATTCATCCCAAAGATGCGATTATCGATACGAGTTTGCCTAACTTGAAGATTATACCTGCAACGATTCAACTGGCAGGCGCGGAGATCGAACTTGTTCCGACGATTTCACGAGAAGTACGTTTGAAGAAATCGCTGCATCTGGTAAAGCATTTATTTGATTATATACTAATCGATTGTCCGCCTTCACTTGGTATTCTGACGGTGAATTCTTTAACAGCTGCGGATTCCGTCATTATTCCAATTCAGTGCGAGTATTATGCCCTTGAAGGGTTAAGTCAATTACTTAACACGGTGCGTCTTGTACAAAAACATCTAAACACAACACTTCAGATCGAAGGTGTTTTGTTGACGATGTTTGACGCGCGTACGAATCTGGGCATTCAAGTTATTGAAGAAGTTAAAAAGTATTTTCAGCAAAAGGTTTATCAAACGATTATTCCGAGAAATGTCAGACTTAGCGAAGCACCAAGCCATGGGCAGTCCATCATTACTTATGACCCAAGATCCAAGGGTGCTGAAGTGTATTTGGAATTAGCGAAGGAAGTGATCTCGATTTGAGTAAACGACTGGGCAGAGGACTTGACGCACTTATTCCTTCTTTAAATATTAGCGATGATGAGAAAGTGGTTGAGATCCCGTTAAACCAACTGAGACCCAACCCGTATCAGCCGCGCAAAACATTTAACGACGATTCGATTAAAGAGCTTGCTGCTTCAATTAAAGAACATGGCGTTATTCAACCGATTATCGTAAGAACGGTGCTTAAAGGATATGAAATCATTGCAGGCGAACGTCGTTTCAGAGCTTCAGAGTTCAGCGGCTTAGCGACAATACCTGCGGTGGTGAAAAAGTTTAGCGACCAGCAGGTCATGGAAATTGCGCTTATTGAGAATCTTCAGCGTGAGGACTTAAATGCTATGGAGATCGCTGTCGCCTATCAATCATTAATTGATCAGTTTTCATTAACGCAAGAAGAGTTATCCGTCAAAGTAGGGAAAAGTCGGTCGCATATTGCTAACTTTCTGAGACTTCTGCAGCTTCCGGAAGAAATAAAACAATATGTTTCACGTGGAACATTATCGATGGGACATGCGAAAGCGATCGTCTCTTTAAAAGATGAGAAAATGCAAACAATGATTGCCAACTCTGCGATTAAAGAACAGTGGAGCGTTCGAGAATTAGAAGAAGCTGTTTACAAAGTAGAAGAGGGCAATGCGGCGGCTAAAAAGTCGGTCGGCAAACCTAAAAAGAAAGATCCTTATATACACCAGCTTGAAGATAATCTTCGAAACGTATACCGGACGACGGTGAAAATAAAACACAACAATAACAAAGGTAAGATAGAAATCATGTACTATTCCAAAGATGATTTGGAGCGCTTATTGGAGCTGTTGAAAGGGAAAATATCTTGAGTTTAAGGATACATAGCATACCTTGATTGCTCTGGCAGGGCATACTAGGTGTGCTATATTTTTCGTTAAAGGAGATGGAGTTCATGCGGATCCGGTATTTCGATAATGCAGCATCATCTTGGCCGAAGCCTGCTCAAGTGGCCGAAGCCATGAAGCAATGTGTGGATGAATATGGAGCCAACCCCGGGCGGGGAAGCCACTCGATGGCGGTGAAGGCAAGTCGCATCTTATTTGAGACGCGAAAAAATATATCCAAGCTGCTGCATGTGAAAAATCCAAACGACATCAGTTTTGCGCTTAATACGACTGGAGCGTTGAATCTGGCGATTCAAGGTTTTTTGCGGGAAGGCGATCATGTAATTTGCTCAAATGTTGAGCATAATTCGGTGCGGCGTCCATTGGAATATTTGCGCAGAAGCCGAGGTGTAAGTGTCTCTTATACGCCTTCGGATTCCCAGGGAAACATCCGAATCGATGACATAACATCTTTAATTACAGCAAAAACAAAGATGATCGTTTGCAGTCACAGCTCAAATCTGTTAGGTACTGTTCTGCCGATTGAAGAGATCGCCGAATTGTGCCATAGGCATGGCATTAAATTGCTGGTTGACGCAGCTCAAACTGCAGGAACCTTGCCGCTCGATATAGCCGCTTCAGGGATACATATGCTTGCTTTCCCGGGACATAAAGGGTTGCTGGGCCCACAAGGCACTGGAGGGCTCTACATAGCCCCTGACATTGATCTCGAGCCGCTTCTTTACGGAGGAACGGGAAGCCAATCGGAGGAAATCGAACAGCCGACCGTTCGGCCGGATCGTTACGAGGCGGGAACACAAAATACGGCGGGCATTGCGGGACTTAATGAGGGAGTGAAATTCGTTTTGCAGGAAACCGTTGAAAAGATTCATCATAAGGAGTGGGGGCTCACCCAAAGATTAATGGAAGGATTGCTGGGAATTGACGGTGTAGCGATATTGGGTCCTGATTTGGGACAAAATAGAACAGGCATCGTTTCTTTTAATTTGGCACAGGCCGATTCTTCGGAAATTTCATTTATACTGGATCAAAGCTATCAGATCGCCGTCCGGGCAGGTTATCATTGCTCGCCGCTTGCACATGAATGTGCCGGCACATTGGGGGTTGGCGCAGTGAGGGCTAGCATCGGGTATTTTACAACAGAGTCGGAAGTGGATGAACTGATTGCTGCGGTTAAAGAAATATCACAGCATTACGCACATTAAATGTAGAGAGAGGATTCGTCATGGCGGGGGACTTTGCACAATATTTGCCGTTGGAACTCATTTTATTAGTTATTGCAGTGATCTTTATCATTATGCTGGTGTTAACCATAGTGTTATGGGTGAAGTTATCCAAGCTTAGAGCAAAATACATGATGATGATAAATGGGGGAGGCTCTGAAAATATGGAGTCTCTGTTGATCGATATGCAAGGGCAAATCAATCGTCTGAAAGAAGGCGAACGGAATGCCCAAGAATCCATTCAGCAGCATGCGCGTATTATTAATAAGATGAAAGCTAATGTAGGCCTTCAAAGATTTAATGCTTTTGCAGAAGGAGGAAATGACTTGAGCTTCTCCGTTGCGATTGTCGATAATGAGCTGGATGGAGTTGTATTGACCGGTATTCACAATCGGGAACAAGTGTACGTTTATGCGAAGCCGGTCGCTCAGGGCCAGTCCAAATATACGCTATCGCCTGAGGAGCAAAGAGCTATTGCTCTAGCCTCGCAAAAGAAATAGGTGAGGATGCGCGCACATTCAGCATTGTGTGATGCAGGGCGGTAGAGATTACTTCCGCCATATTCATGACAAGACTTAAGCGGGTGTTCTGAAGTACAAAATACTCCATAAAGCCGCCGACATTCACAATTCCGGTCACATGGATGTTTCCGACGGGAGGGAGATCCTTGTTAACGCCAGCGCCAGGTTTCACCGGACCGTAACCGACTTGAATGCAGCCAACGCTCGTAAGCTGACCAAGGCAAGCATCAACTGCGATAATAAAAGGTTCGTCGAAATGCTGATAGATGGAGGACAAGGTCTCATTCAAGTTCATGGCATGAACCGGATGGCCGAGAGTACCGTATAAATATAAGCCTTTTAATGCGCCTAGCTTCGAAAGACGGCTGCCGACCAGTGGGCCAAGAGCATCGCCGGTTGAGCGGTCGGTGCCAACGCATACAAGCACAATCGGTTTCTCTGCAGGGACCTCAGAAAGCATCGATTGCAGCTTTTTTAGCAGCACTTCTTGAATGTTCTTTTCATTATGCATGATCTTTAAAGGCTCTATAGGTACAGGATCGACGTTCTCTTTTCCTAGCGAAAATCTCATAGTTTTAGGCCCCCGTTACGAGATATTTTTACTAGTATACGAATATTGGAAACTGTTTATACGTCAAACCGAAAATATAGGTGGGGTAAGCTTTGGAACCGTTGCTGATTGCTTTTGATTCGACCCAACAGGCGTTAAGGGCTGAAATGCTGCTCGAATATGCGGATATTGAAATAGATATAAGGCCAACGCCCAAGGAAATCACCGCAGGTTGCGCATTGTCCATAGAATTTCCGCAGGATCAGCTGCGTGAGGTGAAACACATCATCGTATCGGAACATGTAGAGATTAGAGGCCTGTATTTAAAAGAACAAGACAAATATGTTAACATCAAACTAGATGATTCAGAGTAATTTTTGACGGGAGAAGGGAGCTTCTTCAAGTGGATGCATTAATGAACTGGAGTCGAGCTGGCGAATCATCTGCAACAACGTTTGGTGAGGTCCGCGAGCAGCTGCTGAATTATTTCATTAATCCGGCAATTTGGACACAATTATTGGTCGGCGGGTTGAAAATTATTGTGATTGTGATTGCAGGGCGGTTAACGATTAAAATCGCTAATAAAGCGCTGCATCATATTTTAATGGCCAAGGAAAAAGGGCCGCTCAAGTTCGATACCAGAAGAGCAAACACGTTCGGTAAATTAATCGGTAATATCATATCGTATGTGGTTAATTTTATTATGATACTGATGATTCTAAATCTGTTCGGTTTTCGTTTGGAGCCGCTTTTGGCGGGGGCGGGGGTAATCGGACTTGCGGTTGGCTTCGGTGCGCAGAGTCTCGTAAAAGATGTCATAACCGGTTTTTTTATCATATTTGAGGATCAGTTTTCTGTAGGGGATGTCATTCAGATTAATACGTATAAAGGCACCGTCGAAGAAATCGGATTGCGTATTACCAAAATCAAAAGTTGGACAGGCGAGGTCTACATTATACCGAACGGAACAATCTCTCAGGTCACCAATTTCTCATTATACAATTCGTTGGCGGTAGTCGATGTGTCCGTTTCGTATGAAGAGGATATTGACAAAGCGATGGAAGTGCTTAAGACGTCCGTGCACAATTTTTTTGAAAAGAGCGAAAATATCGTATTGGAGCCGGAAGTGCTTGGTGTGCAGAAGCTGGGAGCTTCTGAGGTCATCTTGCGCGTGATTGCCGAGTGTAAGCCCAATACGCATGCGCCGGTGGCAAGGGAACTGAACGGTGAGATCAAAAGGGCGTTTAAAGATGCGGGGATCGCGATCCCGTATCCAAAACTCATCACATACCATCGAGGAGAAGGAGCGGAGGAGACATGGAAAAAAAGCAGTACCAACTAGGAGATATTGTGCAAATGAAGAAGGCGCATCCTTGCGGTACGAATGAAATGGAAATTATACGCCTTGGCATGGATATTCGGATTAAGTGTGTAGGCTGCAAGCATAGCGTGTTGGTGCCGCGGGCGAAGTTTGAGAGCAAGCTGAAAAAAGTGCTCCGCTCGGCTTCTCCGAATGCAGATCAAGCGGAATTGTAAGCGCTAGAAAAATTTATTTAAAAGGGTATTGCAATTATTGGAGAGTCTTGATACAATATAACTTGTCTCTCACGGAAAGGTACCCAAGAGGCCCAAGGGGGCTGACTCGAAATCAGCTAGGCGGCGCAAGCCGTGCGTGGGTTCGAATCCCACTCTTTCCGCCATTTAAATCAAAAAGTCACGGTTCCCCGAAGGGGGAGCCGTTTTTTGATTATAAGGAAGGAACGGGGATGAGAACCGGAGGTTCGTCGGAGGGATGCTTCGTAAGGGATGGCAGCGCAGTCGGCCCAGAGGGCCGTATCCCACTCTTTCCGCCATTTAAATCAAAAACTTACGGTTCCCCGAAGGGGGAGCCGTTTTTTGATTATAAGGAAGGAACGGGGATGAGAACCGGAGGTTCGTCGGAGGGAAGCTTCGTAAGAAATGGCATCGCAGTCGGCCCAAGGGGCCGTAACCCACTCTTTCCGCCATTAACAATATATTTACATACAAGAAGCAACATTTATCCAATTGCCGCGTCCTAAGGTAGTAGATAATGATCTCAATGCCTAGGGAGTGTTTATTATATGATGAAACGAATACGACGAGTTCAATGGATCGCTAGTGCCGTATTGCTCTTGGCCTCCAGCGTTTTGCCTGCCGCGGCTTCAGCCGAACCGAAGCAAGTGCAAGCCGAGATTCCCGAGTTTCCCGTAAAAGTGAACGGAACCCCCGTAGATAGTCTCCATTCGATGTACCCGCTGCTTTTATATAAGGATATCACTTATTTCCCGCTTACATGGGACATGGCCCAGGCGCTTCAATGGCAAGTGGAATGGAATGCCGAAGATGGGCTTAAGGTGTACCCGGCCAATGTGACCAGAGGCGGGGCCGCGTACGGCTACGTCAAAATGCCGCTTCAGCAGGATCTGAATGTCGTAAATCGATACAGTATTCTTTATCGTGCGTTTCTTCCCGAATTTCCGGTAGAAATCAATAACGAATCAATCGATAACGTAAACGAAACGTACCCGGTAATCACATTCCGAGACGTGACCTATTTTCCGCTCACTTGGCGGTTTGCACACGATATGTTGAACATTGATTTGCAGTGGGATGAGAAGGAAGGGTTCGATATCCGCTCACCGCAGCAGCCCGTTCTAGAGCGTATTCTGTTTGATGATACCCATAACCTGTATTTTTACCCTACGTTAGTGACAAAGCCGGGATACAGCTTACTTAAGGTGAACAAATCGCTTGCGGAAAAGCCGGTGTGGGTAACGGAGGCGGAAGCCAAGACGGAGAATCCCAGTATCGACCTAACCACGTATTACAAACCTGCCGGAACCGATGTTTCTGACAGCATCAAAACGGATGGAGACTATGTATACTACAAAGATATAAAACTGGACCTAGAAGCCGATAAAGATCCGCAAGGTCAGAAAAAAGACGTTGTCTTTGAAGCGCAGTGGTTTGCATTGGGAGAGGGCGAAGGATTATTGTCAGTCGCAACGTCAGGCAAAATACTTGGTGTGTCCGTGCGGAGAATGCCTTATCAAGCGGAACTGTTCCATGTGAAGGGTAATACGGCCACAAAGCTGCAAGGATTTCGCGATATCCCTCAAGGCGTTATCGCCAGTCCCGACGGTTCCTGCTGGATCTATGCGAATATCGATCGGAGAGGGGACATCCGGGACAATTATTATCGCTACGCGCAGCTGGCATTATTGGAGCCGGACGGAAAATTCCATGTCATCAATGATCAACTCTCGGCTGATTTGATTAATGTGCTGGGAACGGATAATATGGCTGTCAATCAGCCTTCCCGAGCGGATGGAAGCATCACCTTCGAAGCGTTCGAGAAAAATCCTCAGCTGGGGTTATATGGGAAGCCAGGAGGGAAGATCTATACCATCGATACGAAAAGAAATGTTCAACTACTGCAATCGTACGATAGCGGCATTCCGTTTATGGATAGAAATCAGAACATCTTTATTTATGAACCGAAGAACAATACGATAACTTCGCTGAGTGCTAAACAAACGAAATTTTGGTGGGATTATGAGTTGATTGGTCCTTAATACGCACGTACAAGCAACAAAAGCCGTTTTCTCAGGCTTTTCCGGTAAAAAGCAACGCCTGCCCTTCCGGGCAGGCGCGAATCGCGTAAACCTTATCTGGCTCTTCTACGCGATACTTGAACCGCAAAAAGGTCAATGAAGAATCCGATAATCGCCCATGACAGCACGGTCAGCAAATAGACGTAGACGATATTAACGGTTACGACATTAATAAAAGCGGGAGCAAACCAAGCCGGGACACTCAGCATATAGAACAGCAGATACATCGGGTCGGAATCGTGCCATATATAATGAGCAAGGCACAGCACGGCGCCGATCACGGTACAGATCAACGTAAATCTTCCCATGTTCAGATCTCCTTTTACTTTTACCGGGGAACCTTATTGATTTTTCTTCTTCCACTTGCGGTTATGATTGCCAGGCTCGGGGAAAGCTTCACCCTTTTTCAGAAAAATGGTTCGCGGATTTTTAATCCCCGTATGGAAAGAAGCTTCACCGATTTCGATGTATTCTCCATCGTTAGGTGCGGTATCTCCGGTAATGAATTCGGTTCTTTCGCCCATAGCGATCACCTCCTGTGTACTTGGTTATAGAATAGCCACATGTGGTAAAAAGCATGTGGCTAAACTGCTGCCAGGTTCGTCCAATATGGAATCCGCATGAGAAAAACTTGTCATGCCTACGGTAATTTGATATACTACTTTGGTGCGAGTTTTAGCTAGAAATTCGTGCCTCTTGCTCCTGAATACAATTCAGGGGCCGCTTAAGTCCAAAAGGAGGTGAAACCATGCGCAAATATGAGATTATGTACATCATTCGTACCGACATCGAGCAAGAAGCAGTTCAATCTACGATTGAAAAGTTTCAAGGCATCATCAACAACGGTGGCGAAGTTACTAAACACGATGTAATGGGCAAACGCCGTCTTGCGTATGAGATCGAGAAGTTCCGTGACGGGCATTATGTGCTTGTTCATTTCAATGCAACTCCAGAAGTTGTATCGGAACTTGACCGTGTGATGAAGATTTCCGACGAAATCATTCGTTACCTGATCGTGAAAGACGTAGCTTAATTGCTGCTTGAAATCGTAAGTTTTGTAATTGATCGTCCGGGAGGGGTTTAGGTTGTTGAATCGTGTCATACTCATCGGTAGGCTGACAAAGGATCCCGAGCTGCGTTATACGCCGGCTGGAGTGGCGGTTACCCAGTTTACACTGGCAGTGGATCGGCCATTTTCAAACCAGCAGCGCGAGCGGGAAGCGGATTTTATTCCGGTTGTCGTTTGGCGGCAGCAAGCGGAACATGTGGCTAACTATTTGCGAAAAGGTCGTCTTGCGGCTGTAGAAGGCCGGATGCAAGTGCGCAATTATGACAACAATGAAGGACGCAGAGTGTATGTGACTGAAGTTGTAGCGGATAATGTGCGGTTCTTGGATCGTGGCGATGCTGGCGGCAATAGTGAAGACCCAGGTTTCTCGCAAGGGGGACAACAACAACAGCGCTACAGCGGTGGCGGTGCACGCGGCGGCAATCAGGATCCGTTCGTAGACGACGGCAAGCCGATCGACATCTCCGATGATGATTTGCCATTCTAACGTAGAAAGGACTGACTAATAGATGGAACAAAGAAGAGATCGTAATTCCGAAGATCGCGGCGAAAGAAAGTTCGGCGGCCGCGGCGGCAAAAAAGGCGGAAAACGCCGTAAAGTTTGCTACTTCACTGTAAATAAAATTACGCACATTGACTATAAAGATATCGAAACGCTGAAGAAGTTCATCAGCGAGCGTGGTAAAATTTTGCCGCGTCGTGTGACTGGCACTTCCGCAAAATATCAACGTGCTTTGACTACCGCGATCAAACGCGCTCGTCAAATCGCGCTGCTGCCTTACACAACGGAATAATTAGCTTGGCAAGCGGAGACAGCCTGTGACGGCTGTCTCTTTTTCGTTCCAAAAGGACGGGCAGGCATGTACTTACAGTACGATGTTGTTGTATGATGGATGGGATGGAAGTTGAAAACCAAATATCGCAAGAAAGGAAGGATGCCGATGAATATCGCATTTTTTCTTGTCCCAAAGGAAGAAGTCATTTATTTATCCGATCATTCTACGATTCGTCAGGCATTGGAGCGGATGGAGTATCACAGGTATTCTGCGGTGCCGCTGGTTAACGGAGAAGGCAAATATGTCGGCACGATTACCGAAGGCGATCTGCTCTGGAAGCTGAAGCGCTCACCGGAGATCGGATTTGAAAATACACATAAGGTTCAACTGAGGGATGTGCCGCAGCACATGACCATTAAGCCGGTACGCATCGACGCGCAAATGGAGGATTTGATCGTACTGGCAACGAACCAGAACTATGTACCGGTCATTGACGACAATGAAGTATTTATCGGGATTATCCGCCGCCGTGAAATTATCGATTATTTTTTTAAGCAATGGGAGAAAAGCCGTCAAACTTGATCGTAAGGTATACGGAATATACACAATGCTTCGATAGCCGCAATGGTTGTGGTATAATTTGAGATATGCGGGTAAAGCTCCGAAAGGAGAGGTTGCTATTGCCGGGTATGGATAAGGATATGGACGTCGCCAAACGGGCTAAAATTATTGAGTGGCTCAAAACGGAGCTGGTCGATCAAGTAGCGCATTTGCTCAAGGGCATATGGGAAGGAAGCCATCATAAGATGGTGGACGGCCTCGCCAGTATTGTTGCTTGCTGCTATATTCTCGGGAGACGGCTCGGCATCCCTTACCGCAGTTTAGATGAGGCTCTTTTGGATAAAATGAAGAAGCATAGGGAGGATGGGCATCAGCTAGAGGACTGGTACGGGGATATTTCGGCTTTAGAAGACCATCTGCGTAAGAGGTGAACCTGTTGGGTAGTTCAAGTTGGCGTATCGTAGGTTGGAATGTCCTGTTTATTGTGCTGCTGCTGTCCATGGGCACGCCGTTTGGCCTGATTACGACGGGATTTATTATGATTCCGCTGCTGTATATGTATGTAAGAACGAATATCAAGCTGTTTGCGGCACATTATGCGGTTGCGCTGATCCTTGTATATATACTGACGGGACTTGTATTTCCGGGCTGGTTCGGGGCCTTGCTGCTGGCCATTGCGTTGTTTTTCCTGCCGCCGGTCATTCAGATGGGCAATTTGTATAAGAAGAAGGCGCCGGCTCGTTCTGTGATGACGGTAGGGGCGGTAACGCTGCTATGCGAACTGTTGTTAAGTCTGGTGATCAGTTACGGGTTCGGATTTAATTGGGTTGAGAAAATGAAGCAGTTTATGCGTGAAAGCCTGGATACGCTGCCGGCCAGCCTGAAGGGCATGATCCCGATGGATGCCGATCTGGTCGTACAGCTGACCGCGCAAATGCTGCCTTTATATATGATAGGATTTTCGCTATTCTATGCGGTATTTACGCATTGGCTGGCGCGCAAGGCACTTGTGAGATCAGGCGAAATGATACCTGCCTTCCGGCCGGTTAGGGAGTGGATGCTGCCTCGATCGTTCGTGTGGTATTATCTGGTCGCGCTGATCATGGAATATTTCGTTAAGGATCCAAACTCCATTCTGTTCACCATATTGATCAATTTGGTTCCGATATTGTCCTTTGCATTTGCACTTCAAGGCATTGCCCTTTTGTTCTTTATTGCATACCGCAAAAAATGGAACAAAGCGCTGCCGATCATCGGTATTATTTTATTTATCGTTTTTCCTCCAACGTACTTTTTGCTCAGTTTGCTTGGCCTTTTCGATGTGGCGTTTCCTCTCCGCGATCGGTTGACCAAAAAATAATTACTTCTTGAAATTAGGGGCGAAAAAATAATGCCGAAGTTCCTGCTGAAGCGATGGCATGGATCTCATATGATCTGGTTGTTCGGGCTTTTGCTTGTATTGATTTTGGTGCTGTTTTATTATATGTGGGTTATCGGAGCTATCGCTTTAGTCATTTGCTGTATTCTCGGTTATATGACCATAAGCTCCGAGAAGGCGTTCCGCCAAGATTTGAACGAGTATGCGGCCACGTTATCACATAGGGTGAAGAAAGCTGGCAGCGATGTTGTTGCAAATCTGCCTATCGGGATGCTGCTTTATAATGAAGATAAAGTAGTCGAGTGGCATAATCCGTTTGTGGCCAAGATGGCTGGACGGGATTCTATCATCGGCGAACCGCTGCATGAAGTCATCCCTTCGTTGAAAGCGAAGAAGGACAAAGAAACCAAGCTGGAAATTACGATTGGCAAGCAGGTATACTATGTGCAAGTAAAGCCGGATGAACGGCTGATGTATTTTTTTGATATCACCGAGGTTAAAAGCTTGCGGGAGCGGTATGAAGAAGAAAAGCTGGCGATCGGTATTGTCATGATGGACAACTTGGAAGAAGCTACCCAGGGCATGGACGATCAGACACGCAGCATCATGATGGCGAAAGTAACCGGCGAGATTACGGAGTGGTCGACTAAATACGGATTGTATTTGCGCCGGACGGCCTCGGACCGGTATTTGATTTTGCTCGATCAGAGAGCGCTAAAGCAGTTGGAGCAGTCGCGTTTTGAGTTATTGGACGAGGTGCGGGACATTACGATTCAGAACAAGCTGCCGATGACACTCAGCGTTGGCATTGCTTCAGGAGCCGACACGCTGCCCGAGCTCGGGATATGGGCGCAAACCAGCTTGGACATGGCGCTTGGCCGGGGCGGCGATCAAGTGGCCGTTAAAGTAGGCGAGCGATTGTCTTTCTACGGCGGACGTTCCAATGCGGTTGAGAAGCGGACACGCGTGCGGGCCCGCGTGATCTCCCATGCGATGCGCGACTTGATCCGCGACAGCGATAAAGTCGTTATTATGGGTCACCGCGTGGCGGACATGGATTCGTTGGGAGCGGCCATCGGGGTGCTGAAGGCGGCGCATGTCAGCAATAAGGAAGGCTATATCGTGCTGGAGGGGGTTAATCCTTCCATTCAGCGGCTGATGGAGACGATCACGGAAGACGAGAAGCTCAACAGGTGGTTTATTACACCGGAGCAGGCGCTGCAGATTACGACGCGGCACTCGCTTGCCGTAGTGGTAGATACACACAGGGCATCGATGGTGCCCGAGCCGAGGGTGCTGCAGCAGACCAATCGTATTTTCGTGGTTGACCATCACCGGCGCAGCGAAGATTTTTTGCATGAAGCGACCCTTGTTTATATGGAGCCTTATGCCTCATCGACATGCGAGCTGGTGACCGAGCTGCTGCAATATTTCCATGACCGCCTGACGATGGGCGTGCTTGAGGCTACGGCGCTGTTGGCCGGCATTGTCGTCGATACGAAAAGCTTCAGCTTGCGTACAGGAGCCCGAACCTTCGAGGCGGCATCCTTTTTGCGCCGGAGCGGAGCCGATTCTTCACTGATTCAGCGTTTTCTGAAAGAAGATTTGGAGAGCTACATTCAGAAGTCGGAAATGGTCAAAAACGTCAACGTGATCTATGAGCATATCGCACTGGCGATCACGGAACCGGGCCGAAAATATTCTCAGCTGCTGATCGCCCAGGTGGCGGATACGTTAATTACGATGACGGGCATTATGGCCTCGTTTGTGATCAGCGAACGCCCCGATGGCCAAATCGGCATTAGCGCCCGGTCACTCGGGCAGATGAACGTACAGATCGTGATGGAGCATATGGGCGGCGGCGGTCATTTAACCAATGCGGCGACGCAGCTGGAAGGGGTTACCGTGTACGAAGCGGCGGAACGATTAAAACATATTTTAAGCGAGATTCATGATAAGGAGGGGCTTTTCGAATGAAGGTCATTTTATTGAAGGATGTTAAAGGTCAAGGTAAAAAAGGTGAAATTAAAGAGGTATCCGAAGGATACGCTACGAATTTCTTGTTTAAACAACAGCTTGCGGCACCGGCCACGGAGGGCAGCGTCAAGACGCTGGAGCAGCAGAAGAAAGCGGAGGACCGCCGCAAGGAACAAGAGAAGCTGGACGCTCAGGAGCTGGGGAAAAAGCTTGGCGAACTGATTGTGCAGATCAAAGCCAAGTCGGGACAAGACGGCCGGCTGTTCGGGGCGATCTCCAATAAACAAGTGGCGGAAGAGCTGGATAAGCAATACAAGATCAGTATCGACAAACGCAAGGTGGAAATGAAGGAACCGATCCGTACGCTGGGCGTAACGGAAGTGACAGTGAAGCTGCACCCTCAGGTGACGGCGAAGCTGCGGGTTCAAGTGTCGGAAGAGTAACAATGGCAGCACTTTTGGCTTCAGACCTGACGGGAAAGGAGAAGTAGGTCATGGAGGGAGAATTGCTGTTAGACCGCATTCCGCCGCAAAATGCGGAAGCTGAGCAAGCGGTGCTTGGCGCCATTTTGCTGGATAGCGATGCGATGGTTACGGCGATGGAGCGCATTACCAGCGACGATTTCTACCGCGGCGCGCACCAGCGTATCTTTGAAGCTATGATTGAATTGAACGGCGACAACGAGCCGGTTGATTTAATCACCTTGACCGCGCGGCTGCAGGATAAGCAGCAACTGGACGAGATCGGCGGCGTGGGCTACTTAACGGAGCTGGCCAATGCCGTGCCGACGGCGGCCAACATCGACTATTACGCGCAAATCGTCGAAGAGAAATCGATGCTGCGCAGGCTGATCCGCGCGGCGACGCAAATTGTATCGAACGGTTACGCCAGCGAAGACGATGTCGGCGGATTACTATCGGATGCAGAGCGGCGCATTATGGAAATCTCACAGCGCCGTTCGGGCAGCGGATTCGTTGCTATACGCGATGTGCTGATGGAAGTGTTCGAGAAAGTTGAAAAGCTGCATGAGCAAAAAGGTACGACAACCGGCATTAAATCCGGGTTCCTGGACTTAGATCGCATGACGGCCGGCTTTCAGCGGTCGGACTTGATTATCGTGGCGGCCCGTCCTTCCGTAGGTAAGACGGCGTTTGCCTTGAATATCGCGCAGAACGTCGGTATCCGCGAAAAGCAGACCGTAGCCATTTTCAGTTTGGAGATGGGTGCGGCCCAGCTTGTTACGCGGATGTTGTGCGCAGAGGGCAATATCGAAGCAAGCGGGATGAGAAACGGTAACTTAAAGCCGGAAGAATGGGACAAGCTGACGATGGCGATGAGCGTCATGTCCGAGGCCAACATCTATATCGATGATTCGCCGACGGTAACGGTTGCCGATATTCGGGCCAAATGCCGGAGACTGAAGCAGGAGAGAGGTCTTGGCATGATTCTGATCGATTACTTGCAGCTGATTGCGGGCCGCGGCAAAGCCGGGGAAAACCGCCAGCAGGAAGTATCGGAAATATCGCGTACGCTGAAGCAGATTGCTCGTGAGCTGGACGTGCCGGTTATCGCTCTGTCGCAGCTGAGCCGGGGGGTCGAGCAACGTCAGGACAAACGTCCGATGATGTCCGACTTGCGGGAGTCCGGTTCGATCGAGCAGGATGCCGATATTGTCGCTTTCTTATACCGGGACGATTATTACGATCAGGAATCGGAAAAGAAAAATGTCATCGAGATTATTATCGCCAAGCAGCGGAACGGCCCTGTCGGCACGGTGGAGCTTGGTTTTCAGAAAAGTTTCAATAAGTTCGTAAATTTGAACTTAACACACCAGGATTCAGCGGCCGGATAGCGGCTTTGCTCCTATATGAAGCGAACAATACTGCCCTTAGGGGTGGGATTGTTCGTTTTTTTATTGACATCGATCAGACAGGCTGATAAACTTATTTTGGTGCTTGAAACCTCATGGTTTCAAGCTATTTTTTGGACGGCGATGGAATCGCCGCCGGGACCGGGGGTAATGTGAATGTCAACGGTAGTTGTAGTCGGAACCCAATGGGGCGACGAGGGAAAAGGTAAAATCACCGATTTTTTAGCGGAATCCGCGGAAGTGGTGGCCCGTTACCAAGGCGGTAACAATGCAGGCCACACGATTTTGATTGAAGACAAAAAATATAAGCTGCACCTGATTCCGTCCGGTATTTTTTATAATAATAAAATATGTGTGATCGGCAACGGCATGGTCATTAATCCGGCTGCGCTGATTGAGGAAATTCAGTATATACACGACAACGGTTTCACTACGGATAATTTGAAAATCAGCGACCGCGCCCATATCATCATGCCGTATCATCTGCTGCTGGACGGTTTGGAAGAAGAACGTAAAGGCGACGCCAAAATCGGAACGACCCGCAAAGGGATTGGACCGTGTTATATGGATAAAGCGGCTCGCAACGGCATTCGGATTGCCGATCTGATGGACGCGCAGGAGTTCGAGAAGAAGCTTCGCCGTCTTGTAGCCGAGAAAAACGTGCTGATTCAGCAAGTATACGGCGCAGAACCGCTGGACGCCGATGCGATTCTTGAAGAATACTTGAGTTACGCAGAGAAGATCCGCCATTATGTTACGGATACTTCGGTAGTGTTGAACGATCATATCGATGAGGGAAGTAAAGTGCTGTTTGAAGGCGCACAAGGCGTCATGCTTGACATCGATCAAGGCACCTATCCGTTTGTTACCTCCTCCAACCCGACTGCCGGTGGCGTATGTATCGGCTCCGGTGTAGGTCCGACGAAAATCGGACAAGTCATTGGGGTAGCCAAGTCCTACACGACACGTGTCGGCGATGGACCTTTCCCGACCGAGCAGGATAATGAGGTTGGCAGCTGGATTCGCGAAAAAGGCAACGAATACGGAACCACTACGGGCAGACCACGCCGCGTAGGCTGGTTTGACAGCGTTGTTGTGCGTCACGCCAGAAGAGTAAGCGGGATTACCGGCTTGTCCTTGAATTCGCTCGACGTGCTTGCCGGACTGGATTCGGTAAAGATTTGCACCGGCTACAAATTCCGCGGAGAAGTCATTACGCATTACCCGGCCAGCTTGAATCAATTGTCCGAATGCGAAGCGGTATACGAGGAACTGCCGGGCTGGAAAGAAGATATTTCCGGAGCCCGTACGCTGGATGATTTGCCGGTTAACGCGCGCCGTTATGTAGAGCGTGTGGCGGAACTGACAGGTATTCCGGTGGCGATTTTCTCGGTTGGCCGCAACCGCGAGCAAACGAATCTCGTTCAACCGATCTGGTCATAAGTCTATAGATTCCCATATCCATAAGTTAAGCTCTTCCGGACAACTGACGTTGCGCCGGGAGAGCTTTTTTGCTGGTTTGGCTTGGCTGAATTTGGTTAATACTGATGAAATAGTTCATATTGACGATGAAGGTGGAACCGGCGATGAAGCTGTTAAAATGGATGTCCAAATTGATTTTACAAACAACTTTTATTATTGTGTTATGTACGGCGACCACATTTACCGCAATCCAGGTATATGTGAACGAACTGCTTAAGCAGTTTAATATGTCGGCAGCGATTAAACCGGTTATGCCGTCCGATTTGTTTCATGGATGGAGCGACAGATTCACCGCGTTCGCAAGCAGGAAACCTCCGGAGAAGCCCTCCATAACAACGGGATCCTCTGCCGTGTCCGCCCCGGTAGAGTCGACTGCCAAGCAGCCGGAACCGCAGGAGCAGAATACTCCGCGCGAGCAGCAGGGCAAGAGTACGGAACAATCCGCACCTACCGATGCTGTGGCGGTATGGAGTCAAACTTCCGCAAGCGGAGACGGACTGAAAAAGCAGGATGCCCTCGAACAACATAAAAGGGTCGTCGTTACGGGCGAGGAAGTATCGAAACTAAAGGAAACGATGTCGAGCGAAGATAAGCTGAGGTTGTTTACATTATTAGCGAACAGACTTCCGCAAACGGAAATGCAGAATATCTCAAAAATCGCCGAGGACGGCATTACGACAAGTGAAATGAAGGAACTGGAGCAGATCGTCAAACAGTATTTGCAATCGGATGAATACAATGAACTGATGTCTATCATAAATAAGTATTAATTCGATTCGGAAATAACCCCGCAACAGAACCAATAAGTCTGGTGCTTATCATACCGCGAAGCTGCAGTTAAGCCGTGGTACAAGAAGCAGTTCCCGTCAAAGGAGCTGCTTCATAAGCAAAGATACAACCCCTGCAATGATCGCGACGAAGATGCAAACACTCACAGTCTCATTCCGCATGAATCAATCACTGCTTTGCTCCTTCAGTGTCAATCCGTGCCTCGTTTAGTCCGAAGCTCTGAGTCGTAATGCCTACGCTAAGCTTTTTCAAGTGAGTATTTTGTTGAAAAAAGTAGAGAGTTTGTGATAAAGTGATAGAAACAGTGTTTTGCTAGACTAAGGAATTTTTTAACAACAAGCAGATATGCATTAAATGAACGACCCTATATGATTTGGATTACGCTGCAACAGGCAGCGATTGCAGAACAGGCGTAGTATGTGTACATAACAATTAAAAAACCGCTCATTAAGGAGACGATCATGACCGTTTTCAAGGGAAGGGGCTGGCTGAAGGCGGTTCCAGGGAAGTGGAAGCCTTGGATCACTCAGCGGCTGGATAGCTTGACAGGAAAGTCAGAGAACAAACCGGACACAGCGGAACAACTAGAACATACAGATCCTGCAGCGCTTCATACCGAAGCGTTGGCAGAACAGGCAAATCAATCGGCTGTGGAGGCGCTCGCAGCGCACGAACCGGCAGCAGCTCTAGCAGTGACGGCGGTCACGGAGACCCCGGATGTGCAGCAGCTGGATGCAGCTGCGGAGCTTTCGGCAGATGAACCGTCTGAGACGGAGCTTACGACGATTCAACAAGCGTCAGCGGATGTTTCCGACGAAGAGACAGTCCAAGCTGTGCAGGCCGAAGTGCAGGAAGCGGCGGATCAAGCGGCTGCAGCTACGGCGCTGGGGGTTGGACAACAACCCGGCATACATATATCCGGTTTTGTAAAAAAACATAAGTGGCAGTTCGTACAAGCGTGTGCGGTTATCGGGTTATTGACGGGCGCGACCTTATGGGGCCATCAATATGTGGATGCTCATATGGATCATGTGTATCACGTACAGGTTAACGGCGTTGAACTCGGAACCGTTAAAGACGTGAAGCCGATCGAGCAAATCAAGATCGACAAGAAGAAGGAAATTGAAGAGAACTCCGGCAAGGTTGAGCTGGAGCTGGATGAACCGGAAATCAAGTACAGTTCCGAGCGCATTTTTATGGCTAAGACGAATGACGCTGAAGTACTGCAGAAGGTTCCGCAATTTTTCGAAGCCCACCCGGTCGGCATGCAAATGAAGGTTGACGGCAAGGTGATTGGTGTCTTGAAGGACCAGGCTACCGCAAATAACGTATTGCAAGCCATTAAGGACAAAACGCAGAAGAAGGAACCGGGCAAAGTTGGTATCTTATCGGCTTCGAGCGGCTCTACGCCTCCTGATGAGGTAGAACTGCAAAGCATCGAATTTGTGCAGAAAGTGGAATTAAACAAGATCGAGTTGCAGTCGCAAGATGTGGCCGATCCGCAGGAAATTATTAAAAAGCTTGAAACCGGCGACATACAGCCGACTAAATATACGGTGGAAAAGGGAGATTGCGTCTCCTGTATCGCCAAGAAGTTCAATATTTCCAAGCAGATCATCTACCAGAACAATCCATGGATTGTCGATGATAAAATTAAAGTAGGCCAGCAGCTTGATCTGACCGTACTTGAACCGACACTGGCCGTCAAAACGGTAGAGAAGATTACCGAAAGCCAAGAGATTCAATACGAAACCGAATATAAGACGGACGATACATTGCGTGCCGGTACGGTGCAAGCGGTGAGTCCCGGCAAGAACGGCCTCAAGAAGGTGACCATTATCGTAACAAAGGTAAATGGCATCACCATCGAAGAAAAAGTGGATAATGAACAAGTGATTCAACAGCCGGTCAAGGCGGTCGCCAAGAAAGGCACCAAAGTTATCAAAGGCGAAGGCACCGGCAAATTCGCATGGCCTGTGTTGGGCGCTTCGATCAGCAGCACATTTGGAACCCGTTGGGGCGTGCTCCATAAGGGGATTGACCTGACGTCCAGCAACAAGACGATTATGGCCGCCGATAACGGCAAAGTGGTCTATGCGGGTTTCAAAAGCGATTACGGCAATCATGTTATTATCGATCATATGAACGGTTATCAGACGTTGTATGCCCATATGAGCCAGCTTAACACGTCGGTAGGGAAGATCGTCGAGAAAGGCGAGAAGATCGGCGTAATGGGCAGTACGGGAGACGCAACGGGTGTGCATCTGCACTTTGAAGTGCATAAGGGCGGCGGACTGGAAAATCCGCTGAAATACTTGAACCGTTAACAGAGCAAGGGACATGGAATAAGCAGGCAACAAGCTTATCCATGTCTCTTTTTGCATTGGGATATGGTAATATAGACGAAAGAGACCTTGATTTACAAGTAAAGGCGGCGGTAGTCATGTATGGAAAAATTCTCGTTGTCGACGATGAGCAGCCGATTGCGGATATATTGAAGTTTAATCTCGAGAAGGAAGGTTATGAGGTAATCTGCGCTTATGACGGCGGGAAAGCCGTGGAGCTGGCCTTTTCCGAAGAGCCGGATTTGATTTTGCTGGATCTGATGCTTCCGGTGAAGGACGGCATGGATGTGTGCAGAGAAGTCAGAACCCGTCTGAATACGCCGATTATTATGCTGACGGCCAAAGATACGGAGATCGACAAGGTGCTCGGCTTGGAACTGGGCGCCGACGATTATGTGACCAAGCCGTTTGGAACCAGAGAGCTGCTGGCCCGTGTGAAGGCGCATCTGCGCAGACAGTCCAAAGCCCAACAGGCCTCCCAGCCGGAGTCAGGAACGGGAGCGGGTTCCGGCACAGGAGCGCCTCAGGGACTGCGTGTGCACCAGCTGTTGATTGACAGCGACATGTACGTCGTCTATAAGGATGGCGTTCAATTGGATCTGACCCACCGGGAGTTTGAGCTGGTGCAATATATGGCCAAAAATGCCGGCCGGGTGATGACCCGGGAACATCTGCTGCAGGCAGTATGGGGCTTCGAATATTTCGGTGATGTGCGAACCGTCGATGTGACGATTCGCCGCTTGCGCGAGAAGCTTGAGGACGACCCGAGCCGGCCGGAGTACATAACGACCCGCCGCGGACTCGGTTATATGATGCGCAATCCGAAATCGGGGGGCAATTAGTCCGTGCAGAAGATCCGTTTGTTTCAATCGGTTCAGGCCAAGCTGATTATTATTTACGTGCTGCTGATCCTGATTGCCATGCAACTGATCGGGGTTTATTTTATACGAACGCTGGAGAGTTATTTCAAGAACGACTTTCTCGACTCCCGCACGAAGCAGGCTTATTTGCTGGCTGAATATATCGAGCCTTACATGCGCGGTTTGCAGGAAGGGAAAGCCAACGAAGATAAGAAGCCGTCTGCCGGTCTGAACGACGTGATCAATAATTTATTTGCGATCAGCAAAGCGGAAATTCAAGTTATTGATGCCAACGGTATCGTCATTACGACAACGCAGCAGAACCACCAGATGATCGTCGGGCAAAAAAATACGCAAACCGAGGTCAGCCGGGCGCTGCAGGGCATTAAAGACAATCCCCGTATGTTCATCGATATGGACAATATCCGTAAGGTCGTAATTACGCGTCCGATTGGCAGCGGGGCTCAGGTGGTCGGGGCGGTATATATCGTAGCTTCCATGGAAGATATTTACAATACAATGAATTCGATCAACAAAATATTTATTTCCGGGACACTTATCGCGCTCGCCTTAACGGTGGGGCTTGGCGTCATTCTGACTCATGCGATAACGAGTCCGATTAAGGAAATAACGAAGCAAGCCACTGCGGTGGCCGAGGGCAATTTTGTCCAAAAGGTAAAAATCAAAGGCAACGATGAAATCGGCCAACTGGGCAATACGTTTAATTTCATGACCGCCAAGTTAAAAGAGGCGTTGTCATTAAACGAAGAAGAGAAAGAAAAGCTGGCATCGATTCTGGCGAATATGAATGAAGGCCTGCTGGCGACGGACGACCAAGGACAGGTTATTATGATTAACCGCAGGGCGAAGCAGATGCTGCTGATTAATGAGGAGACGGCGCTTGGCAAACCTCTCTCCGAATCGCTGGGCTTTTCGAATGAGGAACTGAACCGGCTCAGCTCGGGTGAAGGCCAGATGGTGACGCTGCAGGTATACAATGCGGAAGAAGATGAGGAGCAGTCGGTGAAGCTGTCGTTCACCCGGATCCACAGCCGCGGGACGGGAGCGGGCGGAACGATCGTTGTTCTTCAGGATGTGACGGAGCAGGAAAAGCTGGAGCTGTCGCGCCGCGAATTCGTAGCTAACGTATCCCACGAGCTGCGTACGCCGCTGACAACGATCAAAAGCTACCTTGAAGCGTTGGAAGACGGGGCCATTGAGGAACCGCAGCTTGCCCACAAATTCGTCGGCGTCACGCGAAACGAGACGGAGCGGATGATTCGGCTGGTCAACGATTTGCTGCAGCTGTCCAGGCTTGATTCCAAGCAGGTGACGATCAGCAAGGAGCCTACCGATGTAGCCGAGATGCTGGATGAGGTAGTCGACCGGTTCTCCGTGCAGATGCTGCAAAGGCAAATCGACATTCGCGTTGAGGTAGACCACGCACTTGGCGTCATGATGCTGGACCGCGACCGGATCGATCAGGTGCTGGACAATCTGGTGTCCAACGCGGTGAAATATACGGGCGAAGGCGGCAGTATTTCCTTACGCGCGGCGGTGCAGGACGCCAAATGGGTGGAAGTGACGGTACAGGACAACGGTATCGGCATTCCGAAAAAAGATTTAAACCGGATTTTTGACCGTTTCTATAGGGTGGATAAAGCAAGGTCGCGCAGCATGGGAGGGACAGGGCTCGGTCTGTCGATTGCCCGGGAAATAGTAAAAGCGCACGGGGGCACTATCATGCTGGAATCGGAGCTGAACCAAGGGACGAAGGTGGTCTTTACACTGCCATACCAGATGGAGGAGAATGCTGCCGTATGATAGAGAAGCTGAAGACGGTCGTCTTGGCCATATTGGTCTGTTTGAGTCTGGTGGAAAGCTATTATCTGGCTTACAGCTCTCCTCAGCTTGAACCTCTCGCTCAGGAAGAGTATGTGAAAGCCGAACCGGTAGGTTCCCAGGCCGTGCTCGAAGATCTGCTGTTTCCCGATCAGATGGTGTTGCATTTAGGCAATCAAACGCATACGGTGCTGTACTCCAGTACGCCGTATTACAACAGCATTTTCGATATCGTGAAACAGCGTTACATTGAAGGGTTCCGCAAGCTTAACGGCGCCTCTCTGGCGGTCAATTGGGATGACGTGCGCAATAAGCAGCAGGGTGTCGAGCTGAGGTTCCGGGATGGCGTGCCGTTTAACGTACTGCAGCGAATCATGCAGTTTAAAGGCGATCTGCCGATCGAAAACGATCTGGTCACCCGGATCTGGATTTATACGAAGGAATCAAAGGACGATGTGCGGACGTTCTTTTTTACCGATACTTCTTCGATTGTATATGAGGCCATCAAGGCGGATTTTACGATAAAGGATATCGAGAAGTTCGTCAGCCTCGGCGAGACGTTAACCCCTTATACGATGGGGGCCGGCGATTATTACTTGCCGACAAAACCTTTGACGCTCCCGTCGTACAAGTTTAATTTCACCCAATATACGGCGGAACAGCTGAAACGAAGCTTTTTTGTCGATCCGGCGATTACGCGCAATTTGACTGAACGGGACGGTTCGGAAATCTATACGGACGGCAAGCGGGGATTGCAGCTGAAAAACGATCAGCATTGGATGACCTACTCCGACCCGGTAGCGCCGGTAGAAAGCAAGGTTGAGCTGCGGGAGAGTTTGCTGGCCGCTATTCAGTTCGTGAACCAGCACGGCGGCTGGAACGGGAAATATACGGTCAGCAAGGTGCCGCAGCGGCTGCTTACCTCGAATCAGTCGTTTATTTTCAGGCAATATTATGGCTCTTACCCGGTCATTAACCAGAGAACGGAAAATATCGGATACATTAAAGTTGTGCTGCAAAAAGGAGTCGTATCCAGCTTCGAGCGATCCTTGATCGTGCCGGATGTCCGCACGCAAACGGTGAAAGAGATGCAGATTGCCGGTACCGAGGAGCTGGAGCCGAAGCTGGCTCAATATCCGAAGAAGTTCAGCATTTATTCGATGTATCCAGCCTATAAAACGGTGCTGACCGACCAGACGCTGGAGCTGGTACCGGCTTGGGCGGTGGAGCTGCGGGACGGATCGTACGAGTTTTTGGAGTAGGACGGTGTGATAGGGTCCGGTTCATGGCAGAAGATGAAACGGGAAGGATCTCGTAAAAGGTTGCGAGATTTGATCGAGTCACGTGGTGTTCGGGAAATTACAATAAATGTAAAAAACACGATTGCGTTATACAGCGTGCTGTTTTGCAAACAACAAAGGTAAAAAGGAGGGAGGTACTGTATGGACTGGGGCAGGGTGAAATCGATCCTTATCTTCTCGTTTCTAATCTTGAACCTGATATTGGGTTACCAGCTATGGACGAGCCGTTCGGTGCAGCTGCAGTCCGTAGCGGACGCTTCGACTGCACTGGAGGAGATTAAGCATCTGGTTAGAACGAAGAACATTCAGCTTCCCTCCGAGCTGCCGAAGGATGTGCCGAAGCTCAAGGAAATTGTCGTGCGATTCGATGAGAATATGAAATCGGATAAGCAAATTCCGCTGCAGCTGCCGTTCCGTTACAATCCGCTGTTGAGCAAAGGCGCGATGAAAGATATGACGGCCAAAATGGCGATCCAGCACATCGAATCGTATCAATACGATCCGGTGGAGAGCAAAAACGGCGTATACGTGTTTCATCAATTAAACGGGACGCTGCCGATGTTTGAGGTGAAGCTGGAGCTGTATGAGCAGAACGGTCAAATTTCCGCTTACAAACAGGGCTATGTTGAAGTACAATCAGAAGGAGAGCAGAAGGAGCAGAAGGTTATTCCGATGCATATCGCTCTGCGCAGCTTAATCGAAAATTATATGCCGAATAATTCGGTCATCACAAGCATGAAGCTGGGGTATCACGGCCAGGTGTACAATTCGCAAACGATGTACATGGTACCGTCCTGGCGGGTGGCGCTTGCTAACGGCGATTTTTATTATATTCATGCGTTGAACGGTGCGGTGGAAGTGCCGCAGAACGGCAAAAGGTAACGTGTTGTGCAAAGCAAGATGAGGAGATAATCGAATGGGGATTCGTTTTACGATATTATCCAGCGGCTCAACCGGCAATGCCACGGTGGTCTCGAATGGGGAGCACACGGTACTGATTGATGCCGGATTAAGCGCAAAGAAGATTGACCAGCTATTACGTGAACGGGACGCTTCAGCGAAGGACATCGACGCGATCCTGGTTACACACGAGCATGCCGATCACATCAAGGGTCTGGGTGCGGTGGCCCGAAAATACGATCTTCCCGTATATGCCAATGAAAAAACATGGGAAGAGCTGAATAAGCAGATCGGGGAAATAGCGGACGACAAGCGGAAGGTGCTGCAGACGGGGGAAATGCTCGATTTTGGCACGATGAAGGTGGAATCGTTCGGCATTTCCCACGACGCGGCGGAGCCGGTAGGATACACGTTCTATGAAGGCGAGCAGAAGCTGAGTGTGGCAACCGATCTCGGTTACATGAGCGATAAAGTCAGGGACCAGATTACGGACAGCGACGTGCTTGTGCTGGAGTCGAATCACGATGTGGAAATGCTGCGAATGGGCCGCTATCCGTGGAATATTAAACGGCGGATCTTAAGCGATGTCGGCCATTTATCGAACGAAGCGGCCGGAGACGCGCTCTGTGAAGTGACCACCGGGAGAACGAAACGGGTCTACCTGGCTCATTTAAGCCGCGACCACAACCTGATGGATTTGGCCAGGCTGACCGTGAATAACATTGTAGAAGATCGTTTCGCCAAGGACGATCACCGGGCGAAACTGAAGGATACATATTATGACCGTCCTACACCGTGGGACTCTCTGGATGAGGCATAGCGGAAGCGTCGAGCTCGGCGGCTTTCGAGCGGATTTGCTCAGCGGTTAATAGGCCTTGTTCAATTAATAATTCGATTACGGCGCTTAAGGCCAACGTATTGCGGTAATGCTGGTTCGACAGATCGGCCAGCTTGGCGATCACATTCACTTGTTCCATGTGGGAGTGGATACGGTTCATTTATCTCGTCCTTTCTATTAATCTAGCATGAACTTATTTACTATGAAGTATAGTCGGCTGACGGCAAAAACATTCCTGTTTTTTTCGTAAAGGAATCGATAATTTTCAGGCGAGTGTGGAGCAAAGGTCATCTTTAACACAATGGATTAAGCCGATCGCAGCAGCCTGGCTGTACAAGGCCCCTTATCGTTTCAAATACACGACCCGGGTACTTGCGAGCGGCGGATTTCATAAAGGTGCGAATATACAATAGGGAGAAGAAGCGCCGATGAGTTTCTTTGAAGATGATTTCTACTCAACCAAAGTATCCAAATGGAGCCCGGCGCCAAAAGAGCCCCGTTATGGAATGACCCGGATCGGCCGCAGCCGCACGTTTCCGGATTGGGCGGTTCCCGCACTTGGCGGCGCGCTCGTGACGCTTATCCTTATTGCCCTTATTGGCGGCATTCTGCTTGCAACAAGGCCTTCCGTGTCCAAAGAGACCGCTGTTGCGGCTGTCGCTCCGAAGGTGGGAGACACGCAGCAGTTGATCAGTGATGCGGTAGTGCATGCGGCGGAGAAAGTGGGTCCGGCGGTGGTCAGCATTATCAGTTCACGGAAAGACGGTGCCGATAAGCAGGCACGCGGATCCGGTCTTGGTTCCGGCGTTGTGTTTCAAAAAGTCGGCGACAAAGTGCGAATCGTGACCAACAACCATGTTGTAGACGGATCGACACAGTTGGAGGTCGTGCTTTCTTCCGGTGAACGGAAGAAGGGAACTTTGGTCGGAAACGACCAGATCAGCGATCTTGCCGTCGTAGAAATAGATGGAGCGGGTGTCAAACAGATCGCCGAATTCGGTGATTCGGATATATTGAAATCGGGAGAGACGGTCATCGCGATCGGCAATCCGCTGGGCCTGGGCGTTGCCCCTACAACGACCCGCGGCATTATCAGCTCCCCTAAACGGCTTATTCCCGTGTCGCTGGGCAAGGAAGGCGAATTTGATTGGGAAATGGAAGTCATCCAAACTGACGCCGCTATTAACTCCGGCAACAGCGGCGGAGCACTTGTGAATATGGAAGGCAAAGTCATCGGTATCAATACGCTAAAGGTTGCTGATTACGGCGTTGAAGGTCTTGGTTTTGCCATACCGATTAATCAGGTGAAGACGGTCATCGACAGTCTGATCCAGTACCACAAGGTGAAACGTCCTTATATGGGCGTAGTTACGCAGGAATTGCAATCTTTTGCCGGGACGGATGTTTTAAAGCTGCCTTCTGAGGTGAAAACTGGTATTATCGTGCTGGATGCCATAGGGCCGGCGAAGGAAGCCGGGTTGAAAACCAACGATGTAATTACGGAGCTGGACGGCAAGCCAATCGGCAGCACGCTGGAGCTGCGCAAGTACATCTACGGATCGAAAGCGATCGGCGAGAAATTGAACGTAACCTATTACCGCGGCGGCAAAAAGGCGACAGCCGTCTTGACGCTGGCCGAGTTAAAAGATAAATAATGACGCACTCATGATGGGAGTTTAGGTTATGCATGTTGTTTGCATCGATCATCTAGAAATCGCCATTGACGAATTTGTTGATGAATATGAAGAGGCTCCGGATATTGTCGATTTGGAAAAAACGCGTTTTTCCGCGTGGGAGCCGCCGGATTGCTGCGAGCGCTGCAGCGCTCCGGGACGGTTTCTGGTTGTGTAGAAGGGGGGGGGGCTGCGGCCTCCCTTTTTGTTGTTATGAAGCGGTAAGAAAAGCACTATTTCTGAAGATAGAGGTGTATGCAGCAGATGCAAGTACAAATTGTTGCGGTCGGGAAGTTAAAGGAATCTTATCTGGTGCAAGGCATTGCGGAGTATACGAAGCGGCTTGGCCCTTATGCCAAGCTGCAGATGGTTGAGGTGCCGGACGAGAAGGCACCGGAGACGATGTCGCCTGCCGAAGAGCGGCAGGTGCGGGAGCGGGAGGGCGAGCGGATATTGGCCGCGCTGCGTCCTGAAGTTTATGTCGTCGCGCTGGCAATCGACGGCAAGACGCTGTCATCCGAGGAGCTTGCGGAGCGGATGCAGGAGCTGGCCACCTATGGGCGCAGCCAGGTGGCGTTTGTGATCGGGGGCTCGCTAGGGCTAGCCCCCGCGGTTTTGGCGCGCGCGGAGCTGAAGCTGTCGTTCGGCAGGATGACCCTGCCGCACCAGCTGATGCGCCTCGTGCTGGTCGAGCAGGTGTACCGCGCGATGAAGATCAATCGGGGGGAACCCTACCATAAATGACGGCTAAATTTTTCGAAAGGGGAGGGCGTAGAGGCGTTCAATGAGGTTATAGAGGGTAGGATGAGGGATGGAGAAGAAAGGGTCCTATTAGCTTGGTTTAGAACTAATAGAGCCCTCAAAAGTTCGAATCATTTAACTAAAGTAAGTCAAATGTTTTTATTCCTCTGAAATTATGGTTAATCATTCGGTTGTAATCTTCGTAAGAGATTTGGTCTTTACAATCCTGATAAATATCATTTTCTACACCTGTAATATGAACAATTGTAGATTGATCCATGCCCTGTAAAATCATATTTGTTATAGCATATTTAGCCAGGCCCGTCGGGGTAAACGGATTCTTTAAGTACTCATCTTGCTTGCTTCCAGAAAAGTAGCTTGTTCTTGCTTTATTTAGGAAATCACTAATAAATGCGTTAGTGATTAGGGAGCCAGCTCTAGTTATAAATAAATTACTATTTCCGGACTTGTAACTTGTTCGTATGTCATAGTGGGTTTTCATATCTTTATATAACGAGTATGGTAACTCAAGAAAAACCTGTTTATTATGTCCATTTTTGAAGCTGATTTCTAAAGTTCTCTTCTCTGGATCAAAAGCATCAAGGCTAAGTTCAATTATTCTATTGAATTTAAATCCATATAGTAATAATAGTTTTACAATTAACTTGACTTGAACAGATACAAATGTATCTTTAGAACGCTCTGCTAAAAGTCTAACTATATGATTAAAGTGATCTTCAGTAATCGAGGGGTTGGATTCTCTTTCTTTTAGTTCTTTAATGTGGGTAAGATTGTTCCTCTTTAGCCCCGAAATTGGATTTGAGTCTAGTCCACGTAACAGTGTAAGCTAGAGATAGAACCAATGGAGGGGATTTTTTATGCAACGGAGAAGGTTCACACTGGAGTTCAAACAACAGATCATTCAGGAAGCGAAAGAAGTCGGTAATGCCTCACAGGTTGCACGCAGACATAACATGAATCCAAAGATGTTATATCGGTGGATGAATGAAGCTGAGCATACAGATTGGCAACAGTCCGAAGCGTCAGCCAAGATCATTAAAACGTATGTTCCTTCCCCACAGGAGTTTCGTTCTCTCGAAGGAGAAAATAAACAACTGAAGGGATTGCTTGGCGAAAAAGATCTGGAGATCGCTGTATTACGTGACTTGCTAAAAAAGCAGAACCCAGCTTATCGGACAAAATTGAAATAGCCGACAAGTGGATTAGGCTGGGGCATGCGGCTAATCGCATTTTACAGATCGTCGGTGTTAGCGAGCAGATTTACTACTACCGCAAAAAGAACGCTCCGTATGCTAGAAGTGAGAAGCACGGAGGACGCCCTGTACCGGGCTTCTCACAAACGGTGGATAAGAAAATCGTCAGTGATGAGCAGATCTGCGAGTGGTTGTGTGAGCTCATAAGCGGCGATGAAACCGATGTATATGGTTATCGTAAGCTCACGGTCTATTTACGACGTGAGTACGGGCTAGTCATTAACAAAAAGAAGGTCTATCGTCTGTTGAAGGATATGAATCTTCTGCAGCCGCAGCGCCGCAAACGTAGCGCATTCCCGCGTAAGCTGGCAAACAATCGAGAGATTACGGCATCGAATCAACTCTGGGAAATGGACGTGAAGTACGGCTACATCGCGGGAGAACATCGGTTCTTTTTCCTACTCTGCGTGCTGGATGTATGTGACCGAGAGATCATCGATTTTCACTTCGGACTCTCCTGCGAAGGAAAACACGCAGCAGCTCTTATACAGCGAAGCCTGTGGAAACGGCAGTTGTTTCAAACGCAAGAACGTCCTATCGTTCGGACAGATAACGGACCGCAGTTTATTAGCCATGTCTTTGAAGAAGGTTGTCTGAAGCACGAAACGATCCATGAGCGTATTCCTCCTAGAACGCCGAATAAGAACGCTCACATTGAATCTTTCCATAGCGTACTCGAATCAGAGTGTCTACAGAGGCATGAGTTTGCGAACTACCAGGAAGCTTACAGTACCGTTACAGTTTATATTGAGTTTTATAATAAGCGCCGTATGCACGGAAGTCTGAACGATCTTGCTCCTGAGCAGTTCCGTAAAGCGATTGCGGCAGGACAAATGTGCCCTAAAATAATAAAAGTTTAAGCAATTTTGAGCATTTCTAAGTAAGATGCCTGTTAAGCCACCTTGACTCAATAATTCGGGTGTTCAGCCGGTTCTCAATCTCTGAACTCAACTTATTAAAAGGTCGTATATTCATCAAATTTTGGTTTGGATATTTTTCATAAATTTCCTCTTCAAAAAAACAATTCAAAGCAGTTAGAAAATCATCAATTGCACTTTTGCTTTTTACCTTTTCATTTTTCAGTATATAATACTCAGTGCTCTTAACAATATCACTTCTAGTTAGTTCAAACTTAAATAAAGTTCCTGCATCAGTAACATGCTTCTTTTCCTGAAGCAAAAAAGGAAAGAAGTAATCTCGAAGTTTCGGGATATATTGGTTAAATTCGTATTGTGTAAGATTAATACCAAAATTTCTTAGTAATTGATTTAACCCTATAATTAACATTATAAACAACTCCATTATCGGTTTTTGAAGAGATTACTTTGTCAGTGATAGTCTTCTATAATCAGATTCCTTATAGTAGGGCTAACTTAATAATTTTGTCCATTTTTATCTTCTGATCCCAGTTCTAATCGGTTTCTGACGGAATCAAATACTTTTTTGAGACTATTCTTCCATTCCTTTTCGTAATTAATCGGATCAATAACATTGTGAAAACTGAATCCGATAACCCCTTCTTTCCCTTGTAATGACTTGCCAATAATCATTTCTGCAGGATATGCAACAGATAAGACTTTCAATAGTTCTGCAAGGAGGATCTTTTCATTCAAAATGAGGAACTCTCGATCAGATTCATCTAATGCAAATACCATTCTATGCTCCCGGACTTTCTTATAAGTCGCCCCGAACATCGTAACTTTTCTAATTTCCTGGTCCCAGAAAGGTTTAACCGTTATACTTTTCATTTCACGTTGAATTTCATCAGGTACCCATGTACGTAAGTCATCTCTATAGAGAATACGGTCAACCACCCAATCCCAAGCTTTGAGCTTTAGAGATTGTTCAATTTTTTGATCTGTTTCTAAACGTATATTTTCTTTTATAACCTCTGTTAGCTCTTGATGGAAAGTTTCGGCAGTTGTATTTATCAAATTAGTTTGGAGATTGGAAAAGTAATCCGGGAAATGCAACCGTAAAGCTCGAAACGAAAAGGTATTGTCGTCAAATGCCCGTGGAGCTAATTCAAGGAAGTTGATGTTATTATCAATTAGCCAATGCTGTTTTTCTTGCTCCATTTCGTGAGTTACAACAATCTCGAAAACGAAACCCTCCTCTGAAATACCGCTCTGTATATCAATATCGTATAACAGCATAAATACGTCAGCTATATATGGTCCAATAGCTTTTTCAACTATTGCTCCACGACTTTTGTAAAATGAAGTTAGAGAGAGAAGCGACAAAGGATATTCCCTTATTCCAAGACTAAGCAAAGTGCCTTTTAGTTTAGGGGGCAAGATTTCCACAGGGACATGGATCGCAATATCAAATTTGTTTTTAATACAGTATGCGAGATAGTGTTTTGCATTAAAGTGCAGGAGAGTTTCCTCATTTGCTGAGCAACTTGTCCCTGGCAAATGAGCAAAATGATGCTGACGTTCCTGTCCTTTTTTACTTTGAACAGGAGCTAGGCAGAAGGGACAGGTATATGATTTTGAACGGTCTAATCGTTCGCTTATATGCCGGAATATTTTATTATCTTCCAGAGCTATCGCCAGTTTAATCGACATGGTGCACCTTCCAATATTGGTTAATAGTAACAATAGTAACATTTTAGTATGGAAGAAGCTTTATGAAAAGACGAACTGCTACCAAAAATAAGCATATATAATAATCCTGATACGAAGGTAATCAGCTAAATTTGAAAGGAGACCACGACTTCACCCAAAAGTAACCTCTATCCAACTTGGACGGAGGTTGCTTTCTTTGTTTTGCATCATTACAAACCCAAAATGAACAGGAGAATGACGATGAATCACACGCGGCATCAACGGATACTGGATTTTCTCAAACAAGAATTTAACCCGGACGATACGATTCACTTGTTAGCCGTTTCCGCGGCAGAGCAATTACATGACGAATGTGACCTTGCAACTACATTAAAGGTCCGTATAGCCCTGACCCTTCAAGAAGGTGCGAGTGTAAATCCTTATTTCGATGGCACCGACCTGTTTGTATGCATGACGGAAACAGACATCCGATTTACTAAAGAGGATGAATGGGCAGACGGACCTCCACTCAGGGAAGGTAGCCCGAATGAACTTGCTCTTGGTTGGGTATCGGAATTAGCTTCTCCTATTTTTGTATCTCCAGAAGCCCAAGAAGCAGCTCTAAGAGGTAAAGCCACGTCAGCTGACACAGACGATTGCGGCTCAGAGACTCGTAATCCTAAAGAATAGTTTGCTGGGCTTGCTTCAAGCAAAATGACCGTAAAAGTTGTCAAAGCAAAGCTGCCGGAAAGGAGGTGAGGATCGATGACAAATCCACTTGAGAATTATCAAGAGCTTGTTGAGGAAGAAGATAATTTAATCAACCGAATTGAAACATGCAAAGAGACGATCGACGCGGTATTGCAGACGCTTTACGACAAAGACGGTCCTGTTCATGTTCAAACTGTCCGCGATATATTGAGTGCTATGCACGAAGTCCAAGTTAAACTCGAACGAGAGCTGCTTATTGTCCAGGCAAACAAAAAGCTTACGGCCCGTCATATGGACCATAAGCCATCTCAATTTACTTAACGCTATCGTTCCATTCCAGTACCGCTTTTACAACCTTCAAAGCCTTAGCGTGCTCCTGCACCGGCCTCCTCGATAGCAATCCTATTATTTCCCCCAATGCATCTGTTTGATCGGCAGGGTCGATTAACCGAAATAATTCCTCTAATGACATGGACAGTCCATCGGCGATCTTCTTCAGAGTAAAAACGGAAAGGCTTTTTTCGCCGCGCTCAATCTGGCCGATGTAGTTCGAATTCAGCTCGGCCAATTCTCCCAGTTTCTCTTGTGATAATCCTTTCTCCGTACGAAGTACCCGGATTTTATCTCCTACTATTTTTACAAACGCTTCCGCAGCTTTTTGATCACTCTTCGCTTTATGAACCATGGGAAATCACCTCATGATAAGCGTAAGAGAGAGTGAATGTTAGTAACCAACTACCAAGAATACGAATTAGATGATAAAATATTATTTAATAATACAAAATATGACACATTGTTGTATTATTAAATACGATTGTGCTTGGCGGTTCATCCCACTATCAAAACATAAGCGAGGTAATCAAATTGAAAATGAAAAAGCGAATACTTGCACCTATTGCCACTGCCGCCCTATTACTCGGACAGGTCGGAACTGCATTTGCGGATGATGCAATCAATGTATACCTGAAAGGAAAGCAGCAAACATTCGAACAGCCACCGATTATCAAGGATGGTTCTACGCTTGTGCCAATGAGAGCGATCTTCGAGGCTCTTGGAGCAGCCGTTGAATGGGATGGAAACAAGCAAATTATAGACGCTACAAAAGAAGGTAAGAGCATTCGTTTGCAGATTGGCTGGAAAGGCGCTTGGATTGGGCAGACTGAAGCCGATTTGGATGTCGCTCCGGAAATCGTCAACGGAAGTACGATGGTGCCGCTGCGTTTCGTTGGCGAAGCACTGGGCGAGAAAATCGAATGGGACGGAGATACGCGCTCTGTTCTGATCTCAACCGATAAGTCCCAGCTCTCGAAAGCAGATAGCGGGACATATAAGGGCTACGCCGATGTTTTGAAAGAAGTAATTGCCGCTAACACCGATACCGGCTTGAAAATGAGCGATGCTACATACAACGTACTTGCAAGCAACGCAGATGCTTTCTTCTCGGAGAACAGAGGCAAGTTTTCGTTGGAAAGCAAAGCGCAAAAAATCGGCAGCAGCGAACTTTCCAAAAATCCGGTAAAATACAGCTCGACCATCACGGAGCTCAATCGGATTCGTCTTTTCGACGTCAAAGAAGTAAACCTGGACAACGGACAAGTCGTGACGATCGCTTTCGGGGAAAATGAGAGCGGCGGACTGTATTTTCAGGTATTCTACGTAGGTTCAACTAACTATGGAAAAGGGGACACCATCGAAATGAGGGGCGTTCCGGTAGGCGCATCAGCAGCAAGGTTTGTCAATAAGCAGGGCAACGAGTTTAATGCGCAGACAACCGTGTTCGCGGCGGGAAACCTATTTGCCGCACTGGACAAATACTTGGACGAGGCGAGCGCTAAGGAAGCACAGCGGAAGGCCGAAGAAGAGCAGAAGCTAAAGGAAAAGGTCTATGACGTAAAGACCGGCCTAAAGAGTGCAATCTTCGACAAGAACACCGAAGCTGTCAAAGACCTGATTACCAAAGGTGCAGACGTTAATCAAACCGATGACTTGGGCAATACGCCGCTTTTCTATGCGGTAAGCAGCGCTAAAAATGACGACGACGCTTATGTGCAGATCGTACAGACTCTCCTTGATGCGGGGGCTAACCCTAATCCGAGAACAAATGGCCTGACGCTTTTAAACATAGCGTATAAGAACGGGAGTACAAAGATCGGAAACATGCTCAATGCCGCCGCGAAGTAGAAATAAATAGAATGTCCCATGTTCGCAATAGCGGACATGGGGTTTCAATCAGCAGCAGTAGAATGGGGGAGCAGTCAATGGGCTTACTTTTTTTCGATATGCTTCGCAACAAAGTAGACATGAAAAAAGCCGAGGCGGCGGTAAAACGAGCAGGGAAACAGGATAACAAGCGCTTCCGGGATGATCGCACCTTCGCTGAGCGGCAAATCACAGTAAGTACCAAAGCAGAACTGCAGGATGCCGTCGACAAACGATATGGGACCATTATCGTCGTCGGGGAACTGGCTGAAAACGTGAGCCAAGCCTATAGGGTTAAGGACAAACTGGCCCAATTGGAAAAGGTTCCACAAAACGCTACTGCCGCTACATTAGCCGCTGTCGGTGTTTCAGAAACGGTCATCGTTACCGCCATCATCGCGTTAGCGGTCGTTTTTGTAGTCGCATTGTTCAGAAACTATGACATCGATTCTGACATCCAGCTAATCAACGAACAAGGAGACATACTGCCGAAGATAAAATTGAAACTGGTTAGGAAGAATATTTGAACTAACTCTAAAATTCCCTAAGTCGCTGAGATTTAGGGATTTTCCTTTCCCATATAGGAAATGTATATACGGTCAAAGATGCTGTAAATTTTTGTTTTAATGAACGAATCACGATAAAATGAGCTCATATAGGCAAAAGCGTATAAAATGTGTAGGGGGTTGCAATAAATATGTGTATCCTTGAAGGGATCTACGATTATACGTCCGTAGTTGAATTGAGTAATATTAACGATACTTGGCTTAACCGGAGGAATTATAAAAATGCAGCAAAATGAAATTCCTACGGTTTCGCTGTATGAAATCTGTAACGAGTACTTTAGTTCTAAAAATGATAAAGAAAATGCTAAGCAGAAAAAGGATCAAACAGAAACAGCCTTCGATCCAAAACATCATTTTTACATAGAGCAAAAAAAGCGGTTTAAGGAAATGCTGAGCTGCTTAGGTGTTAACGTTGATGTACTTAAGCCCGAAAACCAAGCATTTGCCATACCGGCTGAACATAAAGATCAGGTAATAAAGTTGCTAAAAAGCTACACCTCGCCTGCAATGAAGAAGATTCGAAAAAAGGCTTATAGCGAAGTTGACTACAAAGAGGTAGAGGCTTTTATTAAAATAGTCGATTTAATCTTAGACGAACGATTGTTCGGAAAAGATCGGTATGACCAATTGGCCCGAATGCAGGTGCTAACGAGGTATAAGGTTAACGAAGCGGTTCAGCAAGTAAGAAATGAAGCGGTAAATGAAATAATCGGATCGATACAGGAACTAATTCCGATTGTAACCGAAAGCATGCTTAACGACCCGGATAAGATCGGATTGCTGAGTTATTATAAACAGATTCTGATCACTGCCAATCATCATTTCAGGAAGGTTACCGAAATTGTTAGCGATTTACGATATAGTTCGTTAAGTGAACTGGACGCATGTTCAGAGCTGGACAGTAAGCTCCTGGAACCTGTTGAGCAGCTAATTTGGGAAGCCAATCAGATCATTAATGGAATGCCCATTGCCACGGAATTAAATAAGCCTTCAAGTGAAGAATTAAAACAGACAGAACGTTTGCTTAACGACTTGAAAAGCAAGAGCAAAATTAAATAGATATTATTTTAAAGACAGCGTCGCTTGGATGCTGTTTTTTTGCTTTCAGAGGGGCATGGGAGGGTAAAAAAATAGATTTTTTCCCCTTCTACGAGCACTTCGCAAGAAGGTATAGTATTTGACTTGTAAGTTAATTGCTCTTTGAAAACTGAGTAAACAAACCACCAACTACAAGGAGGAACCCAAAATGCTAACTACAGAAATCATCATTCAGGCCCGAGAGATCCAAAATCTTTATGAGGAAGCCTTCTTAAGGAAGCAAATCGAGGCGGGCAATGTCCAAGCCATAGGCTGCTGCTTTCTTAAGGACTTTCAACGCGAAAAAGTTCGAGAGAGAAAGTTTCTTGCTCCTCATTTCATTGATTCGGAAAAGCAGGTAATCGACTATCTCGCTGAAATGGAACTCTTGAAGACCCAGCGGGATGAAAAGGCATGTCTGATTGCTGAACTGACCGACAAAGTTGAAGGCTACTGTATCGACGGTAGGAGATTCGAGATATCGCTTGCTCACGACAATGGCAAGTCTAACGAACAACGTGAAGAGTATGAAATTTGCAAGCCATTGTACGTCCTAATCCGCGAGGAAGGAATCAAAGGAGCAGCTCGCGAGATTAGTGATAAGATGGCGAACGAGAGATATGCTTTCACAATTGATTATATGGACGAGATGGACGGGAATACAGAACTGTTCATGCCTTTCTTCGGACTCGCCATCAATGTTGCCGGATATTCAGTGGAGAAAAAGGGATCTATCTGTCAAGCCGTTCAAAGTACTTTTGATATGTTTGATTGTTTTGAGGTCAATGATGAACTACGGTTTACCATTCAAGGCATTCACGGAGAAGGGCCGTGTGTTTACAGCATATGGGATATTATCTCTGTTGCCCGTGAGCAATTTGGTCCGGAAATTGACAAGAGGATGGCTTCGATCGGACTGACCGATTATAAGGTCATTTTCTCAGTCAATGAATTCATTTGTTGAACCTCAAGTAGCGTCAGAGCCGTGTATTCCGACCAAATCATACTAAACTTATAGGAGCGTGCATTAACCATGTTTACAATGTTGAATGTCTTGAAATCGCAAGAGCAATTGAAGCTGAGTTTATCAGATTTCCATAATATCCAGTATTTATGCGATGGGAAATCGCCGATTTACAGACTTAACGCTGAATTTGACAACTATCAAGGTATGAAGTTGTATCAACACCCTGATAAAGAAAAGGCAATACAAGGCTTAATTCAAGCTTTGAGCAAAACTAGCTGCCCTCCTGACCGGGTCTTTGTCTTTAATCAGTTTGACCTGCATGTAAGTGCTGAATGGTACCCCCCGTTTCCACTATTGCTTAAAGACGTAGAGCAGTATTGGACGCTGATTGATAACTTTGTGAAGTATGTTGGGACATTCGACTTTGCGAAAGGGCAATTCAATACGGGAGTATTTTCGGATAGTCCGGGTGAATTGACTGAACGCGAAAAGCAATTCATCCGTACGTTTGGCGTCAGCGTTCGGATTAATCCTATGGAGACGCTTGATTTTCACAGGTTATCTCCTAAAAGCTCCCCTCAAGAAATTACCGTTGTTGATGCGCGGTACTAAAATTACAGATAATTTGCGTAAAAACTGGCTGCAAGTAGCGTCAAACTGTTTGACGCTACTTGTAGAAAAAAATGTGATAACTGCCCCATCACGCTATTGAAAGGGGGTGAACAACATAGTTATGAACCCAAGCGCCAGTAGTTTGCTTGATAACTACAGTATTCCCGTCAATGAAGAGGTTTTGGAAGGCGGTAGCCTAAGCCAGCGGCTAGAAAAACGCGGCTTTTATTACGATGAGCACGGCAAGCTCCGCCTAAATTCCAATATCTTCGTTGCTTATGTCCTGTACAGGATACGCCTTAAATATTGCAAAGGAATCTACTACATTTATCATCGTCGTTTGGGGAAATATCAGGAGATCAGCAATGATGATCTTCTCAGGATTACTCGCGAAATCATTCATGAAGCGCAGGATAACCTGTATCACAGCAGCTTTAGCAATGAATATATGCGGGTGCTCCGGTTGGAAACGCCCCAAGTAGAGCGAATGAACCCGAATAAGCTCTTAATCAACGTGAAGAACGGGATGCTGAATATACTGACGAGCGAATTAATGCCGCATTCGTCGGAATATTACTCTACCGTGCAATTGGACTTGGAGTATGACCCCGAAGCAGAACCATCACGATTCCTTCAATACATCTCCGAGGTTACGCTGGGAGACGGCGAATTAGCCGAACTCCTGCAAGAAGTTGTCGGCTACATACTCTCGCCGGAGACCCGGATTCAAAAGGCGTTCTTTCTGGTCGGAGGCGGGTCCAACGGTAAGGGTATTCTGACTCGGCTGATTACGCTGCTGGTAGGCGAACAGAATGTCTCTAACCTGACCCTTTCCGATTTTGGTGATCGGTTCCGGCTTGCCAATCTGGTAGGGAAAGCGGTAAATATCGCGGCGGAAAATGAAATCGGGCACCGCGGGCTTCATAGTGAAAGATTCAAGCAACTGGTTGCCGGTGACGATGTTGTGGTAGAGCGAAAGTATCAAGAGCCGTGCAGCTTCACGCCGACTTGTAAGTTTCTATTTGCCGTGAATTCGCTTCCGCGAACTACCGACCATTCCCACGGATTGTACCGAAGACTGCTGCTCATTCCTTTTGACCGCCAGTTTAGGGATGAGGAGCAAGATAAGGAGCTAATCGACCAGTTAAAGGGAGAGCTTCCGGGTATCTTGAACTGGGCCCTAAAAGGCTTAAATCGGCTGATGGAGAATGACTTCAATTTTACGACTTCGGAAAAAGCGGAGAGACTGCTCAGTCGATATAAGCAAGAGCAAAATCCGCTGCTTGCCTTTGTTAGGGCATCGATTGTTTCAGGATCCGACCAAGAAGGGCTATTTCGTAGCGAACTACGTAAAGCATTACATGTCTGGTGCACAAATAACGGTATGGAAGAACTGATGAAATTGCCCGGTCAGAAGCTATGGCCGATGTTTAAATCGGTTCTTGAAAGCTTGGACCTGCCGAACGAAGAGAAGCAGTATAACGGAAATTACCGATTTAAGGGGCTGAAATGGAAGGACGGCTGCTAGAACCAAGCAAAATCGTCGGCACTAATTTCATAAAGTGAAAAGCAAGTGTGAACAAAGTGGGGTTCATTCGCTCAACAAACCCAGGCAGCACAAGGAAAAGTGGAAAAGTGCGGAGTAAACCGAAAATTATACAAAACTCAATTTCATTCCGAAAAAATTGAAGAAGAAATTTTCGACCTCGCTCTGCACTTTCCCACTTTTTCATGCGGCACAAGGCGTTGCGGCAACTTGCATTCACACTTGCGCTTCACTTAGCCCTACACTATTTCAAAGAAAGGGATGTTTCCGATGGCAATCATTAGACTAAGAGAACCGAGAGAACTATTGTCTCAAGGTGAATATCACGCCCAAATAAGAGGCGTTACCACCCTTAATGATATAGAAACCAAGTTCGGCCCCAAAAAGATGATGAAGGTAACATTTACGGTGAGTTATAACGGAAAAACGCAAACGGTTAGCGAAAGATACAATGTATCAACGCATCCTGACAGCAATATGTCTCGATTGCTGAGAGTCTTCTACGAAGATATACCGGACGAACTGGATACCGATATGTTGATCGGTCGGGAATGCCGGATTGTCATTGAACATAGGACGCTATCGGACGGAACGCCGTGGAATGGCGTGAAGGAAGTTTTGCCTCCCCAGCAGATAACGACCGCGACTTTGCCAGTCGAGCCGTCTACGGCAGCTCCAAATAATAACGCTGTCGTGAGGGCCATACGCCCCAGACCTCCCCTAGCCGAAGCAGCAGCTAGGAGAGCTAGAAGGGACAACCTGCCGGTAACTGATGCATCACCTATTTTTGAAGTTGACCAACCCTAGCGACAGGAGGAGTAAAAAATGTCCATCTTACGTCTTGCTTGGAATGATGGCAGCTTCATTCGTGAAGGCATTTACGAGGCTTTTATCGATCAAGTCTACGTCGATAAGGCGGTAAGAGTAGAAAACAACCTGTGCGACCAAGTGGTCGTCATCTATAAGGTAGCTGTCGGGCAAGGGGTGCGCTCAATACGGGAGAGATACTTTCTCCCGTATTATCCAAGTAGCCGCTTTGCTGCGGTTCTGAATTCGCTCTATGGTTACTTGCCCGAGCAGTTGGATACCTCTGACCTATTAGATTGCGAATGTTTTATTAGGATTTGCCACAAACCTCTGCCGTCAGGAAAGACTTGGTGCTATGTCGATGAGGTGCTTCCTATAGCTGAACCGCAATAGATTAAAACCGTTCGAGTGAACATCTGAAGCAAAGGTGATTCGCGCGAATGTAACGTTTTGACTACATTTTCTTACAGATATTATGACCTTGAAATTCCGGCTTATGCTAGAAAATTTCAAGGGAGATGAGCAGATTGCTAATTATTACGAAAATCGATCACATTATGAAGTTGCATCAAAGCGGTAAGCTGCCGCGCTTCGGGCTGCATTACCTGATGTCCCAATACCTCGACTTTGCAGCCGGACTGAACCATAGTACGCCGCCTGACGATTTTTCGTTGGAGGAACACAGTTACCAGATGGTGGTGCTGGAGCGCGACGATGCAGACTGTGTTTTACCGATCGTCAGCCTATTCGGAACAAAGCCTATTCTGACCGAGTCCCATCCCGAATACGTGGAGTTGGTCGAGCTATCTGACGATCACTCGATGTACCGGATATGCTATATGCCCGACAACGAGTGTTTTCTCATGTTTTACGTAGCAAAAGGCAGCATGGACGCGGATGTGGAGCGATGGCTTGCCGAACAAGCCGGATATCCGGTAGAGGAGGGCGTACAATGAGCGACCGTAAAGCGGCAAAACGAATCGAGGTTGTATCCCTGCGGATGGTACGCGAGAAGACGTCGCTGCTTTACCCGAACCGCGTCATTCGCTCGCCGCAAGATGCAGCGGACTTGTTCCAGCAATTCATTGGGGATTGCGATCGTGAGTCATTCTGCATCCTTTGTCTGAACACGAAGAACGAGCCCACCGCGATTCATCAGGTTTCCTGCGGGTCACTCAATGCTTCGATTGTTCATCCCAGGGAGACATTTAAGCTGGCTATCCTTGCAAACTCGGCATCCATTATTGCCTGCCACAATCATCCGTCAGGCCAGCCTGACCCTAGCCCGGAAGATGTAGAAATAACGGGACGGCTTCGGGATAGCGGATGTTTGCTTGGCATCGAACTTATCGATCACGTCATCCTCGGCGAAGGCACCCGATTCGTTAGCATGAAAGAACAGGGGCTGATGTAAATGTCCAGTTCATTCGGCTCCAAGCGATATGTATCACGCGGCGTCAACAAAATCGTCAGCCCTGAACTGCAACTAACCTTACGGGCTCTCGTGGACGAGCAAGTTCGGAACGGCTTGGAAATGGATTACCTACAAATATTCGATTTGAGCATCGGGGAGGTTCATGGCCGGAAAGTCCAAAAGGTCATGCACCGTCAAGAACAGCCGGTACGCTGTAAGGAAACGATATTGCCCAGCGTTCGTAAGCCGGTAAATATGACCGTTTGGGTCATCGACAGCGGTGATTACGTCACGATGCTCCTTCCTTCGGAATATTGAGGGAGACATTGTAGGTGAACCCGAATATGATCAGGCTCATTATCGTCGCGTTAGAAATCGCAATAAAGATCGCTAGAAGCAAAAAGAAATAGCTACGCCCATTGGCCTTGTTCAATACAAATTTGCATCAAGGGGGAACGAAATATGCCGGAGACATGGGAAGAGCAGGGCGGCTTAACGGCAATGGTCGAACTGCTCTCGGATATGATTATCAACTACCTCGCTTTGGAAGAGAAGAAGGCCGTACGTAAAGCCGGCTTGGCATGGCTTGACGAAATCATGTGGGCCGAAGCGGAAGAGATTGCGAACCGAGAGCTTGCCGCGCAGAAGCTTGGTACATGGGACTTCGAGCTTGTCGCATAGGAGGGGAGTCTGATGGCAAATGACACAGCGGCCCTCTACATTCGGGTATCCTCCGAAGAGCAGGTCGAAGGTTACAGCATCGACGCCCAGCTCGACGCCTTGCGGGAATATTGCAGGTTTCGCCGGATAACCGTCTTGAAAGAATACGTAGACGCGGGGCGGTCCGCTAAGTCCATTGAGGGAAGACCAGCCTTGCAGGAACTGCTGCACGACGCCGCTCAAGGACGATTCCAGATCGTGATGGTATGGAAGCTAAACCGGCTGGCCCGTAACCTGAAAGACCTGCTTCATATGCTGAAAGTCTTCAATAAGCATAACGTCAGTATTCAGAGCTTGACGGAGGACATACAAACGGATACCGCGATGGGCAATTTCCTTGTCCAGATGCTTGGCGCTGCCGCAGAACTAGAGAGAGCTCAAATCTGTGAAAATGTCCAGCTAACGGTCCAGAACCGTAACCAGCAAGGCAAATGGAACAGCGGCAACATGGTGCTTGGCTACCGCTGGCACAAGAACCCCAAACAGGGACAGCCGCAACTGGAAATCGTTAAGGAAGAAGCGCAACTTGTCCGAACCATCTTCGAAATGTACGCAGGCGGACTTGGGCTGAAAGCAATCACGAACCGCCTAAATGCGGAAGGCTTCAAGACAAAGAAAGGGCTCACGTTCTGTATCGCGGCGGTCAGAGGAATCCTCGCCAATCCGAACTACATCGGTAAAATCCGTATCGGAACAAGCCTCAAGCGAACAGGCGCTGACATTGAGGTACAGCTTGTCGAAGGCGAGCAGGAGCCGATCATCCCGCAGGAACTTTGGGACAAGGTTCAGTCGCGGTTTGGGGAGCGAAAACGTTCGTCCGATCGAACGCCCGACCGGGCTATGCCGCTAACGGGTCTGCTTAAATGTCCCCAATGCGGCAGCGGAATGGTCACGGGGCGTTCCAAGGGATACCGAAAGGACGGAACCTTCCGGCTGAATCATTATTATGTATGTTCGAGCTACAACAATAGAGGGTTCATCGCTTGCAGGCAAAACGCGGTTAGAGCTGACGATATGGAGAATTGGTTTTTCCGGCATGTCCGGAAACTTGTAACCGACACCGGTTTGCTAGAGCATGTTGTCGCGGCGGTGAACTCTAAGCGAAATACCGATCGGAAACCGCTTGAGGATGAACGAAGGCGGCTGGAAAAAGAAATGGCATCGTTCGACCATCGGCAGCAGCGATGCTTTGAATTGTTCGAGGACGGCCATATCGACCGGAAAAGCTTTGTCGAGCGCTTGAATGAATTGAAAGAACAGAAAGCCGTACTACAGGCGGAACTTAAAGAGATCGAGGAAAAGCTATCGGACCCTCTTACGGAATCCGTTGATGCTGAACGAATACGCTCGGCGCTGCTACAATTCAGGAAATTGCTCCAGACAGCGCCGATTAAGCAGCAAAGAAGGCTGCTGCGCGGCCTGTTCGACAAAATTACCTTACCGCCTGATCGTAACATTCAAAATGCGGTTATCCATTGCAGCACCGCCTTACAACACCTACAACTACCTGATATGGGGGAAGAAACATGGAAAACCAACAACAAGCTTGCGTAAATAAGCATCGCGTCGCTCTTTACATTCGTTCGAATCAAGCTGAAACCGTTCCGAATGCCAATTCCACAGAAATTCAAATGATAAATCTGAAAGCACAATGCCAGCAAGAAGGCAAAGAGATCGTCGAGATTTACATCGACGAGGGCGTCAGCGGTACCGACTGGGGGCAGCTTCATTCTTTGAATCGGCTCCTGCGGGAAGCAAAGGAAGGAAAATTTGACGAAGTGAAGGTTTACGACCTTAGTCGAATTTCCAGAAAATCAATTGATTTGCTTGAAGTGGCAAGCTTTCTCGGGAAGCATAAAATAGCGCTCTATACCATTGCGGAACGCTTGGACACGACTAGTCCGATGGGTCTTTTCGCTTTACAAATGATGGCTGCAATACGGGAGTTTGATCCGACGAGAGCAGAAGCTACGGTATTGATTAACAAGTGGGGCGATGGGAATAATGCATAAGTCGCCAATCCCCTTGCCCCGGGTTGCCATCTATGTCCGCGTTAGTACGGCTGAACAGGCTTTGCATGGGTACTCTATTGACGCTCAACTCGATACGCTTCGGGAGTACTGCAAACTATTCGGCAAAGAAATATATAGGGAGTACGTGGATCGCGGCGTCAGCGGTAAAAGTACGGAGAAGCGATTCGAACTTCAGCAAATGCTTAAAGACGCCCAAATGGGGCTTTTTGATGAAGTGCTGGTTTGGAAAATAAATCGCCTCGCCCGGAACACTTATGATCTGCTCGGAATCACGAATTTGCTGAGCAGGCACAACGTGGCGTTTACATCGTTTTCCGAACGGCTTGATACTGGTTCCGCGATGGGCAAATTCGCCCTTCAAATGATGGGAGCTGTTGGTGAGCTCGAACGCAACACGATCGTAGATAACGTGAAGATGGGCCTCAGCAAGCGGGCCAAGACTGGCAGGCATAACGGCAAAGTACCGCTGGGATATAAAACCGTTGAGGTACCAGGGGAACGGGGACGCAAAAGGGACTCCCAAGTAGAGGTTGTGCCCGAAGAGGCCGTCATCATCACGAAAATCTTCGAACGGTTCGCGGCGGGGCAGGGATTCAAGTCGATCGCCAATCAGCTTAACCATGAAGGATACGTGACCAAACCCGGTAAAGCCTTCTCAATCTGCGGGGTCAAAGAGATACTCGATAACCCGTTCTATATCGGAAAAGTCCGCTACAATCGCTTCGAGCAGTGGAGCGAAAAGCGCCGGAAGGGGCGGAATCCTAAACCTATTATTGAGAAAGGCCTTCATCCTCCGATTATTGAGGAGGAGCTTTGGAACAAAGTCCAATACCTTCGACAGAAGAAGGCTGTCGTATCCCTAAAGCGCTTCGACGGGGAGTTTCTGCTGACCTGGCTCATCCGTTGTCCGAAATGCGGAGCGCCGATGGTGGCGAACCGCATCCAGAACCGCCAGAAAGATGGGAGCAAGATTACCCGGTTATACTATTCCTGCAGCAATTTCCGCAACAAGGGCAGCAAGGTGTGCAGCGCCAACAGCATCCGCAAGCAGGAAGCCGAGCAGTACGTGGTAGAGCGGGTCAAGGAAGTGCTGGCACAGCCTCAAATCCTGAAAGCGGTCGTGAATAACATCAACGAACGAAAAGCGAAGCGTATCAAGCCGCTCCAGCAAGAACTCGAATCCATTACGGCGAGGATTGCCCAACTGGAAGAGAAGCGGCAGCGATACTTCGAACTGTACGAGATCGATCAATTGGACAAGGAACTGTTCTCGAAAAGGCTTGATGACATCAACGCGGAACTTGACCGGTTGCATGCCAAAAGGCCCGAACTAGCCCTCGAGCTGCAGGATGACAATTCCGAGCCGGTTCCCTACGAAGTAGTTCGCGCTTTGCTGGAGAAATTCGATAAGCTCCTGGCCTCGTCTCCGTTCGAGCAGCGAAAGATGCTGATGCATCTGGTTATCAAGCAAATCACGATCAAGGATACACGAACTGTCGATAAGATTGAGATGAACTTCGATGAAAATACGGTACAACATTTTTTAGCCGCTGACCCTTCTGCGACCCATGCAGAAGGGTCTTTTGCATTGCGGATGAGGCGAGTGCTTGCAGGGCAGAGAATAACAATTGCCATTTGATGAGCCGTAGATGACAACGAAATAGGCTTATGCGAAACTGAAATCAAAGAGAATTGGAGGAGCGGCATATGTCTGCGCTAACAAAAAAGGAAATCGAATCTATCGCAAAAACCATATCCGGACACTATGACGAGTACACGTCGAAATACGAATCAGAAAAATACCCCGAGGAGCCGTATATAGGGTGGAGGCAGACGTTTGCCGATCCCAAAAAGGTTGGTCAAGACGACGTAAGGCAAGCATTGGAGTGGAAGTACGGGCATTGGGGAAAGGTGAACTACGTCCCGGCCCATAAAGTCATCATCGCCAAGCTGCAAAAATATTGGCCGGAGTTTGCCGAGTCGAGTAGATCGGGACTCGACGACATTTTTGCCTTCTGGGAGGATCGGCTAGCGGGGCACCAATCATTCATCACCATAGCATTCCTATGCCACTTGCTAAATCCCGATAAGGTAGAAATCATGGATCAGCACAATTTCCGGGCGATGAATTACCTTATGTCTACAGTAAGGTCCGATTGGGTTTGGAAGAGGAAGCCCGTAAGCTTAGACGATATTACCGACTTTTCTATGTTCCTTCAGTCGCTGCTTCCCGCGGTCAAGGAGGCGAAAGGGAAGAAGCGTGAACTGGACAAGTTCCTAATGATGTTCGGAAAGCATAAGGTGAAGACCATCCCGGTGACCCGGTCCAAAGTGGCCCCTGCATTGTCCAAAAAGCACGACTGGAGCTCGTTCACGTCAAACGTTTTCGACTTGGGAAAAATCTCGCTACGCTCCAACGCCGATCTGCTGTTCGTGCTCCTCCTGCAATCGCTTGAGGCAGAGGGTGCCGACACCGAGGCAGCATATACAATAGAAGAAGTCCATAAGAGAATCCCCATGCAGAAGACAGGCATTGCGATTAGTTCGAGCTACAACTATGCGATGGTTGCGCTGTTCGGCAATCAGAGGGGAAGGGACTACTTCCAGTTTGAGAACCCCAAAATGGTAGTGTATTTTACGGAACAGGCAAACGATCCATCTAGGGACAATACGTGTTGGAAGAAGTATCTCGATGAAAAGGTCCGAGTCAACTCGAAGTATATAATGGGTTGATAGCCTTATTATTGGAATTCCTAGATTGCGTTAGATATTGTTCCAGAACCACCGAGATCATTCATCAGCTTAATAGTTGACCCGCAATTTGTAACACAAAGACTACTTCTTGATTTGCCTTTGCTTGCCTCAAACGGTCGGTTCCTGTATTCCAATACCTGTCCTCTAGACATGTTCCACAAGGGAACCCAAGGACCGACATTCCAAACAGAAGTAGCTAAAGTAACTTCAGAGTTTGGGTTATAAACAGCCACGCCTTGACTACAAAGTGATGTTGCGGGTAAAGCCACATAATAATATTTTGGAGGAGTCGGATCACAGGCTCCTTTCGTTCCGGTATCAAAAGACGAAGCAATGCCCTGAAACCACACACCAACAGTAGCGCTGGTTTTATTACAATATTGATCAACAATTGTTGACATTAAGCTATCGTTACCCGTAATCTTCACTTTCTCCCGATCGTATAGCAATGCCCAAGTTATTGCGGGTTCATTCCCATCGGATGCGGTTATGTCCTTAGAATTTAATAAAAATCATGCATTCCATGGTTTCCCGTAAGTAATATCAGTTTGTATTTGGCTGCTGTACTCCGGGACAGTTTCGTTACGAGGAGGGCTCTTTCGATACTGTCGCCAACAAAGCGGAAGCGATCGAAATCGGAATGACGCTTATCGCAACCACCACCGGGGTAAAAGGCAGCATGAACAGTACATAGATTAACCAACATACAGGTGCATACAGACAAACTATTACTGTGCCGACCACAACTGATGAAATCCATCTTCCGATTCGGTACCGATCCAGTAGGGTAACAACTAGAATCCCTATGGTGGCAAGTGAGAACAAATAGCTAATATCTTGGAACAGAACGGCGCTACCTACAATCAGCAGCAAGAGAAGGGGCAGAAGACCGGCAAGCGATTCGTGCAGCGACAGCTTGCTATCCCGAATGATTGACACAGCGAGAGCGCACGCACCCACAACGAAAAAGATACTCAAGAACACGGTATCATTATTCGTCGACTCGGACAGATGCAGCAATCGTGTTACCCCCGATACGATTCCCCAGCTCAATACCGCCGCTCCGGCCATCCATCCGAGCAGCCGGCCCAATTCGGCAATCATTATGCGGAGCCGTAAGCTGCCCGTTCGAATCTGAAAGATCAAATACCATAGGGCAAACCCGGCGGCCGCGGCCGACAGGACATAAGAAACGGCTTTGTTCATGATCACTAAATAGCCGGGCAATAAGGAAAAGTAAAGGCTGTCCTGTTTTCTTCCATCTTTAAATGGAACCTGTGCGGCATGATCAGCCATTTCCAAGGTGGTCATCAGAAAATGGTATGCCGTAGCGCGTTCCAAATTTTCAAAGTTGTCCGATTTTTCGTGGTAACTCTCGCCCCCCTCAACTGCCGCGAAATTTAGGCCAGAGTAGCCTGCCTTCAAATAACGGGTCAAATCCGTCCCATTGGGCATTCGGCGGTACAACCCTTTCGTAAACGAAAAAGCTAGCGGATGCGAGCTTGCAGATTGAAAGTAGCGCACCGCATCCAGATTGTCGTCAGAAGTCTCGAACATCAACAGCCGGCCGCGATTGCCGCGCGCTTCGAAGTTGATGACCAGATCGATACTACCGAGAAGCTCCGGGTGCGATCGAACAAATTCCTTCGCTCCCAGTGTCCCTAATTCCTCACCATCCGTGAACAGAAAATAAAGGTCCGATTGCAAATTCGAGTTCATCGCCTGCTCACGCATGGCTTCCAGAATGGCGGTAACAGAGACCATGTCGTCTGCCGCACCAGGGGTCGTCGGTTTGGTGTCGTAATGGGCCGAAATCAGGATGCCACGATCTGTTGCGGGGGCGTCCAGCTTCACCAAGATATTTTGCAGAATCAATTTATCATTCTCGTCAAAATGGGCCCGTGTGCGAATGCCATTCTGGAAGTTATCTTTATGAGAAAGTCCGTTAGCAAGCGGCGGCAAATTCTCAAAATCCGGTACGCCATTACGCTCAAACATATCTGCCATCACGTCTGTGACCGTGTAAGTTACTTTCTCGACCTTCGGTTCCAAGCCCATTGCTCGTATTTGCTCTAACAGATAAGCTCGTACCGACTCCAGCTCCTTCGAGCCGGATGGATGCGCCGCGACGGTCATCGCCTTTAGGTTGGCCATCATCCGCTCATATGCCGGATAATTCACATCGGATTCGGATGGTGGCGTCGGCGGCCGCAAAAGTTGCACCTCCAATCCAATCCCCGTCGCAAGTACAATCATTATCAGAACTATTGAAATGATTCTTCGCATATTTCGTCTCCCCCAATACATGGATATACCATGACTATACGGGAGGAAAGGTTAATTCTAGGTTAATTGCGGCAAGAAACGGCCCGACGCAAGTACGGTAGACACCGCTTCAATGAACGGTGTAGGCGTTAGGCAGTTGAACCTCGAATGTGGTGCCCATACCCATTTCGCTCTGGACTTGTATGGAGCCACTATGCTTGTCGATGACCGCCTTGGTAATGGACAGCCCCAGTCCGTTGCCCCCCAGCTCTCTGGAACGCGACTTGTCCACACAGTAGAAAGGCTCAAAGATTTTGTCCATTTGATCCTTAGGGATCCCAATACCCGTATCGGCGATGGTAATCCGCGTTGTATCCGGATGGCGTGTGCCAGTGATTTGAATGCTCCCATTCGGCTTATTATACTTGATGGCGTTATGAAAAATGTTGGAGAATACCCGGTGCAACAGATTCCTCTCTCCATAGACTGGTATATCCTCTAGGTGGACTTCTACATCGATATGCTTGCTTTGAATCTCCGCAGCAAGCTCACTTAAGATCGACTGGAACAGCTCCTTCGCTGAGAATGTCACACAAGCGGTCACATTCAAGTCCGCATTCATTCGGAGCAGGTCGTGAACCAGGGTGTTAAGTCGCTCCGCATTGCACTGCGTATCCTGCAGTGCTTCCTTATATTCTTCAAGTGATGGCGGGCCACCCAGCTGTACCACCTCAATCCTAGCGAGCATAGCGGCGATCGGTGTTTTGAGTTCATGAGCAGCATTGGCTGTAAAGTGCTTATGAGCCATGAATGATTTTTCTAATTTCCGTGTCATTCGATTAAACGATATGGACAACCTCGCGACCTCGTCCTTGGACGGGGGAACCTGAACTTGCCTGTACAGATTATTTTCGTCGATCTCTTCGATCTCCTTGCTTAAGTCTGTGACAGGCTTTAGCGCCCCTCCTGCTACCCTGTAGGCAAGGACGCTTCCGCCAGCGATGATCAAGATTACGCACAGGAAGCCAGTAGAGGCGAAGTTAATCTGCTGCTCAATCAAGACTGGCGGCACGGAGGGTATGGGAGGTGGAGACGGTATTGGAGGCACGGACGGTATGGACACTGGAAGGGGCTCTCTCCCCATTTCTTCTGAGGTACTGACTTCAGGAACAAGCTGCGGGGCGACATAAACGACGCGAGCTGTATAGATTAAAGCGGCCATGAGCGAGAAGCATGCGATTGAGAGTATCATCGCCATTAATAAAGTTAGCCGCACACGCAGCGGAAGAGAATTAATATGCATCAAGCGGCACCTCCGCTATGTAATAGCCAAGCCCTCTTCGGTTCTTGATCACTTCCTGTTCACCCAAGAGCGCCGCCAACTTCTTTTTGAGAGAATTGATATGAACCTTGAGAGAGTTCGAGAACCCGTCGAAGCTGCTGTCCCACAGGTGCTCAGTGATTTCTTCCGCACTGACGACTTTATCCTTGTTAAGCATCAGGTACTCCAGAATGCCGTATTCTTTCTTCGTCAATTCCATTAGGTTGCCCTTAACGTACGCAGTCTTTAACGCGGTATCAATCAGCAGTTCGCCATGCGACATTCGCGTATCCGTCTGGGTGAATCTCCGGCGTAGTAGCGCCCGCAGTCTAGCCTCCAGCTCCTTGAAGTGAAAGGGTTTCGCCATATAATCGTTCGCTCCGGTATCCAGACCAAAAATTTTGTCCTCTACCTCGGAACGTGCCGACAGAATCAGAATCTTGATGTCCTGGTCATTCTTGCGGATCTCTCTCAGGACATCGATCCCATCGATTCTAGGCAGATTCCAGTCCAGCACGAGCGCGTCATATTCGTGGATTTCAACCATTCGCAACGCTTTTTCGCCGTCCGATGCCACATCGACTGCATAGCTGAATTTTCGCAAACCCATGCAAATTGATTTCTGCATCGACAGATCATCTTCAACTACCAATATTTTCAAGATCCCTCGCCCCTATCCAAATTTGTTTGACCCATGATAGGTCAAAATCAGTTAAATTAAGGTTAAGATTCTAATTAAAGACACGATGCCCCAAAATATATCGCTCTATTTTTTACATCAATGTTTATATACTAACCCGATTAAACTACTTTTTACATTGCCCGGTTCAAAAAAATTTAGCCGTTATAGTGTGTAAGGAGAACCATACCATAAGTGACGGCTAATTTTCGGTATTAACCGCTTACTGAGCCTTGATTCGAACAGCAATAGTTCTTGGGGTAAATTGGCGAGTGCTAAGAAATTCTTAATAGCGCTGGAAGTGTACTAATACTCCTTTTGAATCCAGCAGGGTTGCATTACAACGGAACAGTGTAGGCAATAATGGGTTGGTCAATACCCTTCAGGTTATAAGCACGGGGTTCCAAGTGCGGATAATCGCCTTTGATGCTGGAATAGGCATCGTCTGATATCAAGATTTCCCCGTTTTGGGCTGCGCCTTGAATTCTGGAAGCTTTATTGACAACAGACCCAATAATCGTAAAATCCTTATAAGCTGTGCCAAATTCTCCGATAGAGGCCGTACCTGTATGGATGCCAATCCCGATCTTGACCGGGGTGTCCACGCCTGATATGGCTGAAAATTCGGACTGCATATCTCTGCATTTCCTTTGGATCTCTATGCCGGCCATGACAGCCTGATGGACATGATTGTGCCGCTCCAAGGGGAAATTAAATATAGAAAGCACCGCGTCACCGATCATTTTATTAATAATGCCATCTCTCTTCCAAATGGCCGGCGCGCATTCGTCATAAAATTTGTCTAATAACCGTGCAATGTTGGCTGGATCGGCATGTTCCGATAGACGGGTGTACCCCCTCAAGTCGGCGAACATGACGGTGGCCTGGATTTCGATCTGTTTGTTTTTCTTAACCTTCGTAAACATAGATTCACAAATCGTACACAGATTTGGATGCATCCGACTGGGCCTTATTCCCATCAGGCGAAAAGGAAAAGATATCGGGCCGCGAATAAAGATTGGCACCTTCATCTGTTGCCAGCATCCTTTGCAGTATACACTCTTGAAATCATCCATAATTTCAACCTCTTCCCCAGAAGCCTTCAGCTTCTTAAAATGTTCTTTTAAAATATACAATATTTTCTACATATGCGCGATGGGTGATGTAGCATCCAAAATCTTGCCGTTGCAGACAGCGCGATAAACAAGTTTTTGGGTAGCTGAACTGCAAAAACGTGAGTTGCTTTAAAGTCCCAAACGCCGCCGCGCGGCATGCTTAGGTATGAGTTTTGCTAATTAACCAGGGTCAAAAGGTGGCTCTAACGTGAAACGGTACTTGTTCATTTTATTAGGCTAACGAGTAGATAAGTCCCAATATATGGTGCTATAAGGATGGGCATAATAGATCCTGGTGCAATTTTAGCGAAGAGAAGTCAGGCTGCAATTAAACAATATCAAGGGGGACAATAAAATGTACCTCTCTGATTTAAATGAGGAGCATTTAACCAGAGAATTAATAAACAAAATTTTATTCGAAAATATAGTTGATGATGGAAAATCATGTGATTGTATTTTTGTCCCTGCAACTAGGTCGGGAAGTACCTATCGAATACCAGCCGCAGTTGAACAGTATTTTCTAGGTCGGTCTTTATACTAATTTGTACTGGTTTTTTCCACATGCGCCGCTGTTATTTAACTTTTAAGAAATATGCGCCTGTATGGATTGATTTTAGTTTTTGTCCTGTATTAGATAAAACAACTAGACCGGATAATTGGTGGAAATTCGAAAATGGAAGTGATCGTGTCAACAAGGAAGTACGAGGACTAATTCATTACGCAAAAATTGAGGATATAATGGATTTTAAGATCGAGTAACGATGTATCATGGCTATCCATGAGCTAAATGGTTGGGGAAGTACTGAGGAAGTTGCAGGGATAACCGATCTCATTCTCTCGTTTAAGAAGTCGATCCCGGGACGTTCATGGATTGGATATTCTGCTTCCGAGGTGAAAAGGATGCAAATCTTAGATGAAGACGGCTTTCCGACGATAACGAATCCTAAAGAGCTGTCATGGCTTGTGCTGGAACAATTGACAAAGTTCCCCGTCATTTATCGCGGGGAAGCACATCATGATTTAATTGGACACATGCTGACATTCTCACATGCGTTAAACATCTTGTATGATCTAGGACATGTCTCCTTTTTCGAAAGAGGATTACTTCCAAATAAAGCAGCTGATTAAAGTCCTACGCTATAGTTGTACCGTTACTCCTGGAGATTCAATCAGATTGGTGTCGCCTGTCGATTATTTCCCTCTGCAACCGGCGGTGCGAGTAAACTCACTACCGACCGAAATTCAGTTTTGGGAAAAGAACTACAGCGAACAAGACTGGGATTTCGGTCACGTCTTTAAATTTTCTCATAGTTTTTACGATCATTTACGCCGAGTTGAGCTTAAGAAAGATTCATACAGCGAAAACTTTCGGTACATCATAACTCAATAAACATACGATGGCAAGCACGGTATTTCTCACAGAGAAGGGTTTAAGTTAACTGGAGACGATAGTTGAATCAAGTTTGCAAAGGCCACCGATTTATTTCGGTTGCCTTCGTGCGTTACTATGTAGGCATCTCATGCCTCTTGATGGGGTATTAAAAGGTTGGACAATACGCACCGCGGCCAAATCCTTTAGCATTTTTCGCCGATGTCCCCTTTAAGCTCATAGCTACCACAAGTGAATGCGAAAAGGCAGTTTGCCGAGTTTACGAGATTACAATTACGATAAAGCAAGACATTGTCTCCAAAGTAATAGGCCGCCCTGTTCATGGGCAGCCCTCTTGGCTTGCTGAGAGTTATCTTTGGAGAAATAGGTTGTTTATAGTCAGGTTCTTGCCATCGTACTATTTTTTAACCACAGGTACCCAAAATTCGCCGCAGAAAGTGCCGTCACTATTTTCTTTGCGATAAGTCGCGTTTGGACCGCCGATGTAAGCATAGTCAGTGATTTGTGACAAGACTTCGCCAAAAGCACGATAAGTCAACTGATCAAACAAAGTTTCCTTGTCGCCGGTTCCTGCGAGCACGATGTACTCGCTTTCTGGAAACTCGATGATGCGTGTTGCGTCAGCCACCGATTTGCTAGCTTCTACCGCGAAATAATTCCACGGTTTGCCTTGATAAACCTCGTTGACTGACCACTCGCGATCATCTTTGGCGGCCGCTTTGAGTTTATCAAAACGCCCGTCACCTTTGAGTCTTCCCCAAAACTCTGCCTTTTCCTTTTGCAATGCTGGCGCGTCTTGGAAATTGGATTGAATTGAAAAACCATAAGCGGTCAATGTAAATGATTTCTTATGTTCAACTGTGTAATTTGCCATGGGAGTGCTCCTTTGACTGAGATTAGCCTGCTACTTTTTTTACACGAAGCCACATTTCGCCGTAGAATGTACCGTCTTCAGCTGTTTTGACGAATGTTGAGTTACCGGGACCAATGTATTTGTAGTCTGTGATTTCTTGCAGCAGGCCACCGAAAACTTTGCCTGTTATTTCGTCAGCAAGGCGGTCTTTGTCAGCGCCTGTCCCAGGCACCACGAGGTAGTCCCCAGCGAGGAAGTCTAGGGCGATTGCGCCTTCCACGTCGTATGCTCCCATCACGCCGAAGCCGCGCCAAGCTTTGCCGTCGATGACGTAGTTGATTTGATATTCCTGCCCGTCAGCGAGCGCGAGAAGTTCGGCAAGCTTGCCGTTCTCAGTGATTTCAGCTTTTTTCGCTGCAGTTTTTGCTGCATTGCCTGCCCAGTCGTTGTAGTCTTCAAGTGAAACACCGAAAGCAGTCATTTTGTAGTTTTCCGAGATGGTTTGGATGGAGTAGTTAGACATCTTAATCTCTCCTTAGCGGATTTATTTTTACAAGATTGATACTATTCGCTAAATGTATCATAAAACGATACCTTTTCCCGAATATCAAAAAGTAATGCAGAATCAAAATCAGTACTGATGCTACATTTCTGATACAATAAAATCATGAAAAAGACAGAACGAGTGAACCTGATCATGCGCTTCATCAATAACCGCGCGCATTTTACGATTGCAGAGATTCAGCGGGAGTTCAAGATTTCTCGCGCGACGGCGATCCGCGACATTAACGAGATTCAGGCGATGGGTTTTCCGCTGACGACCGAGCTTGGGCGCGGGGGCGGCTACAATGTCCTGCAAAATCAGTATCTGTCCGCCGTCCGTTTCACGCCGGAAGAGCTGAAAGCGATATTTATCAGCTTTATCGCTTCGAAAAATTCGCAGCTGCCTTATTTGCAAAATCGCCGCTCCATCACTGAAAAACTCATCGGCATCGCGTCGCAAACCCAGCACGACGAGCTGATCGAGTTGAATAATATCTTGCTTTTCGAAAATACAAATCCTGCCAGCCCGAATCTTTTAGAACTCGATGATGCGGCGCCTGCGGAGTTGAACCAGTTGATTACGCTTGCTGCGCGGGATAAGCACTTGCGCTTGACGTATGAGCCGAGTCCTGGCTGTCCGCAGTTGATGGACGTTTTTTTGATTCATATTTTAAACTCAAACGCTCGTTGGCTGGTCGAGGTTTATGATCTTGATACCGATGAGTTTCGTTATTTGCCTGTTGAGATGCTGCGGGATTCAGCCATTTCTGAGCAGAAGATGAGGCGGTCTGAGCAAGAGATTTTAAGCAAAAAACGGCTTGGTGCGCGTGAGTCCAATCTAGTCGTAAAGCTTGATGCGACTGGGATTCAGCGCTTTAAGCGCATGCACCCGCCGGGGATTATTTTGTCCTTTACAGGAATGTTCCAGTCAAGCGGGATTTTCAATGTTCAACTGGATGTGACCGATGTTGAGGCGCTAGCGTATTATGCGGATTGGCTTTTGTTCTTGGGGAAAGGGGTCGAGTTTGAACGAATTCCTGATGAGCTGCGCTTGATTATGGAAGAGCGGTTACGGGGAAGTACCGACACTTTAACTAAATATATGCAAGGCCAATAAACATCCACAAAGGGAGACTGCCTCCATGTTTTGGTACAGCCTTGTGAGTGCAGCTAACGAAAATCTTATAAGATCAACTCCGCAAAACGATGAATGCCCTGCTCAATCGATGCTTCATCTACTTTTGCAAACCCCAGCACCCATCCCTTTCGTTTGCTTGCCAAACAGTAGGGTCCAAGAGGATATATACGTATTCCCTCTTGAAGGGCTAACTTTGTCACGGTTTCTTCGTCGTATGACTCTTCGGCCTCAAGTAACATATGCAATCCCGTTTCTACTCCGCTTAGTTTGAAACGTTCCCCTAAACCGCTAGCCATAATAGCTTTAGTCATGGCTTCGTGTCTTCGTCGGTATACATTTCTGACTCTTCTCATATGGCGCATAAAATGCCCATTCTTGATAAAGTGGGTTAGTGTTAGCTGATCCATAATCGGAAGATGACGGTAAGTCAGCTCTTGTACCTTGGCTAGTTGAGCTATTGCCTCGACAGATCCAACGATAGCCGAAATACGAATGCCTGGAGCAATCATTTTAGAAAAACTCATGAGGTACAAGGTATGATTAGATGCCTGGCTAAACAGTGTCGGAAGCGGTTCACCGCGGTATCGAAATTCACTATCATAATCGTCCTCAATGATCCAGAATTGTTCTTGAGCGGCCTTATGCAGCAATTGTTGCCTGCGCGGCTCCGACATGACGACCCCGGCTGCGCACTGGTGGGAAGGGGTCGCGAAGATCAGCTTGGACTGCGGGTGAATGTGCTCAACCACTAGACCATACTCATCAATGGGAACGGGCACCACATTCATACGCCGATATTTCATCGCCATCCAGGCAGCCGGAAAACCGGGATCTTCTACAGAGACGGTGTCCCCGTCAGCTAAAAGCGATTGTGCGATTAAGTCAATGCTGTGCTGAGCTCCTGAAGTCAACAGGATCTGATTGGTTTGGATATGGATGCCTCGTTCAAGTGATAAATAACGCTGAATTTGCTCTCGTAATGGTGTGAAACCATAGGGATTACCGTAAGCCCAGTTGGATAAATCCATTGCAGAGGAAACGTGAAGAAGCGATTGCCGCCAGTTCTTTTGAAATTGTTCGTCTAAATAGGGTTCATGTGGACTAAAATCAATATCCACTTCTCGCTGTTCTTTGCCCCTGAACCAGTCATGTAATTGATCGACCGCCGAGTTCAGCAAGGGAAGTGAAGGGGGGATAGGGCCATCTGTTATGATTTCCTTCGTTGACTCAGTGACTTGCCTCCATTTACTAACTCGCGTTCCTCCTCGGCGGGATGTAACCGTATAGCCGCGACTTAGCAATTCCTCATAGACGATCTGTATCGTTGAGCGGGAGACACCCACCATGTGAGCAAGTTCGCGGGAAGGAATCAAGAGTTCCCCTGGCGCCCAGATCCCGCTAGTAATATTATTGATCGCTTGATCAAGCAATTGCTGCCAGATGGGTCTTTTGTCATTACGAATTACTTTCATCATCGTACGCCTCCAAAAAGAAACTCCAATCCTAAAATGTCCATTATGGATTGGTCATAACCTCGATGTTTGGATATTTTAAAGCAATCCATTAACTGATATACTACCGTAATAACGCTGGTATATGCAATCGAGTCGTTGCTGCACTCAGGTAGAGTATCGGGGTTTGGGGTGGGATAACTATGTGATGGGTGAAAGGAGAGATTTTGAAATGAATTCGGTTCGTTACAAGATTAGGGAATGCCGGGATCAGGAGAAAATTGAAAGTTTCCTTCATCAAGCGAGAATCGGGTATCTTGGGTTGGTTGATGGGAACTTGCCCTATGTTGTACCGCTTAATTATGTATGGACGGAAGGGAAGCTCTATTTTCACGGGGCCGGAGATGGAAGGCGTAATCATGTCATGAGTGAAAATCCGGAGGTATGTTTTACGGTATGTGAGGAATACGGGACCATCACCGATCCGGTACCTGCCAAAACGGATACGGCTTATATGAGCGTAATGATATTTGGGCAAGCAGAACCAATCACAGATTTGGATGAAGCCACCCATGTACTCCAGGAAATGATCAATAAATACGTACCCGGTTATTATAACCGCCCCTTGTCGAAGCAGCATGTGGACAAGTATAGGTCGGCTGTATTCGGCGGACCGGTTCAGGTCTGCCGGGTTCTTCCGCATCATGTGACGGCAAAAGAAAGTCCTATTGAAGCAGAAAAAATGTATAGAACGGTTATGAATGTCGGAAGAAACACTTAACGCCAAGATACAGTTATTCCAATGACCTTGCAGCAATTGAAATATATTCTGACCATCGTTAGTTGCGGCTCCATAAGCGAAGCGGCAAAGAGGCTGTTTATTTCGCAGCCGAGCTTATCCAACGCGGTGATACCCAAACGAAAAGCCTGTCAGATCAATATATTGATGGGAAAAGACAAAATAGTCCGATAACATCCTGTATATTGTATTATTGACGTATGAGTGCTAAGATAAAAATATCTCTACTAAATCGTTAATATAGTATGGATTCTATGTTGCAATGAGCCGATATTATAAATATCTAAAACTGGAGTCGAATGATGACGGTTGCCGCGCTCTCATCCCCGAGGGTGCTTTTTATTCGGCCAAAACGAAACCGGAGGAGAATCAGTATGAAGCTTTATACGAAAACGGTATGCCCGAAATGCATGTGGATCAAATCTGAAATTGCGCGTTCTGGTGTCGAAGTTGAGATTGTCAACATCGATCATGACGAAGCGGCGCGTGAAAGACTATTGGAAGCGGGAGTCATGAGCTTGCCGGTTATGGAAGCTGACGGCGAGTTTATTTTCGATACGAACGAAATGGTCAAACTTATGGAGCAGGTGAACGTATGATCGCTTTTGCGAGCCGTACAGGGAATGTTCGATACATTGTTTCGCGGCTTCGGTTGCCTGCGATTGAAATCGAAGAAGACCGTATGCTTGCGGAGCCTTTTTTGCTTTTTACATATACGGACGGCCTAGGGGAGATCCCGGCCAAGGTGAAGCTGTTTCTCGAGAGAAACGGCAAGCTTTGCCGTGGCGTCATCGTGAGCGGCAACAGCAATTTTGGCCATAACGTGTTTGGCGGAGCCGGTGATGCGATCGCGCGGCAGCTGAAAGTCCCGCTTGTGCGCAAGATCGACTTGCGCGGCTTCGCGGAAGACTATGAGGCCATTCACGACTATTACGAGCAATGTTTCCAAAAGGAGCACGTCGGATGAAATCTTATTTGAAATTGAACAATGAGATGCTGAATCAATACAGCCGGACGGGAAAGCTGGATCTCGCCAAAGATAAAGAGGCAACGCGCCGCTACTTTTTGGAGCACGTCAACGCGAAGCTGCGTTACTTCATCGATACGAGAGAAAAAATACGTTATCTCGTCGACGAGGGCTATTATGAATCCGGATTTTTGGAGCAGTATGACATGTCGTTCATCGAGCTGCTGTACGAAAAGGCGTACGCTTACCAATTTCGGTTTCCTTCGTTCATGAGCGCGAGCAAATTTTATGAAAGCTATGCGATGAAAAGCAGGAATGGCGAGGAAATTCTCGAGAAGTACGAGGATCGCATCGTCATTACCGCGTTGTACTTGGCGCAAGGGGACGAACATCTGGCGGAGCGCGCGGTAGAGGTCATGATGTCGGCGTATCAGCCGGCAACGCCAACCGCACTCAACAGCGGCAAAAAAGCGCGCGGAGAGCTTGTTAGCTGCTTTAAGCTGACCATGGACGATTCGATGAACAGTATTGCCGAGAATATCGGCTATTGCCTGGAGCTGTCCCGCTTAGGTGGCGGTGTCGGGGTAAACTTAACCGACCTCAGACCTCTCGGCGATCCGATCAAAGAGATATTGAACCGCGCAAGCGGCGTCATGCCGGTCGCGAAGCTGCTCGAGAATTCTTTCTCCTATTCGAACCAATTGGGTCAACGCAACGGCTCCGGCGTGATTTACCTGAACATTTTCCACGCCGATATCGAGAACTTCATTTCGGCCAAAAAGCCGAACGCCGACGATAAAATCCGCCTTGCGACTTTGTCAACGGGAATTATCGTTCCGAGCATCTTCTTCGAGCTGATGAAGCGGGACAAGGACATCGTGCTTTTCAGCCCGTACGACATTTATAAGGAATACGGCAAAAGGATGTCCGAAATCAGCATTAGCGAAATGTACTATGAGCTCTTGGACAATCCGAACGTTCGTAAGATCAAGCGGATCAATGCGCGCAAATTGTACACGGAGGTCAAGAAAGCGCAGTTCGAGTCGGGTTATCCGTTTGAGGTGTTCGACGATCAAGTGAACGAGAAGCATCCGCTGCGCAATCTAGGGCGGGTGAAGATGTCCAACTTGTGTACGGAAATCCTGCAGGTTCAAACGACGAGCATCATTAATGACTACGGCACGGAGAACGAATACGGCCTAGACGTATCCTGCAACCTGGGTTCTCTTGACATTCATAAGGCGGTGCAGGAGGACGATTTCGAACAATTGATCGACACGTCGATGCGCCTATTGACGAACGTATCCATGATGACGGAAATCAAGAACGTGCCGTCGGTCGCAAAAGCGAATCGCCTCATGCATTCGATCGGCCTTGGCCTGATGAACCTGCATGGCCATTTGGTCTCTCAAGGAATATTGTATGGCTCGAAGGAGTCCGTTCAGTTCATTGACGCATTCATGGAATCCGTTAACTATTACACGCTGCTTGCGTCAATGCGGATTTCCCAGGAGAAGCAAGCAACGTTCCACGGTTTCGAACAGAGCGACTACGCGAACGGTACTTATTTCGATCAATACGTGTCCAAAGATGTTACCGCGCTGCCGGAGCAAGTGAGAAAGGCGCTTGGCAACGTTCCGTTGATTACGCAGGAGATGTGGTGTTCCTTGAAGGAGCAGGTCATGGAACACGGCCTGTTTAATGCTTATCGCCTCGCGATCGCGCCAACCGGAAGCATCTCTTATATCCGTAGTAGTACGGCTTCGATCGCGCCATGCACGGAGAAGGTGGAGATCCGCGATTACGCCGACAGCCGCACCATCTATCCGATGCCGTTCTTGAACAACGACAACATCTCCTTATATAAGGAAGCTTATGAGATCGACCAGTATCGAATGATAGACCTATACGCAGCTGCTCAGCGTCACATTGACCAAGGGATATCGATGACCTTGTACGTGACCGATCAATGGACGACCGAGCAGTTGGCCCGCCTGTACATCTACGCCTGGATGAAAGGGATCAAGACGGTGTACTACGTGCGTCAGCGCCTGCAAACGATCGAGGAGTGTGTTTCATGTTCGATTTAAAAGTATTCGAAGCCGTCAACTGGAACCGCAACCAGCATGAGCTGACCAAAGTGTTCTGGGACCAGCAATGGAAGCAGATCTGGTTCCCGGAAGAAATCGCGGTCAGCAAAGACATCAAGCAATGGCAGGATTTCGCGCATCAGGATACCTATAAGAAAGTACTCGGTGGCTTAACGCTGCTTGACACCATTCAAACGAATATCGGAATGAACGAAATCGCCCGTTATGAGTCGAATTTGCAAGAGAAAGCCTTGTACACGGTGTTCGCTTCGTTCGAAGCCATTCATGCGAAATCTTACTCGTACATTTTCACGACCTTGTGCACGAACAGCGAGATCGACTCGATCTTCGACTGGGTCAAGCGCAATGAGTATTTGCAGTATAAAGCGAAGCGAATCAGCGACGTATATCTTTCGATCCAAGAAGGCGACGACGTCACCTTGTGGAAGGCGATGTTCGCGTCGGTCATGCTCGAATCCTTCTTGTTCTACTCCGGGTTCTTCTTCCCGCTGTACTTGGGCGGACAAGGCACCCTGCGGAACAGCGCGGAAGTTATTTCGCTCATTCTTCGGGACGAGTCCATTCACGGCGTGGCTATCGGGTATTTCGCCCAGCAGCGTTTCAAGCAATTCACGGCGGAGCAGAAGGAACAGCTGACGGTTTGGGCTTACGAGTTCCTGCTCGATCTTTACCACAACGAAGTAAGTTATACGAACGACTTGTACGCGGAAACCGGACTTAGCCCTGATGTCAAAAGCTACGTCCGCTATAATGCGAACAAAGCGCTCATGAATATCGGCTTTGAAGTCATGTTCCCGGACGAGGAAGTGAATCCGATCGTCATGAACGGAATTCGCAATGAGGGCTCGACATATGACTTCTTCTCACAGAAAGGCTCCACTTACGCCGTAGCGAAGGTCGCTCCGATCACAGATGATACGTTTCGATTTTAATACTGGGCACCCTTGTGATGAGGGTGCCTTTCATTTCGCCGTTGATTGGTTTGTGTTGTTTATTTACACATGCAGAGTAGTGAAATGTATCACAAGCAACGGCGAATAATCACTTGTATTTGTACCAATCACAAAATTTTATTACCAAGGAATAATACCCTCTCGATTTGTAAATGTTCCTGTCGGACCGGTTTTATCTATGGTAGCCATTCTTACGACGGCATCAGTACCTTCTTGTATCGATTGAACGCCATTTTTGAAGCGGTCCCCGGTGTTGGTTGGACCCGGGTCTATTGCATTAATTCTTATTTCGGGAAGAGCTTTTGCATATTGCACGGTAAGCATGCCGACGGCTGCCTTTGATGAACAGTATGAAAGGGCATTAACCTTAGACTCTATTTTTTCGGGATTTAGCACTTGTCCAAATGAGCCAAGGCCACTGCTTACATTTACAATGACAGGCTCCTCCGATTTCTTCAACAGAGGGAGGAAGTGATGAGTAACCCGAACGATTCCAAAAACATTGGTATCATAGACTTGTAACATCATGTCCGCAGTTATATCTTCCGGCTTTGCATATGGTCCAGGGATTCCTGCATTGTTTATAAGAACATCTATGCGGCCTTCTTTTTGTTCGATTTCCTCAGCTGCTTTTTTAACCGATGCGTCATCTGTTACATCTAGAACTATATAGTCTACTCCTAAAGATTCCGAAGCGATCTTACCTTTGCTTTCATCACGCGAGCTGATATACACTTTGTGTCCGAATTCCTTTAAACGTCTAGCTGTTTCAAACCCCAAACCTGTATTTCCGCCAGTTATCAATGTAACTGTCATGATGAGCACACTCCTTTAAGCGCACGTTTTGAAATTGAGGAATAGTATTCGTCTTCCTGATAAGAATCATACTATTCTCCACTATTGTTGTCAATTTAACTGTTGTATTTTTAATTATTTATTTTTCTAGTGTTATGGTATGATTCTTAGAAAAGGAGCAAGCGTCATGATAAAAGGAGCTAATCATATTTCGGAACAAATTCATTTTGTGAGTATTTTACAAAAAAGTTATATTCAAAAGCAGCTAAGTAAAATAGAGCTTAATGAGATACAAGCAAGAACAATAAATTATATACTTACTCATCCTGGAACTATACAAAGAGATTTGGCTCAATACTTAGGAAAGCAAGATGCTACTATCACCAATATTCTCAAAAATTTGGAAAAGGGAAAGTATATAACACGCAAAATTACGGTCGGAAATGAAAGACAAAAACAATTATATCTAACAGAAGGCGGGGAAAAGCTAGCGGAATTAATTCAAAATATATTTTTCGATCTTGAAAAGGTTATATTAAGTTCCTTGAGTAATTCTGAAATAAATAATCTAATGAATGGATTGAAAAAAGTGAGCCATGATTTAGAGCAAAATACATGATACGGAGGGAAGCGAAGTAGTGACCATTAGTCGCTTACCGGGTGCGGAAAGACACCCGAGGGTACAGGGTTAGGTGAGTATGACTGCAATCGGTGGCCCAGTTGTTTTTTTGAAAAGCCGAGAAATTTGTTATATTTATTCCATTAAGAGCATTGTTGAAAGGAATGTTTAATATGACACAACGTGAGAATATAAAGAATGGTTTATTGTTCACAGACATGGGGGAAGGGTTACCTGAGGAACGGCTTAAGGGAAAAGAGCTGGTGTTTGACTTTAACCACACAAGGCCTTCCGAGGTGGCTAAACGAGAAGAATTGGCTAAGCAGCTTTTCGGGAGCTGGGGCAACAATTGCTGGATCGAACCTCCGATTCACTTCGCTTATGGCTCAAATACGTTTATTGGCAATGATGTCTACGCGAATTTTAATCTTACTATCGTGGACGATACAACGGTCAAGATTGGGAATGGCGTTTTATTTGCTCCTAATGTTACGATATCGACGACCGGACATCCCATTGACGCTGAATTACGTGCAACGGGACAGATGTATGCATTCCCAGTTGTCATTGAAGACAACGTATGGATTGGGAGCGGCGCGGTCATTAATCCCGGCGTTACGATAGGCAAGAACAGTGTTATCGGAGCAGGGAGCATTGTCACGAAGGATATTCCGCCGAATGTGGTTGCGGTAGGCAGTCCTTGTAAAGTGCTGCGGGAAATTACGGACGAAGACAAAGTTTACTATTATAAAGACCGGAAGGTGCAGCCCTAATCCCACTTAAAGGAGCCGTTCTTAATGTATCCACATCATCAAACAGCCATTGAGACGATTACAAACAAACTCAAGGATAAGGAAGAGATTTTGGCTGTCATTGTCGGCGGCTCCGTTGCTCATGGCTTTGCAAAAGAAGATTCGGATATCGACCTTATGCTGGTCGTATCGGATGAGGGTTATCGTTCTTTGTTAGAAAGTGGGGATATTCATTATCATGAAACCGAGTCAACCCCTTATGAGGGCGGTTATGTGGATGGAAAATACACCTCGGTTTCATACATTCAGAAAGTAGCAGAATCCGGCAGCGAGCCTGCTCGGTTTGCCTTCAAGGACGCCATAGTAAGTTACAGCGAAATAAACGGCCTGGAAGAGTTGGTACAAGCCGCATCACGTTATCCAATTAATCGGAAAAATGAAACATTGGAAAAGTTTCATGCTCAATTCGAAGGTTGGCGTTGGATGTTCTATGAAGGTTTAAAGAAGAACGAGCGCTACGTAGTTGAATTCTCTGCGGCTAATTTCGTGTTATTTGCAGGGCGGCTTATTCTGGCTTATAACGAAGTTCTTTATCCCTATCACAAATGGTTTATGAAAGTACTGGAGGGCGTTAATTGCAAACCGAATAATCTTGTTCTAATGATGAATAACGTATTGCAGCAAAAATCGAAGGAAAGCATCGAAACCTTGTACGAATGTGTGTCGCAATTCTATTCGTGGCCTAGATCAGAGAAAGGTTGGCATATTCGATTTATGCTGGATAGCGAGTTGAACTGGATGACGGGACACGTGCCAGTAGCTGATTTATAACACTTGTTTATTAAATAAAGAACGATAGTTGAAGGGTTTAAAGAATAGCCTAGGGATGCATACTGTACGGGTGCCTCCAGCGGCATCGGAGAAGCAACGGCAAAAGAGCTCGCATCTAAAGGCGCCCGAAAAATAAGACGAGGCATCTAACCGGGTGCCTTTTGATGCGTGTATTCCTCGGCGCTGCCATAGGTGAGCCTGTACTTCATCTCAATAGCGCTAATGGCTGGTGAGCGGCGAAAATGAAAGTATTTTCATGATTTCAGTTGGGATTTCGATTTTATTCCACTGACCCCAATGAATCAGCTAGGAGCTATACCCGCGTCCGTTCATATAAAAATTGTCCTCGCGGCCAACACGGAAGGAAATCTCCAGATCGGGTATACCAAGCGACCGGACGTGTCGATCAATCGCTTCAGCCATCTTATCTCGCACTTCGTCCCCCCGCTCAAACCACCATACGTCAATGAAAGGGTACGAATCGGTGTATTTGCCGTCGAATATAGCGGTGACGTGCAGGCACTCCAAGGTGAAATTATCCGTTCCGCATTGGCATATTGCGGCCATCTCCTCCACGAGCGGTATACTAATTGCACGTATGCCCTCGGCTGGAATTCCTCTAAAAATTAATTGCGGCATCTAATATCCTCCTGTCGATATGGCTCTAGCCCTTGTTATTTTCTTATTGTAAATGTACAAGTTCGTCTGTTGCAAACGGAGAATAAATGGAGAGGGATATACATGCCCAGACCGTTTCCCCATGTAGTCCAAAGTTGATGAGAATAGCAGCTAGGGTATTCACTTAGAAAAGTAAAATGTGATGAGCCGCGGCAATTCCTTTCGCGTTATTCACCGATGTCCCCGTTAAGCTGAGAAGTATCATAAGTGAAGGTGATTTGAACTATTTTACGATACAAACAAGGCGTTTGCCGCTACTAGGTCAAGTGTCCCTACATAAGCTGATGAGAAAGGCTTATGCCATGAATAGGGATGGTGCAAAGTGGATGACACAAAACCGGAAAAAGACAGGTACACGATTAACCGGAAGAATCGTAGTTCCGGGCAATCCGTCATATAATGCGGCCAGAATGGAGTTCAATAGGCGCTTTTCCAAATTTCCCAAGGTCATTGTTTTTTGTAGACGAACTCAGGATGTGATCAATGCGGTCAAATGGGCTCGTGAGCAGGGCGTACGGCTGCGAGTGCGCAGTGGACGGCACAGCTATGAAGGTTTTTCGACTGTAAATGGCGGTATTATTATCGATGTAAGCGAGATGAATAAGGTTAAGGTGGATCGAAAAAATAGGGTGGCCATTGTACAGACGGGAAATTCACTTGCCCGTGTATACAAAAAGCTGTGGAATAAGCGTGTGGCACTTCCTGCCGGGACTGCACCCGACGTAGGTGTAGCCGGGCTTACCCTGGGAGGCGGCATTGGACTTCTGTCCCGCAAATATGGACTTACGTGCGATAACTTGAAACAAGTGATGATGGTCGTAGCTTCGGGGCGGTACGGAGCAAAGACGATTGTGGCCAACAGGAGGAAACATGCCGATCTATTGTGGGCATCGCAAGGTGGCGGGGGAGGAAACTTTGGCGTTGCTACAGCCTATACTTTCCGGGTGAGACCCATTTCAACGGTTTCTATATACAGCATCACTTGGAAATGGGGTGATTTGGAGAAGGTGTTGCCGGTTTGGCAGCGCTGGGCCCCGTCTGTCACGAACCGTTTAACCTCAACCATTGAGGTGGCTGCCAAGCAGGTGGGAACGATTGAATCTACCGGGCAATTACTTGGCGGTGCAAAGGAGCTGCGTCGATTAATTAGACCGCTCTTGCGAGCAGGCACTCCGGTGAAGGTGCTGGTGAAGACGGTGCCTTTTAATGAAGCAACCCAATTTTTTGCTCAATCGGACCTGAATTTGGAGCCGAAATTTAAAATAAGCGGCGCTTACGGGTTTCAACCTTTGCCTCGTGAAGGGGTGCGAATTATACGTGACTTTTTATCCAAAGCACCGAACAGGCATGCTACCGTGTGGAGTCAAAGCTTAGGTGGTGCAGGAAGCGCGGTGAGCCAGGTATCGCCTACTGCAACAGCCTATCCTCATCGGAAAGCGGAGACAATCTACGAATTGTCAGCACGTTGGAGGAACAACGGGGAGCAGCAGCGAAATATTCAGTGGGTGAAAAGGTTCCGCAGAGCGCTACGTCCCTTTGTGAAGGGGGATTATGTGAACTTTCCCGATTTGCAGATTAAGAACTGGCCCAAGGCGTATTATGGCGGGAACTTTGGCAGATTAAAGCAGGTGAAACGAAAATACGATCCTCATAATGTGTTTCGTTTTGCTCAGAGCATTCCAGTGGGTAAACGGGTCAGAAAATGATCATCCTCGCACCAGAATGAATGGAAGCAAAGGAGCTGACGGCGGCAGCTCCTTAAGGATGTTTCGCTAACATGGTGGCTAGACGGCTTGATCATCAAATTACAGGAGAACATTCCTTAGTGCAGACTATCTCATTTGCTCATAGGAGCACCGTCCCATAATCGTTGAATGGCTTCCAGATCGTAGCTTACAGATGGGAGTATTTATGCTATACTTTTATTAAATTCGATGGAACTTTCGCTTGTGTTTCTGGGTCTTTTTGCCTAGATCGACTATGAAGTTGAAGCTGCAGAGCTAGGGGTATTGCATATGGTGATAGGTTTATATAAACCGGAATCTACTAGCTTGTCGCCTGAATGGGCGACTTTCATTCATAATGAAGCGAACAAACAAGGGCTTTTGATCATTTTTTTCGATTCTTCAGGTATTGATGTAAACTCATATACTGTTCAGGGAAGCATTTGGATGGAGGGTGTTTGGCAGCAGCAGCGCATTCCGTTACCTGAAGCAGTCATAGATATAACTACCTATGAAACCCAGCAGTCGATAGAAAAAAAGTGGCTGGGTCAACATACCATGTTAATTGCAATGGATATGCCGGTAGAGTATGAGGAGATTTATCTTGGTTTGCAGAAATCTCCGCTTTTGTGTGCGCTTGTTAAGCTCGGCCCAGAGGAACATTTATATAGACCGGGCAGTAAGGAGTACCTCCCCCCGCTAGAAAAAATGTATCGTTTTCGCATCAGGATGAGTTGTTCTATAGAAGGTCGATGGATGACAGACAGTATAGAACTGCGTAAGGATGTAGTCCCCTCCAATGCAGAAGAGACCACTTTGGAAAGGGACATTCATTCATTTCTCCTAATGGAATTTCCTGACTCTCATATGTTCATAGTAGCTCATCTCATGCACAAGGCATCTGAAGTCGCAATGCTGATTCAGTCGCTCAACTCGTCAAGACTACCTTCCATTTATGTCGATCTGACAATTGATGGCCAGAGAGATACCCGGTTCTGCGGGGCTGGTATTGGCCGGGACGAGCTTGAGAGGATGTCGCTTGCAATGGCTTATGCCAAGCAACTGGCGGAAGATGGCAGAAATGCTCCGTTTCAGCCTCATGCAAACGACAGTTCATTTGCCGGACACACCATAGGGATGCTAATGGGATGGCCTCTTTCACCGCTTTTTTTGGAGGCTTGCCATTATGTTGCTCAATCAAACGGAGCACGTTTTTTTTACTTTTACCCAAGAAACGTAGATTTTAAGAAAAAGCAGATACGAGGCTCATTCCGGCAAGATGGAAAATGGATAGAAGCTGATTTTTCTTTTCCTGATGTGATCTATGACCGGATGAGAAGAAGGAACGATGAGTATGCTTCATTCTATCAGGCTTTGTCAGATATTCCGATCACACATGAACTTAAGTTCGGAGCGAGTGATAAGATCACAGTATATCAGGTAATGGTTTCCGAATCCGAGCTGGTATCGGCCGTTATTCCGTTTCAGATGCTGAATCATCCGGATCGTGTAAGGGCTTTTATTGACAGTCATCCAAGTGTCATCCTGAAGCGCAAGAGAGGAACGCATGGGAAAGATAGTATCACGGTAAATCGAATGGACGGGCATTATGAGGTTTTTGATCAAAATTTTTTGCACTTCATGAGTAGAGAGGAATTTGACGATCTTCTCAGGGAGCTTAAGAAGCATCATTTTTTTGTCCAACAATTTGTCAATAGCAGAACCAAGGAAGGTTTTCCATTTCATATTCGTGTGCACCTGATGAAGGACGGCTCAGGAAAATGGGTGATCATATTTATATTTCCTTCGTTTTCGCTAAGACCTTATATGAAGATTACGAACCATGAGAAGACTTTTCGTGGAGTAACGAAATGGGAGTGGTTTATAGGCAGCCAATTTGGCGAGCGGCTTGATGGAGTGACGGATAGTAAAGTTAAAGCATTTTCTTACAGGTTTACTGATTTTTTAGAAAGCTGGCTAGGCAAAGGTTTTCATGAAGTGGGGCTCGATCTTGGCATCGACGAACACGGAGATATCAAGTTATTTGAGGCTAATTTAAACAACGTTGGTATGAATTTTCATGAATTTGAGGCCGCCAAGCACGGAATTGAGTACGCCTTATTATTGGCTTCCGGCAAGTAAATTTCTTAATACTAACTTTTAACCCAAGAAGGTGCATTTGGATGGTTGATAACAATAAGGATGAAGCAGAACTGCAAGCATCACAGCGCAAAAGATCCAATTTGGACAAATATAGCAAGGTAGCTCGCACTTCAATGCTGGCGATCACAATGGGTATGAATTGGAATCCTGCAATCTCGACTGCTGCGAATAATGGGGGGTCAAACCCTTCCGATCTGCCGACTCAACAGGTGGCCGCTGCGGCTCCTATCCAATACCAAGGAAATTCACTGGAATATTTCCGAAACCAATTTTTACCTCTGTCAAGCTTTCATTCTCTGACCTTCGGAGAGAACGCGCCGACGGCGACTGTGTCCATTCAGGGCACGGCTGTAGTAGGTCAGACACTGATAGGATCGTACCAATATGCGGATGCTGAAGGAGATCCGGAAGATGTATCGGTTACCCGAAGCACGTATCAATGGTACAGTTCAACCAATGGGATTACCTATGTGCCAATTACCAATGCAACAAGTTATACGTATACCTTAACGCCTAGTGACGCGGGCAAGTATATTGAGTTTGAGGTAACGCCGTATAGTACAGTAGAACCGAAAGCCGGCACACCTACGAAGAGCCTGGCAACAGCCATGGTAGGTCCTGCACCGACGGCGCCGACGGCGACTGTGTCCATTCAGGGCTTGGCTGTAGTAGGTCAGACACTGATAGGATCATATCAATATGCGGATGCTGAAGGAGATCCGGAAGATGTATCAGTTACCCGAAGCACGTATCAATGGTACAGTTCAACCAATGGGATTACCTATGTGCCAATTGCCAGTGCAACAAGTCATACGTATACCTTAACCCCTGGTGACGTGGGCAAGTACATTGAGTTTGAAGTAACGCCGTATAGTACAGTAGAACCGAAAGCCGGTATACCTACAAAGAGCTCGGCAACGGCCATTGTAGGGCCTACGCCAACTGCACCGACGGCGCCGACGGCAACTGTGTCCATTCAGGGTTCGGCTGTAGTAGGTCAGACACTGATAGGATCGTACCAGTATGCGGATGCTGAAGGAGATCCGGAGGATGTATCGGTTACCCGAAGTACATATCAATGGTATAGCTCAATCAATGGGATTGCCTATGTGCCAATTGCCAATGCAACAAGTAACACGTATACCTTAACGCCTGGCGACGTGGGCAAGTATATTGAGTTTGAGGTAACGCCGTATAGTACAGTAGAACCGAAAGCCGGTATACCTACGAAGAGTCTGGCAACGGCCATTGTAGGTCCTGCACCGACGGCGCCGACGGCGATTGTGTCCATTCAGGGCACGGCTATAGTAGGTCAGACATTGATCGGATCGTACCAATATGCGGATGCTGAGGGAAATCCGGAAGATGTATCGGTTACCCGAAGCACATATCAATGGTATAGCTCAACCAATGGGATTACCTATGTGCCGATTGCCAATGCAACAAGTCATACGTATACCCTGACGTTTGGTGACGTGGGCAAGTATATTGAGTTTGAGGTGACGCCGTATAGTACTGTAGAGCCGAAAGCTGGCATACCTACGAAGAGTGCGCCGACGGCTGCTGTAATCGTTATATCTTCTTCGTCTCGTACAGGGACAGCTACCGGAGGAACCGGGACAACAACTCCAGTAACTCCAGCTCCGGTAACTCCGTCTCCGCAAGAAGAAACGCTGATAGAGGTAGTAGCTGTTAAGAAAAATGTGGAAACTAAGGAGTCAGCGAAGCTGATTCTGACCAAAGATGAAGATGGTAGTTCGTTAGCGACATTCCATATCTATACAGACGGGGTGGTTCAATCCTCACAAGAGGCAAATAAGAAGGAAACGATCGCGGTACGTGCAAAAACGCTCATGGATGCGCGGGTAGTTTATGCAGATATCGCCGGCAATGCTATCGAAACCTTGACGTCAAATCAGCAAAGACTGGCAATTCTGACTGGAGATGTAGCAATTGAATTTCCGGCAGCTTCGCTTCGGATCAACGATCTTGTCAAGCAAAGCGGTGTAGTTGCGGATAAGCTGAAGGTTGAAATTAAAATTGAAAAGCAACCCGCGGCTGTAAAAGAAGCAGCAAATCAATGGGCAAGTCTGCAAAAAGCAACCGTGATTGGCGAGCCTTACAAATTTAGCATTCTGATGAATAACGGAAGCAGTTCTCAGCCTATCGTTCAATATGGGAATAGATATGCTTATCAAACCGTGCCAATTCCAAAGGGAGTAGGAAACTTAAACTCCTTAGGAGCGGTAATGCTGCTTGACGGCAAATATGTCTCCGTCCCTGTTCGGATCGTTGATTCCGAGCATGCACTCATTCAAACGCCTACCAATGCGACGGTCATGTTGATCCAGAGAAACGAGAATTTCCCGGATACAGCAAATCATTGGGGTAAGAATGACATTCGTTTAATGGCGGACAAGGGCAATGTGGATGGAGACAAACAAGGTAATTACAACCCTGATGTTGTAGTTACCCGCGCTGAATTTGCCGATCTTCTGGTGCGTTCCTTTGGCTTGGGACATCTGTACAATGGAACCGCGGCATTGGAATTCAAGGACTTGCCTGCTGATGCTGGGGTTCAAGAGAAGATACGAATAGCCGTAGGGGCAGGTTTGTTTACAGGAATATCGGCTGACAAATTCGCGCCAGATCAAGCCGTTACGCGTGAACAGATGATCACTGTGTTAATGCGGTTCTACAACGAATTTGGGCTAGAGGTTGATCCTTCCATTGCTCCCAATCTTCCACCTGATTTCAGTGATAAGGGTCAAATTTCCGGCTGGGCAAATGCAGATGTGAAGGCAGCTGCCAAAGCGGGGATTATCAACGGATATGAAGATGATACGATTCGTGCGCTACGGACGGGGACTCGTGCGGAGGTCGCAGCGCTGATTAGACGATTCTTGCATACGACTAACCTGACAAACTAAACAGCATAACAAAAGAACCTTCAGACTCGTACCGGTCTGGAGGTTCTTGGCGTGCGGACAACGGTCTAAAGGCCGATAGACGGTCCCTTCTATCTGACATTAAGCACTGAGAGTGCATAAGGAATGACTAATCGGGCAGTATCGTAGGAGTGGAGCGTTTCGCCTGGACCGTCATATTCTCCTCCCAGCAGATAAATGGTTCGGTTGCGATCCATCGCCACATCTATAATGAGCTCGTGTATTCGATGATGATTCGCCAATTCCAATTGTTCAGCCATTGTAACGGCAAGTGTTTGAACATGTATATCTACTTCTGTCCCAGACATTTCGTCAAATTCCCGATTTAACAACCAATCCCAGCTTACGGGAAAAGGGAGGGAGCCTTGCGGATCGGGAGAGACAAGCGCTAGCAGCGGCACAATATGAATGATTTCCCAGGTCCCGTCAGCTTGTTTGAACAAATAAACACGTAAATGGAGGGAGTGTCCGTCATGCGTCTTGCTGTCTATTTGTTGAATAAGGATATAGTTGGATTCTTGAAACAATTCCAGAAAAGAGAGAAATTCAGCTTCGTCAAAGGCATGCACATAGTCCCCGTCTCTCACCGCATAGTGTGAGGGCAACCGCCGGATCATGATGATATCTTCCATTGGCAAGGTACTCTCCGATTTCATCACAACAGGGTTATGACAATCTACAAAGTTCTTGGCTTCTTCGGGACTCTCGGGTCGTAGAAAATAAGGCAAGTGATTGGACAAAAGTGGATGTCTGGAAGCAATGGCGAAAAAGAGCGAAGAAGGGATTGCACCTTTGGGCTCGCTGGATGTCAGGAGCATATTGGAGCTCCGGTGGTACAAAACGTTAGAGGCTTCATCATATTCTTGATCGATCAAGTTATACACGATGTCTGGAAAAGGATAATTTTTGTGAATCCATTTCTGCCCATCGCGCCAAAATCCGGAAATGGATGCTGCCCTGAAGCTAATATCCTCTAGTAAAAAATAAACCAGTTGAACACCGTATGCCTTGGCGACATCGGCATAGGCATCCAGGTCTCGCGATGAGGGGTGTGTGCTATATAGCAATCCAAGTGTGACCTTAGGGTTATTGCCGGATTTGGCCGAAGCTTGGTTGCGCGATGCGATTTCTGCTACATACTTTGCATATGCAATGGCCTGGACGGCTCGTTCTTTTTCATGATACAAGGTTCCTGGACAAGTATTGGCTTCATAAAACCAAATACGCTGTTCCGCATCAATCGCAATGTCGATGCCCAGTTCATTTAATGGATGAGCATAATGGGCGTTGATGGCGTCAGCAATCTCCAAACCTATTTCAGCGAGGCGTTGCGGGAAGAGAAGATAATGATCCGGGAATAGACGCATTAGGAAATTCTCTAAATTTTCTGTGCGGCCGCCTACGCTTACATTACTGGTAATCGTATCTTTGGCTCCAATTCGCGGATAAATGACGGAGATCACCCATTTACCCTCACCGTTGCGCTGAGCAAGAATACGAAAATCAAACGGTTCTCCGTCTGGCGTCAGACAAACAATATAGGGCTGGATTAAATAATCCTGCCGTTTCAAATTATTGACGAATTCGGATAGCTCTCTGCGGTCCATGCCAATCCGTTCCGCTCCTCTTTGCAGCTCATATAGACGGCCATTGTGCGTTAGCGCCTGGACGCCTTCACCGCGACTGCCCCGAACGGGTTTAATGACAAGTTTGGCGTGCGACTTCAATAGTTCGTCGATCTGATCTACATTCTGGAGAAGGGCTGTAGGGACAAGAAACTTCGATAGAGAAGGTGATTGGGAAATCAGTTTGGTAATTTTCCATTTATCATCGATTAAAAAAGCAGTAAATGGGACTATTTTGCGAAAAATAAGTTCACGATCCGAGCGTCTGCGTGGCCCCCACGGTCTTATATTCATGACCGATTGCGGAAACGGGAAAGTTCCCTTTGCCCAGCTGCCATCAGCGTAGACACTTCCGTCAATTGTCCTTTGATCCAGATTGATTCCCGACTCATTAAAAAAAACCAATTTAACCTTCTGTTTGACTGACTCCGCAATAATAGACTGTATGCGTTCCTCAGTCATGACTTCAAAAGGATTATGAGGATGGAAAACGCCTATATACACCAAAGTGCCTCCTTACACGATCAGTTTATTATTTACGGTAGCTACCATTCTTTGAAGTACATTATAGCAAATTCACTTTGTGAGCAAAATATAAAATCTCGGAGCAAGCGAATAACCGATTTAAATCACTATAGGATCGGATTTCATTCGCGTGTTATACTTATCGAAAACGAAGAGTACACCATTCACTAAATGGAGATGTGTTATGTCGAAGCAGAACGAAATTCCGGCCTATACCCTCTTTACCATGCCGTCCAACCGTTTGCAGCGGCGGTCTGCTTTTATCATTGGCCTGGTCATTGCCGTCATCACGTTGATGTGCGTTCCGTTTGCCCGGTTGGACTTGCTCAAGAGCAATACATTCCTGCCGACCTTGCTGGGTACAGTGGTCTGTTTTGAATGGATGACCATCTTCGTGTTCTACAATCAGTTTCGCATCCACCGCTCCCCGCAAATTTTGGTCTTGTGTGCAGGGTATGCGTACACTTCTCTGATGACGTTAGCTTATCTAATCCTGTTTCCCGGGTTCTTTCCGCCGACATTTTATAATCCGGGCAATCAGACGGCCGAGTATTTGTATGTCTTCTGGCACGCCGGATTCCCTTTGGCCATATTGATCTATACCGTCATAGAACGTTGGTTTGGAGAGGTTCGATGGAACCCAAAACAAGCCTTGCGGGGAACCGTCCTATTTGGCGTGGGAGTCGTTGGCATCGTCGCTTGTATCGTATATGGTTCGATTGCTTTTGAAAATCGGCTGCCCTATTTGATGAACTTCGGCCTGGTGTCGAGGTTGTTTACGTTTGGTTTTGCTTTGCCGATTATGGTACTTAGCTGTGCAGCCTTTGCCTTCTACTACAGACTGACCCGGGCAGGAACGGTGACTTCGTCTTGGCTCTGCGTCGCCTTGCTTGCGAATGTATTGGACGTGGGAATTGTTTTATGCGGAGGTAACCGATTCAGCCTGGGGTGGTATGTGTCCAAATTCGATACCTTTATTTTCGCGAATATCGGACTTGCCGGAATCATTTACGAATTTATCCAAATGTACGTGAAGATGACGGGGCTGTATGACCAAAGCCGTAAGGCGGAACGCAAGATTGCGGAACAAAGCAGGATTATTGAACGGATGCTGGCCTCGAGCCATGAAGCGGTTACGATGTGCGACAATCGGGGGATGGTTGTGTTTGCCAATGGGAGATTTGAGGAACTGTTCGGAAGACCCTTGTCTATAGGGGATTCCCTGATGACCTATATCCAGGGGATGAAGCTGCTGAATGGGGGAGTGCTCACCGATGGAATGTTCATTTATTTCGAGAAAACGCAGGCCGCTTTCCGTGAATTCGTTACCCATCGGGCGTCGGATGGAGAGACGTACTACTATGAGTGTCATGTCACTCCGATTAGGGATGAGGAAACCCCGGCCTTCTATGGCCACTTGATCGCCTTCGGAAATCGCACTGAAACCGTACATAAGGCACACAACGATGAATTGACCGGACTGCCAAACCGTCGCTATATCGGGGAGTGGCTTGAACGCCGAGTGTCCTTGCAAGAAGCGGGAGAGGCTCCTTATGCGGTGCTGTTCCTGGATCTGGACGGGTTTAAACGGGTGAACGATACGTTGGGGCATGAAATTGGCGACAAACTCTTGCAGGAAGTATCGGCCGCGCTCAAACGTTGTACCGGCGAGCAGTGTATTGCAGCCCGCTGGGCCGGGGATGAATTTGTGATCCTGGTGGAACGGGTCGAGCATTACGTTGATTTGGAGCAGTTAGCAAATCGTGTTATTGCCGACGTGCGGCGTATTGAAATAATCAAGGGCCACCCGGTGGCCATCTCCTGCAGCATGGGGATCGCTTTGGGCACCGAGGCCGGTATGGATGCTAAGACCATTCTGCATCAGGCCGATCAGGCGATGTACGAGGCCAAGTCGAACGGGAAAAACCGTTACTGTTTTTATAGCCAAACAGCGTAGGTTCAATGGACATACAAATGCCGGTTAAAAAAGAGGAAATACGATTAAATTCGCTTTATTATTGATACGAGCCTTATCCTAAATAAGGCCAAGCTTTAATTGTTAAAACAAGTTACCTCGAACAGGATTCCGCCCAATGCTGTGAAGTATAGGGTGTACCCGCCTCTCATCATTTTAGGCACATCGGATCCAATTCCGAATGCGGTAAGTTTCTTATGGAACTCATCAACCTCCGTTGCGGTGCTGACGTAGAACCCTAGGTGAAAATCTTTCGGATAGCGATAATGTTCATCTTGGTTAGCCTGCATGAGGCTAAGAACTAAGGTAAATCCATGGCCGTCATCCATAACGGCAATGGCAGCTGCTTTTTGTTCGATAAGCTGAAAGCCAAATAAACGTTGAAAAAATACAATCGCTTCGGGTAAATCGAGAACGCACAGGTTCAAGTGGTTAAGTTTCATTTGAATTCACGACTCCTTTAAGGTATTGAATATTACTAAAATGCATGAGACGTTTCGAATTTAATCTAATGCCGTTAGAATAATCTAATCCCATTAGATTGTCAAGTCATGATATACTTTAAATGAAAGAGGTGAGCATTGTGGCGAGACGACGAATGTACATTCACCGGCCAGATGGACAAAACGAAGAACTCGGATCAGGTCATGTGCCGCTTGATCGGGAGAGGATACTTGGAACCGCTCTGGAGGTCTTGAACGAGGTTGGATTAAAAGATCTCAGCATGAGAAAAATAGCGGATAAATTGCAGGTAAAGACGGCTTCCTTATATTATCACGTTAAAGACAAAGAAGAATTAATGCAGCTCCTTTCAGACCGGATATGCAGAGGAATGGCTTGGCCGGAACCGTCCTTGGCTTGGCAAGAGCAAATTTACCAGTGGGCGGAGCAATTAAGGAAGGTTCTTCTTTCCTATCGAGATGCAGTAGAGTTGTTTAATCAAACGATTGCAAGGGGCTCAGAAAGACTCGTTCAGATCGAAAAGTTATATCACCTGCTTGTTAGCGCGGGTTTCCCGGATATCCACATTCCATGGATTGCAGCCATACTGAAAAATTACGTGTTTGGTTTTGTTGCTGAGAATGTTCAACTCATGACTATAGCCAATAACCAATACGATTCTTATGAAAACATGAGCGCTCATTATGAGCAGTTTTATGAACAACTGCCAGAGGATACATTTCCGAATATGATTCGCTTGGCTTCCTACACGACTAAAACCGATTGGGAAAAAGAATTTCATTTCGGCTTGAGCGTGTTAATAGACGGTTTAAAGGATAAGCGTTAGCAGGCAAGTCCTTCATAGATGCTAGTAGCCTATTCCCGCCCATGTACCTAGAAAAAGACAGGATCGGGGAACTCCCTTATCCTGCCTCACGCATGTTATATATTTTTTCTATTGTACTAGACTCTCCAAATCCGGCTGCAATTTGGTCCGCAGAACATACAGCATGATGGCACCAACAAGGAATGCGACGGCGTCGGCAATGACGATCGACCAGACTACCCCGTGGAAGCCGCTCATTCGATTGGCGATAAACAACACAGGAATCAGAGTAATTCCTTGAATAATTGACATAATAAACGCAGCGGTGCCTTGTGCTGTTGCTTGGAAGATCCCCGTGAACAACGTAGTCATTCCTGTAATAAACAAGGATAAGAACGTGACGTGCAGGATGTAGCTGCCCATTTCAATTAATTGCGGGTCATTCGTAAATAAACCAATTAAATGACCGGAAATCAGATAGACGATGACGCCAAACACAACTGCTAACGCTACAATCGTTTTGATCGTAAATCCAATAGTATGCTTCATACGTAACTTATTCGCTGTAAAAGAGAAGGCAATCAACGGCACAACTCCCTCACATAAGCCCATCAGAATAAACTCAGGAAATTGCAATAAGCGGGATGAAATTCCATAAGCCGCGACGGCTTGATCCCCATATTCAACGAGAAAATGGTTGAAAATAAGCGACATTGCCCCCAAAAAAACACTCATAATAAAGACGGGAACTCCGATTTTGAAAACATTGCTTAGAATGTCTTTTGTAGCCTTAAACCATTTTACGGAAACCGTTAAGAATTGGCTCTTAACTCCCATATGAAAGGCGTAGAAAGCACTCGCAACCAAGTTAGAAATGACCGTAGCGGACGCCACGCCGATCACGCCCCAATGAAAGACAAAGATGACTAGTGCATCAAGAATAATATTCACGACAACACTGAGAATCATACCGGTCATCGACGTGATGGCTGAACCCTCGGAGCGCACAATATTCTCCAGCGTGAAAAATAAGACGACGATTGGGGAACCAATAAGCATAACCGTGACATACTCCTTCGTGAATCCGAAGGAATCGGGCGTTGCCCCCAGACCATGGACGATTGGATCGATCAACGGGAGACCAACGGCTATCACGATCAGACCGAGAACTAAACTGCTGTAAAAGGCAAATGAAGACACATGTTTGACATCGTCATATTTTTTCTCTCCCAGCAAACGGGAGATGAATGTGCCGCTGCCCATGCCTATCAAGTTGCCTAGCGCCATAATGATCGCAAATAATGGCAAGGTGAGTGCAAGTGCGGTTAACATCGCCGTATTGCCCAGTGTTCCAAGGAAAAAGGCATTTAAGATGGAATATATGACATTCATCGACGTGCCTAACATCATCGGTACTGCGAAGTGAGCTACGGCTTTTGCGACCGGTGCTTTTCCGAAGTAATGGAGGTTTTCTGCATCCATGTGAATCCCTACTTTCTTATATTTATTTTGGTTTTCAATGTGTTAGACTAACGGTGTAAGATTGAACCTTACAGTGTAAGATGATATCATGAACTTATAGACCTGTAAAGCATAAACTTACACTGTTAGATAAAAGGGCGGATACCGATGAAAAAGCAGCAGCCTCAGATTTCGGAGGATAAGATTTTGGAAGCCTCGTGGAAGCTTCTGGATGAGGAGGGCATCGAGAAATTCAGCTTGCGGCGATTAGCCGACCGGCTTGGGATTCAGGCTCCCTCTTTGTACTGGTACTTCAAGAGCAAGCAGCATCTCTACCAACGTCTGGCCAACCAGGTATCGAAAATAATTCTGGAGGAGTTTCACTCCGAAGGGGACTGGAAGGAGCAGCTGATGGGACTGGCGGTAACGGTACGGAGTGTGCTCAGCCGGTATCCCTGCTCCACGCAGCTCATGATGATGACGCTGCCCCACGAACCGGACATCATCCGGTTCACCAACCGTATGCTGCTCTGTGTGGAATCGACGCCACTAGAGCAAGAACAGAAAATGCAAGCTGTTACTACGCTTGTGAACTATGTCTTCTATTTCGTTCTGGACGATTATCAGCATGAGCGCAATGTCTCTGCGGCCCTTAAGGATCAAGGAACGCTTCCGGGTGAGGAGATGGTCCGACTTCTCGACTCCATGGGCGAGACGGAAGCGGGGCTGTTTAAGAGGATGTTCACGAATGGGCTGTTCGAGTTGATGGGGACCGACGTGGCGTTTGATTTCGGCTTGAAGTTGATTTTGTTGGGGATTGAACAGGTCATAAAAGAGCGAGAGAAGTAGCATGTAAAAAAACGCTCCATCCGTTTAGCGGATGGGCGTTTCCAATGGGTTTGCACCCAATGCGCTGGAAAATGTGTTTGCGGCGGATAACGTGATTGCATGGTTGGATGTATTTATTATTGCACCAGTTGAAAGGATGTTTCGGCTAAAGGTAGTCCCATAAATCCGCAATATCGCCCGGCAGCTTCGATGATGCTTTCTTCTCTGTCTTTCAGAGAGGCAAACAGATTAAATTCGATGTCGATCCCTTTGGTCTTCACGGTTCGTTTCCATATGCCGGAGACTTGGCCGTCGATAACGATGGTCGGCATGAATACGCCGTTATTGCCCGGGATAACATGGCGTGCGTGCGCCGCGCTTAATATCGCGCTCCGGTTTTTGTAGCCAAGCAAATATTCATCGAATCCCGGAAGCAAATAAACAGCCGGTTCTTCGTTGACTGCGTAAACCGGGGCGTTGTCGGCCGTCCAGTATTCTTGTCCGCTTATTTTCTCCGACACCAGCCGGGACCGTATAGCTTCGATTCCTTGTCTTGCGTCAGAGAGCGTGATCCCGGCCCACCAGGCTAAATCTTGTACCGTTGCCGGCCCATGGCTCGCCAAATACTTCTCCGCAAGCACAGCGAGCGCTTCGACCCTGCTGATTTCCTTAGCGGCAGGCACCCACTCATCCAGCAAAACAAAGGTTTGCTGTTTGCCTTCTCTTGGCCCAAGACAAATGAAACTGCTCTGTGCGAGATACCATAGAAGATGATAACCGCGCTGATTTTTCGTGTGGAACCCATTTTCCTCCAGCAACTGCATAAGATTAGGACGGGATATCCGCTTGTTCCCCTGCAAGGCATCATAGATAATCCGCTTGCAGCGCTCAATAATCTCCAGATTAAGCTCCAATTGTTGCAATCTCCGCCCATCCTGCGCCAGCATGCGCGATGCTAGATGTTTGAGCATCCACCTTATGTTTTCCGGATGCACGAAATGAATCGTACCGCGCATCGCCCAAGTCAGAACAATTTTACGATTCTCAATAATTTGCTCGATATCCGCCGTAGTAGCAGATTGCGTACGTATTCCGATTGCCCACAGGGCCTGATGGTAATCTTGTGCTTGCAAAGCGCCGAGTTGTTGGGCAACATGTTCGCTTTGCTCCATTCTTGCGCCAGTGATGTGCAGATTGTGCATCCGTCGAAAGGGGATGTTTGATTCTCTCATGGATTCTATCATGGACTGCCTCCCGAATCAGAATCGGCATTTCTTCCTAACCTTTCCTGTCACATTGTTCTTACATTATACCAGATCGGGGGAGCCATTGGAGGTGCTCTTGTACTTATGACGATTCAATCCGAAGATACATTGGCTGCGCTTGCGAACGGCAGCACCAAGGACGCTCTTGTTGAAGAAACGATTCGCTTGGCAAACCTGATTAGCGGTCAAACCCCATATGACGGCACCTTTAGCCAGCGCATCCCCGGTTTGTCCGTGAGCCGTTATTCTCGGGTAAATGAGGACTATGTGAAATCTTTTGACATGCCCTCCATGATCATTGTTGCACAAGGGGCTAAAACCGTAACAGTAAGGCAAGAGGTTTATCGATTCAATCAATCGCAAATACTTATGCTTCCTGTCGCTCTGCCGATTGCTATGAAGGTCACACACGCTACTTACACCGAACCTTACTTGAGTGTGAAGCTGGTTCTTGACCCGCATAAAATTGCTGAAATGGCCCTCAGGGTATACCCGCAGGGGGTGCCTGCAGCAACGAAATGGAGCGCGGGTTATATTCTTAGCGCCGACCTAGGAATGATGAACGCTGCAACAAGACTTGTCCAATGTTTGACCCATACCGGCGATGCTGAATTGCTCGCTCCCCTTGTAATGGATGAGATTTTGATACGCGTCTTGCGCAGCCCTATTGGTTCTTGGATGGCTGAGCTTGGTTTTGCAGGCTCGGAAGCGCATCTAGTTACGAAAGCGATTGCTTGGCTCCGCAATCATTTCTCCGATCCAGTAAAAGTTGCGGAATTAGCTGAAATGGTACATATGAGTGAGTCCACTTTTCGAGTGCACTTTAAGTCCATGACTTCAATGAGTCCATTACAATATCAAAAAGCACTTCGTCTTCATGAAGCGAGACGCTTAATGGTATCCGAATCATTGGATGCAACAACAGCATGTTATCTAGTAGGCTATGCCAGTCCCTCGCAATTTAGCCGGGATTACAGCCGTTTTTTTGGAAGTCCGCCAAAAAGAGACGTTGTTGGACTGCGTCCACAGGTGACTGCTGATTCGAATCTTCCGTTGGAATAGGCAATAAGTGAAGCAGAACGGGCAATCATCGGGATAAGATGCGTTCTACAATAAACTTAAGCCTGATAACCACGAATGCCGATTACGCGCTAATCATTTCGTCGGTTGGGGAGATTTACTATTCAGTGTAGGAGGGTCTCTTTATGCGTATTTTTGTAACTGGAGCGACAGGTTTTATCGGCTCTGCCGTTGTAAGTGAATTGTTAGGAGCGGGGCACGAAGTCATGGGCCTGGCTCGCTCGGATGAAGCGGCCAACTCTCTTCTTAAGGCCGGGGCATTTGTACACCGCGGTTCTTTGGAAGATCTCGAAAGCCTAAGAAGCGGTGCGGAAGCAGCGGATGGTGTCATTCATACGGCCTTCAACCACGACTTTGCTGACATGGCGGGTGCTGGCCTCATGGACCGCCGTGCTGTTCAGACTTTCGGTGCGGTGCTTGCCGGTTCTGGCCGGCCGTTGGTTGTTACTTCCGTGATCGCTCATCTTCCGCCAGGTCGAATCGGCACAGAGGAAGATGCCCCTGATGTCAACACTGCAGGTAAGCATCGCATCGCTTCTGAAGAGGAGGCTCTTTCCTTGGCTTCTCAAGACGTGCGTGTATCCGTGTTGAGGCTGCCGCCTTCGGTACACGGCGATGGTGACCGCGGCGGTTTTGTTCCGGCATTGATTCATGCCGCTCGGCGTACAGGTGCCGCAGCCTATGTGGGCGAAGGTGCAAACCGCTGGTCCGCTGTGCACCGGCTGGATGCAGCACGACTTTTCCGACTGGCGTTTGAAGCCGCTCCTGCAGGCTCCAAACTGCATGCCATCGGCGAGGAGGGCGTGTCTATTCGCGAGATCGCAGCCGTTATCGGACGCCGCCTCGATTTGCCTGTAGTCAGCAAGTCGCTTGAAGCTGCTCCCGGTCACTTTGGTTGGCTGGCGCATTTTGCTTCGCAGAACATTCAGGCTTCGAGTATGTTGACCCAAGAACGGCTCGGGTGGAAACCTGAGCACGCGGATCTTCTGAGTGATCTGGAAGGGGATTATTATTTTAAAAGCTGATATGGAACGACAGGATTGTCCCGATTCCCGGTACAAGAAAACTGGAGCGTTTGGAAGAAAATCTTGGAGCTGCCGAGCATTCTAAGCAGTCTGTTATATCGAAAATTAAGAGAAGTACAATGGACAAGCTTTTCACAATGAGGTGAAGAGCTTGTTACGATTTTATGCTGATGTTGGAGCAACCTTCTTGCATGGAATAGACAGGCATGTCCATAATAGATAGAATATAATCTAGACTCAAGAATATAGAAATTCGTTGTTACTTAGATAGAAGGGGTATACTTATGAGCGAGCAAGGCTTTAAAGACTATAAGTTAGGCGAAGAAATTACCCGTTCTTTAGATAACTTGGGGTATCAACAACCAACGGAAGTTCAAAGCAAGGTGATTCCGATTGCGCTTGAGCGCAAAGACATGACCGTCAAGTCCCATACGGGAAGCGGGAAGACCGCGGCTTACGGCATTCCGATCTGCGAGATGCTGGAATGGGAAGAGCATCGGCCGCAGGCGCTGATTTTAACGCCAACTCGCGAGCTTGCCGATCAAGTTATGCAGGACATTATGAATATCGGCAGATATAAACGAATCAAGGCAACCGCTATTTATGGAAAGCAGCCTATCGCCAGGCAGAAGGCGCAACTGCAGCAGAGAAATCACGTCATCGTAGGCACGCCGGGGCGGTTGATCGATCATATCGAGAAGCAGACGATTGATTTGGAGCAAATCAAGTTTCTTGTGATTGATGAAGCCGATGAGATGCTGAATATGGGATTTATCGAGCATGTGGAGAAGATTATCCGTGAGCTGCCCCAGGATCGAATGACCATGTTATTCTCGGCGACCTTGCCCAAGGACGTGGAAAATTTATGCCATAAGTATATGAATGATCCATTGGACATAGAGGTAAAGACCGAGGCAAAAACGACAAGCCAAATCGTACATTCGATGTATTCGGTTAGGGACGAGAACAAGCTGAATCTGCTGCGGGACGTCACCGTTGTCGAGAATCCGGATAGCTGTATTATCTTTTGCCGAACGCAGATCAGGGTCGAAGTCGTGTTTAAAGAATTAAATAAACACGGTTACCCCTGCGGCAGAATTCATGGGGGAATGGAGCAGGATAAGCGCACGGAGATGATGAACGCGTTCAAACAAGGGGAGTTCCGCTATCTGATCGCGACGGATGTCGCCGCAAGAGGGATCGATATCGAGAATATCAGCCATGTCATCAACTATGATTTTCCGCAGGAGAACGAAAGTTATGTTCATCGAACCGGTCGAACGGGAAGGGCTGGACATTCGGGAACGGCGATCTCCTTCGCCACACCGACTGAAGAGAAGTTCGTTGCCAACGTTGAGCGGTATATCGGCTTCGAGATTCCCAAGAGAAGCAACCCTTCCCAAGAAGCAATCGCGAGTACCCGTCCTGCTTTTGAAGAGAAGATAAGGGGACGGCGAATTGTCAAGAAGGACCGGGGCTCCGGTTCGAATCAGGAAGTATTGAAGCTTTATTTTAACGGGGGGAAGAAAAAGAAGCTCCGAGCGGTAGACTTCGTCGGCACCATCGCTAAGATTGACGGGGTATCGGCGGATGACATCGGGATTATCACGATAGAGGATAACGCATCGTACGTGGATATTCTCAATGGCAAAGGGCGCCTTGTTCTTGATAAGATGAAAGATACGACGGTCAAAGGCAAGCTGCTGAAGGTACTTGAGGCGAACCGGAAATAAAAATGAAATAGAAGAGAGAGTGAATGTTCATGATTCAAATAACGATGCCGACACCAGATGTCACGATTTACAAACAGGAAAATCCGGAATTAAGCCATATTTACGGGTTTACCGATTTCATTCTGATTCCTAGAGATAAAGCGGGGATCTTTATGTTCTACAACGATAAAGATGAACTCCTTTTCGTCGGCAAGGCGTGGAAGCTAAGACCGCGAATTAAGAAGCATTTCGAAGATACAGTGTCGGTCATCAAAGACTATCGGGAGGAAGTGACCAAGATCGAGCTTTGTTTGGTCGAGGACCCCGTCCATAGAGAAATTTACGAGACGTATATTATCAACGAATATAAGGCTAAGTACAATGTAGATAAGGTGTTGTACAAATAATAGACGGAGTTCCTATTGCCTAAGGCGCCATGATATAAAATAAAGCAAAAAATGCCTTTAATCCACGTTCGGTGGGTTAGAGGCATTTTCACATCTAAGTGTGGCTTACGTAAGTTCTGATAACTGGAGGGAGACATCTGATCGTGTGCCATAAGCAAAAATGGATCATAGTTCTTCCAGTTACGAGAGTTTCCCTCCTTGCAATATGATGCATTCATTACTAATATAAAGTTAGTATCATTTCTTTTTATTGTATCTCGTTATACACGAATGATGAATTAGGCACACTACAGTAACATTGCATTTCATTTTATACAAAAACCGAGATGCATTATATGGTTAAAGGGAGGATAACAAATGGACAGGGACCCGAGTAATTGTAGAGTCGCGACGGCGTTGGAGACGATTGTAGGTAAATGGAAAATCGCCATTATGCTTCATTTACTTCATAATGGGACGATGAGGTTTAGCGAGATACAACATGCAATGCCGGGTGTTACTAAAAAGGTGCTTACTGCCCATCTGCGCGATTTGGAGGAAGAAGGCATCATCCAGCGCGTAGTGTTCCCGCAGGTTCCCCCTAAGGTTGAATATTCAATGACAGCATACGGAGCCACTCTCCAGACCATGCTTCAGATGATGCATGACTGGGGCGAAGCGCACTTGATAAGAAAACAGCAGGAACAAGTACAGCAGTCGCTGAATTGTTAATTCTCCTCGCGGCCGCTGATACGGTTTTTCGATTCGCCCGCCACTAGAAGCGAAAGTCTGAATCAAGAAAAGTCATTGCAACTTGGTTGTAGATTGTTTATTGTGGATATCACGGGTCTATATAGGTTGTTATAAAAAAGAATTCGCCGGAGCATGAGACCGGCTATGGGGACTCAAACGAAAATAGGAGAGATACGAATGGGAAATACGGATAAGTTCGAAATGATTGCCAAAAGGTACGACACACCGGAAAGAATCCAAATTGCCAAGGTATCGTCAGATGCCATCAGTGAATATGTAGTGGATGCTAAAAGCAAGAAGGCTATTGATTTTGGCTGCGGAACCGGCCTTGTCGGAATGAACTTGTTAAACGCTTTTCATTCCATGCTTTTTCTCGATACCTCCCCAAACATGCTGGATCAAATCAAACAAAAAATTTCTGATTTGAATATTCAGAATGCACATACATTATGTTTTGATTTTGAAAAGGAAGGTCTGCCGGGTTTACGGGCCGACTATATTTTCATGGCTCAGGTCCTGCTTCATATTCATGATGCCGAATTCATTTTATCGAGATTATTTGATGTTCTGAACGAAGGAGGGCATCTGCTGATCGTCGATTTTGACAAGAATGAAAAAGTCGTTTCGGACATCGTTCATAACGGGTTTAAACAAGATGATTTGGCTGAGATGATGATGAAAATAGGGTATAAGGATGTTCAATCCAAAACGTTTTATACCGGAAGAGGGATATTCATGGGACATGATGCCTCTATGTTTATTCTCCATTCTCGAAAATAGACTTCCACAGGGAATCGTCTCGTAAGGCCTATGCTTCTGCCGCGGCAAGCGGCTTTATCTTTGTACAAGTGAGAGCAGCCGCGCGCTTTTCGTACGAATTAATCGGATTGCCAGCTTGCAAGCATTAAATGAGCCTTCTGTGGATCATGAATCAGCGCCATTCGGTATTCCAACATCAAGTGAAGAGTAGCCAGCATTTGATCGTATTCGTCTTTTTTACGCTGGATTTCACTTATCTTCTGAGAAATCCACTCAATGATTTGTTGATTGGTAAGCGTATTGGTATCATGATCCTGCAAAACTTCCTTCAGTTCGACTAGCGAACAGCCTACGCCCTGAAATTTCTTAATAAGCTTCAATCGTTCGATCGCCTTGTCCGAGTAATTGCGATAATTATTTTTCTCTCTCTGGACATGACGGCCGTCCAGTAAGCCTTCCTTTTCGTAAAAACGAATGGTGTGAACGGTTAAACCCATCTTTTCAGCTAGTTCTTGAATTTTCATAGCAACTCCCCCTAAAAAACGACTTGCCTTAGAGTTCACTTCATAGTTTACACTAAACGTGTTCAACTAATCAAAGGATTTGTAGGAGGAGATTGTTATGAGAATTTTCGTAACTGGAGCAACAGGATACATTGGTTCCGCCGTTGTCCGCGAGCTCATCCAATTCGGCCATAAAGTGGTAGGTTTAACTCGCTCAGACCAAGGCGCCGCGGCTTTGGAAGAAGCCGGAGCGGAGGTGCATCACGGTACCCTTGAAGATCTCGACAGTCTTCACAGCGGAGCAGCTTCTGCGGATGGCGTCATTCACTTGGCTTTTAAGCATGATTTCTCGGATTTCCCCGGCGGGCTTACAACCGATCTTCGTGCTGTTGAAACGATGGGGGCGGCACTGAAGGACTCCGGCAAGCCCTTTGTGATTACGGCTCATCTCAATGGGGAGGCGTCGGACAATGCAGTCATTGCACTGGCTGAACAAGGCGTGCGGACATCGATCGTGTCGCTGGCTCCGTCCGTGCACGGTGAGGGAGAAAAAGGATTTGTGCCGATGCTGATCCGTATCGCCCGCGAAAAGGGTGTCTCTGCCTACATTGGTGACGGGGCCAACCGTTGGCCGGCTATACATCGCTTCGATGCGGCAAGCCTTTTCCGGTTGGCGGTGGAAACCGCTCCTGCAGGATCACGGCTGGACGGAGTGCACGATGAGGGTGTGCCTTTTCGCGACATCGCAAGCGTCATTGGCAAGCAGCTGAACTTGCCGGTGGCCAGCATTTCACGCGCGGAAGCAGACGCTCATTTCGGCTTTCTCGGAGCCCTCGCGTCGCTGGACATCCCAAGGACGAGTGCACAGACACAAGAGCTATTGGGATGGAAATCTGTGCACCCCACACTGATTCAAGACCTCGAACAGGGCCACTATTTTAACAAATAAAACGATGGTCCAGCTCCGCAAACGGAGGGAAGATCGTCGAATATCAATAAAAAGGCCATCCTTCAGGGATGGCCTTTAAAATTTGATGTTGCATAACTTGTACAATCCTGCTACAAATGACGGAATAAAAATGCCATATTTCTCAGGAAAAACCTTTATGTTACGCGAGCCGTGTCTTGAAATCTTGATAGCCGAATTCGCGCACCACGCGGCAATCGCCATCTTTGCCTTGAACGGCAATCGCCGGAAGCGGCATGCCATTAAATGTATTGGTTTTCACCATGGAGTATATCGCCATATCCCCAAATACGACCCGATCGCCGCATTGTAAGGGTTGATCGAACGAATAATCTCCGATCACATCTCCCGTCAGGCACGTTTGCCCTGTAAGCCGGTACGTAAACGGCTTCTCACCAGGCTCACCGCTCCCCATCAGAGGAGGACGATAAGGCATCTCCAGTACATCCGGCATATGACAAGTCGCGGAGGTGTCCAGAATCGCAATATCGATCCCATTCTTATGAAGATCGAGCACGGAAGCGATTAAGTAACCTGCGTTAAGCGCAACGGCTTCCCCTGGCTCCAAATAAACCTTGAGGCCGTATTGCTCCTGCATTCTCGTAATGCAAGCTTCAAGCGTGGAGAGATCATAATCGTCTCTTGTAATATGATGCCCGCCGCCGAAATTAATCCATTCCATTTGCGGCAGCCACTCTCCAAACTTATCTTCGACCGCCCGCAGCGTGGTCGCAAGGTCGTCGGAGTTTTGCTGGCAGAGCGTATGGAAGTGCAGTCCGGATACGCCGTCCAGCAGATCCGGGCGGAAATCTTCCCGTTTGACCCCGAATCTGGATCCGGGCGAACACGGGTCGTAAATTTCGTGCCCGACCTGAGTCGAGCATTCCGGGTTAATGCGCACACCGATCTTCCGGCCGGCCCGAAGAGCCCGGTCCTTGAACCTCTCTAGTTGGGAGAAGGAGTTAAAAATAATATGATCGCAAATGGAGATAATTTCATCGATCTCGTCTTCCCGATAAGCAGGGGCAAAGACATGATTCTCTTTGCCCATTGCTTCATAGCCAAGCCGTGCTTCAAACAAGCCGCTGGCGGTCGTGCCGTTCAAGTATTCGCCAATGAGGGGGTACAAGGTTGTCATGGAAAATGCTTTTTGGGCCAAAATAATCTTTGCTCCCGTACGCTGCATGACACCGTTCAGGATTTTAAGATTTTTCTCGATGAGCGCCTCATCGACGACAAAACAAGGCGTAGGTAGCTCTTCAAACCGCATCTTAACGAGTCAGCGCCGGTTGTTTGACAGTTTGGAGCGAATCTTCTCTATCATCAACCAATACAGGATTAAAGTCTTCTACCCATGGAAGTCCCCATTTGTTCAACTCTTCCATGAATGGATCCGGATCGAATTCTTCGATGTTGTATACCCCCGGTTTGTTCCATTTGCCAGTCAGAATCATGGCCGCGCCGATCATGGCAGGAACGCCAGTTGTATAAGAGATCGCTTGAGAGCCCACTTCTTGGTAGCACTCTTGGTGATCGCAAATATTGTACACATAATACGACTTATATTCGCCGTCTTTTTTGCCTTGGATAATGCAGCCGATGTTTGTTTTACCGACAGTGCGCGGCCCCAGCGATGCCGGATCCGGCAATACAGCCTTCAAGAATTGGAGAGGAATGATTTTCTTTCCTTCGAATTCGATCGGCTCGATCGAGGTCATGCCGACATTCTCCAGTGCACGGAGGTGAGTCAGGTAGCTTTGGCCGAAAGTCATGAAGAACCGAATACGTTTCAATCCCGGCATGTTCTGCGCAAGGGACTCAAGCTCCTCGTGGTAAAGCAAGTACATATCTTTCTCGCCGACCCCGTTGAAGTCATAGACGCGTTTGATTTCCATCGGCTTGGTTTCGATCCATTCGCCGTTTTCCCAGTATCTGCCGTTAGCGGATACTTCGCGGATATTGATCTCCGGGTTGAAGTTCGTTGCGAACGGATAGCCGTGATCGCCGCCGTTGCAGTCCAAGATGTCGATGTATTCAATTTCGTCGAAGTAATGCTTGAGCGCATAAGCGGAGAACACGCCCGTTACGCCTGGGTCGAAGCCGCTGCCAAGAAGGGCGGTAATGCCGGCTTTCTCGAAACGCTCGCGGTATTCCCATTGCCATTTGTATTCGAACTTTGCAGTATCTTCAGGCTCGTAATTAGCCGTATCCATATAATGAGTTTTGGTCGCCAAGCAGGCATCCATGATCGTCAAATCCTGGTAAGGCAGCGCCAGGTTCATAACGATATCCGGTTTTACCTCCAGGATCAAATCAATAAGATCTTCCAGGTTGTCTGCATCCACTTGGGCGGTCGTAATTTTCGTTTTGCCGCCATCCAGCTTCGCTTTCAACGCATCGCATTTGGATTTAGTACGGCTTGCGATACAAATTTCTTCAAAAACCTCGTAATTTTGTACACATTTGTGAATGGCTACCGATGCCACTCCACCACAACCAATGATTAATGCTTTTCCCATCTCTCCATCTCCTTACCTTGTCATTTTTTTCTTATTTCTTGCCATGCTCGCTGGCCCAGATGATTGCCATCGTTTTTTACGTACAAAAAAACAAGTGGCAAAAACGCATCATCGCGTATCACACTTGTTTGGATATATTTGGGAATATTAAATGTCCCCGTCACCCGGGACATAGCTTTTTTTGAGGAAGCTCTCTAATATTCAAAATATATCGATAACGAATCAGAGTCTATATAGCAAATAATCACTTTTACCACTCTTATTGATCGTTTCACAAGTTAATGTGCGATGCAATGCACTGGTCGTTAAGAAACCAAACTTATAAAATTTGAGCTGCACGCTCAATCAATAAGGCAACCAAAGTTGCCAGTCGGCATTTGACCCGGCTGTCCGTATGGCCTTAACTTCCTTAGTGGATGTGGTCAAAAAAGTTATCTGCTTGGAAAGACTCCGTATATTTTGAATAACAGCTTTCCAACAATGCAATCTCATAATATCATAAACACTAAAGATATCAACAAAAATATTTAAAAAAATTCGTAACATTATATGACAAATTTTGCGACCGAGGAACATATTGGCTTTGGATGTATTTAGAGGAATGCTGGGAAGTGATAAAAATAGGGCTATAGCGCGGCTGAACGATTTAGAATATGCTCCGTCAGTCTATTGCGTTCCTCGTGCAAGCTCTCTACGATTGCGGCGTATTCCGGCGCTTTTTTGCCGATCTCTTCGAAGGTGAACAGCTGCAGCCTGCGTGCGAATTTCTCGAAGGTTTCATCCCCTCGGGCGTCTACCCCTTGAAGCAGCTGCATGCAATCGGCAAAACCTCTCCAAAGCGGCCAGACGCATTCCTGCGAATAACCCGCCGCGTTCATGAACCGGACGCCTTCGATATGGTATTCGCGTTTGACCAGTTGTACATCTGGCCGCAGCTCGGCTGCTATCGTATACAGATCCGCCAGACGATACGTGCGCGGTCCTGCGGCAGCGGACCTGTATGGAGGGCTGGTTTCATAAATAAGTCCTCTCCTTCAATAAACGACTTCAGACAATTAGAATTCTAATTATGAACCAAAAAAATTTTGTTACTCCACCGAATCCTTTATGTGGTTCATATGACCGGCCAGCTTGTTCAGCAGAGTGTTGAGCTGTGCGGATTCTTCTTCAGTGAAGCAGGCCATCGGATCAAACTGTTCGACGGCGTCCAACGCCTCCTTCAGCGATGCAAGTTTATCGCGCCCTTCGTTTGTGATCGCAATGTTGACCAACTTGCCGTTATACGCGTCCTTGCTTTTGGTCACCCAACGCTGCCGCTCCATATTGTTAATGATAACGGTAGCCGTAGGACGGTCGCAGTACAACATCTCGGCGATTTGCGACGGGTTCAACGAAGTTTTGTTTGCGAGCTGCCTGAGGACAAACAGCTGCTTCAACGTGATTTGGTGCGGGAGCAGCCGTTTCTGCAAATAGCGCTCCCAAGTCAGGAAAATAACGCCTATACGGGACATCGCGGCGGGGTTCTTCAACATTCCATACTCCTAACAATTAGAGTTCTAATTATACAATACACATTTCTTTCCCTGAGAGCAATGATCTATTGAGATTAGCGTTGAATGAAATGGAGAAAGCTGCCGCGGCACGCATGCATCAAGTTTTTTCGCAATTCCAGCTGCAACTTGAACCGATTCATAAGCAAGGTGAAAATTGAGGATAATGTAAAATGTGATGTGAAAAAGTAAGCAAATCTCGACTTTTCTCTGAGACATCTTAGTCGCCGTGATTCGGCTTTCGTTATTCCGACGCTTCCAGCTGTTTGAATAAATCGATTTTGTAGTCGATTTTTACCAGCGTTTCTTCAAGCTTCTTCATTTGATCGATCACTTTATTGCGGTATTGCTCCATGAACTGCCGTCGAGCTGTCGTTAGGGAGCTGCCTTGTTCCGGCTTGATGCGAAATTGCTGCATCTCATTGATGGGCATGCCCATTTCTCTATAGTATTTGATAATGTGAAACCATGCGACGTCGGATTCCGAATACAAGCGATAGCCATTTTCGTCCCGCTCGATCCCATTGATTAATCCGATTTTTTCATAATATCGCAACGTATGAATGCTTAATCCTGTTTTCTCCGATACTTGCTTGCTTGTATATTTGTCGCCCATCATTTTCTTGTCCTCAGTCCTTTCATACGTATTGCTATAGAGTTCACTCTATCCTTTATTATACCTTTAGCGATTAGAAATTTCATTTTTCTAAAGTGATGGGGAGGTAAAGGGGATGGAAGGAACGCATCTGGATATGAAGAACAAAACGGTTCTCCTATCGGGGGGCACATCCGGCGTCGGGAAGGCCACGGCGATAGGGCTGGCCAGCCGGGGAGCTAAAGTGATCATCCTAAGTAGGAGCGGCGAGAACGGTAAGCAAGCGTTGCTGGACATTGCAAATGCAACCGGGAATAACCAAGGGGAACTGCTGATTTCCGACTTGTCCCTGCAATCGTCCATTAGGGAAACCTGCGCTGAATTCAAGCGAAAATATGATCGCCTGGATGTGCTGGCCCATCTTGGGGGAGCGATCTACTGGGAAAAGCTAATAACAAAAGAAGGGATTGAGCGGATGTTCGCGGTGAATGTCCTCAGTCATTTTCTTCTTACTCAGGAATTGTTGGACATGTTGAAGGAGAGTCGCCCGTCTAGGGTAATAACCGTTGCCGGCAATCCGCGGTTTCTGAAAAAACCGCATATCGATTTTGAAGACATCCAGCTTTTGAATCATTTCAGCGGCATGAGAGCTGCGACCCAGACCATGAATGCCCGTATATTGCTTGCCTTCGAATGGGCCAAACATCTCGAAGGAACAGGAGTGGCTTCCGTTGCGTTTCACCCGGGATGGGTCAAATCCAAATTGACCCGGCATTCGCCATGGTATCTTAGGATGATGGCGCCTTTCATGAACGCACGGGCAGGGGACGACTGTAAACCTGGCGTCTATGCGGCTTCGGCCATGGAAATTGCAGAGGCGAACGGCGCTTTCCTTGACGATAAAATGCATATTCTCCCCATTCGGCACAATTACGATATAGAGGCCGGTCCGAAATTGTGGCGTGTATGCGAGGAGCTTACAAGCGGCCAGTGGGCTGATTAAATGTGATTTGCTACAGTGATAGGATGGACACTTTGAATAGGGTCATGCGACGGGGCAGAAAAAAACCGGTTTATTCATAAATGTGAAACTTTTATGAATCTTTTGTAACCGCTGTCATTCGGCGAATTATAATAAGAAAAGAGATTCCTTCCCGTATCCGGCAAGGGTATTTTGAGTATTGACACTGAAGAAAAACAAAGGCAATAATGTCATCAAATCGCTGCCCCAAGGTGGGATTTGCCGATTTTAAACGATGCAACCGAAGGGAGAAATGCTGGTGACGATGCAATATGATGCGCTGTATTATCCTTATCCTTCCAGAAGAATGGTTCATTACGCTAACCGGGGTATGGTTTCGACTACCCAGCCCTTGGCGGCAGAAGCCGGGCTTGACATGCTCAAGCGGGGAGGGAATGCCATTGATGCCGCCATTGCTACAGCCGCTTGTTTGACCGTTGTTGAACCCAACTCCAATTCCATCGGCGGCGATACGTTCGCTTTGGTATGGACGCAAGGCAAACTGCACGGACTTAATGCAAGCGGGCCGTCGCCCGGCGCTATTTCGCTCGAGCAAGTGCGGGCGGCCGGTCATGAAAAGATGCCGACCTACGGCTTGCTCCCGGTAACGGTTCCCGGAACGCCGGCGTCTTGGGCGATACTGTCCGAGCGGTTCGGCCGCTTGCCTTTATCGGAGGTGCTGGCTCCGGCCATCCGCTACGCCGAGGAAGGTTTCCCTGTATCCCCAACGATCAGCAGCTACTGGAACCTGGGCTATCACAATATCAAAGCTCTGAATGACGAGGTTTTGTACCGCTCCTGGATGGAGGTCTTTGCCCCAGGCGGCCGCACCCCGCGCAGCGGGGAGCTCTGGCGCTCACCGGGACATGCCCAAACGCTGCGCTCTATCGCTGAAACCAACGCGGAGTCGTTTTATCGCGGCGAGCTGGCCGATCGAATTGATGCTTTTTTCCGGGAGCATGGAGGTTATTTGAGCAAAGAGGATCTGGCCGCGTACAGTCCGGAGTGGATGGAGCCGATCAGCGTGAATTACCGCGGATACGATGTTTGGGAGATGCCGCCCAACGGGCAAGGACTTATTGCGCTGATGGCGCTGAATGTGCTCAAGGGACTGGATTTCGATGCCAAGGATACGCCGGAAACGCTGCATAAGCAGATAGAGGCCGTTAAGCTGGCATATGCTGACGGGCTCCGCTACATCACCGACCCGCGAAACATGGAGGTCACGGTGGAGGAGCTGCTGTCCGAGACTTATGCGGCGCAGCGCAGGTCGCTAATTGGCACGGAAGCGCTGATGCCGGCTCCCGGGGAACCTCCAAAGGGCGGGACGGTGTATTTGGCGGCTGCGGACGGGGAGGGCAACATGGTGTCGTTTATTCAAAGCCATTCCGGAGATTTTGGCTCGGGGTTGGTGATTCCAGGTACCGGCATCTGCATGCAGAACCGGGGCGCGGGTTTCTCGTTGGATCCCAATCATCCCAACGTGCTGGCTCCGCGCAAAAAAACGTACCACACGATCATTCCCGGTTTTATCACCAAGGATGATCAGCCGGTGGGCTGTTTTGGCGTGATGTGCGGTTCGATCCAACCGCAGGCGCACGTCCAGGTGGTCATGAATGCGATTGATTTTCACTTGAATCCGCAAGCTTCGCTGGATGCGCCAAGATGGCGCTGGCTGCGGGAGAAGACGATTGAGGTCGAACCTCAGTTTCCGGACCATCTCGCGCAAGCGCTGTCACGCAAAGGCCATAACGTGCAGAGGGCGCTGGATTCGGGCATGTTCGGACGCGGACAAATGATTTGGCGCGACCCTGAAACCGGTGTGCTGGCAGGAGGCACCGAGCCGCGGGCCGACGGCCATGTGGCGGTATGGTAAGCATAGAGCGAACAGGAGGCTAACGATGCCGTACGTACTAGGGATCGATGGGGGAGGCAGCAAAACCTACACGGTGGTTACCGACGAGCTGGGCAATAGGCTGGGTCAGGGCGTTTCCGGGCGCAGCAATCATCAAAAATTCGGCGTGGATCAGGCAATGGCAAACATCCGCGAATCAATCGACATCGCGCTGACGGAAGCGCAGCTGGCGTACGAAGATATCGTTTTTGTGCAATATGGCTTGGCAGGGGCCGACCGGCCCAAAGATTTTGAGGTGCTGCTCCCTGCCTTAGGCCATCTTCCGTTTCGCAGCTGGGATTTGGTCTGCGATACGATGACGGGCTTAAGGGCGGGCAGCCCCGACAATATTGGCGTTGTGCTCGTTTGCGGCAACGGCACCAATGCGGCCGGGCGCAACCGCCAGGGCCAATCCGTGCAGACCGGAGGCCTGGGCCCTTTGTACGGAGACCGCACGAGCGGTCCCGATTTGGCCCGGGAAACGTTCAGCTGCGCCGTACGCTCATGGGAGCTGCGGGAGCGTCCGTCGCTGCTGACGGACCTTGTGCCCCGCTATTTCGGTTTTGCGGCGATGGAGGAACTTGTGAACGACTTTCTCGACCGCGATGTCCAGAAGGTGCCGGGCGAGCTGACGATTGTACTCCATCAGGCCGCGGATGCGGGAGATGAGCTGGCGATTGAGCTGCTGCGCAGCTCCGGGAAGGAGCTGGGGTTGGCGGCGAATTCGGTCATCGAACGTTTGGGCGGGTTCGATGCTTCGGCAGCCGTGCCGATCGTGCTGGTAGGAAGCGTGGTGCAGGAAGGCCGCAACCCGCATTTGCTGCAGGCTTTACGGGAGAAAATCGCGGAGAAACATGCCCATTTTGAGCTGGTTGTACCCAAGCTGTCGCCGGTATACGGCTCGGTGCTGCTGGCGATGGACCACCTGCAGCTGCCCGTCACGGAAGAGATCATGAATAAATTCGCAAGCTACGGAGGGTACAAATCATGAGAAAATCAGGTTTGAAAATCGCCGTTATCGGCGGGGGATCGTCATACACGCCGGAGCTGGTAGAAGGATTTATCAAGCATTACAAGGAGCTGCCGGTTACGGAGCTGGTGCTGGTCGATGTCGAAGCGGGCAAAGACAAGCTGGAGACGGTGGGCCGTCTGGCCGAGCGGATGATTGCGGCGGCCGGAGTTCCCATCCGGCTCAGCATGACCTTGAACCGAAGGGAAGCCATTGCCGGGGCCGATTTTGTAGCTACGCAAATGCGCATCGGCTTATTGGCGGCACGCTCCCGCGATGAGAAAATTCCGCTCAAGCACGGGCTGATCGGACAGGAAACGACCGGTGCCGGAGGGTTTGCCAAGGCGCTGCGCACCATTCCGGTCATTCTGGATATTTGCAAGGACATGGAGGAGCTTGCACCTGACGCGTTCCTCGTTAATTTCACCAATCCGGCCGGGATCGTCACCGAAGCGGTCATCAAGTATTCGAGCGTTCGCACGGTAGGTCTGTGCAACCTTCCGATCGGTACCCGCATGCAGATTGCGGACATTTACGGCATCGACGTGGCGAGGGTGCAAACCGAAATGGTGGGCATCAATCACTTGAACTGGACGACCCGTATTTGGATCGACGGTGAAGATATAACCCGCAGCTTCTTGAGCAAAGCGGCGGGATCAAGCGGCCTGACGATGAAAAATATTCCCGATTTCGAGTGGGACGACGAGTTTCTGCAAGCGGTTGGCGCATTGCCCTGCAGCTATCACCGGTATTACTACATGCGCAATAAGATGCTTGGCCACATGCAGGAAAAGTTTCAGGAGCACGGTACTACGCGGGCAGATGATGTGCTCAAGGTCGAAGCGGAGTTGTTCGAGCTGTATAAAGACAAGGCGCTGGCCGTGAAGCCTCCTCAGTTGGAGAAGCGGGGCGGAGCTTATTACTCCGAAGCTGCGGTTAATCTGATCCGGGCAATTTACAATAACACCGGCAATATCCAGACGGTAAACGTGAAAAATAACGGGGTTTTGCCGTTTCTGCCGGACGACGCCTCGGTCGAGATCAACTGTGTTATCGATGCCGCAGGAGCACACCCGATCCAGCCTTCGGCTCCGGTTACCGCCCATATGCGAGGCATGCTGCAAGTAGTCAAGGCGTACGAAGAGCTAACGGTGAAGGCGGCGGTCGAAGGCAGCTATGAGGCTGGCTTGGAGGCGTTGACCTTGCATCCGTTGGTAGGGGACGCGGCACTTGCCAAAGTGGTGCTGGATGAGATTTTGCAAGAAAATGAGGCATGGTTGAGTAGATTCCAATGAAAACCAAATCTGTATCCAATGGGTAAAACCGCAGTCCCTGTGTGACGTTATCTGCGGCAAAAAAGCGAAAATAGCCGGCGATTTGAGATCGCTTGGCTTTTTTTGTTTTTTCGGGATACACTAAAGCTGACATGAATAACAAAAAATCAGATTTTATTGAATGCGCTTTCCTTTGTGTAATATAATCTAACATAAAATCATGAAAATAGTCGAAAAAGTCAATGTACATTAAAAATTTAAACACTTTTATATTTCTGTGGGATGGTTAAGCGGATACAAATGAACTTATAATTGGTTTGTGAGGTTTGGTGTTAAGGTTAATGACATTGAAAAGGGGAATGGTCTAGTGAAAAACGCGATTCGTAAAACAATGTTGGTTACTGCTTCAGCTGCGATGGTAGCTGCGATTTCAGGCTGTGGAGGTACGGAAGCGCCCAAACAAGCCAGTGGGAATGGAAGCGCTGCCCCGGCAAAGGATTCGAAAGAACCCGTAACATTGACCATGGAGTATAACTGGTCCAGTCCTAACGTAGATAACTTGATTTACAAAGAACGGATCAAAAAGTTTTTGGAATTGAATCCCGACATCAAGATTGAAGCCCAGGATGTGCCATCCGCCCAATACCGCACCAAACTTCGTACGGAAGCAGCAGGTAACAGCATGCCGGACATGTTCGTCATGTTCCCGAGCGTAGAAATTGAGCCTTATATTGCTGCCGATGTGCTCATGCCGCTTGATGAAATTATGAGCACCTGGAAAGATATTTTGCCGCCTCAAGCGCTGGCCGGATACAACGTAAACGGCAAGCAATACGCGGTTCCGACAAAAATGACCTTTGTTGACATTGTTTATTATCACAAGGATATGTTGGCGAAAGTCGGCTATAACGAATTCCCTAAAACATACGATCAATTCCTCGATCTGGCCAAAAAATTAAAGGATTCCGGCGTAACCCCGCTGGCGATCGGCAATAAAAACAAATGGCCGATGCAATCGACCTTTATGTCGGCAGTAGGAGACCGGATTCTCGGCAGCGATTTCTTGACTAAAGTAAACAAAGGCGAAGCTAAATTTACCGATCCCGACTATGTCAAAGCTTTAAACGTCATCTCTGATCTTGTGAAGATCGATGCCTTTAATGCGGATATCAACACGATGGACGAAGTACAGCAGCAAGATTATTTCCTGCAGAAGAAAGCGGCTATGACGATGACCAGCTCCACCATCGATACGAAGTTTAGAGGCGGTAATCCGGATAAAGCGGCTGCCGAAAATATCGGTATCGCCTTGTTCCCGGCGATCAGCGGGGGTAAAGGAGATCCAACGAAGAGCGCAGGTGTTATTCAATACGGTATCAGCTTGAGCAAAAACTTGACCGGCGCCAAGAAGGAAGCGGCTTTGCGGTTCCTGAAATATTTCTATGCGCCTGAATTGTACCAAGACCTGATGAGCAAAGGCATTGTCGTGCCGGCCAAAGTGGAAGCGCCTGCTGACACCAGCCCGTACTTGAAAGAAATGCTGAAATTGACGCAAAACGGCTCCGCGCTTGTGTTTGACGCCATAATGCAGCCTGCGGTGAAGGATTCAATCGAAAACGGCATTCAAGCAATCATCACGAAACAGAAAACAGCCGAGCAAGTGGCCAAGGAATTGCAAGAATCCGTAGATAAATCGAAAAAGTAAGATCATCCGAGCAAAAGCACGGTTAACGCCGGCATCGTGAATGTGACCGGATCAGGGAGGTTAGGACATTGAACGTTTCTATCGGAGGTTTCTCCTTTTACCAACTGCTTAGCGCTGGGGAAATGGACATTTACGGTTATTTGGAAACCGCCCGGCATCGTTTCGGACTGGGGTCCGTTGACTTATGGAACGGATTTTTCACCGATCGGAGCAATCTTTACTACCCGGTTGCAGATGACGTCGACTTGCGGAAAATCAAACGGTTTTTGGATGAGAAACAATTGACGGTCGCCAACTTTGCGGTTGACCGGGCCCACTTATGGGACCCGGACCCCGCTATCCGGGAGATCCTGCATAAGAACGCGCTGGACTACTTGCGGGCTGCCGAGCTTCTGGGGGCTCGGACGGTACGGATCGATACAAGCCGCGGACCTGTGGAGCCTTCGGAGGAACAATTCGAATACACCGTGATGCGGTATAAAGAATATGCACAGCGAGCGGCGGACTTCGGATACACGATGGGGCCGGAAAATCATACCGGCATATCGCTTGATCCGCATTGGATGAAACGTCTCGCTGAAGCGGTCGGCCATCCGGGTTATGGCGTGCTGCTGCATATCGGACGATGGCAGGACGCGGCAGTGCCTGGTGAAAAATTGCTCGCACCATGGGTGAATCATGTTCATCTGGATGCAGCCAGGGTATCCTCGGAAGCGACAGTAGACATCATGCGAATGCTGATGGATCAGGGGTATCAAGGAGACTGGGCTGTTGAATACAACGCCCAGTCTCATCCTTACATTGAGCTTCAATGGGCATTAGCCTCCGCTAAGCGCCTGTTGGCCAAGGCTGGAGCAGCCGGCCCGGAGCAAGGAAACGGAGGAAACTAGGGTGCAACGAATAAGAATCGGCGTCATCGGCATAGGCATTATTGGAAAAGTGCATTTGCAGGAGTATGCCGGAATTCCCGGCGCTGAAGTTGTAGCGGTGTGCGACATCAACGAGCAAGAAGCGCGTTCGGTGGCGGAGAAATACGGAATTCCGCATGTGTATACGGATTACAAGGAAATGCTGTCAAGAGACGATATCGATGCGGTGGATGTGTGTCTGCACAATAATTTTCATGCGCCGCTTACGATCGCCGCTCTCAGAGCGGGAAAACATGTTTATTGCGAGAAGCCGATTGCCGGCTCTTATCATGACGGAGTTTCGATGCTGGAGGCGGCCCGCGAATGCGGGAAGAAACTGCACATACAACTCGGAACCTTGTATAAGAAAGAAACAAAAGCCGCTAAGGCATTAATAGAAGACGGACAATTAGGCCGGGTGTTTCATGCCCGTTCGAACGGTTTCCGCCGTCGGGGCCGCCCCTATGTAGACGGTTTCGGCACCGTGCATTTTACCCGAAAAGCTAGTAGCGGAGGCGGCGCTTTGCTCGATATGGGCGTTTATCATATCGCCCAGATGCTGTATTTGCTTAATGTGACGGAAGTGGAGCGGCTTACCGGCCGGATGATCCAAGAGATGGACATGGACCCGGAACGCCGGCAGATCAGCGGATTTGACGTAGAAGAGCTGGCGTTGGGCTTTGTTACCTTCAAGGGCGGGGTGACGCTGGATATTTTCGAAGCCTGGGCTGTAAATCTGGGTGGAGTGGAAGGCAGCAGCATTGTCGGCTCGAAGGGCGGCATCCGCTTGCCATCGTACCACTCCGGCGAGCAGACAGGGGAATTCAGTTTCCATACGACAGTGGCGGATCTTGATCTGAACAGCACGATTGATCTCAATCGTATGGATGTGCGCTGGCATCGGATGCGGGAAACCGAAGACGCCTACGATTCTTCACAGAAGCATTGGGTTGCCGCTCTGCAAGGAAGAGTGGAGCTTCTGCCAACTGCGGACATCGCGCTTGCGACCATGCTGATCAGCGAAGGCTTATATTTATCGGATGTTTTGGGGCGCGAAGTCACGGCGGACGAAATTGCAGCTAACTCCCGATCGCTTGCTGTGAGCATGTAACTTAACTGTGAACGGAGGCTGCATATGCATGTATTAAAACGAGCAGGATGGACGGCGTTTTTCGGAATGCTGCCGGCTTTGGTCATTTATATCGGGATTGCGCTGGTACCGATCGGCATGTCCTTTTATTATTCGTTCTTCAATTGGGACGGACTGTCTCCGATGAAATTTACCGGATTGGACAACTATGTGACGACGCTAACGGACGGGATCTTCTGGAAGGGCGTCTCCAACAATATTTTTATGATGATTACCGGGATTTTCGGCCAATTGCCGGTAGGGCTGTTGTTTGCGCTGCTGCTGAACCGCTCGCTCCGAGGGATCAAAGCTTATCGTTCGGTCCTGTTTATGCCGGTGGTCATTTCGGCGGTTATCGTGTCGATTATTTGGGGTATGGTGTTTAAAATCGAATCGGGTTTGCTGAACGGTTTGCTGGACTTAATCGGCTTGGGTTCTTGGCGGCAGGACTGGCTTGGCAGTCCGAAATTCGGGATGCTTTCTGTCAGTATCACGTACATTTGGCAAAACTACGGATTTTTTATGGTTATTTTTTTAGCGGGCTTGCAAAATATTTCGGAAGAAATCAAGGAAGCCGCCGTTGTGGACGGGGCGACCGGGTGGAAGCAATTTTGGCATGTGACACTGCCGATGCTGAAAGAAACGATTTGGGTTACATTGATTTTCGCCATCAGCAATAGTTTCCGCGTATTCGATCTGATTTATGTAATGACGGGCGGAGGTCCGGCTCATAACACCGAAGTCATGACGATTTACATGTACAACAGCGCTTTCCAAAACATGAGCTTCGGCAGCGGCAGCGCGGTTTCCATGCTCATTTTATTGTTCAGTCTTATCGCCATTTACGCCGCCAAATTGCTCACACAACGCAACCAATAAGCAACTATGGCGAAAGGAGGCATTATGCGGCTATCACGGGTTAAAACTTCGTCACTTCATCTATTTCTGGCAGTTGTCAGCTTGGCGAATGTGCTTCCTATCCTTTGGATGATGATGAACGCCTTTAAGGCCGAAGAAGAGTTTTCGGTCAATCCCATGGGACTTCCGAAAATGTGGGACTTCAGCAACTTTTCGAAGGCATGGCAGGTCGCCCATCTGGGAACCTATTTCTGGAACAGTTTGTACGTAACCATTGCTTCCATTTTATTAACGGTGCTGCTTGGCGCGCTGGCTTCCTATTTTATCGCCAGATTCGAGTTCAAGTGGTCCAAATGGGTATACGGCCTATTCGTGATCGGGATGACGATTCCGATTCATGCTACGCTGGTGCCGATCTTCATATTAATGAAGAAACTGGGGATTCTGAACACACATCTGTCTCTTGTGCTGCCGTATACGGCGTTCCATCTCTCCATTACCATTTTCATTCTGGTTGGCTTTATGAAGTCGTTTCCGAAGGATATCGAAGAATCGGCGATTATTGACGGGAGCGGGGCTTACCGGATTTTCTGGTCGATTATTTTGCCGATGACCCGCCCGGCTTTGGCCACCGTTGTCATTATCAACTTCATATACAACTGGAACGAGTTTCTATTCGCTTTGGTGCTGATCAGTAAAAACGGCCTCAAAACGCTGCCTCTCGGACTTGCCAACTTTGCCGGGACCGAAATGAAATTCCAGACGATGCAGATGGCGGCTTTAACCATGGCATTGCTGCCTGTGGTGGCATTCTACCTGATGCTGGAGAAACAACTGGTCCAGGGGATGACCGCGGGGGCGGTAAAGGGATAGATTTTTCAGTAGCCTCCCGCTCGAACCTTCCTATATGATAGAGGGAAGAAGACGGATCTCGCTAACTCCGGGAATCCGTTAAGGGGAGGTACCCGGCTATGAAGATGAATCCATTCAGATGGGCAAACATCAACTTGAGAAAAAAATCGGTGGCAATCTTCGTCCTGTTGGTTACGCTCCCATCGCTGCTGGTCGGATATGCGTTTCTAAACCGGTACGATATTATTTTGCGCCAGCAGTTTATCGATTCTACGGAAAAAAATCTAAACACCATTGAGATGAACCTCTATGAAAAGATCAAAACCGTAGGCGATATGACCGACTATATGATTTATCAAAAAGATTTCCGGGGATTTATGCAGACGGTGGAAACGCCGGAGACGCTGGATCAGCTGAATGCCCACCGGGCTTCCATTGAAGGTTTTGTCGCTTTTCAACTGATGTCCAAAAACTATATTAAATCGATTACGTTAAAAGGGTTAAACGGCAATACGATGCAGATGGGCGAGCCGGTTGAAGGGTTGGAACAACCTTGGATCGATCTGGCGAATAAAAACCGGGGCGGGATCGTGTGGTCGGATTCTTATCCGTTGTCAAGTCCCTGGTCCGGGCCAAAACGCGTCATTTCCTTATTCCGCATTATTAATTCGTTTGACGATTTATCGAAAACGGTGGGGCTGGTTATTGTCCGGTTGAATGAATCGGAAATTTCCACTTTGCTGAAGGCGGCCGTTCCCGAGAAGCAAGGTTCGATCTTTATTTTGCGGCCGGACGGTACGGTGATGGTAGGCGGGGAAGATCAACTGATAGGCAAGCTTTATCCCAATGAAGAACTGCTGAAAATCGTATCGAAGTCTTCGGATCAAATTGCCGAGATGGAAATTAACGGAAGCAACTATGTGGTCATCAATAAAAAAATGCGCTCTACCGGCTGGAACATTGTGACCATGATCAAAGAGAAAACGATGGTGGCGGAAACGAATGGACTGAAGGTGACGCTGCAAATTTTGTTTTTGCTCGTCTTTATATTCGGATTACTTGCCTTAATCGGCTTCGAGCTGACGATCATCCGTCCGATTCTTGAGCTCAAAAAGCAAACAAGCCGCTTGAAAATCGGCGATTTCTCGGCCCGTGTGACGGTCCGCTCGCGCGATGAAATCGGGGATTTGGGCCGGCAGTTCAATAACATGGTGTTAACGATCAAAGATTTGATCGACAAGAAATATAAGCTGGAAATCCAGCAAAAGGAGTCCGAGCTGCGCATTCTGCAAAGCCAGATGGACCCGCATTTTCTGTACAATACGCTGGATATGATCCGGTGGACGGCACGGCTGGAGAAGGCGCCGGAAACCAGCCAGCTGATTGAAGCGTTGTCCGGCTTTTTCCGGATGAGCTTGAACCGTGAGAAGCAGACGGCGACATTGGGTGATGAGCTGGAATTCGTCCGCGCTTATCTGAATTTGCAGCAGAAGCGGATGGGCAGCAAGCTGCGTTTCTCACTGCTGATGGAGGCTAACCTGGAACAAGTTGTACTGCCAAGACGTCTTATTCAGCCATTGGTTGAAAATAGCATCAAGCATGGCTTCGTCTCCAGACGCCAAGGGATCATCCGTGTCCGCTGTTACCGGAGCCCTCTTGATGAGCTGATTATCGAGGTAGCGGATACAGGAACCGGCTTCACGGCGGACCGTTTGAATGCCGTCTACGACGCGATTCATGGAAAAGGCCTTGATGAAAGCGTATGCGGGCATGCGCTCAGCAATATTAACGAGCTGATCTCGCTTGTTTATGGAAGCGGATTTGGCATTGAATTTCCGGAGGAATATAACCAGGCTGGAGCTTGCGTTCGATTAAGAATTCCCATTCAAACGAACGGTCAGGAGGCCCTATGACTATCAAATTGCTGATTGTAGATGACGAGCCTATCATTTGCCGGGGACTGCGGGAGACAATTCCGTGGGAGACAATCGACGCGGAAGTCATGGGCGAAGCCTCCGACGGAGCGGAAGCGCTGGAGCTGATCGGCCGGTTGCCGGTCGATCTGGTGCTGACGGATATTCATATGGACGGCATGGACGGGATCGCCTTATCCAAGAAGCTGCGGGAGCTTTATCCGCACATACGGATCATGATCTTAAGCGGGTATGACGATTTCGAATATGCGCGGCAGGCTCTCCGCATCGGTGTCGAGGATTACCTGCTGAAGCCTGTTGATGTTGATGAGCTGATGGCGATGGTGAAACGTATTGGCGGTGAGCTGACGCAAGAGGCGCAGCGCAACAAGGAGGTCGTACGTGACGGGTGGCTCCATTGGCTGAACCACTTGCAGAAAAGCGGCGGTACTGTGTCTGAAGGCATCCGGCCGCCGGAGGTTCCCGCTGAAGTGCGCTGCTTCCGGCTTCTGGCAAGCCAGCTGGAAGATTACGCGATCTGGGCGGAAGAGGCTGCGGAGGAAGAGCGGCAGGCGGTTCGGCAATATTGGGAACAGTCTGTGCAGCATGCACTGACTGAGCTTGGATGGGAAGCTGTATCGTTTTTCCATCATCCGAATTTGCTGATTACGTTGTGTCTGGATTCCAAGCAAAGCAGCGGGGATCAGCTGGCTGCCGCGTTAAGCGGCGCGGCATCGCTGACTGCGCAGTGGCCGCGGATTCTTTTTGGCGTATCGGCTGAATTTCACGATTTGGATGACGCTTATGCCCGCTGTGAAGCGGCTGTTGCATCCGTTCAGCTCGGCGGCGCAATGGAAGATCAGACCGTATTGTTCCAAGAAGAGGCAGCACGGCGGCACAAACCGCAAGCCCATCTCACATCTGTAGAGATGGAGAAGCAGTTGGTGAACGTGCTGTTCAATGGGAGCATCGGCGAGCTTGAAGAGGTGCTGGAGAAGTTAATGGCCCAATCCAGGGAGCGGGGGTATTTGCCAGCGGATATCATCCGGGCAGCCAAGGAGCTGAAGATTGTGATTCAGCGCCGGTTAAGAACAAGCAGCGTGGAGCTGACCGATGAAATCGAAGCTTTGTTATCCGGCGATATCGATCCGTATGCCTACAACTCGTACCGGGCGCTGGAGTCGCGGATCCGCCGTGAGCTGCTGTCGCTGTTTACGCTGATCCACACCTCGGTCAACGGAAAAAATCATTGGACGATCGACCGTGTTATTAAGTACATTGAGGCGCATTACAACACCGATTTAAAAGCGTCCGAGGTAGCGGCTTGGTTGAAAATTACGCCGAATTATTTCAGCATCGTATTTAATCAATCGTTTGGCAAAGGTTTTGCTGAATATTTAAATGAAGTGCGGATCGAACATGCCAAAGCGTTCCTCAGCGGAACGCATGACCGGGTATTCGAAATTGCCGAGAAGGTCGGGTACAACGACTATAAATATTTCTGCTCGATTTTTAAGTCACATACCGGAGTTACGCCTACACAATACCGCAAGCTTGCGGAAACGACACCGGGATAGGAGTTTGTCCGACGGGTTCACGAGCGGCAGGATTCCGCACATCTCCAGCTGACAACCGCGCTCATGAATAAATTTCCACCGATTTGCTTTCGCCGGACAGATTCCCTTGGCCGGATAAGGAGATGAAGCGCATTATGGAAGCGGCTTCCGGACTGAAGACGCGGTCATTTGCCGTTATCAAGAGCTTTAATTTTTTTGTTTACGGCGCAATTGCGATTTACTCCTCATTTTTTCCGCTTTATCTCAAAGAAATCGGGGTGCCGTCGCTGCAAATCGGCATGCTGCTCGCCGGGGGGCCGTTTATTGCCATTCTGGCTAATCCGTTCTGGGGATACTGGAGCGACCGGTGGCGCAATATCAAGCTGATTCTGATCGTGCTGCTGATCGGCAATGCGGTTGTGATGCAATCCGTCTTTTTGGGGGTAACGGGCACCCTGCTGTTTGTGCTGATGCTGGTCTACTTTTTTTTCCAAAGCCCCTTGTTTTCCCAAAGCAACAGTCTGATTCTGGACACGATTGAACATACGGGGCGGCGATTCGGAGAGTTCCGGGTGTGGGGGTCGTTGGGTTGGGCGCTGATGGCCGCAGCGGCGGGGCCGGTACTTGGTTTTCTGGGAATTAACCGGTTCTGGATCATATACAGCCTGTTGATGCTGATTGCTATCGCCATCGCCTTTGTTCTTCCGCGGGGTAAACCGCGGCCGAAGACGGACGTGCAGCGAGGCGGCTATGTGCGGATTTTTGCGAACAGGCAATTTGTCGCTTTTCTTGCCATCAGCGTTTTAATTTCCGTTCCGAACGGGATGAATATGACGTTTATGCCGATCTACATTTCGGATTTGGGGGGCAAGGAAGGGCTGGTCGGGCTGTCGGCTTTTTTAACGTCGATCTTTGAAATTCCGGTTTTTCTGCTGTTTGACCGGCTGCTGCCCAAAAACAACCGGACGATGATCCTATGTCTGGCCGTAGTCAGCTTGCTGTATGCAGCCAGATGGCTGCTGATGTCGCTGGCGACTTCGCCGTATGAGGTGGTTGGCATTCAAGTTCTCAATGGGATCACGTTCGGAGGTTACTATTATATCGGCACACAGCTGACCTTCAAGCTGGTTCCGCTGGAATACCGGGCTTCGGGCCAGGCGTTATATGCGCTGAGCTGGGGCGGCTTGTCCGGAATTATTGCCGGCATCGCCGGCGGCTGGGTGTTTCAAAATTGGGGTGCGGTGGCCATGTACCAGTTTGGTTCGATATTGGCCTTGATGGGGCTGGCAGGGTTTTTGGGCGTTTATGCGCTGATGAAGCGAAGCCCGTCTACGAACATGAATCTAGATGAAAAGCAATAACATAACACATTCCCAGGAGGCGTAATTACGATGAAAAAACTAAAAGTCGGCGTCATTGGCGCAGGATCTATCTCCACCATGCATCTGGATTCGTACGCAAACAACCCGGAGGTTGAGCTCGTTGCTATATGTGATATGAACCGCACGCGTGCCGAGGAAAAAGCGGCCAAATACGGAATTCCCCATGTATACTCGGATGTCAATGAGCTGCTGGCCAATACCGAAGTAGAGGCGGTCAGCATCTGCACCTGGAACAATACTCACGCCGAGTTCAGTATTGCGGCGCTTGATGCAGGCAAACATGTGCTGTGCGAAAAACCGCTCTGCCAGACGGTGGAGCAGGCGCTGCAGGTAGAGGCAGCGGTTCGCCGCAGCGGCAAGGTATTCCAGGTTGGTTTCGTCCGCCGTTACGGCCAGACGACACAGATGCTGCGCAAGTTTATCGACGCCGGCGACTTGGGCGAGATTTATTATGCCAAAGCCAGCTGTTTGCGGCGTTTAGGCAACCCAGGAGGCTGGTTTTCCGATAAGGAGAGGTCCGGCGGCGGGCCTTTGATCGATTTGGGCGTACACGTGATCGACTTGTGCTGGTATTTGATGGGGAGGCCGAAGGTGGTATCGGTGTCGGGCAATACCTATCACAAGCTGGGGAACCGGGCGAATGTGAAGCATTTATCGTTTTATCAGGCAGCAGACTATGATGCTTCCAAAAATGACGTCGAGGACTTGGCCAATGCCCTGATCCGCTTTGAAAACGGCGCATCCTTGATGGTGGATGTCAGCTTTACGCTCCATGCGATCAAAAATGAGATTTCCATCTCGGTGCACGGCACCAAAGGCGGAGCTCAGGTCGAGCCGGAGCTGCAGATCGCTACGGAGAAACACGACATGATGCTTAACTTGCTGCCGCAGGCCGACAAGCTGACATTCGATTTTCCCGCCGGTTTTCAAAATGAAATCAACCATTTTACCGGGACTTGCTTAGGCCGTGTGGAGACGCTGAGTCCGGTAGAGGACGGCGTCGAAATGATGAAGATGTTGTGTGCAGTATATGAATCGGCTGCTCAAGGTCGAGAAATCCGGTTTGACGGCAAGTAAGGTTGCGATCCGCGATCAAGGGAGGGGGAGTGACTGATGAAGCTGACGAATAAAGTTGGCGTGATGGTAGACAGTTTTGGGATTGGCGTTCGTGACGGTTTGCTGAAAGCGCGCGAGGTTGGAGCAGACGGCGTACAGATTTATGCCGTCAGCGGAGAAATGGACCCGCGGAATTTGAACGCAGCCGCCCGCCGCGAATTAAAACAATATATTGAAGGCTTGGGCCTGGAGATATCCGCCTTGTGCGGCGATTTGGGCGGTCACGGTTTCCAGGACCGCAAGGCCAATTCGGAGAAGATCGAGACGTCCAAGCGGATTCTGGACCTTGCGCTGGAGCTTGGCACCCAGGTGGTGACGACTCACATCGGTATTGTCCCGGACGATATCGGCAGCGAAGTCTACGATGCGCTGCAATCGGCCTGCGAGGAGCTGGGGCAATATGCGAAAAGCATGGGGGCTTATTTTGCCATCGAAACAGGGCCGGAGCCTGCCGCCCATCTCAAAGCTTTTCTGGATACGCTCAGCACTAACGGCGTGTCCGTCAATTTCGACCCGGCGAACATGGTCATGGTGACCGGAGACGATCCCGTCAATGGGGTCTATTTGTTGAAGGATTATATAGTCCACACCCATGTGAAGGATGGAATCCGTCTGCGTGAAGTGGATCCGCGGATCGTATACGGCGCGTTGGGCTTTGACCCGATGGCTCATGAGCATATCGCTCAAATGGCCGCCGGCGGCGACAGCTTCCGCGAAGTGCCGCTTGGGCAGGGCAAGGTTGATTTCGGCCGTTATTTCGCCGCTTTGCAGGAAATTGGATACGGCGGTTATCTGACTATTGAAAGAGAAGTAGGTGAACAGCCGGAGACGGATATTCGTAAGGCTGTTGAATTTATACGCGCATATCAATGAGAGTGAAGCCGGGAATGGAGGGTTTGAAATGAAGACAAGTTTAAGCGTGTGGAGCTGCCATAAATATTTCTATGATCAAACTTGGAAGAATGTAGAGTTTATCCGGTTTACCGGACAAAACACGCGTGCCGAGGGGATCGAGCTGCTGCATCGCTTCTGGTATCCCGAAGCCGAGAGCCGGAACGAGATCGAGCGGGCACTTCAACAGGAGGGGCTCGAGGTGGCCTGTGTAGGCGCAAGCAATAACTTTGCTTTGCCCGATGCGTCCGGACGTGCCGAACAACTGCGTCATATTACCGAGTCGGTCGATATTGCAGCCGGATTCGGAGCGAAGACGGTGCGTGTGTTCTCAGGCAACCGCCAAGAGGGGGTTGATTTTGAAACGGCGCGCGGCTGGATCTTGGAAGGTTTGAAAGCCGCGGCGGAATATGCCGGAAGCCGCGGCGTAGTGCTCTGTCTTGAAAATCACGGTCTGTTTGCCGGAAAGTCGGCGCAGGTGCTGGATATTATCCGCGATGTGAATTCCGAAGCGCTGCGCAGCACGTTTGATATGGGCAATTTCCTGCTTGTTGACGAGCAGCCGGCTGATGCGCTGTCTACCCTGCTTCCCGTTGTCGCCCATGTTCATGCCAAAGATTTTGTGCAGGTGGCGGAAGGTTTTGCAGGCGAAACTTATATGGCTCTAAGCGGTGACCGCTATGCAGGTAAAGTGCTTGGAGAGGGCGGCGTCGATGTGAAAGCGCTGCTGTCGCGGCTGCATACCGGCGGTTATGCCGATTGGGTAACCGTGGAGTATGAAGGCAACGATGAGCAGAAGCTTGGGTCCATCCAGTCCGTAGCGTATGTCAAGAAAGCGTTGGAGTCAATCAAGCAAACCAATTAGCAGAGGAGATCGGACATGCGGGAAACTCCATGCCTTGTAATCGATGTTACGAAGATGAACGCCAATATCAAGATGATGGCCGATGCGGTGCGGCAGCGTGGCGTAACTCTCCGGCCCCATATCAAAACACATAAAACCCCGTCGATCGCCAAAGCGCAGCTGGATGCCGTGGCCGTAGGCATTACCGTGGCCAAAGTTTCGGAAGCCGAAGTGATGGCTGCACATGGCATCGACAACATTTTTATAGCTTATCCGCTGATTGCGGCTTCCAAAATCGAAAGAGCGGTGAAGCTCAGCCGGCAGATTCAACTGGTGGTCGGCGTCGACAGCGATGAAGGCGCGCGCCGCTTGTCTGAGGTGGCCGGGCGGCTGGGGCATGAGCTGCAAGTCAGGCTGGAGATTGACACAGGGCTGCAGCGGACGGGCATCCCTTACGACCAGGCTGTCGCTTTGGCAAGCCGGATCCACACACTTCCGCATCTGAAGCTGACGGGAATCTTCACTTTCCGCGGGGCGCTGCTTGACGGCAAACCAACGATGGACCTGGAGCGGGCGGGCCGGGAGGAAGGAGAACTGATGGTTCGTCTTGCCGAGTCGATGCGGGCGGAAGGCATTCCGATCGCCGATGTGAGCGTCGGTTCTTCGCCGACAGGCTTATATGCCGCTCAAGTGCAGGGTGTGACGGAAGTCCGCCCTGGTACTTATGTGTTTAATGACCGGATGCAGGCGGCATTTGGCGTTTGTTCGCTGGAGGATTGCGCCGGCGTTATTGAAGCGACGGTGGTCAGCCGTCCTTCGGAGCATTACGCCGTCATTGACGGCGGCAGCAAGACGTTTGCGACCGATGTTCAGCCGGGGACGAACCCATTGCAGTTGAAGGGCTTCGGCCATATTCTCGAAGCGCCGGACGCTGTGTTGGAACGGCTTTCCGAAGAGCATGGCGTCATCCGCCTGGAGCCGCATCATATGTTAAAGGTCGGAGACCGTGTGCGCATCATTCCGAACCACATTTGCAGCACGTTAAATTTGCATAATCACTTTTATTTTATAGATGGCGAGCAGTCGGAGAAGGTGCCGGTATTGGCGCGCGGCATGCTGGAATAGACGGATAGCGGTGATTGGCGGGAAACCGGAAACCATGGGCAGGATGAATGAGCGGAATGCCGCTAGGGAAGGGAGACTGAACTCCAATGCTGGACTTCATTATTAAAAATGGCAAAATCGTGGATGGTACAGGGAATCCGTGGTATTACGGCGATGTCGGGGTGGCGGATGGTGTTATCGCCGCCGTCGGGCGGCTGGATATGGAAGCTCATCGTGTCATTGACGCGCAAAAACGCGTGATCTCGCCTGGGTTTATCGACGGGCATTGTCATTCCGATCTGATGATTTTGGATTATCCGCATAGCGAAATCAAGCTTAGACAAGGCGTCACAACCGAAGTCATCGGCAACTGCGGTTTGGCTCCGGCGCCGTTGATACCAAGCCGTGCGGAGATGCTGCAGACATATATTCAGCCGGTGCTGGGATCGACAAGCTGGAAGTGGCCGTGGGAGACCGTCGGCGAGTACATGGCGCATTTGGCCGGTTCCCGTCCGTCCGAGCATGTGGCGACGTATGTGGCTCATGGCGCACTGCGCATTGCCGCTATGGGCTTCGAAAACCAGCCGGCGACTTCGGCCGAGCTGGACCGCATGAAGCAGCTGCTGGAAGAAGGGCTGCAAGCGGGCGCAATCGGCTTCTCGATCGGGCTGCTGTACGCCCCGGGCAGCTATACCTCGAAGGAAGAGCTGGTGGAGCTGTGCCGGGTGCTGCCCAAGTATAACGGGCTATTCTCTACGCATATCCGCGGCGAGGGCAACAATCTGATCGCTTCCGTCAAGGAAGTGATCTGGATTGCCGAGGTCAGCGGCGTATCGCTGCATATCAGTCATCTGAAAGCAGCCGGTAAACGCAACTGGGGGAAAGCGTTGGAGGCGCTGGAGCTGATTGAAGACGCCAGGTCGCGGGGATTGGACGTTACTTGCGACGTCTATCCTTATTCCGCAGGCTCGACCACACTCACCACCGTGCTGCCGCCATGGACTTTGGAAGGCGGCATCAGCAGCACACTGGAACGTTTCCGCGATCCGTCCATGCGCCGGCGCATTAAAGAGGAGCTTGGCCAGGAACAGACCGAGTGGGATAATCTCGTCTGCTCAACAGGTTGGCAGGCAGTCATCGTTTCCTCCGTCCGTCGTCCCGAGAATGCCGTTCTCGAAGGCAAATCGATTGCGGAAATTAGCGAAGAGCGCAGCCAGCATCCGGTTGATTGCGTGATGGACCTGCTTCTGGAAGAAGCCGGACAGGTGTCGATCGTTTATTTCCATATGGCCGACAGCGACGTCGAGCAGGTTGTAGGCTGGGAGAAATCGCTGATTGCCTCCGATAGCCTGCATTGCGAAACGGGCAAGCCGCATCCGCGGTTATACGGCTCTTTTCCGCGTTTGTTTTCAAGGTATGTGCGCGAGAAAAAGACATTGTCGCTGGAGCAAGCGGTGCGCAAGGTGACCTCTTTTCCCGTACAGCGGTTTAAACTGGGCAAACGCGGGTTGATCCTGCCGGGATACGCGGCGGATCTGGTTTTGTTTGATCCGGCAACGATTCACGACAACGCAACCTTCCAAGAGCCGCGCCAATATCCGGACGGCATCTCGCATGTGATTGTGAACGGCAAGGTGACCCTGGATGACGGGGAGCACACGCAGGCTCGCGAAGGGACGCTTATTCGTGCCGTCCATTGCTGCAGCAACGGACATCATCATCACTAATAACGATTTGATACGATAAGGAGATTTGACCATGTCCACTATTGAAGCCCGCCTGAAAGAAATGAATATCGAGCTGCCTCCCGTTGGAGTGCCTCGTTTTGCTTATATTCCGTGCAACCGCACCGGCAATCTGCTTTATTTATCCGGACAGGACTGCCGTATTAACGGAGAGTTGATGTATGAAGGCAAGGTCGGCAGCGATCTTACGATCGAGCAAGGACAGGAAGCGGCTCGTCAGGTGATTATCAACTCCCTCGCTGTAATGAAAGATTACCTTGGCGATCTGGACCGTGTCGTGAAGATCGTCAAAATGCTAGCCTTCGTAAACAGCGCGCCGGGTTTTGGGGATCAGCCTTATGTCATCAATGGCGCTTCCAACCTGTTAATTGAAGTGTTTGGCGAAAACGGCAGGCATGCGCGTTCCGCCATCGGCACCAGCGATTTGCCGTTCCACACGCCGGTTGAAATCGAACTGATCGTTGAAATCCAGGATTAAGCAGCCGGCTGGGTCGTAAAGGAATAAGAAGAAAGCCAAGCGACTTACGGAACCGATAATTGTATACCAGCAGCTAAAGCCGTCGTTGATTATTTCGACGGCTTTTCGTTTTTTTTATATGATACAATAAGCAGAAAAGACAGAGGCCGAAATTACCGGTGCCGAATAGGCTAAAAAACGCGGGAAGCGAGAAAAGGTGAGGCATTCTGAAAGCAAATCGGATGGAAGCCTTCAGCGATGGCGTGCTGGCCATTATCATTACGATTATGGTGCTGGAATTTAAGGTGCCGGAAGGCCATGACTGGCATGCACTGATCCAGCTTGGCCCGAAAATTATTAGCTACATTTTTAGTTTCGTCTATGTCGGGATCTATTGGAACAATCATCATCATCTGCTGCACATGGTTCGAACGATGAACGGACGGTTGATGTGGCTCAACTTGCTGCTTCTCTTCTGTTTATCCCTTGTGCCGTTTACGACCGCTTGGATGGGGGAGAGCTATTTTGCAGCTACTCCAACGGCGTTGTACGGCATCATCTTGCTGCTGGCGGCGCTATCGTATTGGCTGCTTCAGTGCGCTATCATTAGCCAGCATGCCGGTGACTCTTCTTTTGTTATGGCCATCGGGAAAGATTGGAAGGGCAAATTATCTCCTTTGCTCTATCTGATCGCGGCTTTGACCGCATATGTGAGCCCTTGGATTTCCGGCTTCTTTTTCGTACTTGTTGCCGTGATCTGGTTTATGCCGGATAAACGAATCGAGCATGCGCTGAGAGGCCGCTAACATGCTCCTCGAATCTCGCTGGCAAGCGGGTTTCGAGGAGCATTTTTTCTAACGCGGTCACCATGTAGGAGCGGGAGTTCCTGTATTACAGACGGGGGTCGTACTTCGAAAGACGCGGAAATCGACGCAAAATACAATAAAATCAAAATTCAAATGTTACTCCCGTCATTTCTTCGCTTAAGGTCCATAGCCGCTTTGCTTGTTCCTTATCAATCGCCCACGGACGTACCCCAAATCGGGATGTGGAGTCGGCAGGAACTGCGGCAGCCATGTTGTTATCTTCTAGAAATACGCCGCCTTTCCCGTTTAATTCCGGAGATGTGGCTGCCCAGGTTTGTGTGGATGCACCTTGAGCAATGGTTTTGTAATAATCGTAATCGGCGCGTTTGAAGCCGGCTTTGGCTGCGGTGATGAAGTTGCGGATACGGAGCAGGTTAAATGTATTGATGATATTCAACCCGTTGCCGCGGCTGTTGCCCGAATAACGGCCTATACCCGTTGTAGGGACAAGACCGGGATGAACGGCAAAAGCGCGTATACCGCAGCTTTTAGCCAGACGATCCAGCTCCACAGCAAATAAACTATTTGCTGTCTTCGATTGTGCGTAGGCCAATCGGGGATTGTATGCGGTATGCGCAAAATCCACATCATTCCAGATGATCCCGCCTTCGCGTTGAGCACGGCTGGAGACGGCAATTATACGTGCGCCTTCAGCTTTTTTCAGTGCCGGCAGCAAACGGGCGGTCAGTTGGAAATGCCCCAGATGGTTGGTTGAGAATTGAGACTCGTGTCCCCGGCTGTCTCGCTGCAGTGGCGGATACATGATTCCGGCATTATTGATGAGAATATGAAGAGGCCGGTTCGATCTCAGAAAATTGCCGGCATAAGTATCTATCGAGGCCGGATCCATTAAATCAAGCGTACCCACTTCCACACGGGCTATATTTGTAACGGCCTCTTGCGCAATGTCCATTCGACGTGCAGGCACGATTACCGTTGCTCCGGCGGAACTTAATGCTTTGACCGTTTCTAACCCGACACCGCTGTATCCGCCGGTTACCATGGCTACTTTTCCCGTTAGATCGATTCCTTTCACTACATCTTCGGCCGAACTTTTATAAGTGAATTTACTGTGAATGGGTTGTTGATTCGTCATATGAATACCCCCGGCTTTTCATTTAGAGGTTACACTTGTAACGTTACAGTGATATCATATGATCTGGGTAACGAAAGTTCAACCCTCGCGGCCTCATCTGTTACATAAGGAGAAAAGTGTAATGCCTCGATCATACGCCGAAAGCCAAAAACAGCTGACCAAAGAAAGCATCACAACAAGCCTATTTTTGCTCTTGAAGGAAAAAGATTATGCGGGTATCACCATTACGGACATCACGAAAAAAGCAGGCGTCTCCCGAATGGCATTTTACCGTAACTACAACGAGAAAGATCAAGTAATCGAAGAGCATATGAATCAAATATACGAACAATTTTTCACTAAAATCGGCAGCCTGCCGGCTCGCACCCCCGAAACAATCTCCTTTGAATTAGTAGGTTACTTTGATAAATACTCAGGCCTGTTTGCTGAATCGCTTGCTCGGGGGTACAACCAGATCTTGTTTCATTCGTTTGCAAGAGCCCTGGGCGATTTCTATAAGTCTACGGTTACCTGGGACAACTATGAAGGAACAAGAGCTCATTACTGGAATACATTTATGGCTGCCGGGCTATTCTATGTCTTTATGAATTGGATCGAACGCGGGAAAGCGGAAACGGTTAACGAAATGGCTGAGCTTATAACCGAATTGAATACCTAATTTACAAGGTTTTTTAGCCTATGTCAGGCAAGTATTAGGATAATCGCTGATGGGCGGCCGGATTCAAGCAGGAGGGAAGAGGGCATGGTCAAGGAGAACTGAGGAGAAGCTGGGAAATGACAGGTTTTTTGTTGCCGCGGGGATGTGGTACGATAGGGACAACATGATGAGAAACGAGGATGTGCAAGTATGGCCGGCAATGGAAAATTACGCAGCGATGTAAAGCCTGGGCTTGAGGTCGATATTGTCTTGAAGCAGGATCAGCGGACGGGTAAGACGACACGTGGCATCGTGAAGGACCTCTTGACGAATTCGCCGCAGCATCCGCATGGAATCAAAGTGCGGTTGCAGGATGGACAAGTTGGGCGCATCAAACACATTATTAGCGGCGGAACGGGCGGGTAGGGATGAGGCAATCAGCGGACGGAGAGATCACGGGGCGTGCCGAGGGAACGCTTGTCACGGAAGGCATGAGCGAAAGCGTGCAGACAAAGCAATGCGTGTGCTGCCTGAAACAGAAACCGCTTGCGGAGTTCAAGAGAAGAAGCGGCAAGCGGCGCGGGGCCGTGGCTCGCCGCGGGACTTGCCGTGCGTGCCGTGAGGAGATGCGCCAGCCGGAGGTTCCGGAGGGCGCGATGCCGGAGGCCGCTGAGCCATCCGGGGCCAAGACGGCTGCTCCGGCGAAGAAGAAGCGCCGCCGCCGTCGTTCGAAGGCGGGGAAGGGCGTTCCGGCTGTCGAGCCTGCGATTGTCGCAGACTCGGTTACGGGTGCGGGCATGGCCGATTCAACGGCGATGGCCGATCCAGGCGAAGAAGCGCCGCCGACCAAGAAGAGAAAACGCCGTCGCCGCCGCTCGAAGAAGGCTGCTGCCGCCACGGTTGGCGAAGAATTAACCGTGGCGGCGGCTCCTGCGGCGGATGCCGCCGTCAAGAAGGCCTTCGTCTACACGGTATCTCCACGCGCGATGAGGGAGATCGGGTTAAAGCCGACTTGGGGCGGCTTTATTCGGATGCGCGGCAAAACGGATAGCGGACGGGGATGGTACCAGGAGATCGATCCCGACCTTGCGTACACGCTTGTCACGGAGAATGCGGCGGTTGTCGTCAACCGTCACACGATTCGCCGATTGTACAGCAACAAGGAGTTTCGCATGCTCATTTTGGAGCGGGACAAGTACACGTGTTATTTTTGCAAGCAATACGGGGATACGATCGATCATTTGCTGCCCCGTGCCAAAGGCGGCCACACGACGCCGGATAACTGTGTATGCGCATGCAACTTGTGCAACCAATCGAAGGCCGACAAGGATCTCGAAGATTTCATGAACGATTGGCCTCCCGCTAAGGGGGAACTAATGCTTGACTGGCCCTTGCTTTAGGACGGCTGCAACAGCCTTCTACCGATGAAATCCATAGCGGAAGACACTAGTGGACGGCAAGTACATCGGGGCAACCACATGATGTATAAACCACGCCGGGATGAGACAAAATGAGGAAGTAAACGTTAACAGAGTAGTTGCCCGCTTTTCAAAATATAGGTACAATAAAATCAGGTGGAAGATTTGACGCTTTTACCTTAACGTTAGGATATGATCGTTGTTGGAACAAGAGAAAACAGTCCAATCGGAACTGGCCAGTCATGTCGGAAGGCTGCTAAGGGAGTCATTCGGAAAGGGGCCGCAGTCCGTCTTCGTAAGTATTCGCCGGCCTTTTGTCGTGTTCTACTTGCGCGGATTATTATCCCCCACGGAAAAAATACTTCTTGAGCAGGATCAGGTTGTCTCCATACAGCATACTAGAGACTTGCTCATGAAGACGCTTATTCCAGAAATTAAAGCGTATACTTCATTGATTGCCGGCATTCAATTTCAGGAATTTTATTATGACTGGGGATTACATAATTTAACCGGAGTATTCGTTGGGGTTGAATCGAGTGAAGACAATTTAGAAGCGATCAAACAAGAAATGTATACCGGAAAAGAAGCGCTCGAGCAAGAAATTATAGATATAAGCCATCTGGTGCAGAAAGCTCCGGAAGAAACGTATTCCTGCATGCTCAATGACCGAACGCTGCTGGTGATCCGAAACGGTATTCTCATCAGCATCGAGAAAGAGTTAATCCGGCTTGGCTTTGAAGGAAATTTGAAGCTGGCGAAACGGAATCTGGAAAAAAGCCATTTCCATAACAACAATCATCTTGAACCTATATTGGATACGAAAATAATCGATGCTTTTGTGGATTGGGACGTCCACCTTAATAAAAGCGTCATCGTATTTGTGCTAGATCCCATTCGTTAACAAAGGTAGTAATGGCCCAGAGATAGCGCTGGACATAAGCCTGGATAAAAGTTGCGAGCAGCGGCTTTTATTTAGGCTTTTTTTATTCCGGTGAGACGCCAATTAAGGGTAATTGTGGAATTATAATAACGAAGGAGGTACGGAAATTGTCTGTATCGAATGGAACAAATCAGGTAAGCGAGTCCGACCTTAAACTGGACCGGCTGGCTTCAGTCGGTCAAATCGCCGCGGGTATTGCACATGAGGTCAAAAACCCTTTAACCGCGGTAAAAGGCTTCCTCCAATTGCTTAAAGATGAGTCGCCGCACAAGTATCTTGATTACGCTTATTCGGAATTGGAAAACGCTTTATCCACGCTGCAAAATTTGTTGCATGTTTCAAAACCCGATTTAGAAAACGAACCGTTCGACTTGATCAACCTGTGTTCCGAACTGGAATCCTTATTGTATCTTTTTCAAGAAAGGTCGTATCAAGTCTCGATCAATAAACAATTCTCCGATACAGACACGAGAGTATACGGCAAAAGAAATCAGTTGAAAAAAGCGTTTTTCAACCTGATCAAAAATGCGTTTGAAGCGATTTCCGATAAGGGAACCATTACGATTAAACATTATAAATCAAACGACAAACTTATGATAACGATTTCCGATACCGGGAGCGGAATACCCGAGGAGAAAATCAACTTGCTGGGTACTCCCTTTTATACATCCAAGACGGAAGGCACCGGCATGGGGTTAACCCAGGTATTTACGACGATTTACAATCACAACGGGATCATTCGGGTCAAAAGTGAGGTTGGCGTAGGTACAGAATTTTCGGTGCAATTTCCGATTCAAACGATGACGAATCAACTAGGAGTGGTTTCTTTGAACTTAAAGTACGTTCCAGATCAGAGTTTTGCGGACTATTATACGGATAATCAGGATACTTTCTTCGAATTGCTAAAGCTGCAAGGGAAAGAACTATTTGAAATCCTTAAATCGACGTCCATCGATGCCGATTTTATTCTTCAATCCGCGAATAGGGTCGTGCTCCTGCTGAATGATCGGGATGAGCACGGATTAATCATGCATGCCAGGGAACATGGAAGGAACTGGGCAAGCCATAACCTGGATTTAATTCTGAAGCTGGATTGGATTCAAATGCTGCGCAAAACCTATTGGGATGTTCTCTTTAATTACTACTCCCATGTCGAGCAAAACCAGAAACAATTTTTCGAATTGGAGCGACAGGTTAATTTTACCTTAGATTCCTACCTGAAGCATTTTGCGTCCAGTTATTCGGAATATAAAAATGAGCTGCTTTATTCTCAGCGCGGGATTATTGAGGAGCTGTCGTTTCCGGTTATTTCCCTCTCAGATCATATCGCCATGCTCCCTGTCGTTGGTACTTTGGACACAGTTCGTGCCAAAAAAATCCAGGAACACGTATTAACTCGTCTCTATCAATCGAAAGTCAAACTTATTATCCTTGATGTATCCGGCGTCTCCTATGTAGATGCGGCGACCGTGTCCCATCTGTTGAGAATTGTGAATGCGGTTGCTATTCAAGGGTGCAAAACGATCATAACCGGTATACGTCCTGAAATTACGAATACATTGGTAGAATTAGGAAGCGATTTGCATGAAAAAGCGGAGATTAGAGGGTCGTTGCAGCAAGTTCTTGAGACATACGCCGAAAGTAATAAGCTTTAACCTTGCTAAATAGCAATAAAATTATTAAAATAAGGTTGGGTAACAGATATGACGCTCTTGCCTTATCATTTACGTGTAGGGAAACCTGCAGTTAATTTATGCAGTACCAACAAGAATAAGGATCTAGTTGGCCGTAATGAACCAGAGATTGCGCTGGACATAAGCCTGAATAAAAGTTGCTCAGCAACCTTTTATTTAGGCTTTTTTGTTGCTAAGGAAAGTTTAGGGCAAAAAACTACGGTGAATTATATTATCCTAATAATAGGGTAAAGCTATGATGTTTTTACCTAGACCGAGGTTGAGTTTTTTTGAATATGAATGAAAACCAGTTCCAAACTGAAATTGCAAGTCACATAGGGAAAATGCTCAGAGAGGCATTCGGCAAAGGGCCTCAAGCGATTTATGTAAGTATGGACCGTCCGTTTGTTGTCGTTTATTTACGGAATTTTTTGACGCCGACAGAAAAAATATTGCTGAAACAAGGACAAATCCGTACTATTCAACATACAAGAGATATCGTGATGAGGTCGTTAATTCCTGAAATCAAAGCCTACCTGCTGCTGCTAACCGGAATGAACATTCTGGAGTTTTATTATGATTGGGAATTACATAATCACTCCGGCATCTTTATCGGGCGTCAGTTCGAGAATGCTCCATTAGCATCCGGATCACAGGAGTATTATGCGGGCAAAGAGGAGCTGCATCATGAGATCAGCTGTATGAGTCACCGAATTCAAAAGAGACCGGATCAAATCTACTCCCGCATGATTAATAAGAGGACACTCCTGGTTATACGTACCGGCGTTCTGATCGACCTCAGCAAAGAATTAATTCGGCTTCGGGACGAAGAACATTTAAAGCAGGCTTTAAATCGTCTCGAGAAGAGTTACTTGCAGGACAACAAATACGTGGAGCAAATACTGCATACGAAATCCGTCGACGTTTTTGTCGATTGGGATTTTGTGCGGGATAAGAGCGTCATTGTGTTTATTTTAAACCCGATCACATGAAGTTGCGGTGAAAGTCGTATCCGTGTTTGGAGAAGGGGCTGCCCTGGGCATGCTCCTTTTTTATCCCAAACGAATTGAGTGAAAATTCAAATTTATTTTTACAAATGTATTGACATATTTGAATATGTTTAATTAGTATAATAACTAAGCGTGATGTAAATGCTTACATCATAGTTCAATCAAATGAGGTGAGCCTACTCTTAACTATTGTGTCGGAGATACCTTCAAGTTAGAGCCTATGTGTTAAAGCAAGCTCATCGTAGAGTGAAGCCGATCATTAGAACAAGGTGGAGTTTATGCAAAAGCAGGTCACCATCCACGATATTGCAAAATTAGTTAACGCTTCGGCGGCGACGGTATCGCGCGTGCTTAGCAACAGCAGTTACCCCGTCAGTCAAGAGTTAAGCGAGAAGATTAAACTAGCCGCCAAACAATTAAACTACACACCCAATATGCTGGGCAGGCAACTAAAGACGCGGAACAGCATGACGATCGGTGTCATCATCCCCTCTATCAGCAATCCGTTTTACGCAGACATCGTTCTAGGTATCGAAGAGGTCGCACGTAAATACGATCATCAGGTTTTTCTCTGCAATTCACACCAGAACCCCCAACTAGAAACCGAATATCTTCAGAATCTTCTTGAAAAGCAGGTTAAAGGTCTTATTATTTCGTCCATATCCAACCAACAAGATTTATTGGGCGATTATTTGGCGAAAGGGATGCGTGTCATCTCGATTGACCAGGCTATCGATATTCCCGACATTTATCAAATTGGTTTTGACTATCGCAAAGGCGGATACATAGCTTGCAAGCATCTAATTGACAACGGTCATCGCAAAATCGCTTTTCTATCCGCACCACTCGACCGTCCGAGCAGACGCGGGGTGTTTCAAGGTTATCAGGAGGCGCTTCAGGAAGCGGGAATCGAACCCGAGTCGTCTTGGCTGCAAATTCATCAGTTTGTAAAAGGTGAACGCTTGGGCAGCGCCGTTGAGTTTACCAACGGCAGAATGCTGGCCAGGAACATCATCCATATGGCAGATAGGCCAACGGCGATTATCACCTGCAATGACTTGACCGCTATTGGCGCGATGAATGAGCTGATGACGTACGGCGTGAAAGTGCCGGATGAAATTTCGGTAATTGGCTTTGACAATATCGAGATTTCACAGATGGTCACGCCATTATTAACAACCATCGATCACCCCAAATATGAAATGGGTCAGATGGCATGCAGCATGCTGATGGATGTGCTTCAGGGCATTCCGGTACACGTAAAGGAACAGATTTTGCAGCCTAGGCTGATTGATCGCAGCTCGGTTAAGAAACGGGTTGATTTTTAGCCTAATAGAAATCGGTTTCTATAACGCAGAAGAACAGAATCGCTGTCGTTGATCCATGAATGGACTGCGACAGAAGTTTTTCTTGCTGCCAAAAGAAATCGATTTCTATAAAGTCAGTTACCAACTTTATAGCTGAAGGAGTGGCTTCATGAAAGTGCATGTATTGGAAGATGCGCAGAAATTGGGAGAACAGGCTGCTGAGCACGCTGCTAACATCATAAACGAACTGCTTGCTAAGCAAGATAAGGTAAGACTGGTGTTGTCCACGGGAGCGTCGCAGTTCGAGACGTTGTCGGAGCTGGTGAAGAAAAACATCGAATGGAGCAGGATAGAGATGTTCCATCTGGATGAATACATCGGGCTGCCGGAATCCCATCCAGCCAGTTTTCGCAAATATTTGAAGGAGCGGTTTGTCCAGCTGATTCCGCTGGGGAAAGTCCATTTTGTCAATGGGGAGGGTAATATTACAGAGCACTTGGAAGAGCTGACCCGGGAAATCACGAAGGAGCCGGTTGACCTCGCTTTGATCGGGATCGGAGAAAACGGGCACATCGCCTTCAACGACCCGCCGGCTGATTTCGAAACAAAACAGTCCTACATGGTCGTCGATCTGGACGATATTTGTAAAAAGCAGCAGGTAGGCGAGGGCTGGTTCCCGACCGTAGAAGACGTACCTAAACAGGCGATTACGATGACCGTGCATCAAATCATGAAAAGCAGGACCATCCTTTCTTGTGTTCCTAATAAAGTCAAAGCCAAAGCCATCCGAGAATTCTTCGAGAACGATATCGATCATCGATTCCCCTCCACTATCATGAAATCACACCCCAATCTTACCTTATATCTCGACAAACAGTCCGCATCCCAAACTGACCCAAAATGGTTACTATAAGTGGTTGATGATGTTCCGTGCCATGTTCATAAGGGGGTAATGGAATGAATTACCTTAGCTTTGATCCTTTGTATAATCCGTACGGTTCGTTTCAAATGCCTGTCTACGGCAAAAAAGGCATGGTAGCGACCTCGCATCCGCTTGCGGCCCAAGCCGGGCTGGACATTCTGAAGCGGGGCGGCAACGCTGTTGACGCTGCGATCGGCGCTGCAGCCAGCTTAACGGTGCTTGAGCCGAACTCAACCAGCATCGGCGGGGACGCCTTTGCCCTTGTGTGGCATGGCGGGCGTCTATACGGGCTGAATGCAAGCGGTCCGGCGCCGAAAGGGATGTCCATCGACGCTTTGCGGCAGGCCGGGTACAGCAAAATCCCCGAGTGGGGCGTCCTGCCGGTTACCGTACCCGGTACCCCCGCTGCCTGGCAGGCATTGTCCGAAAAATTCGGGCGGCTGCCTCTGACCGAATCGCTGGAGCCGGCCATCCGATACGCAGAGGAAGGTTTTCCGCTGTCACCGGTCATCGGCTATAACTGGAAGTTATGGGTGGAACGTATCGCAGCGAAGCTAGAGGGCCAGGAGCCATTCGACGCTTTCTTCGAAACCTTCGCGCCCGGCGGTCGCATCCCTGAAGCGGGCATGCTCTGGAAATCGCCGGATCATGCCCGAACTTTGCAGCTGATTGCGCAGACCAAAGCGGAAGCGTTCTACCGGGGCGAGCTTGCCGAGCAAATAGGCGCCTTCATGAAACGTTACGACGGGTTCCTCTCACAGGAAGATTTGGCATCGTACGCCCCGGAGTGGGTTGAGCCAATCAGCGTCAACTACCGCGGGTTTGATGTGTGGGAAATCCCGCCGAACGGTCAAGGGCTGGTAGCGCTGATGGCATTAAATCTGGTCAAGGGCTTCGATTTCGCGGAAAAAGATTGTGTCGAGACTTGTCATAAGCAGATCGAAGCTATGAAGCTGTCATTCGAAGAAGGTTTCCGTTACATTACGGACAGCCGCAAGATGAAAGTCCCGGTGCAGCAATTGCTTTCCGAAGAGCATGCGAATAACCGGCGCCAGCTGATTACCGACCGGATATACAATCCGGATCTGAGCTCGCTGCCGAACGGCGGAACAGTGTATCTTGCCGCAGCGGACGGCGAAGGCAATATGGTCTCGTTTATTCAGAGCAACTATAAGGCGTTTGGTTCGGCCATTGTCATCCCGGGCACAGGCATCAACCTGCAAAACCGCGGCATGGATTTCTCCATGAATCCGAACCACGACAATGCGCTCGAGCCTGGCAAGAAGACTTACCACACGATCATTCCGGGTTTTCTGACCAAAGGCGGCCAGCCGGTAGGCCCTTTCGGCGTAATGGGCGGTTATATGCAGCCGCAAGGACACCTGCAAATCTTAATGAATACGATTGATTTTCGTATGAATCCCCAGGCGGCGCTTGATGCCCCCCGGTGGCAATGGAGAGAAAACAACACGCTGGAGCTGGAACCTTCTTTTCCTAATCATATTGCGGAAGCGTTGGCGCGAAAAGGCCATCATGTGGTGCGGGCTACCAACAGCTACGGTTTTGGACGCGGTCAAATCATTTGGCGGGATGCCGAAACCGGCGTTTATGCAGGAGCTTCGGAGTCAAGGGCGGACGGACAGGTGGCCGCATGGTGATGATCGACTTTTATCAGGTGAAGGGAGCGGGTAATTGATATGAGTAGAAAAATAAGATTTGGGATTATCGGAGCCGGCGTCATTGCGCAAGCCCACGCCAAAGCGATTGTCGGCAATCCGGATGCCGAATTGATTGCCATAGCGGATACGGAAACGGACAAAGCGCGGAGGATGGTCGAAGAATACAATATCCGCTATCAGTATTCCGATTACGAGCAGTTGCTGAAACGCGACGATCTTGATGCGATTACCGTGGCTGTACCCAGCGGGTTTCACGCCGACGTAACGATTGCGGCGGCACAAGCCGGCAAGCACATATTGTGCGAGAAGCCGCTGGATATTACAGCGGACAATATGACGCGGATGATTGCAGCCTGCCGCAAAGCTGGCGTCAAGTTAGGCTGCGTATTTCAGCGCAGGTTAGTGCCTTCCGCTATTGCCGCCAAGAAAGCGATCGAAGAAGGGAAGCTGGGCAAGCTGGTGCTTGGCGATGTTTATCAGAAGTATTACCGCAGCCCGGAATATTACCGCAGTGCAGGCTGGCGGGGAACTTGGGCGATCGACGGCGGCGGTGCATTAATGAATCAAGGCGTGCACGGCATCGATCTGATTCAGTGGCTGATGGGCGATGTGCATTCGGTTTTCGCTTATTCCGCCCCCTTGGTGCGGGATATTGAGGTGGAGGATACCGCCGTTGCGGTTGTGAAATACAAAAACGGCGCATTTGGCGTTATTCAAGGAACGACGTCGGTATATCCCGGCCAGGAGTCGCGTATGGAACTGCACGGGGAGAAAGGAACGATTATTTTCGACGATTCGGGTTTTCATCAGTGGAAGTTCAGCGATTCCGAAGAACCGATGCCCATTGTGGAGCCCCGGGTTAGCGCCAAAAACGATCCGACGCAAATTTCCAACGACGGGCATTTTGTGCTGATCAAGGATCTCATTGAGGCCATCCGCGAGGACCGCGATCCGATCATTTCCGGCGAGGAAGGCCGTAAATCGGTTGACCTGATTCTCGCTATTTATGAGTCGGCGCGAACCGGCAAAGAAGTGGTCGTCGGTCAGGCGTAACCCGTCGTGACGCTAAATGGGCTGCCTAGCGGAGCGATCGGGCAAACGCTGATCTCGCTGATCGGATCGCTTGCGGTTATGACGATCGTCGGTGTTATATTATCGCGTTTTATTTCGTCTCGCGACGAGGTGAAAAAGGTTTTTACGACGCTGATCGTAAATATCGCCATGCCGGGTCTGATCTTCAGCAGTCTGACATCGCTGCCGTTTGATGTTCATCTGCTTTGGCAGATGCTGCTCGTATTTCTTCTGTCGCTTTTGTTTCACGGGACGGGTATGGTCCTTGGGTGGACATTCAGCTTGCCGTTTGGACTGCGCCGGCAAAAGCAGAAGGAGCTGGCGGTATTGTCGGGACTGGGGAATACGGGGTTTATCGGCATCCCGTTGTGCGCGCTGTTATTTGGTCCTGAAGGAGCTCTGCTGGCTGCTGTGTACGATGCCGGGCTCGATGTTGTGCTCTGGTCTTATGTGGCGGCAGTTCTAAAGAGGAAGGAGGAAGCCGGGGCAAAAATCAGGGGCCGCCGGAACTTCAAGGCGCTACTGAATGCGCCGCTCTTGGCCATCATCGCGGGGCTGCTCGTCGCTGCCTGCGGATGGACGCCACCTGAGGTGGTGGGACGGACGGCCCTTACGCTCGGCGGCATGACCGTTCCGCTGGCGATGCTGTATATCGGTCTGATGCTGGCGCAGCTGTTTCGCACCAAACCGAAGGTGCAATGGAGACTGCTGCCGCTGCCTGCCGTGGTGAAATTAGCGATTTGTCCCTTATTGGCATGGGGAGTCCTACAGCTGATTCCGATCGCCCCAGCTACGGCTCGCGTCGTTCTGCTGCAGTCAGCGATGCCCACGATGACGCTTGCTTCCATCATCTTCGCCAAATATGGAGCGGATGAGCAACTGGCCGCAGTTGTCACTATCTTGTCCACCGTGATGTCGGTGATTACGCTCCCCTTGCTTCTTTTTCTGATTTTGTAAATCGAAGCGTGTTAGTTGACGGTATGCTCTGAAGAAGTCGCAAGGAACCTATTGATTTTGTGCAAGGAGGTCGGCACATGAGAAAACAATGGTTAGGAAAGCACTGGCTGTCCGGCGACACCATCGAAGTGGTTGCGGAAGCGGGCAAGGTGCTTTCCGTAACAGAGACGAATCAACCGGCGGAACGTTGGATTGCGCCGGGATTGATTGACGTACAGTTGAACGGAATCGGCGGTTATGATCTCAACGGATTGGATACCAGCGTGGAGACCGTCAGCCATATTGTCGATGTCCTCCACCAAGGCGGCATCACCCGGTTTTGTCCGACAATCGTCACCGGCACGAAGGAGCGTATGCTGCACTGCATCCGCACGATCAGAGAGGCCTGCGAGACCAATCCGGCCGTGGACCGGGCGGTGATCGGCATCCATGTCGAAGGGCCGTTTATCGCTTTGGAGGATGGGCCGCGCGGGGCGCATAATCGCGCCTGGGTCAGGGATCCGGACTGGCGCGAATTTCTGGAATGGCACGAAGCGGCGGACGGGCGCATCTGCAAGATCACCTTGGCGCCTGAGAAGCCGGGGGCCATCGAGATGATCCGGAGGTTGCAGGACTACGGCATCGTCGTTTCTATCGGCCATACGGCCGCCAGCGAGGAGCACATTCAGACGGCTGTGGGTGCAGGCGCGCGGATGAGCACGCATTTGGGCAACGGCGCACATCCGTATATCAAGCGGCACCCGAATTATATCTGGGCCCAATTGGCCGAGGACCGGCTCTGGGCGGGTCTGATTCCCGACGGCTTCCATCTTCCGGCCTCGACGCTGAAGGCGATGATCCGGGTTAAAGGCAGAAAAGCGATTTTAACGAGCGATGCGGTCAGTCTGGCCGGTATGCCGCCAGGTCATTACCACACACATATCAATGACAATGTCGTTTTGGAGGAAAACGGGTTTCTTCATCTGGCGGAAACGCCCGATATTTTGGCAGGCTCGGCGACACCGCTGCATATCGGTATAGGAAGAGCGGTTAAGTCGGGATGCTGTACGTTAGGTGAGGCGATTAATATGGCTACGCTTCATCCGGCGGAGCTGTTTGGTTTGGATAAAGACGGCATTGGCAAGATCGAAGCAGGTTCTCCTGCCGACTTCATATTTTATGAGCAGCAGCCTGACGGGAATATGCAGCTGCTTGAAACCGTCGTCGGCGGTGAGACGGTGATTTCCTCCGAATCCTAATAAAAGGAAGGATAAGACATGAAGACTTATGCGATTGTCGGGGCAGGCAGCCGGTGCACTTCCATGTTTGCGGTTCCTCTTTCCACTCAATTTGCGGATGTAGCAAAGATTGTCGGCGTCTACGACCCCAATCCGAAACGGGCTGCGCTGCTGCAGCAAAAATGCGGCGGCGATTTCCCGGTATACTCCAGCTTCGAAGATATGGTCGGCCAGTCGAAGCCGGACGCCGTCATCGTCACCACCATAGACCGCTATCATCACGAATACATCATTAAAGCGCTGGAGATGGGCTGCGACGCGATCACGGAAAAACCGATGACCATCGACGAGGAGAAGTGCAACGCGATTCTGGAGACCGAACGGCGGACAGGGAGGAAAGTAACGGTTACTTTTAATATGCGGTTCCGTCCGTTTGTCGTTCGCATCAAGGAGCTGCTCAAGCAGGGCACCATCGGCCAAATATTGCACGTGAATCTGGAATGGTTTCTCGATACAAGTCATGGCGCCGACTATTTCCGCAGATGGCATCGCAAAAAAGAAAACTCCGGCGGGCTGCTGATTCATAAATCGACGCACCATTTCGATTTTGTAAACTGGCTGTTGGAGGAAGAACCGGTTGAGGTCTCGGCATTCGGTACGCTGCGCTTTTACGGGCCGACCCGGGAAGAGCGGAGCGAGCGGTGTTTAACATGTAAGTATAAGCAAACCTGCGAATTTTATTACGACATCGGAAGCGATCCTTCGATCCGCGAGATGTATCTGGAGACTGAAGACGCAGACGGTTATTATCGCGACCAATGCGTTTTCTCCGAAGAGATCGATATTGAAGATTCGGTCAGCTTAAGCGCCCGGTTTTCCGAGGGGGCCACGATGAGTTATTCACTGACCGCTTATTCGCCTTATGAAGGCTTCAAGCTGGCTTTAAGCGGAAGCGAAGGCAGAATCGAAGCCGAAACTTTTCATGGCTCAGTCGGTCCTTTTGCCGGAGAAGATATCAACCGGCTGCGAATTTACAATCGCCGACAGGAAGAAATTACGGTGAAAGTTCCCCATGTCACCGGGGCGCACGGCGGCGGGGACGAGAGATTGCTGAAGATGATTTTTCGCGGGGGGTTATCCGATCCGTTAAATCAACAGGCCAGCTCCTGGGACGGCGCGCTGTCCAATGCGATCGGGTTTATGGCTAATAAGTCGATGAGAGAGGGGAGAAGCGTGTTATTTAATGAACTGGTAAAGAGGCCGTTATAAACTGAAAAATATGAGGAGGAACAAACAAAATGAAAAAGTTTCTGCCACTATTTTTAACCACGTCTCTGCTTGCCGTTTCCATTGCCGGTTGTGGTGGTGGCGAGACCGCCGCACCCAGCGGAAGCCCGGGGGGCGCCTCCAGCAGCGCTCCCAGCACTTCCGGTAAAAGCGATGCGCCGGTTACGCTGCGCTTCTCCTGGTGGGGCGGGCAAGCCCGCGCCGACTATACGATGCAAATGATCGAATTGTACCAAAAGCAGCATCCTAATGTAAAAATCCAGGCGGAATACGCTTCTTTCGACGATTATTGGAAGAAGCTTGTGCCGCAGGCGGCGTCCAATGATTTGCCCGACATCTTTCAAATGAGCGTAGCTTATATCAGCCAATATGCCGACCGCGGTCAGATAGAGGATCTTGGCCCGCATATGGACAAAGGCACGATCGATAAATCCTCCATCTCGCAAAGCTTCTTGGATGTAGGTAAATACAACGGTAAACCATATCAAATTACATTAGGTGTTAACGCGCTTGCCGTCGTATACGATCCGGCAATGATCAAAGCGGCCGGGGCGCCGGAGCCTTCCAAGACCTGGACGTGGTCCGATGTGGAAACGATCGCCGCCAAGTTGAAAGCTAGCGGCAAACTGCTGACCTCGACCATTGACGACCGCAACTTCTTTAACTTCTACCTGCGGACAAAAGGCAAAAATCTGTTCGACGAAAAAGGCATCGGATACCAGGACGACAAGATGTTCGTTGATTACTATACACGTTATCAGAAGTTGTACAATGACGGTTATTTGCTGTCGCTCGACAAGCTTGCGCAGAAGAAAGATGTGCCGGAGGACGACGAAATGGTGCTTGGCAATGCGGGGATGTCCTTCACCTGGTCCAACCTGTACGTGGCCGACTCCAAGGCGGCTAAGCGCCAGCTGGAAATGGCTCCGCCTCCGGGACCGGACATCGACAAAGGCTTGTTCCTGCAGTCCAGCCAAGGGCTGTCGGTAGCGAAAAACTCCAAAAACAAAGAAGAAGCGATCAAATTCGTCAATTTTATGATTAATGACATTGAAGGGAACAAAATTATGAAGGGGGAACGCGGTGTTCCGGCTTCTACCAAAGTGCAGGATGCAATCAAACCGCTGCTTGCGCCGGAGGACCAGAAAGTATTTGAATATGTGGCCTGGGCCGGCGGGCAAACCAAATCGAACAACCCGATTGACCCGGTAGGCGCGGTTGAAGTTACCAAGCAATTGGTCGATATGAGCAGACAAATTTTTTATAAGAAAACAACCCCTGAAGAAGCTTCGGCCAAGTTCCGTAAGGACGCTGTTTCCATCATGGCTAAAAACGCCAAATAACGGCGGCAAGCGGGCTGGGAGTACGATTTCTCCCGGTCCGTTTACATTACCTAGAAGGGGGTTGACGACAAATTATGAAGCTGCGCGAAAGCAACAATATAGTCGGCTACGTGTTTATCTCACCGTTTGTGCTTGGATTTCTCATTCTGACGATCTTTCCGATCTTATCTTCACTGTATTATTCCATGACCGACTACAATTTGATGGAGTCGCCCCGATGGGTTGGCTTAAGCAACTATGAGAAGATGTTCACGGACGATGAGCGCTTGATGAAATCGTTCCAGGTGACGTTTACCTATGTGCTCGCCAGCGTGCCGCTGCGGCTTGCTTTTGCCCTGGCAGTGGCCATGCTGCTGAATGTTACCTCGTGTGCTGTAGGGTTTTATCGCTCGACCTATTATCTCCCCTCGCTGATTGGCGGCAGTGTGGCGGTATCCATCATGTGGATTCAAATTTTCGGCGATAAAGGTTTGCTTAATTCTTTCTTTGGCCTACTGGGCTACCATACGGATGTTTCCTGGATCGGCAATCCGTCGACTGCGCTGTGGACGCTGGTTGCGCTCTCCGTGTGGCAGTTCGGTTCTTCGATGCTGATCTTTCTTGCCGGGTTGAAAAATATTCCGCAAACCTACTATGAAGCGGCCAGTGTGGACGGAGCCAACGTGTTCCATCGTTTTACGAAAATTACGCTTCCGATGCTGAGCCCTATCATTTTGTTTAATCTGATCATGCAGACGATTTCCGGTTTTATGACCTTCACACCGGCGTACGTAATTTCCAAAGGCGAAGGCGGACCGCTCGACAACACGCTGTTGTATTCGCTGTATTTATACCGCAGGGCATTCAGCTTCATGGAGATGGGCTACGCCTCCGCGATGGCTTGGGTCATGCTGGTAGTCATCGCGATCATTACGTATGGCATTTTTAAATCCTCCGCCTACTGGGTCCATTATGAGTCGAAAGGAGACTAGTGCGATGCTGTCAACCAATCTGCGAAGCAAACCGTTAGCAAGCAGCGGCACCGGCCGAAGAAGCGCCTTTCCCCTCAAAATGCTCGTCTACCATGTAGGTGTCGGAGGGCTGGCGCTGCTGATGATTTATCCGATCGTCTGGATGGCTGTCAGTTCGCTCAAGCCTAATACGGAAATTTTCGCAACCGCCTTTAATTTGATCCCAAGCACACTGGAGTTTCACAACTATGTAACCGGGTGGAAGGGATTTGGTTCGGTCAGCTTTACGACGTTTTTCAAAAATTCCTTTATTATCGTGATTCTTTCCACCATCGGAGCCGTAGCATCGTCCGCCCTGGTGGCCTACGGCCTCGGCCGGATTCCGTTCAAAGGCAGAAGCTTCTGGTTCGGCTGCGTCATGATGACGATGATGCTGCCCCACGATGTGACCATTATTCCGCAGTATATTATGTTTTCGAAGATGGGTTGGATCTCGACGTTTAAGCCGGTCATTGTCCCGCATTATTTCGGGACTCCTTTCTTTATCTTTATGATCATGCAGTTCATTCGGTCGATCCCGCCGGAAATGGATGAGGCGGCCAAAATGGACGGCTGCAGCAAATATTCGATTTTCTTCCGGATTATCGTGCCGCTCATCGTGCCTGCGCTGATTACGGCAACCATCTTTTCGTTCTACTGGCGGTGGGACGATTTTATCAGTCCGCTGCTCTACTTGAACAAACCGGAGCTATATCCGGTGTCGCTTGCGTTGAAGCTGTTCCTGGACGCCGATTCGCTTAGCAACTGGGGCGGGATGTTCGCCATGTCGACTCTGTCGCTGCTGCCGGTTGTGCTTATCTTCTTTTTCTTTCAAAAGTACATTGTGGAAAGCGTCACGACCAGCGGGCTAAAGGGATGATCCATATCGTATATTTTGGAGGAGGTCATTTATGAATACAAAGATGTTCTCAATTATTGGCTGCCGGCATGCCCATATCAGCATGTTTATCAACGAAATGCTGGAGCTTGGCTACAGCTGTGCGGGCGTATACGATGCAGATGAGCCTTCTCTTGCGAATAAGCTGTCGGACCAGTTCAGCATCCCGCGTGTAAGCGACCCGGATGTGCTGTTATCACCGAAAGTGCAAATTGTCGGTTCTTCCGCAATAAATAGCAAGAAGATCGATATCATTGAAACCTGCGAACGGCACGGCAAACATATTATGCTGGATAAACCGATCGTCACTTGCCGAGATGACTTTAACCGGCTGGAAGCGTTGTTCAAACGCAGCAACATCGAAGTGGGCATGCTGCTGGTGTCGCGGCAAAGAAAGTCGATTTATACGCTCAAGCAGATGATGGACGCGGGTGAGTTGGGCGAAATCACCAGCATTACGATGCGCAAACCGCACAAACTGTCTCCGGCTACACGGCATCCTTGGCATTTCTCCAAAGAGCAAAACGGCGGCATTATCATCGACCTGCTGATCCACGACTTCGATCTGCTGAGGTGGCTAACCGGCCGGGAAGTGATTGCAACTACCAGTCTGATGGGGAAACATATTTTGCCTGAGTATCCGCGGTTTTACGATACGGCCGCAGCGCAGGTGTGCATGGAGGGCAATCTGATCGCCCAGTTATATGCGGATTGGCATACGCCGGAGCAGTGCTGGGCGTTCGGCGATTGCCGCATCTTTGTCACCGGAACGAAAGGAAGCGTGGAGCTGAGATTGTTCGGAGACCCGGCGGTATCGATGGAGCAGCTGCTGTTCAAAATGACACACCAGGAAAAATTCCGCAAAGTGGAGCTTCTGGAGGCGCCGTATACGGTGGTCGAGGATTTTATCCATCGCGTGGAGGGCAAATCTTACGAGATTTCGCACCAAGACTTGCTGCTGGCGAGCAAAGGGGTCATTGAAGCCGACGAACAGGCGGTTATTGCCGTTTAGCTTTTGATTACTGAAATGTCCGCTATTAGCGGATATTTGAAGTTTAGAAGCGGCAAAACTAGTTTGACCGGCACATGCATGGGGCAGTTACATTCAATGATAAACAGAAACATGTGTTCCCCTCCGCATGAACCTGATGGCTCTTCGGGTATACTGGTTTCATTGGATGCAACAAGAAAGGGCTGGCGAGAGGAATGGATCATCCATATGTACTCTTACCCGAAGAAGCGGTGCCACATGGTTTGCAGCATTGTGAGCGGTGTGAGCTGGCCAAGCAGCGGACTCGTGTGATTTGGGGGGAAGGGAACCCCGAAGCCCGGCTCATAATGATCTTGGATAATCCCGGAGCCCGGGAGGACCGGCAAGGAAATTCGTTTCTGTGCGGTACTCGCGAAACACTCCAGCACGGCATGAGGGAAGCGGGTCTGGAGATAGATTCGGTTTATGTTACCTATTTGCTTAAATGCAGGCCAATCCGTGCCTACAATAAGCCGGAGGCCAGGGATGCCTGCTTAACGCACTTACAGATGCAGCTTCTAGAGAAGCGGCCGCTTGTATTATTTGGATTCGGAAACGTGGTGGCTGAAGCATTATTCCCAGGGCGGGAGAACGCCAGTGTGAAGGAATTGCGAGGGAGCTGGCATGAGTTTCAGGGGATTCCCGTCGGGTTTACTTATCATCCGCTTGCTGTCAGAAGGCGCCCTAATTTAATGAGGTTTTTCGTGGAGGATCTGGTAGCACTTAAGAAAAAGTGGGAGAACGTCCAGTGAAAGGAACCTTTCTGTAGACGTGCAGCGTGGCCGTCATGATAGCTGTCCAAATAAGTTTACAAAGAAAACAGGACCGATTCTCATCGGCCCTGTTTGACGATCTTATTATTTGATTGTATATGGCAGTTTGAATGTCCACAGCTCGGTGCCGTTGGTTGGAAGCGTGCTGTCGATGCCGAAATCATTGTCGTTGACGATGGCCAACGTATTGCCGTTCACAAGCGATAAACCTTCGATTTTCTCGTACGGGAATTTGAACTCAACCGAATCTAATATCGTGCGTTTGGAGACGGGCATAATGCCGCTTGCTTTCAGGTCTGCAATCTTCATCTGCTCCAAAGATTTGCCTGCGGCTGTTGCATCGTCATATTTGCCGAGGATGTTCGTTGCAGTCGACAGATCGACCGCATAAATACGCTTCAATTGCGCTTTATCGCCGGCAAATTTGTCACGTTCGTCGATCAGCAGCGTGTTTTCATTAACGGCCACCATGTCGGAAAGGACGATGTCGCCTTGGGCCAAATCCTTATATGGCGATGCATCCTCCAGGATGTACACGTATTCCGCAACCGGGTTCAACGTCGCCAGATCGAACTTGATGATGCGTACTTGGCGGGAGTTGTCCATCGCCTTGTCAGGGTTGCGCAGCGCATTTTGCATAGCCATATACATATATTTGCCGTCCGGTGTAATACCTACGGATTCTGCGCCGCGGTTTTGGCGAAGCTTATTGTATACGGCAGGCAGCGTTTCGCGGGCAGGGACAAGCGGAGTCGCTATTTGAGCAGCCCAGCCTTTTGGTACAATCCGCTCAATGATCGTTCCGTCGCGTTTGACGTGTACGACCGACGGGCCGTATTCATCGGAAATCCAGAAGGTGTCGTCACTCGAGTTGTATGCGAGACCTTCGATATCCAAGCCGTATGGATCATAGGACAGCTCTTTCTCTGCTTTCCCATCGTAAGGCGCTTCGTCGCGCCCTTTAATATTCGGGAGCCCGCTGATTGTCGATTTGCCGGTCACAGGGTCCGTACCGTTGAGTTTCAATGGGAACTGATCGAGAATCTTAATTTCGCCGTCGGCGATTTGAATTTTATAAATGGTAGGTACGTAATCTTGAATAGGGAATGTGCGGCGCGTAACCCCATTGACATCGATTTGGCCGTTCGGTCCGCGGTCGGCTGTCGAATAAAACACATTGTCGGGGTCGCCTGAAATGTGCGTCAACGAGGAACCGACGCCCATTTTGATACCTTCGGCCAAGTTAGGCGCGTTCAACGAATATTTGCCGGTCAACACGGGTTTGTCCGTCAAAGCTACGCTGCCGCGGAATTCGTCCCAATCCACATATTTGCCCAGCGATTCGCTTAAGGCGCGAACCGGAAGGTAGAGGCTGCCGTCAATATTGACCGCCGGTGCGGCTGGCGAAACGGCTTGTCCGTTGTTCGAATACTTAATTTGATCGTTTGTTGTTCCGTTCACATTCGCTGCGCTTGCGATGCTTGTACCCGTAGTAAGGGCCAGCACGGCGGATAAGGTAATGAGCCATTTTTTCATGCTTAGTATGAACTCCCTTCAAGTTCTTAAGTAATGATCTTAAAGAAAAGTTTACCAGGGTATTGTAAAAATCAAGGCAGATTCTTATTATTTTTTTGTAAAATCCGGGGTGATGAAATAATGTGTTCACATACACCAGTTTTTTCTATGGGATTCTCAAGCCGCAGGGGTGGCAAAGCTCCTTGAATCGTATTACAATAAGTATTGTAAACACAGTGTCAAAACAGTGTAACGGATCGGATAAAAAAACATCGAAAAACCGACAGGATGTTCGATATGCATGATATGGAAGCAATAAGTCGATAATAGCTCACTGCGATCACGATCTTGGCAAAAGCCAGTAAAAGTGCTTGATTTTCGAGCTGTATTGAGAATTTATCTGCTTTCAAATAGCATGTAACTATCATATAATGGTAGTATCTTAATCTATAATTCATAATGATTCGGTCTGAATCAGGTTATAAGGAAAAGGTGTGTGACTTCGTCGCACCCTGGTTTTGCCATGGAGCTTAAACGGGAGCGGCTTCATCTTTTCTTCAAATATTAGCAAACAAGGGACGGTAAACATGAGTGACAGACAATCCAAAACAGACGTTATCTTAATTGGTGCTGGCATTATGAGCGCGACTCTAGGGGCCATGTTGAAAGAATTGGTGCCTGACTGGGAAATCAAAGTGTTTGAGCGGCTTGCAAGCGCAGGGGAAGAAAGCTCTAACGAGTGGAATAATGCGGGAACAGGGCATGCGGCACTGTGCGAGCTGAACTATACCGATGAGAAACCAGACGGTACCGTGGATATAAGCAAAGCAATCAAAATTAACGAGCAGTTTCAGGTTTCGAAACAGTTCTGGTCTTATCTTGTAGAGCGGAATTTGATCAGCAATCCGCAAGACTTTATCGTACCGCTGCCTCATATGAGCATGGTGCAGGGGAAACAAGATGTCGCTTTTCTGAAGAGGCGTTTTGAAGCGATGTCCAGCAATCCGTTGTTTCAGGGGATGGAATATTCCGATGACCCGAAGAAGCTGATGGAATGGATTCCGCTGATCATGAAAGACCGTAAATCCAATGAACCTATAGCGGCGACAAAAATTGACTCCGGCACGGATGTTAACTTTGGCGCTTTAACGCGTATACTGTTCGATCATCTAAAAAATCAAAACGTCGACATAAAATTCAAACATAATGTCGATGATATTAAACGTACAAACGATGGTTTGTGGGAATTGAAAGTGCGGAATATCGACACCGGTATAGCGCAGCGTCATTGTGCCAAATTCGTCTTTATCGGCGGCGGCGGGGGCAGCCTGCATTTGCTTCAAAAATCGGGCATTCCGGAAGGCAGGAATATTGGCGGATTCCCGGTCAGCGGCTTGTTTATGGTTTGCAACAACCCGGAGGTTGTCGCCCAGCATCACGCCAAGGTATACGGCAAAGCGCCTGTCGGCGCTCCTCCGATGTCTGTGCCGCATCTGGACACAAGATTTATCGACAACAAAAAATCATTGTTGTTTGGACCGTTTGCCGGCTTTTCGCCTAAGTTTTTAAAAACCGGCTCCATGTTTGATTTGATAGGCTCCGTTAAGCCTAATAATGTCGTGACCATGCTGGCGGCAGGGGTGAAAAATGTTCCTCTGACGAAATATTTGATCCAGCAAGTGATGTTATCGAAGGAAAAGCGTATGGAGGATTTACGGCAATTTATCCCCAACGCCAAAAGCGAGGACTGGGATCTGCTTGTAGCGGGTCAACGTGTGCAGGTTATTAAAGATACGGCAGCCGGAAAAGGAACGCTTCAATTTGGCACCGAAGTCGTCAGCGGCGCCAACGGCTCGATCGCTGCATTGCTGGGGGCATCTCCAGGCGCTTCCACGGCCGTTTCCGTCATGCTTGAAGTCATCAATAAATGTTTCCCGCAATATATTAAAGCTTGGGAGCCGAAAATCAAAGAGATGATTTCATCTTATGGTGTATCGCTTCTGAAAAATCCGGAGTTGATTGAGGAAATTCATACATCAACTTCACGTACGCTTGGTCTGAACCGTCAGCTGCAAACCGTGTAACCAACAAATATAACCGGCCTTTGTCCTGTGATCCAGGGGACAGAGGCCGGTTTCTTTTTAGCTGGGGTAATGCTGAATTAGCCGAGAAAGGCTTCAATGGTTCGGTGGAGGGCTGCTGATCTTACGAAGCAGTGCAGCGAGCAGATTGGTCTCTTCTTGAGTGAGCCCTGCGGTAAGGCTGCGGCTGATCTCCGTTAGAATCGACTGCAGAAGAGGAGCGAATTCAAGGGCCTTGGCTGTCGGATAGAGCAGCGAAGAGCGGCGGTCCTTGGGGTCCGGCCTTCGCTCGATGTAGCCGGCCTCCTCCAGATGCTTAACTGCGCGTGCGGTAGTCGCTTTATCGTATTTGGCCTCATTGGTCATTTGATCCTGTGTAATCCCGGGCCGGATCAGCACCAGCTTAAGGAAGTTATATTGTCCGCCGCCGCCAATGCCGTAAGGCAGCAATTCTTTGGCAAGCGTCTTCTGATTCTGCCGGTAAAGCTGAGAGATCAGCTTGCCGACAGGTTCTAATTCCTCGTCCATCCGTCACACCTCTTTGCGATCATATTTACTGCCGTCAGCATCTTACATAAAATAGTACAACAAAGTAGTTGCGCATGCAACTAAAATGAGGTACACTAGGTTCGGGAATTTAGTTGCATTCGCAACTATATATCGAAAAATGGACTTCCAGTTTGAGGTGATGTGAGCCCTCAGTGGATACCGGGTGCTGTATGAGGGATTCAGTTTTGAAGATATGGAGAAGGTAAAGGAGGAACAATCATGGTTGCCAAAGAAAGCAAAACAGGGCTGGTCGTAGCCGGTTTATTATTAGGGCTGTTGATGGCCGCTATGGACAATACGATTGTCTCGGCTTCCATGCCGACAATCGTAGGGGATCTTGGCGGCTTGGATCAATTTATTTGGGTGACTTCCGCTTATTTGGTCGCTACCATGGCCAGCATGCCGATATTCGGGAAGCTTTCCGATATGTTTGGGCGTAAAAGGTTTTATTTATTAGGGCTGGCGGTCTTTCTGATTGGATCCGCATTATGCGGAACTTCACAAAGCATGGTTCAGCTTATTGTGTACCGCGCCATTCAAGGTATCGGCGGCGGTTCCTTAATGCCGATCGCTTTTACGATCATCTATGATATTTATCCTCCAGAAAAAAGGGGGAAAATGGTCGGCCTGTTTGGCGCCGTCTTCGGATTATCCAGTGTCATGGGCCCTTTATTAGGGGCGTTTATTACGGATCAAATCAATTGGCGGTGGGTCTTTTACATTAACTTGCCGTTTGGCGTCGTTTCATTATTTTTTATCGCTCAGTTTTACCGCGAAAACCTTCAACTGAAGAAATTGAAGATCGATTGGTTTGGCGCCCTTACGTTGGTAGGGTCCGTCGTCAGCCTCATGCTTACGCTTGAATTGGGAGGACGTCAGTATGCGTGGACATCCGCCCCGATCACGGCTTTATTTTTCATCTTCGCCGTAATGTTTGTTTTGTTCATATGGATTGAGCGAAAGGTGCAAGAACCTATCATTTCGTTCAGCTTGTTCAGAAGACAATTGTTCGCCGCCACACAAGGCGTAGCTTTCTTCTACAACGGAGCATTTATTATCATCACGGTGCTTATTCCGCTGTTTGTTCAAGCTGTATATGGCGGAACCGCGACGAATGCCGGAGTGATTCTGATCCCGCTGATGGTGGGGTCGGCGGTTGGCGCCCAGGTGGCCGGGCAGATCGTAAAAAAATTCAGCTACCGCGGGATTATGCTTGTATCGGTTGTTATCTTTTTTAGCGGGATGTTATTGCTGGGTACGATTGACGTTCATACCGCCCGGTCTGTTCTAACCGTATACATGGTCATTGCGGGTCTGGGCATGGGCTGTTCTTTTTCAATGACGAGCTTAGCGACCCAGCATAACTTGGAGCCGCAGCAACGCGGCATAGCCACATCAACAAATACATTTTTTCGAACGTTAGGGACTACGTTGGGTGTGACCGTTCTGGGCACGATTCAAAATCATATATACAATTCCTTGTTAGCCGGTCATGTGGATTCGCGCGCAATTCTTTCGGCCGAGGCACGGGAGAAGCTCTCCCCTGAAATGGTTCATCAGATGACGGACGCCATGTCCATTTCCATATCTGCTGCGTTTTATTGGGCGCTGCTGCCGATCGGACTTGGCTTTATCTGCATTGTGTTTATGGGGAAAGCGAGAATCGTGCCGCTTCAAAAAGATCAAAGACGCACGCAGACGTCATAACTAGGGCCGTTTCGATCGGGACCTAAGCGACTTGTATGCAATAAATCCCCCTAAACAGATCGTATTCCAAGTCTGCTCAGGGGGATTTTTATGTACGTTGTTTACGCCAGACCGCGTTATTAAGCGGATGCGTATTTTTGTTGGAATTCCGAGTCAGTTTTGGTCAAATACAAGATACCTTCAATCAAACCGATGATCGATGGGATGCCTGTCCAGCAGAACAGTAAATATACAATGCCGATACCGATTTTGCCCAAGTAAAATTTATGAATACCAAACCCGCCCAATAAAATTGCAAGTACTCCCGCAGTCACTCTCGACTTCATTTATTCATCTCTCCCCGTATATGTTCTTACTTCTTGCCTCAGGCAAGTTCGTTTTTATTATAGAGTGGCGGCTTTTGGTTTAGCATCAAACGAAAGTTGTAAATCCGCATATTTTATACAATTTTCGCCAAGGATGAGATCAAACGAAAGTAGTAAATAGACAATAAGCGACACCAAAAAAGGCCAACATCCGGAATCGCATGATTCCGTTTATCGGCCCCAACACAGCGTTGTCACAAGGTCAATCCAAGATCCGTAATTCTCTGGCTCGGGCAATAGCTTGCCCCCGCCGTTTTACTCCGAGTTTCCCGTATAAGCGGAACACATGGCTTTTGACCGTTGCTTCCGTGATCCCGAAATGATCGGCAATCTCTTTATTCGATAAACCTTCAGCCAGCGCCGATAACATCTCCTTCTCACGGTTCGTCAGGGGGTCAACGAGCGGCTGCTGCGCGGCTGCCGCGGCCGCCGGCGGACCGGGGTCAATATCGGGATCAACATTCGCCACCGGCCGCGATTCCTCCAATGATTTCAGATAAACCATGCGGGTAATCATGAGATCCAGCATATCGATTCTTTCTTGGGTAAAGACGTAAGAAATCAGATTGTTTTCTAAGTAAAGCACAAACGGCCATGATTTCCCCGGAAAAACAACAGGCATGCATAAAATCGACTGAGGGTGAAAGCGGAGGATATAAGGGTCCGCCGCATAAGAACTGCGTGATGCTTCCTCAACTACGACCGGCTCGCCGGTCACGGACACATAACGTACGATGGCTTCCGCATACAGATGTTGTTCCTGTACGTCACTTCGATGTCCTGCTTGCGCTTCTATGGAGAAAACCCTCTCCCGGCTGCTCAGCACGTACCCTCGCTCCGCTCCGGAATAACGCAGCGCCGCTTCGAGGAACCGGTTCATGACATCTTGACGGTCCGTCTTGCTTGACCATCCGGTGATTTGCTTGAGCAGCCCTTGACCGTCGTCAAACAAAGCCGCTTTTTCGCGTACGTCTTCGCCGGGCTCGTTCGCCAGAACGTTTCTCGGAACAGTCTCATTGCCGGACGGCTCTGATTTGCCAAGCGCACCGATCCTGCTTTCTTGCAATGCCGACGCGGATAAGGGCAGTTTAGGGTGGGCCGCTCTCAGCTTATTCACTTTGGCGGTGGCGCCCCAGCGCAGGTAGGCGGCACAAGCGTCCACAATAAGCGCGTCCGCCGCTGTCACGATGCCTGCTTCTCTATAATAAACCGAGGCCCGTTCGCAGGCGATTGCTTCCATCATGGCATATCCTTCTTTGCGTGCCGCTTCAATGGCCTGTTCAAATCCTTTGATCGCGGCCACCCGATTACCGGCGAATTGCTCCAATTCTGCCGAGATAAGCAGATAAGCGGAAGATTGGTGTCCATAATAGCCGGACCAATGCTTCATGGCACCCAACTGTTTGCCGAGTTTGGCACGTATGGCTTTGCGTTCTTTGGGCGGTGACTTGGCGTACAAGGCCGCCAGCGCTAGCGATTGGTAGACATGCTGTTTGCGGACCTGCATGCGTGTCTGCCGGAAATTGTTGAATTGCCCCTGCTGCACCCATTCCAGCGCGTCGTGGTACCGCCCGTCCAGATAAGCGATCTCCGCTTGGCAGGTGCAGGTATAATACACTTCGTTGTTGAGCATATGGGTGGAGCGCTGGGTTATCAACGGGGCTACGACTTCATCGTTTTCACCGAGCTCCCCTTTTAGCTGCGCTAAATACCACCTTGCGATCCGAAAAATGTTGAGGGTGATCTCGTCGACAAGTTTCTGGGAGACTTCCTCATAATCGGTAATCCGTTCGGATAACAACTGCAAATCCCCGGTATGGTTTGTCGTGCAAGTGAGCATCGCAATACTGACAAAGGTCAGATTGGCCGATTCCATCCCGTAACCTACGGATTTGTTAAAATGCTCCGCGGCTTCGTCCGGGTTTTGCAGCAGCGCAGCCAAACCTCTGATGTAATACATCCGGCAGCGCAAGTCCGTGCTTTCCAAAGCGGATGAAAGCAAATAAGCCGTTTCGATATATTGGCTGCCCATTTGCGAAAGGGAAATTTTATTTCTAAGAATGACCAGCCCGTAGCCGGCAAGAATATAAGCAAACGCCTCGTTGTTTCCGTATTTCAGACCGTAACGGACGAATCTGGAAAACAGCACGGCGGACAACTCCAAACTTGTGGAAAATGCCGAAGTCGCTATCGCCATCAGCAGATCGGACAACGCTTTATAATGCGGATCGCGGTTGACCGGCAGGTTAGGCAGTTCCTTGCGCATGCGGTATAATGCCAGATTTGTCCTGGCGACCTCGGACATGACCGTTGTTCTCGACGGTTTGAGCGGCAGCTTCCAGCCAAATTCGGCTAAAGCCTGATGGCCGATGTTCAATGCGATATCTTCCCGCTTCAAGTAGGTATTCATGGCGATCCAAATCAAATAAATTCTTGAACGTTCAATGAGATCCGCGGTACAGGCCATTAATCGGTGAAGCATGTCTTCCGCCGCATCTGCGCGGCCGCACATATAATAGCACTCCGGCAAATCCATCATGAGCCGGTAAGGCAGGGAACCCGGGGACACTTCATCTTTGGCAACAAGGGACAATCCCGTTTCCAGAAAGTGCAGCGCCGCCGCAAACGCCGTAGTCGCTTTTGATTTCAGACCCGCCTGAAGATTATACTCAGCCAGCTCCCGCCGCTCGACTTCATCGGCCATCTTACTACACCCCAGGTTCAAGTGATGTACCAAGTCAAAGGTGAGTTCGCCCGTGTGCTCGTGTACATGGCGTTTGATGGCGCGGCCAATGTTCAGGTGCAAATCTGCGCGATCCGCATCGGGAACGATTTTATAGGCCGCTTGCTGGACCCGGTCGTGCAGAAACATATATACGCTATCTTCGGTTCTCGTCTCGTCGGCGTCATTCTCCGGACTGATTAAACCTTCTTCTTCAGCGCAGCGCAGATGCAGGAGCGTATCCGTCAAGGCGTGCCCGCTGATTAGAGCGATCATGGCCGGGTGGAAACGGTGTCCGATGGCTGCGGCAATGGTAAGCAGCTCAATCGTTTCTTGGGGTAACATGCGAATACGGAATTCGAATAAATGGAGAATATCGGGATCTTCGGGTATTTGCGAGATGGCCGCCGCATCCCATGTCCAGGCGGATTGTTCCTCATCAAAATAAAGCTTTTTCTCACGGTACAGGTTATCCAGAAAGCGGTGCAGGTAGAGGGCGTTCCCGCCGGTTCGGTAATAAAGCGATCTTGCTAGCAAGCGGACACGAGCCGAGTTTTCGTTCAGCGTGGTTGTTACGAATTGTTTGACATCGAGATAAGACAAGGGGTTCAGCATAAGGTGCTGCATGTGAAGCGGCAGTTCGGCCTGATGCGGGGCCAATGCCGATTGAAACCAAGAAGCTGCCGCAAGGTCGCTTCCATGCTGTGCCTGATCGGCCGCCGCTTTGGTCCGGAAAGCTCCAATAACTAACAATCCGTGTAAGCTAGGGTCGCTTGCAAATAAGCGGACAACATCCAGCGTATCGGGATCAGCCCACTGAAGATCGTCTAAAAACAACACAAGCGGATGGTCGTTATCCGTGAATATATGAATGAAAATAGGCAGCAGCCGGCGGAAACGGATTGCTGCTTCGGCGGGGGAAAGTCTCTCCACGGATGGGAAGTCACCGATCAACGCGGCTGCTTCCGGGAGAAACTCCGCGATGACCCCCGCGCCTTGTCCTAACGAATTGGCTAATTTAACCCTTAACTGCGAGATTCGTTCGGGTGACTCACTCCAGATTTGGCGGATCAGTCGGCGCAGTGCCTGAAGGAGCGGGGAAAAGGGAATGTCCCGATTCATCAAATCGCATTTCCCGATGATGAATTGACCGCCTTGCCGGGTAACCGGCACTTGAAGCTCACGGATCAGCGCGGTTTTCCCGATACCTGCCTGACCTGTAACGAGGACAAACGAAGAGGCGCCTTCACAAGCCATCTTCAAAGCATTTCGCAGCTGCTCATCTTCCTTTGCACGGCCGAAAAGCGTCTGCGGCAGCCGAAACCGGCTGGCTTCGTCCATACGGGCAATCTCAAACGGCACGATTTCTCCGGCGTATTCCAGCGACGACGCGCACCGTTTCAAATCGGCTAACAAGCCATAGGCGCTTTGGTAGCGGTCTTCGGGGGATTTGGATAACAACTTCAAAATGATCTCCTGCAAGGGAACCGCTATATCCGGACGCAGCTTATTCAGGGGCTGCGGCATCACGGCAAGATGTGCATGAATCCAATCTTCCGCATGTTGTGCTTGAAACGGCAGCCGGCCTGTAAGCATTTCGTAAAATATGACGCCTAACGCATACAAATCGCTGCGTTCATCGGGTGTACGGTTGATTCGGCCTGTCTGCTCGGGGGCAAGATATGCATAATCCGGCTTACGGTTTGGGGTAAGTTCGGCCATGCTCAAATCCGGCCGGATGCTAACATAAGCGGGGCTTAAATTTCCGATAATCGCAGGCTGCTTATGAACCGTATGTACCAGTTGGGTAATCGTTATAGCTGCATGGATGAAGGATGGCATCTCCATGATAGTCTCATTTAGCAGATTCCTGAGCTCGATGCTGCCGGTGGGTAACACAACAATTCCTCCATTTTATTCCTGCAAAATTCCAATTCTTTCATTTGTGGTTGGGCTTACTTTCCTATTGTATCATGTAACTTAACGGGATATGTTAAGGTTTATAAGAAAATAATAGCGCACGTATGCGGCGGTCTCGACCGTTGCAAGGCATCCGGCAATGCCTGGTATAGCAGAGCGGCGAAGCAGGATCAGCAGGTATCCAAAAATTTTTTTAGGAGTATAATGAAACAATAGGTTATCTTCGTTATGAAACTAGAATCGGATGAAATAGGGAAGAGGATATGCATGAATAAAAGCTCTGTATATGGATTAACACTGGACCGCCTGACAGATTGGCTTGCGGAGCGCGGACATAAAAAAACGCGTGCCACCCAAGTCTGGGATTGGCTCTATAGAAAGCGGGTCACCGATTTCTCCGAGATGGTCGATGTCAACAAGGATTGCATTCAATTGCTGGCCGATCATTTCATGATTCAAACGGCAGAGGAACACTTGAAGCAGCAATCGTCGGATGGAACGGTCAAGTTTTTGTTTAAGCTGCAGGACGGCAACTTAATTGAAACCGTATTGATGCGGCATAAATTTGGATTGTCGGTATGTGTCACCACGCAGGTCGGCTGCAATATCGGATGCAGCTTCTGCGCGAGCGGACTTTTGGCGAAAAGCCGCGATTTATCGAGCGGTGAAATTGTCGAGCAGATCATGAAGGTCCAGCAGTATCTGGACAAAGAAAAGCCGGGAGAAAACGTGACCCACGTGGTTGTCATGGGGATCGGCGAACCGTTTGACAATTTCAATCATGTGGCGGATTTCATCCGAGTCATTAAAGATCACAAAGGCCTGGCTATTGGCCCAAGACATATAACCGTCTCCACCAGCGGCCTTGCCGATAAAATCGTCGAATTCGCCGACAGCGACCTGCATGCGAACCTGGCGGTTTCCTTGCACGCCCCCAATAATGCATTGCGCACGCAAATTATGAAAATCAATCGGGCCATTCCTATCGAGAAATTAATGCCGGCCATCGATTATTATTTGGAAAAAATGAATCGGAGAGTCACGATCGAGTATATTTTGCTCAAGGATGTCAATGATCGTGTGGAGCATGCGTTGGAGCTTGCCGAGCTGATCGGAGATCGCCGCCATGGCGTTAACGTTAACTTGATTCCGTACAATCCGGTGGACGAGCACAGCCAATATCAGAGAAGCGAGCAGGACGCGGTAAGGGCATTTTACGATGTTCTGAAGAAGCAAAACGTCAGCGTCAGCGTAAGACTTGAGCACGGGGCGGACATCGACGCCGCTTGCGGCCAGCTGAGAAGCAAGCAGATCAAGGCGTCCGGGCGCCAGGATCATCGCTCCGAACAAGCAGTGACAGGATAGTCAAACCAATAAGATCAGCAGGCGCACCGGCAGCGGTGCGTTTTTTGCTGCCAAGACATGCTGTGCTGCATCTGTTCATGCGGGGTTCGACCGCCGCCACGCGACGCTGGACGCACGCTCGGGATTCGCGCTCGTTGGTGGGAAGTTTGTTTCAGGGCCGAAAGGCGGCTTCCGCACGTTCCGGACGGTCTACAGGGAGTCATTTTCTGTTGTGAAGGCGGTTGCAACTTGCTAAAATGGCAATACATGCGGGACATGAATACAGGTTGGGGGAATGTACATGTGGCTCAAAAAGAGCTTATTTGCCAAATTATTGATCGGTATGCTTATCTCGGCGGTCATTCCCTTATCTTTATCGATTATTGTCTCATATAAAACGACCTCGCGTTCGGTGGAACGCCAGGTGATTGAGCTCAATCAAGGCACGATGGACAGCGGCATGGACAATATTAAGAGGTATTTGAACGATCTCAATTATATTTCGGTTTCTTTTTATTACGACCAGACGTTAATGCGTTACTTGCGGTCGCGGGAAATTGTGCCGGCCCATACGATGGCTACCACCAGTCAGCTCGTTACCATCTACAACAGCCGGCCGGAGTTTCGCGCCGTACGTTATATTAGCGCTTTGACCGGGGAAACGATTGTAAACGCCGATATCGCCCGTGTTGGAGTTAATATGGTGCTCCCGAGCATATCGATACCGCGTACCGAAAGCGAGACCCAGGACTATGCCAGGTGGTATGAGGTGAATACGGTTGGCGGTGTGCCCACGCTGGCGTTCCACAAGCCGATCGTCGATTACCCGCACCCGGAAGTGCTGGGCGTCGTTTCGATTTATGCCGGGCTTGCGGAGATTGAACGACGAATCCGTCCCTTGACGATTCCTGTGCATAATGAAGGCGAATATGTCATGTTGTACATCAAAGAGGAGATGAAGCTGCTGTATTCCTCAGCCCCGGAACCCGCGGCTGAAATAACGAACGGGAATTTAACGCAGGAGCTTACCGGAGTGAGAGGTTCCGTGAATGGCAAGTGGAACGGCAGAAGCGGGATCTATATTTATGTGAAAGATCAATATTTGGATTTGCCGCTGACGATCGTGAAGTTTGTACCGATTACCGCTGTGAACGAATCGGCGAACCGGACGCTGAACCGCTCGCTGGTCATCCAATTTATTGCCGTCGCTTTTGTCCTCGTGCTTGCTGCGATTTTGTCGTATCGGACGATCGCTCCGGTCAAAAGATTGCTGCGCAGCATCGCCAGAGTGGAGACCGGCAACTTCGAAGTTGTGCCTTCCACAGGCCGCATGGACGAGCTGGGGGTGCTGGAGCATCGCTTTCAGACAATGGTTCGCAATCTCGACGATTTAATGAACCGGGAGTACCGGCATCGCTTGGAGTTGTCGACGGCCAGGCTCAAAATGCTGCAGGCGCAGATCAACCCGCACTTTCTGTACAATACGCTGCAGTCGATCGGCACGCTTGCGCTGCGCCATGGTTCCGACGAGGTCAGCGATAAAATCGCCGAGCTGGGAGCGATTTTGCGTTACAGTATGGATTTGCAGACAGAAACGGTGCCGCTGCACAAGGAAATCCAACATATCGAACATTATTTGTCGCTGCAAACCGGGCGGTTTAAAAATAAGCTGTCCTACACCTTGTCTTGTTCGGACGAGGCTATGGACATCCATGTGCCAAAGCTGATCCTCCAGCCGCTGGTGGAAAACAGCATTATCCACGGCTTTGAAAAAGGCCGCGGCTCCGGCGTCATCCACATCGGCATTGAAGTCGACCGGCAGCTTCGCATCCGTGTCATGGATAACGGCAAAGGGATCGAAGAAGAGATTTTGCAGCGGATCAAACAGGAGTACGGCGAACGCCAGTTTCATACGGGGCAGGAGGGCGGCATCGGCTTGATTAATGTGCTGACGCGGCTGCGGCTGCATTACGAACAAGGCTTCGAGTGGGATATTCAAAGTGTTCCTTACGAAGCGACGGTCATTTCCCTTAACATCCCTATCGATCCATTAACCGAGGAGGCGACTTGAATTTGAAAGTGTTGATTGCCGATGATGAAGAACATGTAAGAGAAGGGATCGAGCTGGCCGTCGATTGGGGCAAATTCGGGATTTCGCAACGGTTAACGGCAGAAGACGGGCTGCAAGCGCTGGAATTGATTCGACTGCACAATCCTGCCGTGCTGTTCTGCGATATGAGTATGCCCCATATGGGGGGCACCGAGCTGCTGCAGCAGCTCCGCGAGGAAGGCTGGGGCACACAGGTGATCGTTGTCAGCGGGTACGACGATTTCCCCTATACGCAAGCGGCGATCCGGGCCAACGGCGTCGATTACTTGCTGAAGCCGTTTCGCAAAAGCGACTTGGAGCGTGCGCTCACACGCGCAGTAGCTGCATGGCAGAAGCAGGAGAACAGTCTCCGTGAGGACCGGGAGACGGAGTTCCGGATCCGTAAAGCCGATGCGCTGCTCGATGAGCAGAAGCTGGCCGTATATTTCAAAGGCGAAACCCCGCTACACGAAGGCCTCCGCAGTGTATTTTTCAAAATCGGCTTGCCTATGGAGCAGCTGCGGGTGGCGTTGGTGCTGCCGCGGAACCGTACGGCGCTTATTGAACGCCGGTTTTTCGGAGACGGCGAGCTGTTTGTGTTTGCCGTCAACAATATCGCACATGAGACGCTAAAATCCTACGGCTCGTATTATTTATGCCGTCTGGACGGATATCAGTGGCTGCTGATTACCGCGGCGGAAGGGAGTGCCAAGGCACTGCCGGGTGAACACCGCCGCTATATGGACAAGGTCAAGGAGGCGTGGCGCAGCACGCTGGGGCTTGAGGTGCTGATCGGTCTCTGCGAAACGGAAGCGGCGGTGGAGACGCTGCCTGCCGCCAGCGTAGCCGCACGGTCGGCGCTGCTCAAATGCGATTTGCTGCATCCCGGCCGTCCGGCCGGATCGGGGAAGCAGGCTCCGCGGTTGATGGACCAGCAGCTTCTGCTGCAAACCGCCTTAAACAACGAGAACAAAACGTACGCGGCGGAAATTATCCGTTCGTTTACGCAAGCGCTGCGCGACCGCGGCGATTTGAGCTTAAAGGAACTGCACGCTTACACGATGGAAGCCAACGTATTGTTGGAGCGGGCAAGCCGTCTGCGCAATCCCGGTGCGGATGCGGCGGACGCTTCGATGCCGCTGTGGATCAGCGATCTGGACGAATGGGAAAAGCTGCTGATCCAGTCATGGTGGATGCTGATCGAAGAGAAGGGTAGCGAGAGTTCCGGCACTCACGGCATTCAGGCGATTCACGATTATATTCACCGCCATTTTCAAGAGGAGCTGTCCTTGTCCTCGTTGTCCGAGCGGTTCCGCTTCAGCCCGCAATACATCGCCAAAAAGTTCAAAGAGCTGTATAACACAACACTGATGACTTATCTAACGGAGCTGCGCATGGAAAAGGCCAAGTCACTGCTCCTGCACACCGATATGACGGTATCCGCGATGGCCGGTTCTTTGGGTTACACGGATGAAAACTATTTCAGCAAGGTATTCAAAAAGCACACCGGCGTTTCCCCGCTGCAGTTCCGTAAGCAGCGCCGAGATTCATAGATTCCTCTTTTTGGCGAAAATATTCTCTACCCCTCCATCAGGCAACCTTGTAGACTAATTTGTGAAGGAACTCATAAATGACTAACTAACCATAGAGGGGATGAGGAATCATGAAAAAGAAATTTTCCTTGCTTACCGTTTGCGCATTGCTGCTGACATCGCTGGTCGGCTGTGCCGGCGGAGAAGAACCGGCCAAAGGCGGCTCCGGCGCGGCAGCGGGTGCGGGCGGCGGCTCGAATACGCAAACTGCGGGAGGATCTGGCGGCGGCGCAAGCGGGCAAAAGGTGACGCTCAAGCTGCTGCAGTTTAAAGTCGAGATTACCGACAAAGTGAAGGCGATGGCAGCCGACTATATGGCGCAAAACCCTAACGTCATCATCGAAGGCGGGGCCACTTCCGATTACGATACGATTGTCAGAACCCGCTTTGCCTCCGGCGATGCTCCCGATATCTTCATGTCGAAAGCGTTTACAGATATCAAGGATTGGTCGGATAAAATCGCCGACTTATCGAACGAGCCATGGATGTCGAAGGTTGCCCCTGCGGCGGTGGAAGGCATGACCGTGGACGGCAAGAAGCTCGGATTCCCGGTTGCTTTTGAAGGATACGGTTTTATTTACAACAAAGATTTATTTGCCAAAGCCGGTATCGACAAGGTGCCGACAACGCTGACCGAGCTGAAGCAGGCGAACGAAAAGCTGAAAGCGGCTGGTGTGCTGTCCTACTCGGAAGGCTACAAGGAATGGTGGATTCTCGGCCAGCACTTGTTTAATCTGCCGTATGCCTATGAGAAAGATCCTGTTGGCATGATTCAGAAAATCAACAAAGGCGAAGCCAAAGTGAACAACGTCGCCAACATGAACGGATTTTTCGATGTGCTGGATATGACGGTCAAATACGGCAAAGGCGCAGAGTCGGTTGGCATTAGCTACGACAACCAGGTGTCGGATTTCTCCACCGGCAAAACGGCGATGATGCAGCAGGGCGTCTGGACGATCGATTCCATTACGAAAATCAATCCTAACCTGAAGATCGGCATGTTCGCCATTCCGTTGAATGACAACGCCTCCGACACAAAACTGCCTGTTGGCGTACCGGGATATTATGTGCTGAACAAAAACTCCAAAAACTTGGATGAAGCGAAGAAATTCCTGAATTGGCTGCACGATAACGGTCAAAAATATTTGGTCGATTCCTTTAAGCTCATTCCTGCATTTACCGACTTGAAAACGTCGCCGGAACTCGGACCTTTGGCTCAAGATTTGAGCGCTTATGTGCAGAAGAACCAAACGATTCCATGGGCGCATACGCTTTGGCCGTCCGGCTCCAACCAAGAGTTTGCCAAGCCGCTGCAAGCTTACGTCGGCGGTCAGATGAACAAGGAGCAAGCATTGACTGAAGTTCAGAAAATTTGGACCGACCGGGTGAAAAAGTAACCTTTCCCAAACATGACGCGGTGCATGGCTCTCTGATCCGAAGCCGTGCACCGATTGTTTATCCACTCCCGCCATGAAAGGAAAGGAGAAGCCCATGACGAAGATGAGAACCCGGCAAATATTGATCTATTCCGCATTTGTGGCTCCGGCGGTATTTTTTTTCACCATCATCATCTTGGTTCCGTTTCTGAGGGCCATTATCTATTCGTTCCAGGATTGGAACGGAATCAGCGCCGACATCCGCTTCGCCGGATGGGACAATTACAAAAAAATCGTGCAGGACACCGGATTTTTTAAATCGTTTTATTTCACCTTTAAGTATGTGCTGGCGACCACGATCTGCCTGAACATATGCGGGTTGTTTCTGGCTCTGGTGCTGAACATGTCGCTGAAAACTCGCAATATGCTGCGCACCGTGTTTTTTCTGCCGTATGTGATCGGGTCGGTTATTATCGGTTTTATTTGGCAGTTTATTATTGTCCGCTTGTTTGGAGAGATCGGAAAAGCGACGGGCTGGGGCCTGTTTCAAAAAAACTGGCTCAGCTTGCCCGATCAGGCCTTCTGGTCGCTTGTTCTCGTCACGGTGTGGCATTCCGCAGGATACTTTATGGTGATCTATTTAGCGGCGCTGCAGGGCGTGCCGAAGGATATGCTGGAGGCGGCGGAGATTGACGGCGCCGGGCGGATCAAGCGGTTCTGGCATGTGGTGCTGCCGCTCATCCGTCCTGCGATGACGATTAACTTGTTCCTGGCGATTTCCAGCGGATTTAAAGGCTTTGATCTGAACTTCGCTTTGACCAAAGGCGGGCCGTTCGGAACAACGGAATCGCTGGCATTCCACATTTATTTGGATGCTTTCACGAAAAATCTGTTTACCTACGCTGCGGCCAAGTCCGTTATCTTTTTCCTTGTGCTGGCCTCGATTACGCTGGTGCAGGTGGCCGTGATGAAACGCCGGGAGGTGGAGATGTGAGCGAACACCGCTATTCCGCCGGCAAGCTGATCATAGAAATATTGATGATTGTGCTTGCGCTGCTCGTGTTTGTCCCTCTGTATATTACTTTTATCAACGGGTTTAAGACATACAACGAGGTGGCGACCTCCACATTGGCGCTGCCGCAGGTGTTTCAGTTCAATAATTTCGCCGTCGTATGGAAGCAGATTAACTTTCTCGGCGTGTTTATGAACTCTTTGATTATTACCGTTATCTCCGTAGGGGGGATCCTGTTCGTCAGTTCGGCAGCCGCCTTCCAATTGGTGCGCAGGCCCGGTCTGGCCAGCCAGATCATCTTCCTTGCCATCTTGTCTTCGCTGGTCATCCCGTTCCAAACGATGATGATCCCGCTTGTCAAGGTCGCTCAGGAGTTAAAATTGATTAATACGCTGTACGGTATTATCGTGATGTATTGGGGCTTTGGCGTTCCATTTGCACTGTTTCTGTATCACGGATTTATTAAATCGATCCCAAGAGAGCTGGAAGAAGCGGCTTTGATCGATGGCAGCGGGACAGTGGGCGTTTACTTCCGGATTTTGCTGCCGCTGCTCAAGCCGATTACGACCACCGTGGCGATTCTCAACTCGCTGTGGATATGGAACGACTTCCTGCTGCCGCTCATTACGTTAAGCTCGAAAAAAAATCAAACGATTCCGCTCGCATCCTCCGTTTATTTCGGACAGTACACCAACGAGTGGCATCTGGCCATGGCGGCTTTGACAATGGCCGTGATCCCGATCATTATTTTCTTCCTGGCGATGCAGCGTTACATTATTCAGGGCATCACCGCCGGCGCGGTGAAAGGGTAATAAATTCCGGTCATAACGAAGCGCTTCCCCGTTCATACTAGGGAATCGGGCTATCTGTAAGATATGAAAGATACACATGTCCGCCCTGAGGAACTATGTTCCTTGGGACGGACATAGTTGTTCCTTCCCTCCGCCATATCGTGGAATTACCCTTATTTCTCCATCTTTCTCCCCCTTATAAGCCATAAAGCCCGGTGTATATAGACAATAAATAATGAGAAAAAATATTTTAATGCTTGCACCTTACGTAACGTCAGGTTTTATAATAAAGCTACCGGTATAAAGCTAGCGGCTACGAAAGGGATGGTTATGAACAAACATTGGAAAGTCGGGGATCTCGCCAAACTGACGGGATTAACGGTGCGCACCTTGCGTTTCTACGATCAAATCGGCTTGTTCTCTCCATCCGGACAGACGGAATCCGGGCACAGGTTATATAACGAAGCGGATTTGGCCCGCCTGCATCAAATTGTTTCGCTCAAAGAGCTGGGTTTGTCTTTGGATGAGATCAAGTCTGCGCTGGACGGCGGACATATTGGCCCGCTTGAGATCGTTCGTTTGCAAATGGAGCGGGTCAAGGCGCATATGCGAATGCAGCAGAAGCTGCTCGATCAGCTGATGCATGTATCCAAGCTGATGCAAGGGCACAAGCAGCTGTCGGTTGAAGATTTCACCGGACTGCTGCAAGCGATGAAAATGGAGTTTGAGAAGCCCGTCATGGAGCGGCAGGCAGGGTGGGAACGTCATTTGGACATGCTCGGAAGCTTTTTGGATGGAGACGAACAATTGCCTAAACCAAAGGAGGAAAACAAATGAACGAACGATTTGTCAAACATGCAACTTTTGTTATTGAGAAGGTATATGCCGCTTCACCGGAGCGGGTTTATCACGCTTGGGCCGATCCGGACGCCAAAGCGAAGTGGTTCTCCAAACCGGACAGTTTGGAGTTCCGGGTTGGCGGTAGAGAGTTTAGCAAAGGGGGACCTCCCGAAGGCCCGGTTTTTACTTTCGATGCCTGCTACCAAGAGATCGTGTCGGAGCAGCGTATCGTTTATACGTATACGCTTGATTCCAATGATGTGCGGATGTCGGTTTCGATTACAACGGTCGAGCTGATCCCGCAAGAAGGCGGAACCAAGCTGATTTTCACCGAGCAAGCCGCTTTCTTCGATGGGCTTGATACGCCGGAAATCCGCGAACACGGCACGAACCTCATGCTTGACGCATTAGGAAAATCGCTGGAAGGGGAGATGGAAGCGTGACGGCAACCGTGGGCAACAATGAAATCATTTCATTTCGCGAATTTGACGCTCCGCGAGAACGGGTGTTTCAAGCTTGGACAACCCCCGACTTGTTGGCTCAATGGTGGGGACCTCACGGATTCACAAATACGTTTCACGAAATCGATATTAGCCCGGGAGGCACATGGAAATTTACGATGCATGGGCCAAACGGCGCCGATTATCCGAATCATAGCGTTTTTGTAGAGATCGTGCCGTCGGAGCGGATTGTGCTGGACCATCTGTCCGGCCACCACTTCCGGATAACCGCTACCTTTGAGGAACAAAACGGCCGCACCGCGCTTACCTTCCGCCAGAGTTTCAGGGACACCAAGGATTTCGAGAAAGTCAAAACCATTTGCGTCGAAGGCAATGAGCAGAACTTTGACCGGCTGGGCAAGGTGCTGGAGGAGATGGCCTCTTAAACCGCAGCCAAGCAAATGTGAACTGCAATCCGGAGGCTGCCCCCACAGGGAAATCGTATAAGCAGTCGCATTAGAAACGGGTTCGCAAGGATGGCGCTTACGGGATCCCCAATTTGCGAAGCTGAATTCGTTCGAGAAAAAGGACCTCGTCTCCATGAACTACCCGCCAATTGTTAGGTTGTACCCAGCAATTGGCGGGTAGTTCACCGCTATCCATGGAGATTGTGGTCCTTTTTGTTCCTGCCGGGATGTTTCAATGTTATGCGAAGACTCCAGTTTACTGATTGTTGACTTCTTCGGTAATTTGACCGCCGCCGTATTCGGTCCATAATCGGATAAACTCGTCAAACGAATCGGCAGCGGTTTTGCCATACACGATTTTCAGGAACGTTTCTTTTTCCAGCTTGGTCAGCAGCGGCCACTGCGTGCTCATGGTGGGCGTATCGGGCCCGATAAATTCGTTCTTCTGGGCATACTTCAACTGCATATCGCCGACGATGCGACCCTCTAAATAAAGCCGGGAGGCCGTGGAAGCGAGCTTTTGCTCGTATACGTTTTGAATATGGCCGCGAAAAACACGGCTTTCAATGCTTTCGTGCACGGGGTTCGGCGGGCTGCCGGGGGCAAACAGCAAATAGTCGGAGATGGTGCTTGTCACGTCCGGGAAATCGTAGACGACTTGACCGTCCTTGTGTATATAGTCGTAGCCTTCTCCGAAACCGATAGCGAAATCGGAATCAAGATCTTCTAGCGCATGGCCAAGCATCTGATCCCAATAAGCAAATACCGCGTCCATCCGTTCGAAGCCTTTGCGGAAAAAATAACTTCCATAAGAAGGCCTGGAACCGATGCGGCCGATTTTGCCATCTGGTCCTGCTGGGTAAGGATACGGTTTAAATACCGCTCCTTCCTTGGCCGGAATTGACTCCCCAAGCGGCCAGCCGCCCATCCATCCGGGACCGGATACGATGCCGGCCCTGCCTTCCGCAAACAGCGCAGCCGCTTTCTGCTCATCGTGTGTGCCGAAGTCGGGGTCGAGATACCCTTTGCGGTACCAGTCGGCCAGACGGATCAGCGCCGTCTTGACGGTCGGCTGTATGGAGCCGTAAGTGAGCCTGCCATCCTGCCCGCGGTTCCACTGGTACGGCTGCTCGCCGTAGGCGCCAAACAGGAAGCTGGCATCGCCCATCCAGCTGTTCAGCGAATTTTTGCCGGCGAGCGCCAGCCCGACCGTATCGCGTTTGCCGTTGCCGTCGGGATCGCCGTTGGTGAACGCATCGAGCAGCGCCTCCAGCTCGTCCAGCGTGGCGGGAGCCTGCAGGTGGAGACGGTCCAGCCAGTCCTGGCGAATCCATAATATCGGGTCTCCGACTTTGCCGTCGGAAATTTGCGGCAGGCCCCATCGTTTGCCGTAAAGCGTTACGGTTTTCCACACATCCGGGTTCTGCTCGAAGGCTTCCTTGACGCGGGGAGGGGCATACTTAGCAAACGCGTCCTCCACGTTCATGACGCGGTCTGATGCGACCAGATCGTCAAGCAGCTCGGGAATTTCGTGGTTGGTCAGAAACAGCACGTCGGGCAGTTCTTCGCCGCTGGATAACGCCAGCTTGACGCGGGTGGCCATCGCTTCGTTCTGATCGGTGACGATCCATTTATTCGTTTGAATGATGCCGAGCCGATCCCTGGCCCATCGCGTAATCGGGTTGTTTTCCGTCGTATCGCCAAATCGCAGCTTGCCATAATGATGCATCGCTTTAGCCGTCGTAATGACGACGGGCGGATCGAATTTGTCTGCGTGTGGTGCGGGCGCCTCCCCCTTACCTGTATCCTCTGAAGGCAATCCGGACGTGCGGAAGAAAAACAATACCCCGATAGCGGCCACGGCTGCCAGCGTTATTTTTATCCATAAGTGTTTCATGATCTCTCGTTCTTTCATCATTTTGTTCAAAGCGGAATATGCAGCTCCAGCAGGGTACCCGGGGGCTCCTCGCATGCCGCCAGCCGCATCGTTCCGCCCAGCCGGTTCACCCGTTCCTGCATCGTACTGAGGCCGAACCCGGGAGCTGTTTCGCGATAAGGCGTTCCGTTGTTCCATAAGGAGAAGATGAGTTTGCCCTTCTGCTCATTCAGTCGCATGCGGAAAATACGGCTGCCGCCGTGGCGGATACCGTTCGTAATGCCTTCCAGCAGCGCATGGCAGACGACTTTGCGGCAGTCGGCATCGGTGACGGGGGCAGCGAGCTCCAACTCGCTGTGAATGGAAATGTCCGCGATACGCTCCGCTTCGGCCGCAATGTCTAGGAGCTCGCACTGCAGGTCGAGCGTCTGCTCCGGATGCTTCAGCAGGCTGACCGCTTCGCGAATGTCGCTTAAACTTTTGCGCACGAGCTGCTGCGATTTTTCAAGCCGCTGCATGCCCTCTTGCTCGTTTCTGGCGAGCAGCAGCCGGGCCGCTTCCATCTGCACAAGCGTGGTGGTGAGCGTATGCCCTACGATGTCGTGGATGTCCTCCGCGATGCGCTCGCGTTCCTCCAGAACGAACAGCTCCGCGTCGGCTTTGGCTGCTAGCAGGTCGGCTCGCAGCTGCGGCACCTGCCGGTCCAGCGTCTCCTGAAGCCGCTGCAATTCAGCTTGCTCCTGCAGCCGAAGCTTGAGTTTCTCCGTAATGCCCCTCACTGAACGAATCAGCTCCTCATCGCGGACCGGTTTGACCAAATAATCGATAGCTTGCAGCTTGATCGCCTGATTGGCATATTCGAATTGGGCATACCCGGTCAACAGGATGCAGTTGATGCCGGGGGCAAGCTCCCGCGCCTGCTGGATCAGCTCGAGGCCGGAAATGCCCGGCATGCGAATATCGGTGACAAGAATATGGACTTCATGAGCAGTCATGATGTCCAAAGCTTGTTCGCTGGAATATGCCGTATAGACATGGATGATTTCGAACTGATCCCATGGTATCGTCTGAGCCATGCTTTCCACGAGATGTTTATGATCGTCGACCAACAGCATTGAGAACATGCGGACCACACCTTTACGATTGCATTTTGCGCCAGCGCAGCACGACCTTAAGCCCTCCCGACGGCGAGGCCTCGACCGTTACCCCGGACTGCTCGCCGAATTGGTAGCGCAGCCGCTGGCTTACGTTCCACAAGCCAAAGCTGTCGCCGCCTGCGTCACTTTCCTTCAAACGAGCATTCAGCGCATTCCGCTCCGCCTCGGGCATTCCGATCCCGTCGTCTTCCACCGAAAGCGAGCACCAGTCGTGCTCTTCCGAACCGATGATCCGGATGCCGCCCCCTTCAGGTTTCGATTCTAAACCGTGAACGATCGCATTTTCTACGACAGGCTGCACGAGCAGCCGGGGAATCCATTGTTTTTCCAGCGAAGGAGGGATATCTATCGTGTAATGGAACTTGTCCAACTGGTAATTCATGATATCGATATAAGATGAGACAAAATCAAGCTCTTCCCGCACGGTCGTCATCATAGCCACATTACGCGTCGTATATTTAAAATAATCGGCCAAGCTGTAGGCCATCGGAACGATAGGCTGCGGCCGGTTCAGCTTCGCCATGCTGACGATATAAGCAAGGCAGTTGTACAGGAAGTGCGGATTGATTTGCGATTGGAGCTGCTTCATGATCGCTTCTTTGGCGCGGATTTCCTCCAGATATACTTTCTCGACCAAATGCTGGATACGCGCAGCCATTTCGTTAAATTGTCCGATCAGCGGTGCGAATTCCTGATTGGCTTTGGAGGTTATCCGTGTGGAGAAGTTGCCCTGTGTCAGCTTTGATACGTTTTCCATGAGCATATTGACCGGTACTTGCACATGCGTATATAAAATAATCGCCGCTCCGATACCAAGCAACAGCAGCAGCGGGACCGTGGCATAAAACAAATACCGGCTTTTGGTCATCGGAGCGACAATGTCCTCCAACGGCACATAATCGATCAAGGTCCAGCCGAGATTGGCCGAGCCGAGAAAATAGATCAGCACCTTTTTATCGTCAAGGCGTATGACGTCGTGGTTTTTGGTGGCAGAATTGGCGGCAATGTCGTAAGAAGCGATGATGCGCCTAGCCATACGTTCATCGGATGAGTGGTTCAGCACATATTGATCGGGCGCTTTATATAAGAATGGATCGTTATTTCCCTTGGATTTGAACTGATCGAGCAGACGAACGATATTGTCTTCCATCAGGTCGAACTCCACGATGATAGACGCGTCCCGCAAATTGGAAATGCCTGTATACGGCTCGACAAAATACCGGGTAAACGTACGCTTGTCGATCCCGTTAATCGTTACGTTGCGGAAGGTCCAATGTGGGTTCAGATGCTGCTGCAAGTAATTTTCGTCATAGACGACCGTGGAATGGGAAGAAACGGCTCGGCCGGTAGCGGGGAAATACAAATTGATGCGGCTCATCCAGTCTGTCGACAAACTGAACAAACCGAGTTTCCATTCGGCGGTCTCGGAAAGTACCGAGTAATCGTATCTGTCGATCGAAGAAGCGTTTCTGGCCAGCTTGGCAAAGTCAGGGTCCTTCGTAATGATGTTCGAGTAGTTGGACACCTGATTCAGCGTGCTCTCGATTTCATTCAGGAACCGCGCCAGCCGGTCCTGGTTCGCCGTATTGATCTGATCTTCGATAACGGCGATGCTCTGCTCGTTGGAATACATGTACAACGCAATGACCGGAATCAGCAGCATCGCTATGAGAATCAGCGTTTTGGATATGAGATTCATAGGCTCAGTTTATCAAACGCTGGAATAAAATACAATCATTATGAACTTTTCGGAATCTGGCCGAAGGCGCGGCCATTTCTCTCTGTTTTTGTCACATTTATTTTATAAAAATTTAATATAGACTCGGTGTGACAATAGTTCCAAGTACATGGGAGATTTGATAGCATAAAGTGTGTATGCATAGGAACATAAAACTTCTGTTATGAAGCTACTCTAGGAGGTGCGACCGCGGTTTAGCGGAAGTTTTTCGGTGACATAAATTATAAAGAAAAAGGTGGAAAGTGACGCAACTATGAAAAAACGAAAGAATCGATTGTGGCCCCTGTTACAAGCCAAGGCAATGCTGTCTCTTTACGCTGTTTTGGCCGTAGCTTCCTTGCTGGGCACTCAGCATGTTTCTGCCGCTACGCCGACTCTGATCAAGCCGGTCCAAAATATCGACATCCCATGGATGAAGGGTTCCTCCGATTCCACGGATTCGGATCCCGCCCGTGCGGCGATTGCGGTGGAAGGCGGCACAGTCAGTATCGACGTGTTCAAGCATTTTGAAAGGTTAACTGGATATACCCTTTCGGCGGTGTCCGATGCTCCGGCGGTGGCGACTGTGGCGCTGGATAACACGCTGATGAAACTTACGGTGATCAGTCCGGGGAGTGTGAACATTCGCCTGATTGCGCAGAAGGACGGCAGCCCTTCCATCGTTGATACGTTTCAGGCGGTATTTACCAAGATCGGCGATGTCACTGGCGATGGCGTCGTGACAGCCGCCGATGCTTTGTACATAACCAAGGTCGTAAACGCCAAGACACCGCTGACAGCCGCCGAAATCAATATGCTCGACATCAATCGGGACGGTGTTGTCACCAGCGCGGACGCCTCTTATTTATTGAGCACTTATGTGGGCAAGTCCGGTACTCCCGCGGCGGATTCAGCGGTCGTCACCCTGAAGTCGGTGAATGACGCTCCTTACATCTTAAATGCGCGCATAACCGCTCTGAATACGCTGGGAAGCCCTGCCGATCTTCAGCAGATCAAGAAGGGGTTCAAGCTTAGCGCGAGTTATGACTATTGGGATATGGAGGACGAGCAGGAAGGTTCATCCGCGATTCGCTGGTTCAAAGGCAAGCTGCAGGACGGTACGGACAAAGTAGCGATTGCCGGAGCGACTACAGCGAATTATGTGATTCAGCCGGACGACGAACAATATTATTTGTTTGCCGAGTTGACGCCACAGACGGCGGCCGGCGCCAAAGGCGATACCGTTCGGTTGGACGCGGGAAGAGTCCCGGATACTACGCCGCCGACGGTCGTAAACGTGGAGAAACCGGCAGACAGCACTTACGTTCAAGGCGATCGGCTGGTCTTCAAGGTGAAGCTCAGCGAGCCGGTGATGATCGATGGGGGACCACCTTCGCTTGGTCTTGTGATCGGCACAGAAACGAGAAGCGCGGAATATGACGCACAGTTGAGCTCGCCTGACACGCTTGTGTTTGCTTATACTGTCGTCAATAACGATCTGGCCCCAGGGGGAATTGCGATAGGTGCCGTGAGCTTGTCTTCAGGCGTAACCGTCGGCGATCTTGCGGGGAACGCCGCCGATTTCACGCTGGGCTCGATTCCAACCGGCAACGTCAAGGTGGATGCCGTCAAACCGTGGATAAGCCAAGTTACTGCTCCCGATGCGGGAACGTATGTGGCGGGCAATCGGCTTCGGTTTAAACTGCAGATGAGCGAGCCTGTACTTCTCACAGGGGCTGCCCCGGTGCTGGATTTGCAGCTCGGAGCGGCTAGCAAATCCGCGGAGTATAACGCGGTCGAAAGCACTGCGACGCTGCTTGTATTTGATTATACGGCAGCCGACGGCGATCTTGCCGTGAATGGTATTGAGGTAGGTCCCTTACGGCTGAGCGGCGCTGCGGCAATCAAAGATGCGGCAGGAAACCCGGCCACGCTTTCATTTTCCCCGATCGATGGCTCGGTGATTAAAGTCGACGCCGTGGCGCCGTCCGCCGTCCGTTTGGACAAGCCCGCTGACGGCAGGTATGCGGCAGGCAAGCAGCTAACTTTTACCGTACACATTGATGAAACGATTACGATTGCCGGGGGTGCCCCGACATTGCCGCTGACCTTGGGAACAGTCGGCAAAAATGCGCTTTACGACGCGGCGGCGAGCACGGCTACGGATCTCATATTTACGTATGCGATTGCGAACGGCGATAATGCTCCGAATGGAATTGGGGTTGCTCCAATGGTTGCCGGTCCGGGAGTTATCATGGCCGATGCAGCAGGGAACCCGGTTCGCTGGTTGATCGGCACGGTGGATGCAACAGGAGTGATTGCGGATACCGCTGCGCCGGTTGTCGACAGTTTCCTTCCGGCGCATCAGGCGGTGAACGTAGCACCCGGCAGCGATCTTGCCATTAACTTTAACGAACCGGTTGTTGCCGTTGACGGTAAGAACGTGCGGATACGCAACTACGACGGTAATGCCGTTGTTCAAACTTATGCGGTCAATGATACGTCCAGCGTGACCGTTAATGTGTATCAAGTAACGTTAAAAAACGCCAGTCTTAACAATAACAATGAGTATTATATAGAAATTGATGCCGGGGCGTTCAAGGACTTGGCGGGTAATGAGTATGCGGGCATTTCGGGCAATAACGGCTGGAAATTTGCCGCTCCGGATACGATCGCACCTACTGTCACGAGTCTGACGCCAGCCGACGACACGACAAATGTAACTCCGGCAACACCGCTTTCGATCACATTCAGTGAAAACGTCGTTGCAGGGAACGGGAAATTCATCTACATTCGCCAAGCTTCAAATAGTGTCGCAGTAGCGACATACAGCGTTACAGATACAACGTACGTGACGATTAGCGGCAAAACGGTGAATGTGGCAAATCCTAGTTTGCAAGAGGGTCAATCCTACTATATCGAGGTTGACAGCGGTGCATTTGTCGATCTGTCCGGCAATGCATTTGCCGGTATGTCCGGTCCATCTGCCTGGAACTTCACGATACCGGATGTGACGCCGCCGACGATTGTTTCGCGTACACCGGCGAACGGCGCTGTCGACGCTGCCGTATCCGGCAGCCTCAGCATCACGTTCAGCGAGAATGTAGTGCCGGTTACAGGCAAATCGGCAAAAATACGCAGGGCCTCGGATCAAAATATCATTACCGCGATTTCCGTAACGGATACGACTACTGTCACGGTATCCGGCAGCGTCGTGACGATGGCGCATCCGAACCTGGCCGATGAAACGGATTATTACGTGGAAATGGACGCCGGGGCTTTCCGAGACACCGCGGGCAATGACTTTGCGGGAATCAGCGGTTCCGCGGGCTGGAGCTTTAAAACAGCGGATACGACACCACCTGTGGTCCTTACCAGATCGCCGCAAGCCAACCAGACGGGCGTAAGTAAAACAGCCGATTTTACGCTGACCTTCAGCGAACCCATTGCGCTTGGCGATCTGAGCAAAAACGTCAGATTGTTCCAAGTAGGGAATCCGTCCCCGGTTGTTACTTATTCGGTGTACCAAGCGGTGTATGTGACGCTCGGAACGTCTTCGGTGACGATTAAAAATCCGGGTTTGTCCGACGATCAAGAGTACTATATTGAAATCGACGGAGGAGCATTTAAGGATCAAGCGGGGAATCCGTTCGCCGGCATATCCGGTCCGTCGCAGTGGAACTTCTCTACCCCGGATTCCAGAACAATGACGGCCGCAGATGCGGAGGAGTTTTCCGAAGCGCAGATGCTCAGTAGTGGCGGAGCTGTCCTCGAATTAACTCTCGTCGGGGATTCGTTCGCCGATTCGCTGGCGGACGCGGATATTGAAATATTCAACGCTCCGCCGGGCTTAACAGTATCGTATGCTGCGAAAATTACGGCAAGTACCGCTTATGTGTTCTTAAATTATGACGGCACGGACTTTGATGAGAATGTGACCAATTTCACCGTCAAGGTCAAAGGCACCGGTCTGAAGAGCGGCCGGGCGCTTACCTCCAACCCGTTGACGATTACGGCAACGATCGAGACGTTCGACTATGTATCGTTATCTCCGGTTAATGGCGCGGCCAATGTCAACAAAACGGACAATCTGGTGTTGACCTTCGACAAAAATGTGACGGCCGTTAGCGACAAGACGATTCGTCTTTATTACAAAACCAACAATCAACTGGCGGCGACCATCAGCGCGACCGATACGGCGAAGGTGAAAATTTCGGGGAAGACGGTGACGATTGAGCAAGCCGGACTTCGAATTTTGCAGGAATATTACGTGATGATCGATCCGGGCGCATTCAAGTATGAAGACGGCTCGACATTTGTGGGCATTGAACAAAATACGGCATGGACCCTCAAAACTACGCTGCAAACGTTGACCGGTCCATTTATTTCCGAATACGACGACGGCGGAGATGGCCGCAGGGCAATCGAAATCATGTTGTACGACAATACAATTACCACTTCGGTGACCGGGTATTCCATTGACGTGTATCGGTATGTCGGCAATCAAATCAGCATCACCAATTATCCTATATTGGAATTATGGAATAATGTTCCATATATTGGTATTAACAGAACGTTTTATGACCCTTTTGATAAGGCAAATATCTGGTATGTCAATGAAGATAATCTCATTCTGGATGATCCTCCATTCAACGCCATTGTTCTAAAAAAGAACAGTCAAGTATACGATGTGCTCGGCGATCCGACGGCAACGACGTACAAGCCGTTTCTATCAGACGGCGGCACTCTCGTCCGCATACAAGGGATCAAAGGGGGAACCTCGTCGTTTGACATCGACCAATGGAATATTTTCCCGAAAGGGACTTTCCAGTATCTGGGGTCGCATACGCCGTAATGTCCCGGTATGACAACAAATCAATCACAAAGAAGCCGGAGGTTCCCTTTATGTCAGGAATGAGATTAGGCAAAAAAATGTACCGTGTGATCTTGGCGGTGTGTCTGGCTGCCGCCGCTTTACAGAACGGAGCGGTCATAAGCCCGGCCGCCGCGGCGCCGACCGAACCGGTGCAACTGTCCATCGGGGACGTAACGCTTCTGAAAGGGGGCACTACCGCGGTTCCTGTCAGTATACAGACAGGCGCCGACGGCGGTGTGGCTTCATACAATATGCAACTTGATTTCGACCCGAATGAAATTCAGGTCGTGCAGGTAACGCCAAAATATGGGAGTAATGACGAGGTTGCTTGCACCTCCGCTGCCGAGGGATGCTTTCAAGCCAATTTCGACAATAATGCCGGTTGGGTGCGGGCCATATGGCTCGACGCCTCGGCCGGCAAAGCCGACACGGACGGGCGGATTGCCGGCAGCAAGCCGTTATTTGAAATCACGTTAAAGGCGGCGACTGGCAGCAGCAGCGGGTTAAAGCATTTTACGATCGACAAGGATAATCCGGAGAAACTGACGTTTACCGGATATGACCATCTGCACCCTCTGCCGGTTACCATTGCCGGCGGCAATCTGAATCTGGTGCTGCTGAACTCCTCTTCGACACCGGCTGCGCCGGCTGAACGCGCATCGGCGGAACAACCGTCTTACGTGAAGGTCATTGTCGACGGCAAAGAGCAGAATACGATGGCCACCGCCGTCACGGAGAAGGCTGGTCAACGCACGGTAACGAAAGTGATCGTAGACAACGACAAAGCGATCGAGCAAGTCAACCAAGGGGAGCTCAAAACATTGGTTGTGCCTGTAAAGGGCACTGGCTCCGATGACATTGTGGGCGAGTTGAACGGAAAGCTTGTCAAAACGATGGAAGGCAAAGATGCCGTAGTTGAAGTCCAGACGGACCGGGCCACATACATACTGCCAGCTTCGCAAATTCAGATTGACAGCGTCTCTGCGGCGCTTGGTTCAAACATTGCGCTTGAAGATATCAAGATCAGTGTGAGAATTTCGGAGACTTCGGGAGACAAGGTGGAGGCGGCGCAAACTTATGCGACAAACGGAAATATGGAGCTGGTGGTGAAGCCTGTCGATTTTGAAGTGGTGGCCAGCTATGGCGACAGCAAGGTCGAAATCAAGCAGTTTAACAGTTATGTCGAACGGACGATCACCTTGCCGGATAACGTCGATCCGAGCCGGTTGACGACGGGGGTTGTTGTCGGAGCGGATGGTCAATTGACTCATTTGCCTACCCGGATTACGATGCGGGACGGCATATATTACGCAGATATTCAAAGCTTGACCAACAGCTCGTATACGGTGATATGGAATCCAAAAACGTTTGACGATGTCAAGCAGCATTGGAGCCGCGAAGATGTGAACGACTTGGCGTCCAGGCTAATTATTGAAGGTTCGGCGGATGGGCGGTTCCTCCCGGACAAGACGATTACCAGGGCGGAATTTACGGCGATTTTGCTGCGCGCGTTGGGCTTGCGTACTCCCAAAGCGGGGACGCCTGCCGTGTCGTTCGCCGACGTAGCTCAGATCAACTGGTATGCCGCGCCGATCGCCGCCGCCGTGTCATACGGGTTGATCAGCGGGTACGAAGATGGCACTTTCCGTCCGGAAGGCACGATTACGCGTGCGGAAGCGATGGTGATGCTGGCGCGTGCGATGGATATTGTCAAGCTGGACAAAGTGTCTGACAGCACGAAAGTAAGCCGGTTACTTGCCGGGTTTACGGATAACGAGGCGATTGGGGTTTGGGCGCAACCGGCGGCTGCTTCCGCCGTGCAGCAGGGTATAGTCGATGGCGTTGACGGAAAACTGCTGCCGAAAGAAGCGATTTCACGGGCGCAGACGGCAGCCATGGTGCGGAGATTGTTAATCCGGGCGAAACTGATTAATCCTTAAGCAAGGCATATTGTTAACCTTTGAGCGAATCCGGTCAGTCCGCAAGGTATCGGAATCGCTCAAAGGTTTTTTGCGTTCAAAACTTGCGGAAATTGATAGTTTCCTGGAGGAAATCCCACTCGTGCCTAGAATTATTGTAATAAAAACAAACGCCGGTAACCACTTTTGATAAGGCAGGAGGAGCTGCACTTGACGCAAGAGGTTTTACACATCGACAATCTGCGGGTTTCCTTCCGAATACGAGATGACTATTATGCCGCGGTGAACGGCGTATCATTAGAAGTGCATCCTTATGAAGTGCTCGCTATCGTCGGCGAGTCGGGATGCGGCAAAAGCGCGCTTGCGCAAGCGGTTACAGGGCTGCACGATCCGGGGAGGACAAAGCTGGAAGGCTCCGTGTGGTTCGAAGGCACGGACCTGCTGTCGCTCCAAGCAAGCGAGCTGAATCAAATTCGCGGTAAAAAAATCGGGTTGGTATACCAGGACCCGCTTTCCGCGCTCAACCCGCTGATGACGGCGGGCAAGCAAATCGAAGAAAGCCTGGACTATCATACGTCGCTTTCTGCTGAAGAGAAGCGGCAGCGAACCTTGCGTTTACTGGAGCGTGTAGGGATTGCGAACGCGGAGCAAATCTACGGCAGCTACCCGCACGAGTTATCCGGCGGGATGCGGCAGCGGGTGATGATCGCCACGGCCATGGCTTGCGATCCGGTGCTGCTGATTGCCGACGAGCCGACGACCGCGCTGGATGTGACGACACAAGCGCAGATTATGGCGCTGCTCAAAACGCTGCAGCAGCAGACAAACGCAGGTATTGTACTGATCACTCATAATTTGGGCGTTGTGGCGGAATTGGCTGACCGCGTAGCCGTGATGTATATGGGAGAGATTGTGGAATTAACGGATGTATACACGTTATTTGCCCGTCCGCTGCACCCGTATACCCGTTCGCTGGTGCATTCCATTCCTTCGCTTCAAGCGCCCGACGAACGGCTTCATGTCATTGAGGGCATCGTCCCGCCGCTGCACAAGTGGCCTGCGGCCGGCTGCCGGTTTCAGCCGCGTATCGGCTGGATTCCCGCAGAGGACCATGAAGCAGCCCCGGCGCTGAGGGAAGTGGAGCCGGGGCATTGGGTCCGCTGCACATGTTACCGCCATTTCTATATTCCGCGTCCTCACGAGGGAGACATGCACGATGGCTTTGCTTAAAATAAACGGACTGAAAATACATTACCCGTTGCGCGGCGGCCTATTCCGGCGGGTCGTCGATCATGTGAAAGCCGTGGACGGCCTCAGCTTGGAGCTGCAGCGCGGCGAAACATACGGTTTGGTCGGCGAATCGGGCTGCGGCAAAACGACGGCCGGACGTACGGTAATCGGGCTGATCCCGGCGACATCGGGGGACATTCTGTTTGAGGGAACCCGCATCAGCGGTTTGCCGCGGCGCGAGTTTGCCCGCTACCGGCGGGATATCCAAATGATTTTTCAAGATCCTTATTCCTCGCTGAATCCGCGCAAAAGAGTGCTGGATATCGTGGCCGAGCCCATTCGCAATTTTGAAAGGCTGTCGCCGCAGGAGGAGCGCCGAAAAGTGCAGTTTTTCGTGGAGCGGGTGGGACTGCCTGCCGAATCGCTGCTGAAGTATCCTCACGAATTTTCCGGCGGCCAACGCCAGCGGATCGGCATTGCGCGGGCGCTTACGCTGAATCCGAAGCTGATTATTGCCGATGAGCCGGTGTCGTCGCTGGACGTATCGGTGCAAGCCCAAGTGCTCAATTTTATGAAGGACATTCAGCGGGAATTTCAGCTGACCTTCCTGCTCATTAGCCATGACCTCGGCATTATTCGCCATATGTGCGACCGAATCGGCATTATGTATCGCGGCCGGCTGGTTGAAGAGGGCACAAGAGAGGACGTATTTGCAAACCCGCAGCACATTTACGCCAAAAGGCTGATCTCGGCCATCCCCAATCCCGATCCACGGCAGCGGCAAGAACAGCAGCGGCTGCGGCTTGAACTGGAGCAGGAATATGAGAAGCTGAAAACTTCTTATTTCGATCATGAAGGAAGAGCGCACCCGTTGAAGCGGATTACGGACACGCACTCAGCGGCCATCTTATAGAGATTGTTCAAAAAGTCATCTTTTGATCACGAAGCACCTTCTCGGTGCCGAAAAGCCGACTTTTTGAGCTCGCACTTATAGAGACGGGGGAACGGGAGATGTGGAAATTTATTTTGCGGCGAGTTGCGATCATGGTCCCCCAACTGCTGGTGCTCAGCGTTCTGATCTTTGTGCTGGCCAAAGCGATGCCCGGCGATGCGCTGACCGGGCAGTTGGAGAACAATCCGAAGATGGACGCGCATACGCTCGCTGAGCTACGGCAGAAGCTGGGATTAAACGATCCGTTTTATGTGCAGTATGCAAGGTGGATCAGCCATTTGTTCCATGGGGATCTGGGTCTTTCGTACATTCATCAGCAGCCGGTCACCGATATATTGGGGCAGCGAATCGGCAACACCTTGCTGTTGTCTGCATGTATACTGGTACTGACGTACCTCATTGCCGTGCCGCTTGGCGTCGTATCGGGCAGATGGACCGACACTTGGGCCGATAAGCTGATCGTCGGTTACAGCTATGTGAGCTTTGCCGTGCCTTTGTTTATTTTTGCGGTGGTGATGTTGTATGTGTTCGGGTTTACGCTGGGCTGGTTTCCCATCGGCGGGAGCGTCAACATCCAGCTGAAGCCGGGCAGCCTGGAGTATTACTTCGATAAGTTGCACCACCTGCTGCTGCCGTCCTTATGTGGAGCGCTGATCGGTACGGTAGGCATCATTCAATATTTGCGCAGTGAGATTATCGAGACCAAATTGAAAGATTTCGTCAAAACCGCGCGGTCCAAAGGAGTACCCGAATCGCGGATTTATTCGCGGCATATTTTGCGCAATTCCTTTCTGCCGATTGCCGCTTTTCTCGGCTATGAAATTACCGGGTTGATCGGCGGTTCGATTTTTCTGGAATCGATCTTCAGTTACCCGGGTATCGGGCAATTGTTCCTGCAGTCCATCATGCAGCGCGATTACAGTGTCGTTACCGCCCTGGTCATGATATCGGGAGCCGCTACCTTAATCGGGACCTTGTTGTCCGATATCATCTTGAGCATCGTAGATCCGCGCATACGGATCGAGTAGCGGAAGGGGGCACAACGTGGCTATTTTATGGCGGGAAGTTGTAAAAGATAAGCTGGCGCTGGTCTCTCTGCTGCTGCTTGCGCTCATATTGCTGTCGGTATATGGGGCGTCGCTCCTGCTGAATCAGGAGCTGGTGAACAGGGTGGACCTGCTGTCCATCTACGAGCCTCCGTCGGGAGAGCATTGGCTGGGCACCGATTACGGCGGCAGGGACATCTTTGGGCAGTTGATGATCGGGGCCCGCAACTCGTTTACGATCGGCTTTACGATTACGCTGCTGACCGGTCTGATCGGGCTGACCGTCGGTTCGCTCGCCGGGTATTTCGGCGGGGTGATTGACAATCTGCTGATGCAGCTGATCGACTTTATGATGATTTTGCCGTTTCTGATGCTGATTATCGTGTTTATCTCCATATCCCCCCAGTATAACGTCGGGACGTTTATTCTCATCATGACTGCGTTCCTGTGGGTGGGGAAAGCGCGGCTTATTCGGGCCAAGATGCTGGCGGAGCGGGAGCTTGACTACGTCAGCGCTTCGAAGACGCTGGGCACTCCCGATTGGAAAATCATCGTGCGCGAAATTTTGCCTAACTTAAGCTCTATCATTATCGTTAACCTGACGTTAAACCTGGCGGGAAACATCGGGATCGAGTCCGGGCTGAGCTACTTGGGTTTCGGGCTGCCGGAAAGCTCGCCTAGTCTTGGGACGCTGGTCAGCTATGCGATGAATCCCGAAGTGCTGCAAAATAAATGGTGGGTGTGGCTGCCCGCTTCGGTACTCATTTTAGTGATGATGCTGTGCATTAATTTTATCGGTCAAGCTTTCAAACGGGCGGCCGACGCCAGACAGAGATTAGGATCTTGAAGGGGGAGAACATCAATGAAAAAACGTGGCATATGGATCGGTGTGCTGGCGAGTCTGCTGCTGCTCTTGTCGGCATGTGAGGGCAGTTCGGCGGGCAGCGGTGCGGCAGGCACGAAAAGCGTCGCGGGCGGCGACGCATCCGGCGCAGCGGCAAGCAGCTCCGCGCCGGCGTCCGGCAGTAAACAGAAAGGGCAGCTGGAGAGCATCTCCAGTTTTCCGATGACGGTAAAAAACGACGCAGCTCCCGTTGACGGCATACTGACTTACGGCCTCGTATCCGATACGCCGTTTGAGGGAACGTTGAACACGGCTTTCTACACCGGAAATCCGGATGCGGAGATTATGCAATTTTTTAATGAGTCGTTGTTTCGTTTGAACGGGGACTATGAAATTACGAATGAAGGCGCCGCTACTTTTGCGCTTTCCCCCGACAAGAAGACGATGACGATCAAAATCAAGGATAACGTCAAGTGGCATGACGGCGAGCCGGTCAAAGCGGAGGATCTGGAGTTCGCTTATTTGATCATCGGCAGCAAAGATTACACCGGTGTCCGTTACGGGGACTCGCTGATTCAGGACATCGTCGGGATGGAGGAGTATCACGCCGGGAAGGCGCAGAACATATCCGGCATTAAAGTCGTTGATGCCAAGACGTTAACGATTACGTGGAACAACGCCAATCCGTCGGTATTGACAGGAGTCTGGTCCAGTCCGGTTCCGAAGCATTATTTAAAGGATATTCCGATCGCCCAGATGGCGCAGTCCGATAAAATCCGCAAAAACCCGATTGGCTTCGGGCCGTTTAAATTAACCAAGATTGTTCCCGGCGAATCGGTCGAGTTTGTCCGCAACGACGATTACTGGGAAGGCAAGCCGATTTTAAAAGGCGTGATTGTCAAGGTGGTCAGCACCAAGGTGGTGCTGCAGGCATTGAAAAAAGGCGAGATCGATATCGCCTCATTCCCGACCGACCAATACCCGACCGCCAAAGGAACAAAAAACGTGCAGTTTATCGGAAATATCGACAACGCCTACACGTATATCGGCTTTAAGCTCGGACATTGGGACGCGCAAAAGCAAGAGAACGTCATGGATAATCCGAAGCTGCAAAATAAAAAGCTGCGTCAGTCAATGGCATACGCCATGGACAATCAGGCCGTTGGCGACAAGCTGTACCACGGCTTGCGGTTCCCTGCGACAACCTTAATTCCGCCTTCATTTGCCAGCTACCATGACAACAATGTGAAGAGCTATACGCACGACCCTGCCAAAGCGAAGGCGCTGCTCGATGAAGCGGGCTACAAGGACAAGGATGGGGACGGGCTGCGCGAAGATCCCGAAGGCAAGAAATTTACGATTAATTTCCTGATGATGAGCGGAAGCGATATCGCCGAGCCGCTGGCCAAATTTTATATGCAGGGCTGGAAAGAAGTAGGCCTTGATGTGCAACTGGTCGACGGACGATTGGCCGAGTTCAATTCGTTCTACGACAGGGTGCAGAAGGACGATCCGAAGGTGGATATTTACGCGGCGGCCTGGTCGACCGGAGCGGATATCGACCCGTACGGGCTGTACGGACGGAACGTATTGTTTAACTACACCCATTGGGTGAACGAGAAAAACGATGAACTGCTGGAGAAAGGCCACTCCGAGCAAGCTTTCGATAAAGCGTACCGCAAGGACATCTACAACCAATGGCAAGCGCTGATGAACGAGGAGCTGCCTGTCATCCCGACACTGTACCGCGCCGATATTTACGCCGTGAACAACCGGGTGAAAAACTTTACCGTCGACCCCAGCTCCAAATTGACCTGGAAAGATGTGAGCGTGACCGCGGATAAGCCGCAAACGGAGTAGGCCGGTGTCATTTAACGCGATAGTTGCCGGGAAAATCTAGCACAATTATGTTTAACCCTCATTTTGGAAAAATAAAAAGCCGCCTATTGGCGGTTCATAGTAAAATATGGATTGTACACGGCGAGTTACATTTTCGGGTATCCACTCGGGGGAATCGTCCAAGTGTTGAGCAGGGAGACGTTAGCGGCGTCTCCTGTTTTCATTATATGCTTGCTTTGATCTTACCATCCCTACGAGAAGCGTCATAATGAGGCATTAAACCTTGACATAATGGATAATTATGACTGAAAATAGACTTAAATTAGAAGTGAATTATGGGAAAAAGTTTCGAAACGAACTTGGGGCGCCATCATTCATTGGGGAACTTACAGCCGGATTGGAGAAGTCGATTTAGATGCTTACAAATCATAAAGACATGAGCTATGCTTTATCCGCGTTGGATGCCACATTCATCATTTCCATTACGGATTCGAGAGGGATCATTACATCTGTAAACGAGCATTTCTGCAAAGTATCCCAGTACAGCCGGGATGAATTGATCGGCGCCAGCCACAAGACCGTAAATTCCGGCTTCCACCCCCCTGCGTACTTTAAAGAGCTGTGGGAGACGATCAGTTGCGGACAAGCATGGAACGGAGAAGTGAAGAATCGGGCCAAGGACGGCGGGGAATATTGGGTCAGCCTCACGATCGTGCCGTTTGTGGACGATCAGGGCGTTGTCTCTGAATATCTCGCTATCGGCATGGATATTACGAAACGCAAGCAAAATGACCTCAAGTTGTCGCAAACTATGGAGAACCTGCGTGATATCGAAAATGCGCTGGATGCCTCTTCCATCGTAGCCATAACCGACGACAAAGGTGTCATTACTTACGTAAACGCCAAGTTCTGCGATATTTCCAAATACGATCGGGAAGAACTAATCGGCAAAACACACCGGGTCATTAATTCCGGTTTCCATCCGAAATCGTTCTTTAAAGATATGTGGGAGACCATTAAGCAAGGGAACGTTTGGCGGGGGGAAGTGAAAAACCGGGCCAAGGACGGCAGCGAATATTGGATGAACACGACCATCGTGCCGTTTCTTAACGAAGACGGAACTCCCCATCATTTTATTTCGATCCGTACGGATATTACCGACCGGGTGAAAGCGGAAGTCGCCCTGGCGGAACGCACCAAGCAGCTCGCCAAAGCGCATGACGAGGCGATCAATGCCAATCTGACCAAAAGCCAGTTTTTGGCTAATATGAGTCACGAACTGCGGACGCCGCTGAATGCAATTATCGGGTATAGTGAAATGCTGCAAGAGGAAGCGAGGGAACTTGGCGAAGAAGTTTTTGTCGAGGACTTGTCCAAAATCAGCAAAGCGGGTAACCACCTGCTCGCGCTGATTAACGATATTCTGGATATTTCCAAGATTGAGGCGGGCAAAATGGAGCTTCATCTGGAGACATACAGCTTGCGGGATCTCGTTCAAGACGTGCTGACGACCATCCGGCCTCTCGTCGAAACCAAGGGCAATAAGCTTCGCACCCAATGTGAGGAATCGGGCGACGTTACGGCGGACATGATGAAGCTGCGGCAAATTCTGATCAATTTATTAAGCAATGCCAATAAGTTTACGGACGCGGGTCTGATTACCTTCGAGGTATATAAAGAAACGAGAGACAACCGCTCCGGTTACAGTTTCCGGATCCAAGATACAGGCATCGGCATGACGCCCGAACAACTGGAGAAGCTGTTCCAGCCTTTTACACAAGCCGATGCTTCCACTACCCGGAAATACGGCGGTACGGGTCTGGGGCTGGCGATAAGCCAGCGGTTCAGCCAGATTATGGGCGGAGATATTCGCGTGGAGAGCACGTTTGGCGAGGGCACAACGTTTATATGCTGGTTGCCCCATCAACAAATGTCTCAGTAGTCCAAGCGCTTTTTTATGCAAAAGGGCAACAGATTAGGTGAACGCATCCTCCTCAGCTGCCGGGTTCATGGAACCGGTGGCTGTTTTGTATTTCGGCCGCAGCGTGATATGGTAAGATCAGAGGCGGGCAACTGATGACGGTGAGGAGTGGGTAGTCGATGAAACCGATCACGATATTGATAGCCGACGATGAAGCGGAGATTGCCGATTTGATCGCGCTGCACTTGGATAAAGAAGGCTACCGCTCAATTAAAGTATCCAATGGACGGGAAGCGCTGCACGCCATACAATCCCAACCGATTGATCTGGCGATTCTGGATATCATGATGCCGGAATTGGATGGTTACGAGGCGACCCGGCAAATTCGGGAGCGGTACCGGATTCCGATCATTTTTGTAAGCGCCAAAACGTCCGATCTGGATAAAATAACGGGCCTGGTTATGGGGGCCGACGACTATATGACCAAACCCTTTAATCCGATGGAGCTGATGGCTCGAGTCCATGCGCTGCTGCGTCGTTCCATGCGGCTCAATCAACCGGACCTGGAACCTACATCGGTGATCGAAGCGGGCGGATTAACCATCGATCCTGACAAGCGGACCGTCACCTTTTACGAGGAGAACGTCGAGCTGACGCCGAAAGAATTCGATATTTTGTATTTGTTGGCCTCCCATTCCAAGAAAGTGTTCAGTGTTGAAAACATATTTCAGCATGTTTGGGGCGAGGCTTATTATGAGGGCGGCAATACGGTGATGGTCCATATCCGCACATTGCGCAAAAAGCTCGGTGAAGATACCCATAAACATAAATTCATCAAAACCGTTTGGGGGGTGGGATATACGTTCAATGGCTAAACTGATGCGCAGCTTTCGGCTGAAAATGATCGTATTGTTAGGTTTAAGCATGATCTTGTCCGGACTCGTCACTTATATCGTGTATAAGGCGCTTCAACTGTATTACCGTTCCAGCGTTCAGCGGGACGATCCGTTGGCCGATATCCGCCATCTGATCAAAAGCATAGGCGACTTCAACAGCTTCCTGCTGCTGTTCATCCCCCTTTCCATTATGTTCTTCTTTATACTCACAGCCCGGTACGAGGTTTATTTCCAGAAGATATCAAGCGGCATTCACCATCTGGCTAACGGCGATTTCACCAAGAGGGTGAGCGTTGATTCCAATGATGAATTTGCGGATATTGCAAGAGACATCAATCTGGCCGGCGAAAAATTGCAGAAAGCGGTGGAAAGAGGCGATTTTGCGGAGAGCAGCAAGGATCGGCTGGTCTTGAACTTGGCGCATGACTTGCGGACGCCGCTGACTTCCGTGCTGGGCTACCTGGATTTTATGCTTCGGGACCGTGACTTGTCTATGGAGCAAATCAAACATTACGCTGCCATCGCTTATACCAAATCACAGCGGTTGGAGAAGCTCATTGACGAGCTATTTGAGATCACAAGAATGAACTACGGCAATCTTTCCATTGAGAAAAAACCGATCGATTTAAGCGAGCTGCTTATACAAATTGACGAGATGATGTATCCGCTATTCGAGAAAAACCAGTTGGCCGCCAAAATCAACGTGACGCCCCATCTGCATATCGAAGGCGACGGGGATCTGCTGGCCCGCGTGTTTGAAAATTTATTGACCAATGCAGTCCGTTACGGCAAAGACGGCCAATTTGTTGAGATCAACGGATTTGCGGATGCAGGGGAAGTGGTTGCGCAGGTGGTCAATTACGGGGACGCTATTCCCGAGAAAGATCTGCCTCATCTTTTCGAACTGTTTTACACAGGGGATCAAGCCCGGTCTCACCAAGGCGGAAGTTCGGGGCTCGGTTTATTTATCGCCAAAAATATCGTAGAACAGCATAACGGCAGCATTTCCGTCCAAAGCAGTGTGATTCGCACGATATTTGAAGTGCGGATACCTTCCAAAGCATAGAGAAGTTTAAGAAAAACTTTATATTTACCCTACTTCTTTTTAAAAAGTTTCCTTTATCCTGATGTGAATGACGGATAGGAGGCAGTGAAAATGAAGAAGTGGGTTTTTTGTCTTGTTGTTTTGTTTCTGGCGGGTTATGCGGCTGTTTCACTCAAATCCGGCGCAGCTATAATGACAATGGAGCAGCCCGGACAAGCTCCCAAAGGAACCTCGACCCAAAACGGGATAACGATAAAAATACCGCAGGAGCAAATATACAAAGGCGATCTGCTGCTGGTCAACAAGGATTACCCCGTTCCGCAGAAGGGGGCGGCAGCCGAAGCGGTTAAGCTGATGCAGCATAAAGAGCTGGTCCAAGGGTTCGGGCTGCTGGATAACACGATTCGGCTGTCGCCAAGCCTGGTGCAAAAGTTCTCGGCGATGACAGAAGCCGCGGCCAAAGATGGGGTACGTCACTTTGTCATTAGCAGCGGATATCGTGACAACAAGGAGCAGGACCAGCTGTACCGGCAGATGGGCGCCGATTATGCGATGCCGGCAGGCTATAGCGAGCATAACCTGGGTTTATCGCTGGATATTGGGTCCACACAAGGGGAGATGAACCAGGCAGCCGAAGGAAAATGGCTGAAGAAAAATGCATGGAAGTATGGTTTTATTTTGCGTTATCCGAAAGACAAGACGGAAATCACCGGCATCCAATACGAACCTTGGCACTTTCGTTATGTCGGCTTGCCGCACAGCGCCATTATGATGGACAACAACTGGGTGTTGGAACAATATTTGGACTACCTGAAAGAACGGAAAACCATAAAGAAGACGATCGGTAAGACCACCTATGAAATTTCGTATTACCCCGTATCCAACAACACCACGATTCAAATACCGGCCAATCGCCATTACGAACTATCAGGCAATAATATGGACGGTATTATTGTGACTGTGTATCCATGAGATAGCATAATCGTGAATATAGCCGACATACAATGAATTTGAGAGGAAAGTGAGACCCTTCGAGGGCCGAATGGTTATAGCTTAAGTCCGGCGTAAAGCTGAAGCAAACTATTCCTTAGAGGAGGTTGTGTAGATGGTTTTTAACGTAAGGGCGATTAAAGGGATGTTCATGGGGATTGCAACAACGGGCGGATGGCTGCTTGCCGACCTGCTTTTACCCGAGCCGTGGGGAGATTTTCTGTTATTCGCGGCTATGGCCGTGGTTAATGCGATCGTGGGCTGGTGGTTAGTTACATTGTCCGATCAGCGGGACCGCGCTCAATCTCAGGTCATCGACACAAGAAGCGCCGCCAAATTCGAAGAGTCTTGACGATAGGATGGGGTGCGAACGGCAGAAAGTGGTTTTTATCGGTGTGATTTAATGTGGGTGAACATCATGAAGACGTCAATCGGGCAGAAGCCGCTTGACGTCTTTTTATGTGCGCTTGGCAGTGCGCCGCCTTTAATACGCTGTCCAGCCGGCATCCGCTGCCACCACGGCGCCGTTCACAAAGCTGGCATCGTCGGAAGCCAGGAACAAGGCGACTTTGGCAATTTCCTCCGGCTTCCCGGAACGCGGATTAATGCCCATTCCCGCCATGGCCCGCTCCATGCCAAACGGATTCGGGGAGTTGATCGTAGTACCGATGTTGGTTTCGACCCCGCCCGGGGCGATTGCATTGCAGCGGATGCCTAGAGGGGCGTATTGGAACCCGACGTTTTTCGTAAAGCCGACAACCGCGTGTTTCGAGGCAGTGTAGGCTGCACCGGCCCTGGATCCATAAAGTCCTCCGGCGGAGGCGATGTTCACGATGACTCCGCTTTTTTTCTCTGTGAACAACGGCAGCACCTTGCGTGTCGTTCTCATCGGGCCTGTGGTATTGATGGCGAATACCCGGTCCCACAGCTCATCGGTTAAGTCCGCCGCAGGTACGAAGTTATCCATAATTCCCGCATTATTGACCAAAATATCCACCGTGCCGAACTGCTTCACCGCAGTATCGATTAATTGCTGAACATCCTCTTCTTTGGCTACATTGGCCGCAACGGCAATGGCCGCGCCGCCGCCGGATTCAATAGCCGAGGCGACCGTTTGGGCGGCTTCAAGACGAAGATCGGAAACAACCACTTGGGCTCCTTCGGCCGCGAACAGTTCAGCGATCGCTTTCCCCATGCCCGACGCCGCTCCGGTTATTACGGCAACTTTTCCAGAAAGTCTCATTTCGGAATCCCTCCTGTGGCTTATTGTTTGCCCGAAACCAATGGATCATGCAAATTGTTTTCTATTTAATGGTTGAGAACCCATACTTCACCGAGCCAGGTATCGATCAAATACCACTCATGCCACTGCTCATGCGCGGTAACCGTTTGAGAGGACAGCCGGGCAGCCGGCTCCGAATCGTAAGGGCTGCGGTAAAGGGGCGTGTTGTCGGCCAGCTGAATTTGCCGTTCTACAGCATTCACGGGGGATAAAGACGAACCCAGCGGTATCCACCGTTCGCCGATCCAGGTGTTCACTTTGCCCCAATTGCCGCGCACCGCGGATAACTTCACGATTTGCGGCGATAACGCTACCTGGGTACGGGTCATTTTACCGTTGTTGTACTCATAGAGCTGGGTAGAACTTGGCAGGAATACCCGGGTTGACGTTTCCTGCTCGGGTTCGTCGGCAGCAACCGATAAGGCCAGATTGATGCCGGTCGCAATGCCTTCCATAAGTTTATTTTGATATTCCGGATCGGACAGCCGCCGATCTTCTTCCGGGTTGGTCATGAACCCCATCTCAACCAGCACGGAGGGTACCGTGGACCAATTAAAGCCGGTCAGATCGGAGCGGGGGACAACGCCTCTGGACACTGCGCCCGATGCTGCGACCGCTTCCCGTAAAATCAGCTCCGCTGCGGCTTTGCTTGGCAGGGAAGGAGCCCAAGCCCCTTGGACAGCGGCCGGATAAAGCAGCGAGATACCCTGTGCTTTAGGCGAATTATCGCCGTCGGCATGGATGCGAACCGCCAAATCGGCTTGAGCTTCGTTGCAGACAAGCGCCCGTTCTATATTGGAAATATCCACATCGTGGGTGTCACGGGTCATGATGACCTTGTACCCGTAGGTCTCCAGCTTGTCCTTAAGCAGCAGCGACGTTTCCAAGGTCAGGACATACTCCGGTTTTTTGGTGGAGACACCTCGGGTTCCGGATGTGACCTTTGCTTTCTTCTCTTTGGCATCCGGCGCGACAGGCTCCAGGGCATTGTTGCCGTACAGCTGATGGCCCGGGTCCAGACAGATTCGTTGTTCATGTTGTTCATTGGCGCTGGCCGGCTCAGCCGGCAGCGCGCAAATCAGCAGAACCACCGCGAGTATAACCGGAAGCATGTGGCGGGCAAGATGGATGGAAGCCATGGACGTTCCTCCTTTTTAGGTGAGCTTTAAATACGTTTGTTTTGGATCCAGACGTTGCCTAGCCATGTTTTGACAAGGTACCAGTCATTCCATCGTTCCACTGTATCGATTTCCTGCGGGGTCAATTGTCCGAGCAGCATGGAACCGTCTTCCTTCGGATGCTTGTACATCGGCGTTTGGGCCGTCAAGCTGATGTGTTCAGTGTGTTTCTCGCTATGTCCGATCAAATACGCTGACGGATTCAGGCGAACCCATTTCGGGCCCAGCCATGTCGGGATGCGGTACCAATCCCCCAGGCGCGCGTCAGCTGTTAGTTTCGCACCGTTCAGTTGTGCGCCAACGGGAAACGAAGCATCGGGACGATTGTACAGCGGTACCGGCTCAAGAAGTTGAATGTTCGTGTTGGCCCATTCGACCGGATAACGTTCATGCCATAACTTGTACCCTTCGGATGCCAGATAAAGCCCGATGGCTTGATTCTCATCCCATATGTCGGTAAAGGTCCAGAGCGGCAGCTCGGTTTCAACTTGATAGGGACCTAACTCCGCCGTAAAACCGGGGCGTCCGAACTGCGCGATAAACCAATCGGTAAAACCGCCGCCGGAAGGATCTTTGGCCGGCTTGATCTGGCTGTAGCCTGTCATATTGCTGATGGTGTCGGCCATCCGTTTATCGCGTGCCATATGCTCCGGCGACGTATTGAAATACCAGTACAGCACTTCGCCGGAAGAGTGGTAAGAAAAGGCGATTTCCGGGTCGGTCTCATAAGCGAAGTGGATCATGCTGACGGCTTCCGCCGTCTCCGCTGGCTCGGAGCCCTTATAGTTTTTGAACATCGGGTATTTGGGAGAATTGCGAATGCCGGTCCACATGGCGGGATACTGGCGGTTGATATCGATTCCGCTGGCATTGGCTTTCCAGCGTTTGAAATCGCGGCTTCCGCCGTTCATCCCGACAAACCAGGAATGGTAGTCCTCAGGGAACGCATCCAAGCCTTGCTGCTGTAGGGTAACACCGTCCGGATTGACCATCGGGACAAACCAGATTGAGCACTGATTCAGCAAATCGCGCACGATGTAATCGCCATATTTCATATTGTGCTCATACGCGTAGGCATAACGGTCGATCATGTACATAATCAGGTTGGTGCCCATCCATTCCCGGGCATGCTGGGAACCGTCGATCAGCACGGTGGCTTCTCCCTTGCCAAGCTTGACGGCTTTAATGTCCCGGTCAAAGTCCGTCTTGCCAATCGTTTTGACTTGAATTAGATCCGGATAGGCCGCGGCAAGCTGATCGATATGTTGTGCCGTCAGTTCATAGGTGTACGTCTGGTAGGGGTCTACGATGTCTTTGTTTATCGTGCCGTTTGCTTGAGGCGCGGCTCCTAGTGCGCTCCCCGCAGCGAATATCATCCCTAGAGCCGCCACCAGAAGCTGCAGCGCTCTTTGGACTTTTTTCTTGTTCACAAGCTTCTCTCTCCTATTCTCTGCTGCAAGATTACCCGTAAGTGGGAGGAACTTCCTTATACGACTCACTATTTTAATAGATTCGTGGGCAAATTGCTATATTCGGAGCAAACGTTCTGCTCCGGGTTCGAGAGAGATAGCAGCGTAGGAAGCGGACAAAGCGGTGTATGTCAAAATTGGGCAGAGGGGCGGCCGGTGAGCGGATGTCGAAACCAACGGCGGTTTTTGGCCGGAAATGAAGATGCCGGCATAAGCTTCCAGCCCAAGGCGAGATATCCCTGGACAGGCAGCATACATGCCGGCAGATGCTTAACCGTTTCTAGCGATGATCAAGAAGAAAACGAAAGAAACTAGAGTACAAGAAAATGGAGACTTAACGGACGAGCCGGCTGCTGCCGCGGACTACTCCGCTACGAGAGCGGCAGGTTGCTCGGGCTCGGATTCTTCTCTTTTTGTAAGCACTCCTTTATTTAAAAACCAAGTGATGACAAAAGCGGCGATCACAAAAAACAGCGATATGATAAAGATGTTTTGAAAAGCGCTGGCGAAAACATGCTGAATGTTTACCGTCAATTCCGGTGCGAGACCGGCAGGAATACCGCCGGTAGCAATATGTTCCGCCTCCCCGGGTGGCAGCTGATCGCTTAAACCGGTCACGCCATTCTTAATATTGCGGGCAAGCAGGCTGCCGAAAATGCTCAAACCCACCGTCGCTCCGAGCGACTGGAACAATTGTACGGTACCAAGCGCTACGCCGCTATGTTCCTTTTCGACGGATTCCTGAACGATCAGGTTGTCGCCTCCGAACAATGCGCCGATGCCGAGGCCTATAATAAAGAAGGTCACAATAATGTACATCACGGTTGTGCTGACGGCGACTTGTGTGAGCAGGAAGAAGCCGACCACAGGCAAGATGAAACAAATGATAAACAAATTGCGGTATGGAACCCGGGTAATCAGAAATCCATTGGCGATGCTGGAGGGGATCGCGCCGGCCATAAAGGCAAGCATGAGGTATCCGGCCGCTGTCGGTGTCAGTCCCATCACATTTTGCGCAAAAAACGGGAATGTTGCCATGCCGCCCATAATCCCTAGCATCAGAATGAGCACTAGAGAAGAAAGGACAACGACATTCCGATTGCGGAACAGGTGAAGCGGAATGATCGGTTCTTGGACTTTGGATTCTATCCAGATAAATAGCGCAATGAACAGTGCGGACAATACAAGCATTCCGATAATGACGGGCGAACCCCACGACAGGCCGTTGTTGTCAATCAGCACAGGCGCCAGCAGAAGGGAGAGCATTGCCAGAACCAAGGTGGCCGCACCCGCCCAGTCGATGCTCCGCTTCTCGCCGCTTCGCGATTCCCTCATACCGACCGATAATACGGCCGCGGCCAGCAGGCCAACCGGAATATTAATCAGAAATACCCAGTGCCAATTAACGTGTCCGACCATATAACCGCCAACCGTGGGGCCAAGCAGCTGGGGGAGAATCATCAACGGTCCGAACAAGCTTTGAATTTTGGCCCGCTGCTCCAAAGGATACGTTTCCCCGATAATCACCAGTGCGAGCGGCATTAAACCTCCCGCGCCAATGCCTTGGATGCCCCGGCCGATGAGCAGCATCGTCATGGTTGGGGCCAAGCCGCTTACAATCGAGCCGGCAATAAATAAGGCCATGCAGCTAAGGTAAATGCGCTTGCGTCCGTACAAGTCGGCCAATTTGCCTAAAATCGGCATAAAAATGGTCACGGCGAGCATATAGACACCGGCCACCCAGCCGTAAAGAGACAGACCGTGCAGCTCGCGGATGATCGTTGGCATGGCCGTCGAAACGACGGTTTCGTCCAACTCGGCAAATATCAGGCCGATCAGCAGGCCGGTCAGCACGAGCTTTTTGTTATTTTCTTTTTGGATGGTCATGAAAGACAACTCCTATCCGTTATTCGATACGTTCGTAAGTATAACCGCGGTTTTTAAACTGAATATAAACTGGAAAATTCTCCTGCCGCTTCATTGATTATAGAGCAGCGACGAAACGGTGTCCTCGTGCCGGAGACGGAATTATTTTTCCCTTAGGGCGGAGCTGATGGTTTCGGAAGGGGCAGGGAATAGACGGATTAACTGGAAATGCAGCTATCCAATCCCAAATAAAGGTAGATAAATGAGGGGATCCAAGTTATAATGGGCTTTCGACAATACAGCCTTAAGGCATAGAGGAGAGGGGAACTCATAATGAACAAAACACTTGTAACCAAAATAGCCGCCGGTCTGGCAGCCATCATGCTCACTACGGTAATTGCGGGATGCGGAGCAAAAGCCGTGGAGGACGGCGCGAAGCCGGCAGACACCGCCAAATCGGCAGACAGCGCAAAAGCCGGAGCGACTGCTAGCACACCGGCACCTGCAGCCAACACACCGGCACCGGCTGCTGGCGTACCGGCGGCAGCTGCGGGCAGCGAAGCGAAGGATGAGGGACAAAGCAAGGGCTTAGACCTCCTTCAATCCAATGGCGCTGCCAAACCTGACGCTATCGATTGGGACAAGATCCATCTCACCAAAAAAGACTTCAAAGCTTACATCGATGCGCTGAACGATAATAAAGGCGATGAAAAGCAGCCGCTCAAAAGTGCGACGATGCCTGACGACAAGACCATTGAAATCGTGATTAATACCGCCAATGGGGGGCAATTGGGCGCCGGCCTCATGATGATGATTTTTGACCCGTTTATTCGTCAAATGTACGTGCATTCGGATTATTTCAAGAACAACCAGCAGCCGGTAATCCGCTTTAAGGACACCAAGGGAGAGGTTCTGGGCGAAAACAACGACTTCCCTAAAGAAAAAGGCAAGTAACTTTAAGCGGACCGCCGATTCCGTTCCCTGCGCAGCAAATAGATGAAATAAGGGGCGCCGATGACGGCGGTCATGACGCCTACCGGAACCTCGCGCGGAATGATGATCACCCTCCCGAGACAGTCACCGAGCAGCATCAGATCGGCGCCGATGACGGCGGCGAGCGGAAGCAGCCGCTGGTTCAAGCCTCCGACAAGGCTGCGTGCCATATGCGGTGCCAGCAGTCCGACAAATCCGATCGCGCCGACCGCCGATACGGATACGCCGGCTAGGCTTACCGCAAGCAGGAGCAGCCAAAAACGTTCGCGTACGATGCGCAGGCCCAGCGACGCACCGATGTCGTCGCCCAGCTGAAATGCGTTCAGTTTGGCGAAGCTCGCGCCGGCAAAAGCAAGCAGTACAGCCAAAGAAGGCAGCAAGTAGGCGATATGATTCCAACTGCGGCTCCATAAGCTGCCGGACAGCCATAGCAGCGCCATATTGATATTGGTTGGATTGGTGACGATCAGATATTGCGTGCCGGCCTGAAAGATGGCGCCAATAGCGACGCCGATTAAGGCAAGGGAAGCGGGAGATAAAGTGAGCCTGCGGCTTAAAGCAAGGAGCACCAGAAAGGTAATCACGGCCCCGGCAAAAGCGGCGATCGGCAGCACATAGACGGGTGACTTCGGAAACAGGAAGATGACAGCCGCCGCGGCGAAACCGGCTCCTTTGGTTATACCGATGACATCGGGGCTGGCTAGCGGGTTACGGATCAAGTTCTGCAGAATCACACCGGCTACAGCCAAACCGAAACCTGCGAGCATACCGACAAGCACTCTGGGCAGCCGCACCTCATGGACAATGAAATAAGTCGGGCTTGCCGGGTCCGTCAGGCTTGCTCCTATATCCCCTAGCGGAATGGACACGGCTCCGACGCAGATGGAGACTACAGCAAGAATGAGCAGAAGCAGACAAGCGCCGCCAAGAATGGTCGTGTTCCTCATTTCTTCTTCCCTCCTTGCCGCCGGGATAAATAAATAAAAAACGGGGCTCCGATCGCAGACGTGACGATACCAACCGGGGACTCGAACGGAAACGATATCATGCGGCTGAATAAGTCGGCATACACCAGCAGCGCGCCGCCGAGCAGTCCTGTCAAAGGAACAAGCAAGGTCAGATTGGACCCGACCAGCGCTCTGGCGATATGAGGGACGATCAGGCAGATGAACCCGATCGGACCGCATACGGCGACGGCTGAGCCGGCAAAAACGATGACCAGCAGCATGCCCGCGGCGCGGACCAGTGCGACTCTCTGGCCTAGTCCGGCAGCTACGTCGGAATCCATCGGCAGCAGGCGAAATGCGGGGATCATAAAGATAAGCAGCGCAAGCCCCCCGATGACAAATGGCAGCAGCAGAGCGACCTCATGCCAGCTCGCGCGGTTTACCGACCCGACCAGCCAAAAGATCATGCTTTCCGTCGAATATTGGTTCAGAATCATGACGCCTTCGGTCAAAGAAGAAAGCAGGAAATGAACGGTAATGCCCGCAAGCGCAAGGCGCACATATTGCCTGTGATCGTTGCCGCTCAAGGACCAGACCAGAATGACGCCCGCTACGGCACCTGCGAAGGCCAGCAGCATGGAAGCAAACAGGCCCAATCCGGAGGCCAATACAAGGCCTAACACTACGGCTAACGACGCACCTGCGTTAATGCCGAAGATGTGCGGGGAAGCCAGCGGATTTTTCGTTGTCAACTGAGTCAGCAGCCCGGCCAGCGCCAGCTGAATACCGACGATGCAGGCGGTCAACGTGCGGGGCAGCCGTAAAGTTTGGATATAGAGGTGCAGCTTGTCGTGGCTTCGGAAGGTTAGCGCTTCGAATAAAGTGCCCCATGACATCTGAGCTTGGCCCCATTTCAGGCTCAACAGCATGCCGAGAGCCAAAAGAAGCAAACAACTGCAAAAAAGGAAGAGCAGAAACCGGGGGCGGCTCTGCTTCTCCAAACGAATCGTGTTATCCATTTATTTTATTCTCCCAGCTGTTTCAAAATATCCTCTGCAATCTTCTCCGATCCGAGCATACCTCTGGATAGCGACCAGTCCCGGCGTTCTACGGTGTATACCTTGTTGTTGTTCACCGCGTCGAGTTTCTTCCATAGTGGATTCGTTTCCCACTGGTTCACGATCGTCACCTTATCCGTCGGCATCAGGAACAACGCCTGCGGGTTCGTTTCCACCAGTTGCTCCAGGGTCATCTGCGGATAAGCCGTATCGTTTTTCAACGGATCGGTATAACCTAACATTTTCAGCATGGATCCGGAATACGAATGGTCGGAGTGACCGAAAAATCCGGTAGGATTCACGACGGCGGGAAGCACGGTCATGTTGGCGTTTTTAATTTTTTTCTTAGCTGCCTCCATTTTGGCTTGGTGTTCCTGCAGACGTTTCTTGCCTTCCTCTTCTTTGCCAACAGCTTTGGCGGTAATGATGTAATTTTTCAACATTTGATCATAATCGGCTTGGAAGTCGTTTAATACCAGCAGCGGCGCGATCGCTTTAAGCTGCGGCAGGGCGTTCTTATGCTTGTTGATATCGACGATAATCAGATCGGGCTTAAGCGAGCTGATCAGCTCGATGTTGGGCTCATAACGGGAGCCTACGGATGTATATGATTTCAGTTGGCTCTTTACTGCATCCATGAACAAAGCCGGACTGCCGTCATCGGCAATGCCCACGGGCTGCACGCCCAGCGTAATCAGCATATCGGTAAAGCTGAAATCCATGGTGACGATCCGTTCCGGCTTTTTGGCTAATGTAACGGTTCCTTGCGCATCTTCTACTGTAATTTTCCCGTCGCTAGGAGCTGCAGCGGGAGCGGGCGAAGCTGCCGGAGCGGGGGCCGGGGCCGCAGGGGTTGAGCTTCCTTGAGCTGAAGGCGCGGCGGTTTGACCGCAAGCGGCAAGACTAAGCGCGATAACGAGAAATAACATAAGAGTGACTAAGCGGCTGGTCTGAAGTTGCATGATGAATCCTCCTGATAATAATAATTATTCTCAATTGATTTTAGCTGCATAACCTCAGATAGACCATATCCAATTCTAAGATTGGACATGTTATATTATTAGATTTTATGCAGCTCCTTGAGATACGCGGCAGGAGAACAACCGACTTCTTGCTTAAACGTTCTGCTAAAATGAAAATAGTCCGCGAAGCCGACCAACTGGGCCACCTCTTTGGCCGGAAGCCGGAATTGCTGGAATATTTGCTTGGCTTTGCTGATGCGCAAACTCCGCAAATACCGGCTCATGGAAGTGCCGGTTACATTTTTGAACAATACGGTGTAATGTCCGACGCTGATCCCCGCACGTTCAGCGAGCATAGGGAGCGTAAGCTTCAGCATGTAATGCTCATTAATATATGAAATGGACTCTTCCATACTTGCAAGCGATGCGGTGGTTTCCCGCTGCATCTGTGTTTCATATATATAAATAAACAGGATTCGTTCGAGAATAAGGCGCTTGCGAACCTGCTGCACGAGGTATTTATCTTCACTGGGCACGTCGTTTGCTTCGGTTGTCCGAAACAGTTCATCCAGCATGTATTTGACCTTCACTTCGCTTGACGTGCGGAGCGAACCGTGCAGGGACCAGGGGCTGTTCTCGGGGAAAACGCGGTAAGTGATGACCACGTATTCGGCTTCTTTTGTTTTTGGCACCTGAATGGTGAAGGGGCCGTATTGGGGATGGCAAGCGAAACCTTGAGATACGAGGATGGGCTCCTGACTCTGTCCGGAGATGGAGAGGTGTCCGCGCAGCACGACAACGAGCATATGCCGGTCAGCAGAGCTGGCGATAACTTGAGTCATTCGGCTGGATTCCACGCGTTCAAATATCGGAATGATGGAAACAAACTGTTGAAAGCTCATGGCGGCGTAGTCCTCTCTCAAAGTGGAGATGCTGAATCAAGCAATGAAATGAGCATAAACCCGAGCGCTATGAAATAGCAGCATGGACTATATTATAAAAAATTCCCTCTTGAAAATACAGGGCCGGGAATGTACTATACAAGGTATCATTTTAATACGACTCATATAATTTTGGGGATATGGCCCATAAGTTTCTACCGGATGACCACATCAATTGTCCGACTATGAGTGAAGGCGAATGCGTCGCGGTATTTACTCAGGTCGGTTAGGGCCGATCCCGCGCCGCAGGTACGTGTTTTATGTACACCACTAGGGGAAAACCCGGAGGGACAAGCTTCACTTGAGAGCTAGCAGCTCAAGGAGGCTTGTTCTTTTTTTTCTCTGGCCTACATACAAAAATGCCGTCGCCATGGGGATTATGTCATAAAGGAGCGATTGGGAAGATGAAACAGCTAGAGGAACGCATACGTCAAGAGGGTCTTATTTTGTCGGAAACGGTACTGAAAGTCGATTCGTTTCTGAACCATCAGGTCGACACACAGCTGGCGCTGGAAATTGGACAAGAGTTCGCGCGGCTCTTTTCCGGCAAACCTGTCACCAAGGTGCTTACCGTCGAAGCCAGCGGGATTCAATTTGCAATGGCTGCGGGAATTGCGCTTGGAGTTCCTTTTGTGTACGCCAAAAAGAAGAAAGCCGTGACTTTGTCCGAGAAGGTATATTCGGCGCCGGTGCACTCCTTTACCCGCCAGGAAACGTACCAGATCAGCATTTCCCACAAATATTTGGGGCCTGACGATAAAGTGCTGATCGTTGATGACTTTCTGGCCACGGGGGCAGCGCTGGTCGGCCTGGTCCAGATCGTTAGGGAAGCGGGAGCGGAACTGGTCGGCGTGGGTAGCGTCATTGAAAAAAGCTTTCAAGAAGGCCGCGGTCTGCTGGAGCAAATGGGCGTCGAAGTCCATTCATTGGCACGGATCGCTGCGATGTCCCCGGGCGTAGTTCGCTTTGTAGGCGAAACAGACGCCGCTGCTGAGCAGACGAAGGAGAATTTATAGCATGTTAAGCAAACAGCGGGTCGTTACACTCGGCTTTCAACACGTGCTGGCTATGTATGCGGGGGCTGTTGTCGTGCCGCTGATCGTTGGGGGAGCGCTTAAGCTGACCAGCGCGCAGATGGCTTATTTGATCGCCGCCGACTTGTTCACGTGTGGGGTCGCCACTATTTTGCAGGTGATGGGCAGCAAGTACTTCGGCAGCAGATTGCCTGTCATTCTTGGATGTACCTTCACAGCGGTCGGGCCGATTATTGCCATCGCTTCGGCCTCCAATTTGGCGACGGCATACGGAGCCATCATACTTTCCGGATTATTCGTCGTATTAGCCGCACCTTTGTACGGCAAGCTACGGTTATTCCCAATGCCGTATTGGGCGGCGCGATGATCGTTATGTTCGGCTCGGTAGCGGCTTCGGGCATCTCGATTTTGTCGGAAGTGGACTTGCGCAAGGATGCCAATTTGCTGATCGCCGCCTGCAGCATCGCCATCGGTCTGGGCTCGGCGACGCTGCCGCAAATGTTCGACCAACTGCCGGACTTTGCCAAAATGCTGCTGCAAAACGGCATCGTGTCCGGCTCGCTGACGGCGATTATGTTGAACTTGGCGTTATCGGGACGAACTGACGTTCCGGTGGTTCGCAATCAGAGAGGCCATTAACAGAGACAGGAAAAAACGAAAAAGTCCTCCCGGGCAGGGAGGACTTCATTTATTCGTTTGCCAACCGTCTAAGTGTCGCGTCGAGTACTTGTACTCCGACGGCAATATCGTCAAGCGCCGCCCATTCCTTCGGGTTATGGCTGATCCCTTCGAGGCAGCGTACAAAAATCATTACGGTCGGGACATGGCGGCCGATCACCATGGCATCGTGCCCGGCCCCGCTTGTCAGCTTAAAGGGCGGGCAGCCCGTTTGTTCAATCGCTTCTTCCACGATACCGATCAACCGCGGCGACATGGAGGTAGGCGCGATCCTGATTTTCAGTTCGCTGGTGACGTCCAGCCCTCTTCTGGCTGCGATGGCGCCGGCTTCGTGCAGAATCGCTTCAATGAGCTTGTCCCGGCTGTCCAGGTCAATGTCGCGGACATCTACGATAAAGCTGACTTCGCCGGGGACAACGTTGCTGCCGTTTGGCGAGATGTCCATTTTGCCGACCGTTGCTACGGCGGTGGGGCTGTACAAGGCCGGCAGCTTCTCAATGGCGACGATGCATTCGCTTGCCCCGATGAGGGCATCCAGCCGCATGCCCATCGGCGTTGTTCCGGCGTGTGCGGCTTTGCCGCGCCACTTGATTTCGAGCCAGGCCGGCCCGGCGATGCCGCTCACAACACCAACCGGTAGCTGCCGTTTCTCCAGCACCTCGCCTTGCTCGATATGAACTTCGACGAAAGCGTGGATCGTTTGCGGGTCGCGTGCGGCTTCCTCCGATTCGGCAGGGTCCAGCCCGTGCTCCCTCAGCACTTGGTCGAAGCTGCGTCCCTCGTCGTCCCTGTAATGGGCCACCGATTGAAGATCCAGCTCGCCCATAAGAAAATGGCTGCCGGTCAAGCTGGCATGGAAACGGGAGCCTTCCTCGTCGGCAAAAGCGGCGACTTCCAGGCTTCGGCGCGGCACAAAACCTTGCTCGAACCAGGATGCGGCTACCTCCAGCGCCGAAATGACGCCGACGACACCGTCGAAATGCCCGCCGTTGGGCACCGTATCGATATGTGAGCCGGATAGAACGGAGGGCAGCTGCGGTTCGGTCCCCGCATAGGTCCCGAATAGGTTGCCGACCGCATCCTCGCGAACGTTCAGACCGGCTTCGCGCATCCACGATTTGAGCAGCTCCTTGGCCGTCCGGTCTTCCGGGGAATAACCGATGCGCGTAGCGCCCTGCCCGGGAGTGGTTCCGATTTCGGATAACGCTTGGATGCGCTGGGCTACCCGTTCCATACGGAGGTCCGTATCCAACCGGCTTCCTTGCATCAGCTTTTCATACACCTGCATAAGGCTTCACCTGCATAATAAATAGTTTTTTGTAATTTACATATCATAGCATAACTGGCGATTGTATAAAAAACCGAAAATCGGCATCGCTGTGCAGGGTCAATAAGATGCCCGCTGCGGATTGACGGTTAAAAAGTTGGCATGGTATATTTTGTTTTTGATTTTATTTTTTTCGAGGAGAGAACTACAACATGTCGAACAGCACAAACCCTTCTTTGCTTAACAAATTGTTTAAGCTGGAACAGCTGAAAACGAACGTGCGGACGGAATTTATCGCCGGACTGACCACGTTTATTACGATGGCTTACATCATTATCGTTCATCCGAGTTTGATGAAAGCTGCGGGGATGCCGGCCGGACCGGTAACGGTCATGACGATTTTGTCGGCAGCCATTTTCTCGATCCTTATGGGCGTTTACGCGAACCGGCCGTTTGCGGTAGCTCCGGCGATGGGCGGCAATGCCTTTTTCGCTTACACGATTGTAGCGAGCGGTGCGGCTACATGGCAAACCGGGCTGGGTATGGTGTTTATCGCCGGGGTCGTATTTCTACTGCTCACCTTGCTGGGGATTCGCGAGACGATCGCCAGAGTGCTTCCGAAAAGCGTTAAAAATGCCATGGCCGGAGCCGTCGGTATTTATGTTATCGGTCTGGGCTTAAATAACGCCGGAATTATTTTGCCGACCAAAACAAACCTCGGACTGGCTTCGCTCCACAATCCGACGGTGCTGCTTGCCTTTATCGGTCTTGCCGTTACGCTGGCGCTGATGTCGCTTAGAGTAAGAGGCGCCGTGTTCTTCGGTATATTGGTTACGACGATCATCGGGATTCCGATGGGCATCACCAAACTTCCAACCTCATTTATTTCATTGCCTCCGAATCCGTCTCCCGTCTTGTTTCAGGTGGACTGGCTGGGCGCTTTGAAATGGTCCTTTTTCCCGCTGATTTTCACTTTTTTCACCGGCGAGTTTTTCTCTACGATGGGAACGGTGCTGGGTGTCGGCGGCAAAGCCAAATTATTGGATGAAAACGGCAACCTCCCGGATATCCAAAAGCCTTTCCTAGTCGATTCGGTCGCTATGGTCGGCGGTTCCGCAATGGGCATGACGACGGTCACGGCATACATCGAATCGGCCAGCGGCGTGGAAGTAGGCGGACGTTCCGGCTTGACGGCGGTATCGACAGGCCTTGTGTTCCTTGTGGCGTTATTTTTGACGCCTGTGTTTCTGGCTATTCCCTCGGCAGCTACGGCCCCGGCTTTAATTGCGATCGGCTTATCGATGCTGCAGGCGCTGAAAAATATCGATTTCGACAATTTGGATGAAACGTTGTCCGGGTTTATGACGATCCTGATGACCGCCTTCACGTTTAGTATCGCTAACGGTATCGTGTTTGGCATTTTGTCCTACGTGGCGATCAAACTTCTGTCCGGCAAAATCAAAGAAATTCCTATCGGCTTGTACATTTTGTGCGTACCATTAGTTTACTACCTGTGGTTGAAATAACGGATGGAAGGGGTTTGAACTATGAACAGCAAGCTTGTTGCCTCCGCACGCGGAGATTTGCCTATCGATGTGGCAATTGAAAATATACGGTTAGTCAATGTATTCTCCGGTGAAATTTACCCAGCTGCGATCGGGATCACCGGGGACACGATTGTGCATGTCACGGCTCCGGGCGTAACGACGCTTGAAGCCAAGGAACGGATTGACGGCAAAGGGTTATTCGCAGTGCCGGGTCTTATCGATACGCATTTGCACATTGAAGTGAGCATGATGACGCCCGCTCAATACGCCGAAGCCGTACTGGTGCACGGAACGACAACCGTCGTCACCGACCCGCATGAAATCGCCAACGTGCTGGGAGAACGCGGAGTGCGCTATATGGTCGACGCTGCCAAAGGACTGGACCTGCGCATGCTGAACGTAGTGCCTTCCTGTGTGCCTGCAGCGCCGAATGTGGAAACTTCGGGCGCGGACTTCACTCCCGAAGCGGTTGAAAAGATGCTCGCCTGGGAGGGCATACACGGCTTGGCCGAGGTGATGAACTATCATGGAGTCATTCATCAGGACCCTCGCATGGTGGGCATCTTGGAGGCCAATGAACGCGCAGGCGCGGGAAAAATCGTACAAGGTCACGCTCCCCGGGTATCCGGCCGCGATTTGTCGGCTTATATGGTGGCCGGCCCGAATTCCGATCACGAGAGCCGGACAGGGGACGAGGCGCTGGAGAAAATCCGCGCCGGCATGATCGTGGAAATCCGCGAAGGCTCATTTTCGATGAATTTGGCGGACTGCGCCAAAGAAATTAAAGATATGGGTTACCTGCCCAATGTTTGCTTCTGCTCGGACGATCTGCTGCCAAACGATATTCTCGAGAAAGGCCACATGAATCACATTGTGCGCAAGGCAATGCAGGAAGGCATTGAGCCGGTCAACGCGATCCGTTATGCAACGTTAAATGCGGCGCAGCGGATGGAACGGAAAGATTTAGGCGCGATTGCGGCAGGAAGGCTTGCGGACATCGTGCTGATCGAGCAGTTGGAGACGATGAAGGCCGTCGACGTTTTTGCATCGGGCCAAAGGGTCGTGCAGGAGGGCAAGCTGATCAGACAGCAGCCGAATCTGGAGCCGCCAGCAGACTTTCTGGAAACAGTGAAGCTGCCGGAGATTACGGAAGACGATCTTGTGCTTCGAATTGAAGAAGCTGGGGCATCGGAAGCCCGGATTCGCGTGATCGAATATGATGCCGCCCCGGGGATCCCGACCGACTTTCTGGAAGTGACGCTGCCGGTGGAGAATGGCTTGCTGCGTCCCGAAGCGTACGAAGGGGAGAAAGGCCCGCTCTGCCGCGTGGCTGTATTCCATCGTCATGGCTTAAACAGCAACCGCAGCTTGGGCCTGCTCGCCGGTTACGGCATTCTGGAAGGCGCTGTAGCGACTACCGTCGCCCATGACAGCCACAACCTTGCCGTACTTGGTGTGGACACGAAGGACATGGTGATCGCCGCCAACACGCTCCGTGCCTCGCAAGGCGGGTTCGTCGCCGTCAAAAACGGCAAGGTGATTGCCCATCTGCCGCTGCCCCTGGCCGGTCTGATGAGCCTGGAAACGGCCGATACGCTTGTACCGAAGCTGAAGGAACTCGTATCTGTGCTGCAGCAGGAAATCATGCCGGGGAAAAATCCGATTCACCGGATGATCGCCGTTACGCTGCCCGTCATACCAAGAGCTAAAATTACAGATATCGGATTGGTCGAAGTGGAATCGCAGACGCTGCTGCCGCTTGTCATCGAGACCCGGTAAATATAAAGAGGTTATCCTGCAGGTTATGATCAGATCATGACCGCGGGATAACCTTTTTTTTATTATATTGCGGCATATCGGGATATGCGAGCTACCTTGCCAACCATATAAAGGTGTCAGACCCCCAGGGTTTGTGGCTGGGGGTCTGTCTTATTTTATCAGGAATTTATGAAATGCGTCTCACTTCCAACAGTTCATCCTGCGGCAGAGCCAAGGCATGTTTGGACAGCGAGATTTTCAAATTGCGGAATTCCTCATTGTCGGCATCCGTCATTGTGCCTTCGCGGGATTTCTTCAAGTAGTCATAAAATACAGGCGGCAGGAAGTTTTCCTTCAGCGTCACTTCGATCGAACCCGCTGTTGCCGATGAGATGACATAAGCATACGATTGCGGGCGGTACGGGTCATGTTGCCCCTTCGGATAATTCACATCCACCGTGTATACCCCGCGGGTCAACGCCCGTGTCACGAATTCGAACGAGTCGCGGAATCCGGGGCCGGCATGGCCGGACATGATGGAAATATCTTTGCGCTGCGGCGCTTGGTCGCCGAACAGCTCTTTGAAAGCGGCCTGTTGAGCGCGGAAAGCGACGGCAACCGCCATCAATGCAAGACGGCCGTGAAATTTCTCGATATCGGCAAAGCTGATGTGCAGTTCATCTGGACCATCCATAATACGAATAACGGACATGTTAAAAAGCCTCCTAAATGTTCTATTGTATGTTTATGATCTGCTGCGTCCGGGCTTCCTTCTGAACATCCAGAAGCCGAGAGCAACTAGCAGCACGATGATAACGATCGGCACCGCGAAGGATGCGGATGCGGGTTTCTGCGCCGTCATCGGTTCCCCGGGGGCGGCTTGCACCGCGTGATTGGCAGCGGAATGGTCCGCATGCGCGGCACCTGGGCTGCCTGGGCTCGGCTGGGCTGCCGCTGGCGGTGCGGCTGATGGCGCGGCCGGCGATGCAGGCTGTGCCGCAGCGGCGTTATTGCCGGAAGCGGCCTGCTGCTGCCCCGACACAGCGCCGCTCGGCTGCCCCGCTGCCGCACCTGCGGGCTGCGCGAAGACGAGCAGCTGAATTTGCCGTACGCCATTTTGCTCCGGCCCAAGCCAGGACGCCTCGACCTTCTTCCCTTCCCAGACAGCGGCGTCGGCTGCGGCGTGCAGCACCTTCGGATGCGCGTTCAGCTCAAGTGATGTCCCGCCGATGCTCAGCACCGTCACCGTTGACGTTTTGCCGCTGCCGTCTTTAACTTCCTTCGTGGCGACTTTCTCCAGCGTTCCCGCCGGCCCGGCAATAAATCCCGCGGCATCGGCTAGCGATTTGCCGTTAACCGGGGAGGAAACCCATTTGCCCATCAGTTGAGCGAACGCTTCCCGTGTAATGGGACCTGCGGGAAGCTGAATGGACGCCTTCCCTTGAAAATAGGCCTGGTTGATATCTTCCGCTGTCGCGTCTCCGTCCAAGCTGGACAGCAGGCCTTTGGCGAGCGCCGCCTTGCGGATCGCCTGGGCATCGGTTTGCTCTCCGGCCGCGCCGGTGAACGATCCGGCCCAATAAGCCAGATCGCTGCGGCTGAGCACGTCTTTCGGCTTAAACAAAGCCGCCCCGTGCGTGTAAGGGATAACGCCCAATCCACTCAGCAGCACAATCGGGTCGCGCGCATCGGAATAAGCGATATCGTCATACAAGCTTTGTTCGTTGGCAATATGAGCCGAGACTACTGTAGGCAGCATCAGCAGAAGAGCCAGCAGCCAAGTCAAATATTTGTACATCTTGTTCTCTCCTTCACAACGGTTCTGATGTCCGGATGCGGTACCCGCACAGCGGACAAGCGGATGAATCTGCTCTGCACCTTATCTTAGGGCTCCGAACGGAGCAGCAGCGTACCTCCGGCCTGCTGCAGGGCGACCGGCTTGCCGGTCCCGACCGCAGCTTGCAGCTGCTCCCGCGGAAGCTGAAAGCCGCGCAGCTCCTGAATCAGCGTATCCGGCATCAGAAAGCCGTTAAAGAAGCCGGCTTCGAACTGCAGCTCGTACGTATGGTTTGCACCGCCGCTTAGTACCTGACCGATCAGAATGACATGGATGTCGTCATTTTTCTGATACACTACATAGACATGATCCGGGCGAAAAAAATACTCCAGCTCGCTTTGCTCGTTTAGCCAGCGCTCGTCCAGCTTCCCCGCCGCGTCGGGCGTTTCGCCGCTGGCGGCCGCCCACTCGCGCACCCGGGTCGCGGCCAGCTGCCCATCATGCTCAAGCTGCTTCAGCAGATGAGGCTCCACTTCGGACATCCAATCGATGTCCAAGTAGTTCGCCTGCTGCTCCAAGTCGACATCCCGGCTGGAGGCGAGAAACGTTTGGCGGGCATTGAGGTTGCGCCCGATCATCGACAGCAGCCGTTTGTGCCCCTCCAGCGTTTCCTGCGTCGCCGACAGCCGCCAATACTCTTTGTACAGCGTATCCAGCTGCTGCATGTAAGCCGACACGTTGCGCTCGACCAGCCGCTGAGCGGAAAGCAGATCGAGCGGCTCCTGCGCCCGCAGCATCAGACTCAGCCAAGAGTCCAGCCCCATATCGTTGTAGAACCGCAGCTTCTCTGCGGCTGCGCCGCGGTTTGCGGCAAACTGCCGCTCCAGCTCGGCCGCTTGCGGGGCAAGCGCTTCGATATCGTTTTTGGTGCGCTGCATTTCTTCTTTGAGCTTGGCGGTCGTCTGCTCGTCATGAACGGTGACCAGGAAATCGGCAAACGCCCCTGTCAAATGCGCATACACAGCGGTGGAGCCGGAGAGCAACAGGAACAGTCCGGCGGCAATCATTTTTTTACGCATCGTTCATCAGCTTTCCGGTTGAAAAATAACTGGCTGCCACGCCGATGCAGGTACCTGCGGCGAGCAGTCCCAGCAGCAGCGCATACATCGCCCCGGGAGATACGTGGATCAGACCGGGCAGCAGCTGTGCCACCCGCTGCAGCACCGCAACGTACAGCCCATAAATCGCAAGCAGCGCGAACAAGCTGCCAAACAGACCGATGATCCCGCCTTCAAGCAGAAATTGGCTGCGCACATGCCATGGTTTGGCGCCGAGCAGCAGCTTCACCCGGATTTCTTTCTGCCGCTGCGAAAGCGCCAGCGTGATCGCCAGAAACACCGTCAGAAAAGCAATGGCCGCGAAAAACAAAAACAACAGCAGACCGTAACGGTTGACAGCATCCGACCAGCGGAGCAGCGTTTCGGCAAACTGCTGAGGAAATAACACGTCGCTGATACCCTTCATGCCGCGCAGTTGATCGGCCACATAAGCGGCGTCGGTGCCCGGCTTCAGCTTCAGCCGAATCGCGTCCGGCATATCGCTGTCCTTGAAGCTGTCCAGCAAATACGCCTTACCTTGGAAAAACAGGCTCAACTGCTGGAGCTGCTGCTCTTTCGTTTCAATCACGGCGCTTTCCACAAAGCCGTTCTGCCGCAGCACACCGGCAATGGCCGCGCTATCGGCTTGAGGCTGCACATAGACCTTCATGCTGACCTGCGATTGCAAATATAACATGATATCGCCCGTTCCGGCGCGAACCAGCAGCAGCACGCCGGCCATCGTCATCGCTGCAAAAATCAGCGCGGCTGCGGCAAAGGCGGCTCCCCGGTTGCGCCGGATCCCTTCGCGCGCATCCCGCCATAAGTAGTTAAACGGCTGCAAGCTCTTCAATCCTTCCTTGCCGCATCATCAGCGTCCGCGCCGCCGCCGATTTCACCAACTGCTCCGAATGCGTGACGACCAGCATGGCCATGCCTTCTTCCTGCTGCAGCTCGCGCAGCAGCGCCAGCACTTCAAGCGCTGTCTCGGGGTCGAGATTGCCGGTCGGCTCGTCGGCCAGCAGTACCCGCGGCCGATTCAGCAGCGCTCGGGCAATGGCCACCCGCTGCTGCTCTCCGCCGGACAACTCGTGAGGATACAGCTGCAGCTTGCCGCCCAGTCCAATCCGCTCTAACAGCCTGCGGGCCTCCGGTTCGATATCGTCAGGGCTGCGTCCGACAACCTCTCCGGCCAGCGCCACATTTTCGTACACCGTTTTCTGTTCCAACAGCTCGAAGGATTGAAAAATAACGCCCATTTTCCGGCGCAGTTCATACCGGGGGAGCTGATCCAGCGGAATGCCATCGATTTCAATCTGCCCTTCATAGTCCCCGATGTCCCGGTACAGCAGCTTAAGCAGCGTGCTTTTGCCCGAGCCGGATCTTCCTTGCAGGAAAGCAAATTCGCCTGCCCGCAAGTGAAGATCCAAGTTCGTAAGCACTGCGGCGGAACCGTAACGTTTGGTCAGACCGCGGATGCGGATCACAAATCGCCCTCAGCCAGCCAAGGCAGGAAGCCGTCCAGGAACAGCTCGGTAGCCGGCATAAAATAAGAGCCGTAATGGAAATCGGGATCTAGCGTAGTCATAATCAACGTTCCGCCTGTGCTGACTTTATCGATATAGAACACAGATCCGCCTTCTTCCAGCGAAATCAGCGTTTCCGAGCCTTCCGGCGGCCAGAACACACCATGCTGGTGCCATGTGGCGTCAGCCATCGTCAAATACTTAAACATGTTATGATCCGGATTATGCTGTACAAGACCACTTTTGGCGTCCTTTTCCAGCCACCACCAGAAGTTGGTCGGGCGGAACTCCCACTTCTGTCCGGGGAACCATTCGGTCGATTGCGGGCCGAACGCCACGACAATCCCGCCGCGATCGGCGAATTCGCGGATTTTGTCCTTTGCTTGCAGCATCAGGCCCTGATGCAACTGGGACGGCAGCAGCAGCACATCGTATGCATCAAGCGACGCTTCCGCAAACTCGGGGAAATAAATCAGGTCCTCGATATATTGCTGGTATTTAGGCTCATTGAAGGTGCGGTGATGCTGTACGCAGCCGCCATAAACTACTCCAATTTTTCTCATGCTTGCAAAGCCTCCCTTGTTTGTTGAAGTCTTTGATGTTCCTCACGGATCCACGCCACCAACTGATGGCCGATCTTCCATGAAGTTTGCGCGGGGTTGCCGTAGCCGAACAAGTCGTTGCCGGAATGCACAAATATCGTCCCTTTGGTGCTTTGACGGTCGATGTATACGACAGGTTCGCCTCCGGGCAAGGAAAGCAGAATTTCCGCCCCGGCAGGAGCAGGATGATGGCCGCGCGCGAAGAAACCGGCCACGCCTTTGTTAAACGTCAAATCTTCGGTGCGTACGCCTTCAAAAATCGGATGCGCCGTCACGACCGAAACTTCATAGTCGTGATGGGTGCGGATCGTCCTCGGAAGAAAATTCGACGCACCCGGAATCCACTCGCGGAACAGATGGCCGCTGAAGGAAAGCACCTTGCCTTCGTTCAGAAAGTTGCGGATAATGTCGCGGTGTTTGTACATAAACTCCTGATCGATCAGATTGGGTACGGTAATGGCGATATACGGGCTCAAATCGACATTAGGCAAATCGTAGCTGTCAATAAAGGTAAAGACGTCTTTGTACCGGGGATCATTCTTGCGGGCTTCCACGAAATTGCTCCCGGAGCTTAGCGATAAAATTGGGGTCATGGCGGGAATTTGCTCCTCTCTGCCTTCGGGCAGCTGTATGTTAAAAGCGGTTCAGCTCAAGCAGCGAGCCGATTAAACTTTGCGTAAACGGGTGCTGCGGCTCATCGATCACTTGCTCGGTAGGGCCCGATTCTACAATAACGCCTTGATCGAGCACGATCATGCGGTTGCAGAATCCGCGGGTCAGCGCAATGTCATGCGTGATAAACAAATAAGCGATATTATGGCGCTGTCTTAAGCGGTTCATGAGCTCCAGCAGCTCCAGACGCAGCGAAGGATCCAACATGGAGGTCGGTTCGTCGGCGATAATGAGCTGCGGCTGGCAGATGAACGCGCGGGCCAGACCGACCCGCTGCCGTTCGCCGCCGGATAATTCGTGCGGGTGGCGGTTCATATAGCGGTCGGGCTGAAGCGAAACTTCGGATAACGCTTGGCGCACCATTTCGCGCCGGGCAGCGGGGTTGCCTGCCTGCACACGCTGAATGACAAGCGGTTCGGCGACCAGTTGTTCAATCGTCATCCAAGGCGACAGCGATTCGTACGGATCTTGAAAAATCATCTGGATTGGCCGCATCGCCTCATTACGCTGCTTGCCTCGGAGCTTCCAAATGTCGGTTCCCCTGAACAGCATGGCCCCGCTGTCGGGGCGCTCCAGCCCGGCGATGATGCGGCCGACAGTGCTTTTGCCGGCGCCGCTGGCGCCAACCAAGCCAACCGTCTCGTTTTCCTCGACGGTAAACTCGATGCCGCGCAGCACCTCGGACCGCCGGGAACGTCCGCCCGGCACCGCGTAGGTTTTGTGCAGGCCTTCGATGCGAAGCAGGGATTGCGCCTGACCGCTTCGCAGCGGTTCGGCCGCCGCCGCTGCTTCGTGAGAAGCGCCGGCGGCGGAATCAGGTTGATTTTGCCGTGAATTAGGAGCCGACATGTACGATCCCTCCCGTTCTGGAAGTTGGGTCAGCAGCGTCTTGCGCTGCAGCGCGTCTTCTGAGGCGCGGTATCGCTGCGAGCAGACGCTGCGTGTACGGATGCTCAGGAGACTGGGCAATCACGGAAGCCTTGCCGCGATCGACGATTTCGCCTCGGTTCATAATGAGGATGCGGTCCGCCAAACGCAGAACGACAGGAAGATCGTGAGAAATAAAAATCATGGATAAGCCCAGTTTTTTCTGCAAATCGTCCAGCAGGGTAATGATTTCGGTCTGTACCAGCACATCCAGCCCGGTTGTCGGTTCGTCGGCAATGACCAGCTCCGGCTCATTGACCAGCGCCATGGCGATAACGACCCGCTGGCGCATGCCTCCGCTCAGTTCGTGCGGGTAAGCGGAGCCCCATTTGGGGTCCAGGCCGACCTGTACGAGCAGTTCGTTGATGCGCCGCTGCAAAGCGGCCTTATCCAGCGAACGGTGAGCAAGAATGGCTTCGGCCATCTGGCGGCGAATATTCAGCACCGGATTGAGCGCATTCATGGCCGCTTGGGGAATCAAGGCGATCCGGCTGCCCCGCAGCTTCTGCAGCTGCGTCGGACTTAGGCTGGACAGCTCTTCTCCGGCGAACCGGATGGAACCTTCGATTTGCGCCGGCGGCTTCAGCAGCTGCATCACCGCAGAGCCGATGGTCGTTTTACCGCTTCCCGATTCTCCGACGATACCTACAATTTCGCCTTTGCGAACGGAGAAGCTGACGGCATTTAACGCTTGAACGATACCGCCGTCTTTCGGATAAGCGACGGTTAACCGCTCTACCTCCAGCACATGCTCTGAATCCGGTTTGAAGGCGCTTGCTGCGGCGGCCGCTTGTTTCTTGAGACGGGAGAGCATTGCACTGCCGAACGAATAAACGCGCAGGCGCGGGCTGAAGCGTTCTTCCAGCACATAACCGACAAAGGAGAAGCCAAGCACCGTGATGACGATGCAGAGTCCGGGCGGGAGTACCCACCACAGCCAAGCGTCGGTTTGGAACGCGCTGCGGGCGTTGGCATAAAACAGCATGCTTCCCCAGCTTTTGGCGAGCGGATCGCCGAGCCCAAGGAAGCTTAATGACGATTCCATCATAATTGCTGAGTTGATCGCCCTCACGAATTGCGGGATCAGCAACGGCATGACGGCCGGGAAAATATGGCGGCGCAAAATATACAAATGGCCGCCGCCCATCGTTCTAGCTGCCAGTACCGGTCCTCTGCTGCGCACGGACAAAATCTGAGCGCGCAGTTCCCGGGCTTTACCCGCCCACATTGCCAGCGTAATAACCAGAATCTGGGTGTATAAGCTGGGTCCGATGTATACGCCGATGACAATCATCAGCGGCAAATACGGCAAGGTCATTGTGACATCCACGACCCTCATCAGCAGTGCGTCGCACCAGCCGGACCAGTATCCGGCGAGCAACCCGACAACCGCCCCGATTAACGTAGCGAGCAGCGCAGAGGTGATGCCGATGGTAAGCGAAATGCGGGCTCCCGACACAAGCTCGGCGAGAATGTCCTGCCCTACGTCGTTGGTGCCGAGCAAATGCTTCTGGCTCGGCGGCTCGAGCGGGCCGCCGGATTTCACCGCAGCGTCGTAAGGGACGATCAGCGGCCCCAATATGGCAAGCATGAAAATGAGGGCCAGCAGCAATATGCCGGCCAGCCCCATTTTATGGGTAAAGAGCTTTCTCATACCGACCCCTCCATATGTTTAGCTCCGCGGGCTCTTGGGTCAACCAATGGATACGTCAGATCCGCAAGCAGATTGGCTGCAATGACCCCAACCGTGATGAACAGAAATACACCCTGCATCGTTGGGAAATCCCTTGCGACGACGCTCTCATACAGCAGACGGCCGATGCCCGGATACGAAAATACCGTTTCTACCACAACCGCGCCGCTTACGAGAACGCCCAGGCTGATCGTAATATGCGTGTAGACGGGAAGCAGTGCATTGCGCAGCGCGTGACGGTAGATCAGCCCTCTTTTGGTAATTCCTTTGGCCTCTGCCATAAATATGTAATCTTGGCCGAGTGTATCGAGCATGGACGAGCGGGTCAGCAAAAAATAAGAACCGATGGTAGCCAGCGTAATGGTCGATACCGGCAGAATCATCCGCTTCACGATTTCCAGCACATACTGGCCTGTGGTTCCGTGGACAAGCGGTACGGCGCCATATGACGGCAGCCAGCCGAGCTGTACGGCAAACACCGTAATAAACATCATGCCGATCCAGAATCCGGGCAGCGATTGCAAGGTCAACATCAAAGACAACAGCCCGATATCCCGGCGTTTTCCCCGATTCCACGCGGAATAAGCGCCGAACACAACACCAAGCAGCATACTTATCAGCAGCGCCGGGGTGACGAGCAGGAATGTCCATCCCATCCGCTCCTTCAGTACCTGGGTGACCGGTTTGCCGAACTTGGTCGAGCTGCCGAGATCAAGCCGGAAAGCGCCGGACATAAAATCGCCGTACTGGTGCAGCACCGACTTATCCAATCCCAGCTCCTTCTCGAGCCGGGCCCGCTGCTCCGGCGACAAGAGATTGATTTCCTGGCCGGCAAAGTAGTTCATTGCATTCCCTGGCGCAAGCCGGGGGAGGGCGAAGTTAATCGACAGCGCCACGAGCAGAACAAGCGTATATTGGACGAATTTGCGTCCGAACCAACGGAAGAGCGCGCTTTGCGCCGCTCTTCCCGATCTTGTTCTTGTTGTGTTGTTCGTCATCTTACCTGCTCCGTTCCATCCTATAAATTCATGGAGTTTACAGCGATATTATGCGATTCATCATAACTCCCGGCTTTATTTGGCCAGGCCGGCCGCTTTCCTTGCGCTTGCAGGTAAAAACGACAATTTCTCCACGATGCCAAAGCCAGGGGATTCCAGCCAGTTATCGTATTTATCCGAACGGAAGGCATAGTTTTCTTTTGGATAGTACATGACGATACTGGTTGGCTGCTTATTGAACAGCGTCTGCATTTCGAAGGAAATCTGCTTCCGTTTCTCTACACTTGGCTCTTTCATCCATTTATCAGTCAGAGCGTCCATTTCAGGATACGGCAATCCCTTCGTCCACAGGTAACCGGAACGATGCGACATGACGAACTGGTCAGGGTCGGCTACGCCATGAGGCACGATGTTGTTCATGTACATATCGAATTTGCGCGATTGCAGCAAGGTGCTGATTGTTGCCGAATCAAGCACTTCCACCGTTACCTTGATGCCGGCTTGAGCGAATTGGTCTTTCAGCAATTCAGCTGTACGGATCCAGGTTGGTTCTGTCGTCGGAGCTTTCAGATTGAGCTCCAGCGGCTGTCCGTTGGCATCTTCCCTTACGCTGTCGCCGTTTTTGTCCGTGTAGCCCAGCTTGTCGAGAAGCTCTTTCGCTTTAGCCAGATCAAACGGAGTGCTCAGGTTCGGGTTCGTCCACGGGGAATCCGGGTGCGGGTAGCCTTGCAGGCCCGGTTTCGCTTGACCCAGCATGACCGTATCGTTAATCGACTTGCGGTCAACCGCGTAGGACAACGCTTGTCTGAATTCCGGCTGATTAAACGGCGCTTTCTCATAGTTGACGCGAAGCTCAACCAGCGTCATGTCCGACGTATTGACGACTTTCATGTTCGGCAGCTTCTTGAACGTCTCCAGCAGCTCTGGAGGCAATCCTTTGCCTGCTGCGTCGACTTCACCGGAACGAAGCGCGTTAAACATCGCTGCCGGATCTTTAATAATCGGCATGACCAGCGAATCTACGAGCGGCTTGCCTTGGAAATAGTTCGGATTGGCTTCAAAACGGTAGTATTGATCGGCTTTGTATTCCACCAGCTTATACGGGCCTGTGCCAATCGGCAGATCGGTGAATTTCCGCGGGTTCTCGACTTTCTCCCAGATATGCTTCGGCAGAATCGGCAGATCCGCCATCGTAATGGAAGCCAGTGTCGGACAAGCGTATGCGCATGTAAACTTCACTGTCGAAGCATCCTCGGCTGTGATCGTTTTGATGCTCGGGACTTCGCTGACGTGGTGGGTGTACCGGTTGGACGGACCGTCACGGTAATAATCAAACGTGAATTTGACGTCGTCGGCGGTAAACGGCTTGCCGTCCTGCCAAGCGATACCTTGACGCAGCTTCACAACCCAGTTCAGATCGTCCAGTTGTTTGGCCGATTCAGCCAACCACGGCTGCGGGTCTTTGACAAAAGGGGATGGAGCAAACAGTTTATCGTATACGAGCTCCAGCAAGCCTTCATTGCCGGAGTTCAGGTACAGATTAAGCGGACCTACATCGGCCGGAACGGCGATTTTCAGTTGATCGGCATGCGGCTCTTTGCTCGCAGCGGTGGTTGTGCCTGCGGCTGCGCTGTCTTTTGGGGCGGCGGCTTCCGGTTTGGCACTGCTGCAGCCTGCCGTAACTACGGCCAATGCCAGCAAGCTGGCGGCGATCATTCGTTTGGACTTACCATAAAACAATGGGGACCCCTCCTATGTATCTTTGATTTGACTCTCGGCTCATTTGCAACAGCAAAATCATAATATAGATGATAATGAATATCAATATCAGTTGAAGTGGTAAAAAATCGATATCTCCTTTACTTCCGTGTATTTGAATCGCGTTATTTAATTTTCTAATACATCAATTAATAAATTGAATGGAAAGCTTTTCACACAAAAACAACGCTCTTCGGCTGAGGAGCGCTGTTCCTTTTTGGAGAATGAGAGTTTATAAGCCTACGCTTCAATGGAGTCAACTTTTACTTTGGCTGCAAAATATCGTTCCACCACGTTGAAGAACGATTGTTCGACAGGGCTCAACCGCACGTTTTTGCGAAAAACAAATCCGTTCTGCCGCCTCATATGGATACCCGAGACAGACCTGACCGCCAATTCTCCGCGCACATTTTCTCCCGCTACGGCCAAGTGGGGCAGGAAAGCCAGTCCCAAGTGGGATTTAACCGCTTGCTTAATCATATCGAAATTGCTCATTTGCAAATACCGGACCTTCGACTGATGCCGGCCCAGCTCGGTCATAATGAATTGCTGGAGGTAGTCGCTTCTCGGCAGCAGGATCGTTTCGTTGCGCAGATCGCGGGAATAGATCGTTTTACGGCCGGCCAAAGGATGGTCTATGGGGACAATGAACTGAAATTCATCTTCAAATAAAACAGCCGATTCAAACTGCGTCTGAATGTATTTATCCTCAGGGTAGATAGGCATCAACGCCATATTCGTTCTTCCGTCCAGCAAAGAATCCTTCAGATCCTGATAACAGTATGTATGTATTTCCATATGCTGTTTTGGTATTTCGTGCTGGAAATGATCGAGGATTTCCGGAAAGAACACCTCTGCGATATAGTTGCTGACATAAAGCGCAAGCACATCCTGCCGGTCCTCTTCCTTCATTTTGACCGACGCTTCCTCAAGCAAGTGTACGATCTGCTTAGCATAACTTAAAAATGTTTCGCCTTGCTTGGTTAGCTTTACCGTTTTGCCGGACCGGTGAAACAGTTTGGTCTGGAATTGCTCTTCCAACTGATGAATATGATTGGTGATGGTCGGCTGTGAGCAGTAGAGACGTTTGGCTGTCTCTATAAAAGAACTGCAATCGGCAAGAACGAGGAACGTTTCGAGTTTATCCAATGTTTTCATGGACGTGCACCCCGATATAGAAGCAATTATTGATAAAGATTATCATTATCATATAGTCGCGCGGCAGGCAATGTCAATGGAACGAACTAACTGTTATCCCAATTTTAGAGTGTATTTTGCGATTTAATTGACGTTGATTCTCATTTTCAATATATTGAAAGAAGATATGATAAGGAAGGTGATATTCATGCTGATTCAAACTAGAACTGTTGTTGTACAAAACGGCTATGCCGACCAAGTGGTGGAGCGCTTTACGAAAGAAAGTCCGATGGATGCGATGGAAGGCCTGATCGATAAAACCGTCATGGTGAATCGAAAGAAACAGGAACACGACGAAGTTGTTATCATGATTCGCTGGGAATCGGTGGATGCCTGGAAGAACTGGGAGAAAAGCGATGTCCATATCCAAGGGCACCGTCAAAATCACGGCAAGCCCAAACCGGAATACGTCATCAGTACGACGGTGAACATGTATGAGGTGAAGGCGATTAAAGCAGGCTCCGGAAAGACCCCTGTGAGCCCACAGTAAGCAGCATATTGAAACGGCCGGCATCAGACGCGTGCATCACTCGCGATTCTGCATGAAGTGCCGGAGGCAAGCGGCAAATATAGAAATCCCCTGGCGGTAGGTTCATTCATGCCAGGGGATTTTTGATTTTGTCGCTTTGTTACTTTTGGGCGGGAGCGACAACTACCTTCAGAGCTCCGCCGATCGGCGGCAGGCTGCGGGTCAACATGCCGTTGTAGAATCCGATCACCTTGCCTCCTTGGACGAGGGCGCTTTTTTCGACGGCTTGCCCGTCTTGATCGACGATTGACGTTTCGCCGGTAATACGCAGAACAATTTCGCTTTGCGACGATTCGTTTAATCCGGTGCCTTTAATCCGCAAACTGACGGTTCCGTCGTCGCCGGTACGGACTTCTTCCACTTCTCCGGCTGTACCGAACACGTCGCCTTGGCGTTTGTTGTCCGACACCGTAATTTGGTACGTCGGGGTTTGCGGCGGCAGACTCAGCGTGGCGGCTAGGGAATGCTCGGCCGTTACGCTCATGCCAAGCTGAAGCTCGGAAAGGCTGAGCTTTGTGCCGTCAACTGCTTGAATCAGCGTATCCTTGCCTATCGTCAGCACGATGCCGTCCATGCCGGCGCCGCGAATTTGCACAGCCGAAGAGGTATCCGACTGACGGATCGCGGTAATGACGCCCGAAGTCTTCGCGCTTTTGCGTTGTTCGCCGGAAGTGATAACAACGGCGTTGCCTTCCGTATTGACCGTGCCGTGCAATATTTTACTGACAAAGGAAGCCGGTACGTAAAGTTTGTTTTGAATCAGCTCCGGCGCTTTCCCGAGGGGGGTCAGCATTTTGTTGACCGCGTAGCTGTCTTCTCCCGTCTTGACGGTAGTCATCACACGATCTTTGGCGAGGTCGCCGGACAATGTGTCTTGATTCCAAACAAGCGTATATCCCAGCGTTTCAGAGACAGCCCGCAAAGGCAGCATCGGTTCGGCAGGGTTGTCCGTTTGAAAGCCTGTATCGGCGAGCGTTTCTCCGCCAATTTGAATGCTGACAGGCGCTGCGGAAGCAGGCGCCGTTGCAGATATGGCATGCGCTTGTTCCGGAGCAGCATAAGCGGCTCCTGTTGTCATAAGCGCGGATAAGGCAGCGGCGGCCAAGCTTTTTTTCATGGTGTTGTTCATAGGATGGGATTCCTTTCAGTTATGTGATTTGATCTTTTCATAACCTCAGACGGAGCCCGCATGATTTATGTTGCAATAGGTTGTGATTGTGAGGGACTTTCATGATTTTGAAGCGACAAAAGTAACCGTTGTGCCTTGCCCCGGTATGCTGCGCATCTGCAGTCCTTTACCGTATATTTGCTTGAGGCGCCGGTCCGTGTTGAGCAGACCGATGCCCGATTTCCTGTCGGAGCGGCCGTCTAACAGACGCTGCAGTGTAGCTTGATCCATCCCTACGCCGTCATCGATGACGGCAATTTCCGCATATTCATAATGATCGGCAATTCGGATCGTAATGGTTCCGCCGCGGTAACGGCTCAGAACACCGTGTTTCACCGCATTTTCGACAAGGGGCTGGATGGACAAGGGCGGGATTTGAAGTTCAATGTCTTCGTCCACTTCCCAAACGATTTGCAGCCGTTCGCCAAATCGTTCCTTCTCGATATATAAATAGGAGCGGATGAGGTCTAACTCATGCTTCAGCGTGACTACCCGCGCGGAGTTTTGAAAATCGAAGCTGCCGTGCAAGTAATTGCCAAACACATCAAGCAATGTCCGCATACGCGCCGTATCCACTTCGCTGAGCGCAGCCACGGAGTTCAATGTATTAAATAAAAAATGGGGCTGTATTTGCGCCTGAAGCCATGCAGCTTCCATGCGCAGCCGTTCGCGGACCGACCTTTTCAGATCGGTTAGCGCCCGCACCCGCGATTTCAGCTCCCGTGCTTCCACCGGTTTGGTCACATAATCGTTGGCGCCCGAGAGAAAGCCGGCGTCAATATCTTCAGGCCGGCTGCGAGCGGTCAGAAGCAGAATGGGCAGCTCCGACATGGAGAATCGGCTGCGTATGGAACGGGACAATTCATAACCCGACATATAAGGCATCATGACGTCGGTGACGAGCAAATCCCATTCTTTCGTATCCAGCAGCGCCAAAGCCTCTTTACCACTGGATGCCGTGACAAGATCAAAGTGCTCCGGAGATAAGATGTTGACCAGCACGCTTAAATTTACAGGATCATCATCTACAACCAGAACATTCGGCCGATCGGCCGATGCGGTAACCTCCGAGGCTGCCGCACTCAAATCCGGGTACATGGAGACGGACGGTTTATCTTGATTGATAAATAAAGGGGGGACTCTCATGGTTTCCTCCACCTTGACGGTTGAGTCGGCGAGCGGCAGCGTGAAAGTGAACACCGAGCCGTATCCCGGCTTGGAGCTGGCCGTAAGCTGGCCGCCATGCAATTCGACCAGCTGCTTGCAGATGCTGAGCCCTAAGCCGAAGCCTCCGCCGATCGCAGTGTTTCCCAAGTCGCCTTGCTCATAAGGCATAAATATTTTTTGCAGCGTTTCATCATCCATGCCGACTCCGGAGTCTGAGATGGTAATATGCGCCGTGCCGTTTATGGCGCGGGCTCCGACCACGATGCGGCCCTCGTTGGTAAATTTGATCGCATTGTGAAGCAGATTAAACATGATCTGAATCAGCCGGTTCTCGTCGGCTTTTACATCGGGAAACGTATCCGGAATGCCGTTGCTCAGCATAATCGGCTTATTTTCCGTCATGAAACGAATCATGTCCAGCACCCCGGAAACGACGGTTTGCAATGGAACGGGCTTTAACTGCAGATGAATCCGGCTGTCTTTCAGCCTTGTGAAATCAAGCAGGTCATTTAACATAAACGACATGCGCCGCCCGACCGTAATCAGAAGTTCCAGGTTTTTGACATTTTTATCGCCAAGCGTCTTCTTGCCGCTCTCCAGAACCGCTTGGGCGATATTAATCATGCCATGAAGCGGATTGCGCAGTTCATGGGAGGTATTGGCCAAAAAGTCGTCTTTGACATGATCGGCCATTTGCAGTTTTTTGGCGAGCAGCTTCGTTTGAGCGGATGCCCGAAAATATTGCTTGGACCAGAACGAGCCAAGCGCCAGGAAGCTGATCAGCATATCGACCGGATAATAGCCAAGCTCGAACCAGACGGTATTTTTCACTATCCCCCATAGGGCGTTGACCGTCAGGCTGGTGGCGCAGAGCAGCAGGAAAATGGCGTCGGGAGTACCCTTCAGCGCCGTCTTGAAGATGATGAAAGGTACGGCGATAAAAGGGAACAGAAAAATAAGGATGAAAAAGTAACCTGTAATCATCGTATAGGGCGCGGTTGGCAGCGGCGTACATAACGCAAACAAGATACACAGGGCAAAGAAGGGGCGAAAGGCGGTCATTTTCATGCCTTCCGGCAGCAAATATCTGAAAAACTGCAGCATAAATACGCCTGCACCGGTATAAGCCAAGGAGGGGATTTTCAGGCTCCAGTCGTAGTTGACCGGCACCCAGGCAAACAGCATTTTCTCATCGTCGGCTAATAGGGCAAGCGATGTGCACGTAAGCGTGAGGGCGAAGTAAATGAGCGCTTTCTGGCGTGTTCCGATCAGATAAAGAATGCAGGCATATACCGCATGCATGAGCAGAACCGTACAGACGACCAATTGCGTGCCCATGGACAGCCGGTGTTCGCGGCTGAGCGCCTGCCCGGTTCCGAATTTGATGGCATTGCTGATGCCTCCGCTGCTTTGGTTACCGAAATTTGCTACATGAATCACAATATCAATGGCGTCGCCGCTTGTTGTAAACGTGCCGATATAAGGAACATTATTGGGGGTGTATATCTCGGGCCGATCGGCAGGATGACCCGAATGCGCGAGCGGGCTGCCGTTGACAAATACTTCGGAGGAGGCGAGAGCTCCCATCATTTGCAGGCTAAACTCCTGATTGCCGCGGGGATCGACCAAAACGTGCAGGCGATACGACCCGTATCCCAGCGGAGACTTGTTGTCCGGCGAGAACGCTTGCCGCCAATCTCCGGGAACCTGAACCCAACTTTTCGAAGTCGTATCGGATTGGGAACCGGCGGCATTTTGCCTCAGCAAGGTGTTTGGGTAAAATTCCCATTGGCCGCTCAGCGTAAGGGTGCGCCCGGCATCGAAGTTCCAGCCGCGCAGATCGATGACGCCTTGCACTGCGTACGGATGGCTTGCCGGCCCCAGCGTAAATATCCAGATCAGCCGGATGCTTGTTAACACGAGGAAAAACAGTCCTGTAACGATAATGATCTTTTTCTTAGACATCTGTCATTGCTTCGGCTCAGCAGCCGAAATCCTTTCTCTCTATAATTCGGAGCACAGTCCGTCATTATAGACATAAACCCGGTTTTTACCTTGTTTTTTGGCTTCATGCATAGCCACATCGGCGGATTGGAGCAGCAGCATGTGTTCGCTGCTTTGCAGTGTCCCGCTGCTGATTCCGATACTGGCTGTAATGTTGACTTCCTTATGATCGAGCAGGAAGGGCTGATTCACCTGTTGCAAAATGTCCTCCGCCAGCGACGCAGCTTGGTCCTGGCCGCATTGCAGGGAAACGATCAAAAACTCGTCCCCGCCTATACGAAATACGCGCTGGTTGGCCGAAACAAAGCTGTGCAGCCGGTTTCCCGCTTCTTGAACGAGGAGATCACCGATATGATGTCCCCAAGTATCGTTAATCATTTTAAATTGATCGAGATCGAAAAACAACATGCTGACGCTTTCTTTCCCGGTACATGTGTCCAGAAACCGGTTCAGCCCGTTGCGGTTAGGCAGTCCGGTCAGCTTATCGGTGTAAGCCAGCTTCTCCAACCCGCGGCGATCCCATAACAAAGCGATCCATGAGACCAGCAAAAAGACAAATGCGGCGGCTGTAATTCCGAACGGGGAGAGGGGAATTTCATCAATTACGGCATTGTTGTAGGGTGGGCTATCGTAACGACTATAGAAGCTGAACAACATCATAATAATGCATACTTCAATAAAAAGAGCGCTGGCTACGAGCAGAAAAAAACGCGGCCGCCCTTCAATGCGCGAACCTCTTGCCAGCGTGTATAAAGTGAAGCAGCTCGCTGCAATTGCTAGCATGCTTGAAATCGCAGCGGTATAATTGTAAAGCTCTGCACTCAGCATATCCCGTTAGCCCCTGTTCAACTGAATATTCAAGTTATATTGTAGCAGTTGCTTCTGAACAATTTCTGAACATCGGCGCAGCAGGAAATGGCCGAGACGGTATCGAATTAAGTGAGCAGGTATGCTTGATTTGCAGGGTGCGGAGGTCATAGAGGTAATGGAATCGATCAAAGTCATGCTGGTAGATGATGAACAACTTGCGTTGATTCAGCTCAGAAAAATGCTGCAGGAAATGACCGGTTTCGAAATCGTCGGCGCTTATCTGGATCCGGTAGAAGCGATTGAAATGGCGAGTGTGTTGCGGCCTGATGTGGTTTTTCTGGACATTCATTTGCCTGAGATTTTCGGGCTGAGGGCTGCCGAAATGCTGAATGATACTTGTCCCGATGTAGAAATCGTGTTTATTACGGCTTATGACGAACATGCCGTAGAAGCGTTCACTTTAAATGCGCTCGATTACGTATTAAAGCCCCTTCAGCGATCCCGCCTGGCCATCACGGTCGAGCGGTTAAAAATAAGCATTGAAAGCAAACGGAAGGACCGTAAAACATCGGACCCCGTTCGGATACATTGCCTGCAAACGCTGCAGATTGAATTTCCCGGGCAGCAGCCGGAAACGATGAAATGGCGCACTTCCAAAGCACAGGAGCTGTTTACCTTCATGTTTCACCATCGGGGGCAATTGGTCCGCAAGAGTGAGCTGTTTGAACTCCTTTGGTCCGATTTTGACGTGCCGAAAGCGATGACTCACCTGTATACGACGATTTACCAGGTACGGCAGGATTTGAAACGGATCGGAGTCAACATTGTCATTCGCAGCTTGAGCATTAAGGACGGGTACGTGCTGGATGCCGCCGGTATTTGTATAGATACCGTGGAGTGGGAGCGGGAGCTGCGGCGGCTGTCGCCGGTTTCCGATACGAACGTCGCCGAACATCAGCGAGTGATGGACATGTACCGGGGCGATTATTTGCAGGATGCCGGGTATTTATGGTCCGAGAACGAGCGGCAGCGTCTTCGCACGTTATGGTTGCAGCATGTGCAGCTGCTCGGAGATTACTATGTTCGACAGGGCCGTATGACGGAAGCGCTCGCCGTGTATCACCGTATGCAGATCCAATGCCCGTATTACGAAGAAAGTTATTTTTGCCTGATGAAGCTGTATGATGAATTGGAAGACCGCGTGGCGGTAGAAGAGCAGTATAAACGGTTGACGCTGGTTTTGAGCGAAGCGCTGGACACCGTTCCAAGCCCAAAAACGGAGGTGTGGTACGCGAAATGGAAAGGGCTGCGTCCACAGTTGGAATCCGGCACTTAAACAATACGTTCATAAGACACGAAGGCAGCTCCATGTTCACGGAGAGCTGTTTTTGTTTGTTCATTTTTTGTTCAGGTCCATCTGATTAAATAGAAAAATATGAACGATTATGATGTTCTGGGTTCATTTGGAAGGGGGAAGAGGGCATTGCACCAAAACGGCAGGCAATCTGCTGAGCATGACTCCACAGGCGGGTTTCCTCATCAGAACGAAGGATTTTTTTACGGAAAACGTCTAAAAAAGGATATGTTTAATCAGACAGGAGTTCTTGTTGCCGCGGCCGGCACAGTACTCAATCATTCCGAACTGGAGAAACTCCAGTTCCACGGTATCGAGCTGCGCGAAGATGATGTGGAGGCGGCCGGATCCTTTGCGGGAAAAATGATGGAACAAAGCGAGCTGATCAATCAAGGCGTCCGCAAAATAAGCCCGATTTTTGAGGAAATGCGCATGACCAAGCAAGTGCCGCTGCTCGAGATTCGGCAAAATATTCTTCCCATTATCCACCAAACGACAGAACAGCCCAATCTGTTCGGTTTATTTGCCTCGCTGCAGTCCAAGGATGATTACACATACCGGCACAATATCGGGGTGGGCGTGATCGCTACGCTGATCGGCAGATGGCTGGGGCTGACGGAAGCCGAGTTGTCCCAATTAACGATGGCGGCCACTCTGCACGATATAGGGAAGGTAAAAATTCCTCTGGAAATTTTAAATAAGCCGGGCAAGTATACCGAAGAAGAATTTTCGATGATGAAACGGCATGCGGTATACGGATACCAAATTCTTAAGGAAACGGTGGGAATTAACCACAGGCAAGCGCTGGTCGCCCTTCAGCACCATGAAAGGCAAGACGGGAGCGGGTATCCACTGGGTATCGGCGGGAACAAAATCGACTTTTTCAGCCGCATCGTAGCGGTGGCCGATATTTTCCATGCCATGACCTCCAAGAGGGTGTACCGGGACGCGTCTCCATTCTACGAAACGCTTAAGCAAATGGAGAATAATGCGTTTGGCGTGCTTGATCCGCGGATTGTGAGACTGTTTTTGGATAAGGTAATGGGCATGCTTGTCGGCAATGAGGTACTGCTGACCAACGGGAAAAACGGAACGATCGTGATGGTGCACCCCCAAGATCCGATGCATCCGCTGGTTCATATCGACGGGACCTTTCTGGATTTGCGAAGTGAACCCGGTGTGCACATACAGCAAGTGGTGATATGAGCATTATACAGAAACGGCGGCCTCTTATACGGGGTCGCCGTTTTGTGAATTTTGCCACAACAACGGGGAAAAGGGCCTGTTTGTTTAGTTTTTGTTCATTGCAGTCGTTTATGATGGAGATATAAATATTTTCCAAACGGGGGGAACGGAAATGGCGGCTGTTATGGTAGTGGACGATACGGCATTTATGCGCATGGTAATGCGCGGCATACTGGAAGGAATGGGCATGGATGTAGCGGCTGAAGCACAGAACGGAGAAGAGGCCGTCAGATTGTACGAGAAGATTAGGCCCGATTTGGTGACCATGGATATTACGATGCCCGAGATGGACGGCATTGCCGCGTTGAAGCAAATTCGGGATATGGATCCCGCGGCGAAAATCATTATGTGCTCGGCGATGGGACAGCGGGATATGGTGCTTGAAGCGCTGCGCAGCGGAGCTCAGGATTTTATTGTAAAACCGCTGCAAAAGGATCGTGTCGAGCAAGCGATTCAAAAGATTTTGCAATAAATAAACGAGGGTATGTTTGGTGAACTGAAAAACATACAAAATCTAAGTGACGAACGGCCGCTTCCCGGACTTTGATGGGGGGTGGCTATTTTTTTTGCAAATCCGCTTGTTTATTTCTTGTTTAGTTTTTGTTCAAATCGATGCCGCATAATCTTTTTAGGGCTTTGGGCCGTGGGTCTCAAGATGTGGAATTTACATTAACGGGACTGAAGATCCATGTGCAATCAATTTGATATGCGGAGGTATAGAAAGAGATGAGGAGAAAGTGGATTTCCGGCGGGCTCGTGGTTTTACTGCTGCTAGAGATGATTCTTGGAGCCGTCGTCGCATCGGCTGCGACCCCATCGCCGGTAGCGCCGGGTTTGTTAAGCGTAACCTTGGATACGGGCGGGGAAATTGTTCTTGGCAGGGATTCGAAAGTGGGTGTAACGATCACGAATACCAGTTCCACTAACTGGGCCTATAACGTAGGCATGGAGTTGGTGCTCGACGATGGCTTGGCATTGGGCGTTCAGGACGCCAAGCTGCCGGCGTACACGTCGAAAACAGGAAACCTCGTTTTAGGTCAGGAGACGACGTATTGGAAGGACTTCAAGAACGTCGCTCCGGGTGAAGCGTACTCGTTTACGCTAACGATCAACTCGCTTGGCAGCTACAGAGTAAAGAACTCGGGGGGGCTGGTGGAGTTCAGCTCCGAACTGGGCATTAGGATGAATTTGTACGGCACCAGCGTGCCTCGTGTCCTATACGAGCCGCCGTCTGTGGCAAGCGCGACGGCTTCGAGGCAGGTAACGATCATTCCGTTTACCATTACACCGTCCAAAGCGGGTAAGCAGGTAAAAGGGGCGGGAGCCAATTCGAGCGCCCCGGCGTCGGGTGATGAGTATGGAAAATTGGATGTCGATTTCGAGATTGTCAACAATTCGAGGTACCCGACTACGTTGTCCGGCTTAAAGCACGAGGCGGGCGGGGAATTGGAGTTGTATGAAGCTAAGTTCGGCAGCCTCGCTCTCACGGCTTCCGAAACGTATGATTTTGCAAGCAACAAGCGTTACGTTTCATGGGGCAATATCACCCTGGGGGCCAGCGAAACGAAACACCTCACCTATAAGGGAGCTTTTCTCGATAAAAGTTTTGACATGACAAAGACGACGCTGGCGCAAGCCGACAACAAAGGCGCCGATCTGGCTCACGACACGATGGTTAAAGGCATGCTGATCTATACGCCTACGGTAACCGGTCTATCGCTGCCGGCCGGCTCGCTTGAGTACGACGTTTTCGTCGCCAAGGATATTGTAATCTATAAGACGGTTACGCCGGTCGATGTTGGGTATGGCACGGTATTGAACTACACGTTAAACGTAAAGACCAACGAGTATTATGATGTAAGCGGAGTTACCGTGACCGACAAGATTGGCGACGGGCAAACTTACAACTCTGGCAGCGCCAGTCTCGCACCCGTGCCTCCGGTTGCGCCCGCAACGGACTACGAGAAAGCGGCGGGAGTTACGACGCTGACTTGGAATCTCGGGAATTTTCCGAAACAGACGGAGCAAACCATTACATATAAAACGACCGTCGACAGCAACTGGTCAGGGGGAACTTACGGAACAGGTCCGATTTATGCGGGCGACAGCATTGATAATGAGGCCACCGTCAGCGGTACTTCGACCGAATCCGGATTAATTGTAAGTGATACGGAAAACACGACCGTTACGATCAAAGCGCCGAAAATCAGCGAAGCGATTACCGCCATCAACGGTTTGGCCCCGGTGTCGCCTTCAACGGATAAACTCGGCAAGGTGACGATCGGAGATACCGTGACGTTCTCCGTTTATTACAAGTCGAGCGATTTTGTCGCCAAGCAACATAAGGTGGAAGTGGTCGATTTCTTGCCGCTGGGCACAAAACCGTCGGTAAGTTCAGGGGGAACAAGAACGACGATTCAATCGGATGGGGTTATCACGGATACTGCCTTCATGCTGAAGGGCAAGTCTCCGTCTTACACAGCTGAATCCAATATGCTGTATTGGGACTTGGGAGACGTCAATGACAATGTGGACGATGTAGCCCAGGTGACGATTGAGGTTCAGAATGTAGCCGACGCCGATATTAGCAAAGCCGCAGAAAACCTGGTCAACCTGTCTTATCAGAATTCAGGCAGCCGCGTCCAAAGCCAGCGCGACAGCGTCAGTCTGAATTATACGGCCCCAAGTTTAAGCGTGACGGCGCGTAAGGTGGATGCTTCTTCCAGCCTGGTCAGGGTTAACGGGGGGCAGACGGTTACTATTGCCATAGATGTTAAAAACAATTCGACTGTACCCGCATATGACGTCAAGCTGACCGAGTATCTGCCTGTGGAACTGGTAAACCCGGTGCAGTCCGGCAATCCGTTTACTGCGGGCAGCCCGGATGGAGCGGGGGTCATTCCACTTGAATTCAAGCACGAAAACAATCCGGCGCTCGTAAAGATCGATCCGGGTCAAACGGTTACGCTGACGTACAAGGCGACCGTACTTAATCCGATCGGCGCATTGAAGGAAATCAAGCAAAAGTCTCATATCGATTACTACGGTCAACCCAGCGGTGTAATTAAGTCTTACACCAACGACGAAAATGCAAAAACAACAATGCAGGCGAAAGATGCGACAGTAACAAAAACATTCATTGAAGGTGTGGCCTTCGACGGAACGACTTTACGAGCACGCGCTCAAAACGATTTGCGCGTCGGCGACTGGGTCGTGTATAAGTTGAATGTCGATCTGCCAACGGGCATCACGGCTTATAATCCGCTTCTCACCGATACGCTGCCAAACAACGAGTCGCTGCTTGAAGTGATGTCGGCTTATAACAGTGTGACTCACACAGGGACGACCGTGGCGGCGAACGTCTATGCTTATACGCCTCCAGCAGCTCCCGTAGCTCCTGAAACGGTATGGAGCAACGGCAAGCTGGTCTTCGGGAATTTGACGGTGACTACGCTCCCGTCTGTCACAACGGCCTATACGTATTATATTAAAGCCAAGATTGACCGGTTAACCGGTACAACCGGATCGCAATATACGGAAGTGCAGCAGGCGGCTGCCGTGTTCGATTGGGATGACGCGAGCGGCAGCGGAAAAGTTCATCATACGAACACGACGGCCAAGGTGTCGGTTACGGTAAAAACGCCGAATCTGACGGCTTCCATTAACCCGAACTCGCTTCAGCTGGAGAAAAGCGATCCGGCTAAGCCGCTGACGTTTACGATTCAAAATAACGGCAACGGCGTTGCATATGATTTTGTGCCTAAAGTAACCGTGCCTGAGGGTTATAAACTAGCGAGCGCCGTTAAAAACGGTACCGCGGAAACCGGGGTTATTGCTCCGGACGGTCTCTCCGTAACGTTTGCGAAGCGGGATTTGAACGCCATGGCGTCGGAGCAGTTTGATCTGACCGTTCAACTGATCGATGTGAAGGGCTCGGGAGCGAGCTTTAGCGTAAATGGAATAACCGGCGATTATTATGTATCGGATGAGGCTTACCAAAACGATACGAGGAAAAATCAAGACGTTGCCGGCGACGACGATATAAGATCGATGAGATATGTTGCCGCGACGGCGAATGCTTCGCTGACCGTGCCGGACGTTTCGCTGGCATACAAAATTATCGCTACAAGCAATGCCGGCGACACGACATATATTCTCCCTGGAGACAAGGCCCGCATACGGCCAGGAGATACGGTCGATTACGAGCTGAAGGTAACCGTGCCCCCGGCGACGCAGGCATTTGAGCTCAATGTGGAGGATACGATCGCAGGGCTTATTTCGGGAGCAGGCAAAACATTCGAGCTGGTCAATGTCACGTTTGATCCGCAAGCCAGCATCAAAACATATGACGGTCCCGACGCCAACGGCAAGCTGACGCTGCATCTAGGCACAAGTCCGGACCCGACGGTAAAACCGGAAGGGATTACTTATACCAATGTAATTCGAGTCAGGGCGTTGTATAGCCAGAACAGCCCGACAACCGGAGAGTTTCAAACCAATAAGGCGACGTTTGGCACAACTGCGTCTGCCGGCTGGAAACCGACCGCCAGCGCAGCCAATAAGATGACGGCATCGCAGACGACATCGGTCGACGTCGTACAGCCGAATTTGGCGATTGCTACCAACGGCGTTGCGCAGACACAATTTTCGGACAGCACGGGCACGATTCAGGTAGGCTATACATTGACGAATTCATGGCCCGGACCGGCTTATGTTCCAAGTCTGGAAGCGAGCATCCCGGTCGGATTGTCCGTATCGAATATTACCGGGGGAGGCACCTTTAGCGGCGGCAAGATCAGCTGGAAAAACTTCAAGGTCGATGGCAGCAGCACAAAATCGTTGACGTTTGATTTAGCGGCCACTTCGGCTGTCGGAGCCGGCTTGAACAATATCACGATTGTTCCTACGATTAGCAGCTACGAGTCAACCCCGACACCAAAAGATACGGTCGATCAAAAAGCAAAGGTGTACACGATTGCGGCGCCCACAAATGTTACGTTGTCCACCGCGCCGGCTGCTTTAACGGCAAGCGTAACGGACAACACATACGGCAGCGGCAACACCACTACGGTCCGTCCCGGAGACACGCTGACCTATAAGCTCGTTGTTCACTCGCCGGGAGCAAGTACGGCTTTCCATGTCGTATTGCCGCCAACCGGACTTACGGAGCAGGATATCGACGGCGTATGGCTGGGAGAGCCTACCGGCACAAAGCTGCCGTATTCGTCCGCAGATAACGGCTATGTGATCGGCGACGTAACGGGAGATACGACTGTTACTGTAACGACTAAAATCAAGCTGTCCGGCGGCAATACCCCGAGCAGTTCGCCGTATACGGCGATGTACCAGCCTAGCGTCACGTATTTATCAGCAGCGGCGGATTCCTCGCCTAAGACACTTACGGTGCCGTCGCCGATGCAGCAAACGGTGATAGAACCTAATGTAGGCGTTGGAATCAGTGTCGACAAAACGCAGCTGACGACAACCGGCGACAACAGCAGCTTTATTCTGACTGTAAACAACATAAACGGACACAGCACGGCTTATTCGGCTAAAATGACCTTGTCCGTCACAAACGACGTGTATCTGGTCAATGTAGGGTCGGGAGCAGCGGGCGAACAAGTGACCAAGGACGCCAACCATATCACTTGGAGCATCGACGCGATTCCTGTCGGTGCCACGCGCCAACTGACATTCCGTATAGGTTCGCACAATACGACCAATGTGACGACCTCCGTTTATGTGCAGGCGAACCTGGAGACATATTACTCGCTGCCTAATAGCGGCGGCAAACAATATGGCCCGTTATCCACGTCCGGTATTGATGTCATTGTAAAAGGCCAGCACATATTAAGCCCATTTGGCGATGTGACTTTGACAGCGGGCAAGGATGCGACTTTTGATCATACGTTGACCAATAACGGCGCAGGCCGCGATCTCTTCCTGATGTCGATTGAATACGGTCCTTTCCCGGCAGATTTGTATGTCGAGGGACAAATCGATAAAATCGCCAGCGGCAGATTAATAGGCGGAAGCTGGGTATGGGAATATATTGCCGATGGTTATAATGTCGGCGGGGTTCTCGCAGTGCAGCTTGATGCGGGAGGTTCCAGGGCGCTGAAGCTGATTGTCCACGTGCCGCAGGAAACGCCGTACAATGAGGCGGCGCCGCACATTTACAAGCTGACCGCAACCGGCCAGAAGAGCGGAAGCAGCAGCTTCGTGCAAGATAAGGTAACCGTCACAGGGATCCCGCTTGACGGCTGGAGCGGCGATCAACTGCGCGAAAACTGGAAGCTGCCGGTATATGGACATGGCGACTCTTATAGGGCAAGCGCGGTAAGCGCTGTGCATGTAGCCGGTGTAGGAGCCATCTACAGCAACGGTACAGCCAGTCCGGAAATGGCCATGAAGCTGGTAAACGATAAAACCTACGTGTTGGACGGCTACAAGCTTTGGAGCTTGGCGCAGCGCCTGCCGGACGATATTGCAGCCGGCAGCTATGAGGTTACGTTTGTCGGCAAGGACGCAAACGGGAGCCAGCTGGAAATCGACACGACTACCGGGCCGGTAGGAGCCAACAATCCGTTTGCCGTCAAATACAAAATCGTCGTACAAGGACAAATTACCGACGCCGCGGCCAAAACGCCGATTGCCGGCGCGAAAGTGACACTAATCGATCCTGCATCCGGAACATCCGTCGCGGATACGACCACGGACGCAAACGGAAATTACAGGTTTGATGATGTAACGGTGAATCGCTATGATCTGAGTGCAACAAAAGACGGTTACGCCGATTCTCAGAAGGAATTTTATGCATTGCCGAAGGATGGTACGGTCAATACGATCGTTGTCGATATGAGCCTGTCGCCTTACCGCGTCACGCTGAGCGCCGATCCTTCCACTATTCTCGGCGATGGCAATTCGGAAACCGAACTCACGGCAATTGTTTCCGACACGACGGGCAAGCCGGTTGCCGGCGTCACCGTGACATTTTCGTCACCGACCGGTAAAGGCGCATTTCCGAAAGGAACTACGGCTGTAACCGATGAGAAGGGCGAAGCCAAGGTGCCGCTCCGTTCCGATGTTGTTACAGGAGTTTCCTCTCAGCGTTTACCCGTTGTCATCGACGTGCAGGATCCGGTGCGCAATCTATACGCTACAGCGGAAATTGTCATTACTTTTGACCCGGGAGCGATATTCGGTATCGTAACCGAGATGGTAAACGGCGTATCGCAACCGGTGGCGGGAGCCGTTGTGGAAGCAACCAAAGACTTTAACGGCGATGGTATCACCGATTTCGCCGCACGTGTCGTGACCAAGTCGGACGGTTCTTACCTGATCGCCATTCCGCGCGGCAACGAGACTTACGACTTGAAAATCACCAAACCTGTGCAAATTGGTGGACAAACGCAATATATTTCGTTTGAACAATCCGCGGCTGCGGGCGTTATTACAGAAGATGGACGGGAAAAATTCCCTTCGACGAAAACCGTTAGCGGCATTCTGCTCGGGAAAAATCCGGATCAGCAGACAACACAGCTGACCAAACAGCTGTATGCCGCGATGAAAGGTTATCTGCTCGACAGCCAAGGCAGCATAGTGACGAAGTCGGACGGTACGCGTCTTGATTTCCCGATCAACGAGTTTGGCGCATTCAGCGCGCAGAACATCAATGCGGGCTCTTATAGGCTGGTCATCGTGGCGGAAGTAGCGCCGGGCCAGGAAATCATCGTCAACCGCAAAGCCGACGGCGCGCTGCCTGAACTGGTGGTGCAGCAAAACGGCGAGATGAACATCGCCATGGAGCTGATCGACCCTTACGGTACGGTGACCGATATAGGAACGGGCGAACTGATCCCAGGCGCGCATGTGGAATTGCGTTATGCCGATACGGATCGCAACCGGACGAACGGGCGGACGCCGGGCACGCTTGTTAATTTGCCCGAACTGATCGGCTTCGCTCCGAATGATAACCATAATCCGCAGGATACGGACGTTTACGGGTTTTATGCGTATATGGTGTACGGCAATACCGATTATGTCGTCACCGCTAATAAACCGACGTACTACACTTATACGAGTCCGATCATCAGCGTAGAGGATTCGATCGTGCGGCACGATATCCAAATGAGGAGGGTGCTGACCGGAAGCAGCAAGCCGGTTGAGGCGCTGTCGGCAGGTTCGGGAGGATCGGCAACAGCGGAACCGGCGCCTGCACCGACTGGGACGCAAACCGATGTGGCTGTCGACTTGTTCAGCGACCGGGCGGCCTACCCCGAAGGCGGAGTCATTACGTACACGATCGAATATGTTAACAAATCGGCCCATACAGCACCAAATGTCGTCGCCGAAGCGCAAATTCCGGAATTTACGACGGTGCAGGACGCAGCGGAAGGAATTGTAGGCAATGGGGTGATCCGCTGGAGCCTTGGCGATTTGGCGGCGAACGCCTCCGGCAAAATCGTTTATCAGGTGCTTGTCGTCGACAAGCTGCTGCAGCAATCGGAGACGATCATGCATAATGAAGCGCGTATCAGCACATCGGCGCCAACGATCAATCCGGAGGACGACCAGTCCGGCCTTCAGGTGATGTTGTTCAGCTCCCGTTACGGGCAGCAGCTGCACAAGCGTTATATTGCGGGATATCCGGACGGATTGTTTAAAGCGGACCGTTCCATCACCCGGGCGGAAATTGCTGCGATTTTCGCGCGAATTATGGATTTGCAGAGCACCGTCAAAGGTGAAAAACTGTACAGCGATGTAGAGCCTTCCTTCTGGGCCGGCGGTTATATCGAAGCGGCATCCCGCGCCGGGTTGTTCGGCGGTTATGAGGATAACAGCTTTATGCCGGATCAGGCGATTACTAGAGCCGAGCTTAGCGCGGTGATTGCAAGATTCCTGAAATTGACGGAACGGCCGCCGGTCAATGTCCATTTCACGGATACAAGCGGCCACTGGGCCCGAAATATGACGGAGCAAATTTATCGTCATCATGTGATCGAAGGTTATCCGGACGGCACGTTCAAGCCGGATGCGTCCATGATTCGCTCTGAGGCGGTCACTATGATTAACCGTCTGCTTTATCGAGGCCCGCTTCGCGGGGCGGAAGTCAGTTTCCCGGATATGACGCCGGAGCACTGGGCTTTCGAGCAGGTTGAAGAAAGTGCGATTACTCACGAATTTACCCGTAATCCCGACGGTTCGGAGACACTGCTGAAGATGATCCCTGAAGAACTCTGGTAACATAGGCATAACAAGCAAGGCTGCCCTGCGACGCAGTATGACGCGTCTTAGGGCAGCCTTGTACCATTTTATCCGGCAAAATGCGGGTTATCGTTTTGGGCCGCTGCTGCTATAATCATAAGATAATTGTGCAATTGGCGGTGTGACGTGATGTTGAAACAAAAAAGCAAAGATATCGTTTTACTGATGGTAGGGTCGCTCTTGTTCGCGCTGGCCGTCAATCTTTTTGTCATTCCGAATAAGTTCGGAGAAGGCGGGGTTACGGGCCTCACCATCATTTTATATTATCTGTTTCAATGGTCGCCGGGTCTGGTTAACTTCGTGCTTAATTCTTTCCTGCTGCTGATAGGTTATAAGTTTCTAGACAAAATGACGATTGTATACACCATTATCGCCGTAGTTTTCAATTCATTTTTCCTATATGTGACGGAAAACTGGCGTATCGATTCCGACGAGCTGCTGGTCAACGCGATATTCGGCGGCGTATTCGCCGGTATCGGCTTGGGATTAATTATCCGCGCGGGAGGCACGACTGCGGGGTCGACGATCCTGGCGAGGATCGCCAACAAATACTTCGATTGGAACATCAGCTATACGCTGCTGTTTCTGGATTTGGCGGTCGCAGGCTGCTCTTATTTTATCATCGGTTCAAAAAGCTTGATGCTGACGATCATTATGCTTTACGTTGGGGCCAAAGTGATGGATTTTATCATTGAAGGACTTAATCCCAAGAAAGCCGCGACCATTATTTCCGCCGAGCACCAACGCATAGCCGAGCAGGTGAATGTGCTGCTCGACCGGGGCGTCACCGTTTTGCACGGGCATGGCTACTATACTAAAGCGCCGAAAGAGGTGCTTTATATTATATTGAGCAAGCAGGAAATCAGCCTGCTGAAGAAAATCGTCAAGTCGCACGATAAAGACGCGTTTATCGCTATTCATGATGTGCGTGACGTGTTCGGCAAAGGTTTTGTCGAGCTGTCAAAATGAAACCGCATCATGGTTCAGCGGCCAGCTGCCGGTTATTGCGCTGCATGCGATTGGCGCACAGCGGCGCCGATTTTGGCGATTCGCACCGCCATTAATGCAGCAAACAAGCAGACGAATCCAGCGGTAACAAACGGCACCGTGTAGGAGCCAAAGAAGTCTCGCATCGCACCTGCCCCGTAAGCGGCGGCGGAAGCGCCCAATTGATGGGCGACGACAACCCAGCCGAAGATCATTCCGGATTTGGCCCTGCCGAATTCATTGGCGGCTAATTTCACGGTAGGCGGTACGGTCGCGATCCAATCCAAGCCGTAAAATACGGAGAAGATAAGCAGCTCGGTTGGGCCTGCAGCCAGCGCGTAAGGCAGGAACAGCAGAGACAGGCCGCGAAGCCCGTAATACCAGAATAGCAGCCAGCGGCTGTCGAAGCGGTCGGAGAGCCAGCCTGACAACGTTGTGCCCAATAAGTCGAACAGCCCCATCAGAGCGAGCAGTCCCGCGGCCATTACCTCAGCAATGCCGAAGTCGCCGCAAGCAGGAATGAGATGGGTGCCGATGAGGCCATTGGTCGAAAAGCCGCAGAAAAAGAATGTGCCTGCCAGCAGCCAGAACGTTTTGCTCGCCATTCCTTCCCTTAGCGCCTGCAGCGGCGCGAGGAACAAGCTGCCGGTAAAAAACACCGGTTTGACCGGGCTTTCGCTCCCGTACGGGGCCGCCCCGATATCGTAAGGATCATTGCGCATCCAGATAGCGACTACAACGAGCAGCACGATCAAAGCGGCAACGGCTGTATACACCGAATATCTCCAGCCGACACTGACCGTAATTTGGGCTAGCATCGGCAGGAAAAGCAGCTGTCCTGTCGCGGCGCTGGCCGTCAGCATCCCGACGACCAAACCTTTTCGTTTGACAAACCAGTGATTGGCAACGGTGACACCAAGCACGTTGGCAAGCATACCGCTGCCAAGCCCGGCCACAACGCCCCACAATAGCTCGAATTGCCATAAGGCCGTCATGAAAGGCGTGACGGATAAGCTGACGGCCAGCACCGCCATGGAAATAACCATTACCTTGCGGATGCCGAATTTCTCCAGCATGGCCGCAGAGAATGGGCCGATCAACCCGTAAAGGAAGATGCCGGTGGAGACAACGGAGGAGATGCTGCCGCGGTTCCAGCCGTATTCTTTTTCAAAAGGGAGCATCAGGATGCTTGGCATCGAACGGATCCCCGCCGATACAAGCAAGGTTACAAAGGTAATCAGAATGACGATCCAACCGTAATAAAAGCCGGTTTTTGTTCTACTCTCGTCCATGCGCTGCTCACTCCATCTATTTATTTTGTTTGTACATACAAACAACAAATCGTAGAAATTATGCCTTTTCAAGCTGGCTGCTAGTCGTCTCCAGCAATTCGGTCAGCTGGTTGGCAGCTTCGACCCCTAGAATGGCCTCATACCGGCTGTGCAAACTTTTGGATGCGGCACGGATGGTTGGCTCCAGTTGTCTTCCTTTATCGGTGGGGTAAACGAGCACGGTTTTACCTTGCACTTTCCGTTCTACGAGCCGTTTAACTTCCAATTTATCGATGAACCGAGTCAGTGTGGATGCAGTGACGCTCAGCTTCTCGGAAAGCTCCTTTTGCGAGATGCCGGGGGCTCCGTTGACCAAACGAATGAGATAGCCGTACATGGGGGTCAGTCCGGTCGAGGCGAATTCCTCCTCGGCCATTTTAGTGATGGCGCGGCCTAGCCGGTTAGCGGTAAAAAACAGGCAAGTATGTAAGAAGCCGTCATCCATGGTCGTTATTCTCCTCTCATTCGTCTATTTTGTATGTACAACAAATATAAACAAAACCTTTTCCCCCGTCAATACCCAAAAAAACCTTCAACCTTCGACTCTTTCTGCCGATTATTATAAAATAACGGTAAGTTCAAAAAAACAGAACCGCGATTTTGACTCGTTTTCCTGAAGGAAACGTTTTGCAACGCTTACGATACATGCATTCCTCATGGAATGCCCTTGGGAGGGAACTTCAGTGAAGAAGTGGAAAGCTGTGCTGAGCGCATGCTTGATGGTAACGGCTATCGCGCTGCCTGCTACGGTGCATGCGGCAGCAGAGCGTCAAGTTAAAGTATATTTGGACAATAAGCTGGTCAAATTTGACGTGCCGCCGATTTTGGATGATGGGACGACATTGGTTCAATTTCGGCCGATATTTGAGAGATTGGGCCTGACGGTGGGCTGGGACGCCGCTACGCAAACCGTAACGGGTACCAATGATTCTTTGAAGATTACACTGACCATCGACGATATTGACGCTTATGTGAATGACGATGTGCGCAAGCTGGACCTGGCTCCGCGGCTGGTCGACGGAAATACATTTGTGCCTTTGCGGTTTGTCAGCGAAGCAAGCGGAAAAGAAGTGAAATGGGTTCAAAGTACGGCCGCGATCTACTTGAAAAGTCCTGCCGGCTCCAAGCCGAATGTAGGCCTGTCCGGAGGAGGGGCCAAACCGGTGTTAGGCTCGGAAAAGGGCGAATACGTTTTTCCAGACGGCAGCAAGTATACCGGCCAGATGAAAAACGACCTGCCCGAGGGCAGGGGGAAAATCGTAAGCGCTGCAGGCAAGCCGCTATTTGACGGAACGATGGTGAGCGGACTGACTTGGGACGGCCGCCAGAAGAGTTATTACGACAACGGTCAGATGGAATATGATATTGCAATCAAAGACGGCGTGTTTAACGGGTCGGGAAAACAATATTCCACTGCAGGCAAGTTGGTCTATGACGGGACTTTTGTCGACGGCGAACGCGAGAAGGGCACGCTGTATTATGACAACGGCGATAAATACGTCGGTCCATTCGCCGGGGATCAGCCTAGCGGCACCGGCAAGATCGTCTACAAAAACGGAGATGTGTTCGAAGGCGAATTTATCGACGGCAACCGTGAGGGCCAAGGCGTCTACACCACAACCAAAGGCGAAAAGCTGATGGGTCCTTATAAAAATAACTTGATGGACGGCACGATGTATCTATACGACAAGAAGGGCAACCTGCTGTCCGTAAGCGAGTACTCCAACAACGTGCAGATGAGCAAGGTGGATATGGGGGACGGAACCAGTACGATCCCCAATACGAACCCGACCGTAACCGATCCGACGACGTATGAAAATGACCGCCACGATAAAGCGTTGAAGCAAATCAAGGAGCGGTATGCGCAGAACAAGAAGGTGCTGGAGGATCAGATCACTCAGATCCGTAAGGATAATCCAGGGATCTATTCCACCCAAGCGGCATATGACAAAGCGCTGCAAGAAGCGAATAAGAAGCAATCCGATATTATCGAGAAAATGAACAGCATTTCCAGAGATTATAACAGCTCGGGGGATGCGGCCATGGAGGAGCTGAATAAGCAGCTGTCCGACATTCAGGAGCAGCTTACGAAGCTATATGCACTCGGATCGGCACAGCGCCGTATCGCGGAGCTTAAGGACCAAGTGTCCGCGCTGACCAAAAGCTACAATACCGAGCTGAAAAATGAGAACGACCAGCACAACAGCGCGCTTAAGCAGATTAAGCAGCAATCGTCATAACCCATACCAGGCGCCGCAGCCGGCGCCGACCGATAAAACCCGCTTCTGTCTAGAGGCGGGTTTTGGCATGAAACGAACTTTACTGCGGCAGTTTTCATACTATAAACGAAAAAGAAAGGATGTGATATGTATTACGGAGCCTACCGAGTTCGTCACGATTGCCATTTTGGCCAAGCAAAAAGCGCATGTGCTGTCGCTGTACCTCGAACTGATCGAAAAGCAAACGTACCCCGCTTCGAAAATCAAGCTGTATATACGCACGAACAACAATACCGATCATACAGCGGAGCTGCTGGAGCAATGGATCGAGAAGGTAAAGGATAAATATTCCGAAATTTACTACGACGGGGGCAACGTCAAGGAGCCGGTTCAAGATTACAGCCCGCATGATTGGAACCCTTTAAAGCTGGATGTGCTGACGCGTATCCGCCAAGAATCGGTGGAATGGGCGAAAGCGCGCGGAACCCACTATTTTGTCGTGGATTGCGACAATTTTATCGTGCCGGAGACGCTCGAAGCGCTGCTCGCTACCGGCCTGCCCGTTGTCGGCCCGATGCTGCGCAACGGCGACAATCCGCTCAGCCTCTACTCCAACTACCATTTTGTAACCGATGAAAACGGCTACTACAGACATCACGATCTGTATTATGCGCTGTTTAATTTAAGCATCAAAGGATTAATCGAAGTCGAGGTGGTCCACTGCACCTATCTGGTCCGCAGCGATGTTTTGCAGCACGTCCGTTATATTGACGGGACCGCCCGGTTTGATTATGTCATGTTCAGCGATAACCTCCGGAAGCTGGGCATACCCCAATATTTGGACAATCGCCGCCCCTATGGAAAACTGACATTTTGCGACACGGAAGAAGAATTTAAAAGTAAAAATATTACTTTCGATACTTTAACGACATAGTATTTTGTTCAAACAGCAGGCCGCCGGTCAAGCATTCGACAGCAGCGGCCTTTTTGTGCGCGCGCCAAATAAAAAACTATTGCCAAAATGCGGTGCCTCAGTGCAAAATAAGGGTAGCGAGAACCAATCTATGACAGGACTGATGCGGAATATCTTTTCCTGAGAAATAGAAGAACCTCACAACTGTATACTGTAATTTGGAGCTGTGGATGAGTGCTGCTGCAACTATATCACAAACTTAAAGATCGGGACTTCATTTACTATATTCCACTCGCGCTGCTTTCTCTGGATGTGAGATTGCGTTATTTACTCTACTTGCTATCCTCTGGCAAGGGTCTCCCCTATTCCGAAGACGCCCAATGGTACATTGATTACGCGCAAAACTTGATTGCCACCTTCAGCATCGGCCACGAAATGAACGACCTGATGTACATCGGGTTTAATGTGCTGCTGGCGCTGCTGCTCGCTATTGTCAAAGATCCGCTTATTGTTATGTATATACAGGTAGTCACCGCTGCACTCAGCGTCATTCTCGTATACAAGATTGCCCGCATACTGTTTAATCGGACAACCGCCATTTTGGCAGGGTACTTCTTCCATGATTTGTGGGACATCACTTTATGGACCGTATACGTCCTTGCCGACAGCTTCTTCATCAGCTTGTTATTGCTTTGCGTCTACTTCCTGCTGCAGTTTAAGGACACAGGCAAAAAAGCGTACAAGATCCTCTTTATCGTTTCCGCTATATATATGCTTGTCTTTAAACCGACAGGTATCGTCATGGTGATGTTTATTGCCATTTACTTGCTTTTGAACACGCACCGGGAAACGATCTTCACTTTCCTCAAAAAACACCGGTTGGCTATAGGCGGCAGTTTAACGATCCTGATTATTGCATCTCTTTCTTTGTATTTGGGACATAAACTTGACCCTCTTATTACCTCCATGCAGTTTAATGCCAAAAAAGTACTGTACAACATTTACGCTAAGGGCTGGATTTACGACAAACCTTCCAATTATGACCATTTCTTTAGGCCGGATTATACGATCAACATCTTCAACAGCTTAATCCTAAGCTTCCTGATCCATAATTGGGACCACATCTTGGTTATTTATGCAAGAAGAGCGCTTGCTTTCCTGGGAAGATGGGTGTGGGACATCGATTTACACAGCAAGCGCGGCATCGTCAAATTCGCGGATAACCTGATGCCAAGTCTGCTGTTTATTCTAAGTACTGTGTCCGCTTTCAAAACCGGAACGTTCCGTAAAGCGTCCATTTTGTGGCTGATTGTGCTTGCCATATTTATATTCTGTATCGTCTTCTTTATCGACGGCTTGTACAGGTACAGGGCGCCGGCCATCCCGTTTATCGTCATTATTGTCGGTTACGGAGCTGAGCGGATCATCTACGCTGCCATCTACATGATAAAAAAATATACGGGGAAGCTGCTATGGAAAAAGAAAAAATACTCCTTGTAATTCCGGCCTTTAACGAACAAAACAACATTTTGCGGGTCATCGGCGACATCCGGGACAGTATCCCCAATGCGGATATTCTTGTGATCAACGATTGTTCGCTTGACGGCACATCGGCTGCCGCCAGGAAAGCGAAGGACGTGAAGGTCGTGGATCTGCCTTACAACCTAGGCATCGGCGGCGCGGTACAGACCGGGTTCAAGTATGCGTATATCTACGATTATCAATACATGGTGCAGATTGACGGCGACGGGCAGCATATCCCCAAGGAAGTCAACAAACTGGTTGGCGCGATGGCGCAAAGCGGCTGCGATATGGTGATCGGTTCGCGGTTTCTGGATGTGCAGTCATTCCGGACAACCTGGGCGAGGAGGCTGGGCATCAAGGTATTTGACTTGCTGTTCAGGCTGCTGATTGATACGAAGGTGACGGACAGCACCTCGGGCTTCCGGATCTACAACCGGAAGAGCATCGAGCTGCTTTGCAAATTTTACCCCGAAGATTATCCTGAGCCGGATGCGATCATTCTGCTGAAGAAACACGGGCTCAAAATTAGCGAAGTCGGCGTTGAAATGAGAGCGCGGGAGCACGGCACATCATCGATTACGCCGATCAAAAGCCCGTATTACATGGTGAAGGTTATTATGTCGATACTCTTCTCCTATACGCGGACAAGGTGGTGATTTGACGATGGCGGAAGGGCATATATACAGCGTTCAGCTGATGGGGATCGTATTCAGCTTGATCATTATCGTTTCCGTGTTTTTTATGGTCAGAGCACATATGATCCGGGAGAAATATTCGCTTGTGTGGTTTCTGATCGGCGTGTTTACGCTGGTGATGTCGGTATTTACCGATCTGATGGAGGAATTCTCCGACTTGATCGGGGTTTATTACGCGCCGTCGGCGTTTTTCGCCATTCTGATCGCTTGCGCCTATTTGCTGCTGCTGAACATGAGCGTCAGCATATCCGGTTTGAAGATGCATAACAAAGCCCTCACGCAGGAGCTTGGACTTACCAAACTCAAGCTTGAGGAGCTGGAGAAGAAATTAAATAATGAGGTGGAATTATAATTAAGTATGTAATGCTTTTCGCCAGCGTATCGATGACTGTATTGGCGCAGACATTGCTCAAACTGGGGGGCAGGTCGATTCAATTCGACGGGGGCCTCCTGTCGATCGTCATGAGCTACATCTCGTCGCCGCTGATTGTCGCAGGGTTTGCGGCATATGCTTTGGCTGCCGTCATCTGGGTGTACTGCCTTTCGGCGTTTGATCTCAGTTATGTCACTTTCGTATCGAGCATTCAATATATTTTGCTTGTCGCGGTGTCCATTCTTATCTTTCAGGAGCACATCAGTATGATGAAATGGGCTGGCTGCGGTTTTATTATGATCGGCGTATTTTTTTGGTTGAAAGGATAACGATGATGTTCAGCTGTGTAGCCTATACGGAAGCGATGAGGGATGAATGGGACCGGTTCGCGTCATCCAAGGGCACCATTTTCCATACGACCGCATTCAGGCAGGTGCTGCTAAGCTCCTTCGGATACAAGTGCTTATATCACGCTGTATTGGATAAGCAAGGCCGGATCTGCGCGATCCTTCCGCTGGTGGCGGGACGTAATCTTGGCCTCAAGAAGGCAGGGGTTTCGCTGCCCTTCGTCAATTACACGGACATCTGCGCAAGCGGCGAAGAGGCGTTTCAATACGCGGTCGAAGTGGTGGCCGGCATCAGAGAACGGCACCGGTTAAGTTACGTCGAGCTGCGGCTGAAGGAGCAGCACATAGACAACGGCAACTGGTCGGCTAATCTTCACAACCACACATTTGTGCTGCCGCTGGAAGAAGACGAAGAGAAGGTGCTGGCTTTATCTTCAAGCAGCAACCGGAACCATGTGCGGAAGGTGTACAAAAACAACTGGTTTGACGTTTCCTACGACAAATCCCAACTGGAGCGGTTTTACCGGGTGTATGTCATCCGGATGAAGCAGCTTGGCTCGCCGGCGCCGGATATTCGGTTTTTTCAAAGCTTTTTTGACCATTTGCCCGAGCATAGTCATTTGCTGACTGTATTGGACCGGGAAAACGGCGACGTTGTTGGCGGCATGCTGCTGTTGACAAGTCCCGGAGACTCGACGTTGTATTATCCGTACGGGGCCAACCTGCCGCAGTACAATCATAAATATTTGAACAATTTCATGTATTGGGAAGCGGTTCGGTTCGGTATCGGCAACGGGTTGAAGCAGTTGGATCTTGGCCGCTCGCAAACGGGGTCGGGGACATACAAATACAAGCAGCAGTGGGGTGCGAAACCGCAGCAGCTGAGATACGTAACATATACCGGTGGCACGCAGGGGGCCGGAGCGCCCGACAAGACGAACTTAAGCCTGTTTGTGGAGCTGTGGAAGGTAACTCCCGGCTTTATTACCCGCGCGGTAGGGAAACGGTTGATTCCATATATTATGCCGTAGTGCAAAAAACCGGAGGATGCATAAAATCATGGGCAATTCCAATTGGAAGCAATATTTCGACAATAAAGCGGAAACGTTCGGCGCATCGGTCAAGTCGTCCGATTATTTCAACGAGGAAAGCTTTTTTATGCAGCGGGACAACACGCTTCGTTGGCTGGGACGGCTTGAGGGCAAGGAGATTCTGGATGCAGGCTGCGGCGTAGGCGCGTTCAGCGAACCTCTGGTAAAGAACAACACGGTATACGGCGTCGATTTTTCCGTAAAAAGCCTTGAGCATGCCGCCGCCCGGGGCTTGCGTACGTCATCCGAGGATTTGACTGCGCTCAGCTTTGAGAACGGCAAGTTCGATGTGGTTATGTGCATTGGGGTGATCCAACTGATTGAGCAATACGAGAACGTGTTGAAAGAGCTGGCCCGGGTAACCAAGCCAGGAGGCACACTGCTGATCGAGACGTTGAACAAGGGTTCGGTGCAGCGGAAAATGCTCAAGCTGTTCGAGAAAAGCAAGAAGTTCGAGAAGATGTACACGATGGACGAGCTGAAGCGCGTATTCAGCAAATACGGCTTTGGGCAGATCGAATTTTTGAAAATATACCATCCGTTCAAATTTGTTACCCAAGGTAGCGGGGACGGACTGATGTCGAGTATGTTCTCCACTTCATTTGCGATCAAAGGGAGAAAGAACATTGACTAAGATGACAGGCGCACAGGCCGGGGGTTCCGCAGCTGCGGCGAATCAGCCGGAGGTAAGCAATATGCTTACCTTCGATATCGAGGAATGGTTCCACGCCAATTACGACAATGTCGTGCCCGATCTCAGCAAAGGCTCCAGCTTCAGAGCGCACATGGACACCTTGCTTCGCTTGTGCAGCGAGGCGGGCTGCAAGGGGACCTTTTTCGTACTGGGCTGCATTGGCGAGAATTACCCGGATGTGGTTCGGGCTATCGCCGACGAGGGCCATGATGTCGCATCCCACGGGTACGGGCATGAACTGGCTTACAAGCAAACGTACGAGGAATTTAAAGCGGACGTGAAGAAGTCCGTTGATATATTGGAGAATTTGACCGGCAAGCCGGTGCTTGGTTACCGCGCACCGTCGTGGTCGATTGTGGAGCGCAATCTGCATTATTTATTGGCGCTGGAGGAGCTTGGCCTGAAGTACGATGCGAGCATTTTTCCGGTCAAAACGTTCCTGTACGGCATTCCAACCGCGCCTACGGAGATCCATAAACCCAGAGTGAACGGGAGGGAGCTTGACTTATTCGAGGTCCCGATGTCGGTAATGAAGCTGGCCGGGCGCAATATGGGGTATTCCGGCGGATTTTACTTCCGCTTTTTCCCGCGTTTCTTCATTAAGCAGGCGATCCGCTCCGCCAACCGCCAGGGGAAAAGCGCGATTGTGTACTTGCACCCGCGGGAAGTCGATGCAAACGAGCATCAGTTGGACCTGCCGGCCAAAGAGCATTTTATCCATTATTACAACGTACGCGGGACCGAAGCAAAGCTGGAGTCGATCATGAAAAGCTTCCGTTTCACCTCCATCTCCGAGCATTTACAGCGCCAGCACGGGCTGAAATGGTAAGCATACGGCAACAAACGCCTCCCGAAAACTATTCCAATGAGCAGTGAGCTGGAATGGTCTCCGGAGGCGTTTGTTTTGTTTCGTACAGCCGCTTTTTATTTTAGTCCGGTCATCGCAATGCCCTCGATAAACTTCTTTTGCGCGAAAAAAAATACTGTGAGCAGCGGAACTGTCGCCACAACGGAGGCGGCCATCACGAGGTGCCACTCCGTGCCGCTGTCCGAGGTGAATAAGGAAAGGGCAAGCGGGATGGTGTACAGCTTGCTCGAATTCAAGTAAACGAGCGGTTCGAAAAACTCGTTCCAGCTGTGCAGAAACGTCAGGATCGACAGCGTCGCCATCGCCGGCGTCGCCAGCGGCAGCATAATCCGATAGAACGTTTTCCATGGCGTGCAGCCGTCGATTTTGGCCGCCTCATCCAGATCGCTGGGGATACCGAGGAAAAACTGCCTGCACAAAAATACCCCAAACATCCCGCCGGCTCCGAGCATCGGAGGCACAATCAGCGGGAAATGCGTATCCACCAGCCCGACTTTGGACAGCCAAGTAAACAGCGGAATCGTCGTGACCTCCGTAGGAATCATCATGCTGCTGAGCAATGTAAGGAAAATCGCGTTTTTCCACGGAAAGGCGATTTTGGCGAAGGCATAGCCGGCTAGTGCGGCAAGCACACAGGTGCCTGCCGTAACGGCGGCGGCAATGTACAAGCTGTTAAACAAGTAGAGATGGAACGGCTGCTTAACGAATAAGTCGGCGTAGTTGCTCCAATGGAGCGGGTTTGGAATCCACTGCGGCGGGAAGGAAAGCACGTGCTGGAACGTTTTGAGCGACGAGCTGACCATCCAGTAGAATGGCACGAGAATGATCAGCGAAATCACCGAAAGCAGCGCATATTTCAGCAAACGGATGCCCGCAGCCGAACGAGACAAGTTACTCATTGTGTACCCACCTCCTTCGCAAATTCCATTGGAGCAAGGTCAACATCAAGATAATAAAAAACAATATAAAAGAAATGGCCGACGCATACCCGAATTCGTACATTTTAAACGCCAGCTGGTAGATGTAATACACAAACACGTACGTGCTGGTGCCCGGCCCGCCTCCGGTCAAGACATAGATTTGCCCGAACACCTTAAGCGAGCCGATCATCGTGATGACGACGACCATAAACACCGAAGGTGTAATGAGAGGCAACGTGACGTTCCGGAACGTTTTCCACCGGGAGGCTCCGTCAATCGTGGCCGCTTCATAATACATCTGGGGCACTTCGTTCAGGGCGGCAAGAAAAATAACCATGTTGACGCCAAGCCCCTTCAGCAAGGTGACGAGAATAACCGTCGGCATCGCCAAGCTCAAATTGTAAAGCCACGCCGGACCCGTGACGTCAAATAGATGAAGGATGGAATTAATGAGCCCGTTGTCGGTTTGGAAGATGTATTTCCAGACCACCGCCCATACGACGATGGAGGTGACAACAGGCGTAAACAGCACCGTCCTGAACAGGCTTACGCCCCATATTTTCTCTTTCAGCAGCAGTGCCAGCCCCAGCGTCAGAGCAATATTCAGCGGTACGAACACAATCGAGAAGTAAAATGAATTCCACACCGTGTTCCAAAAGACCGGGTCTTGGGTAAATGCTCTTGCATAATTGGCAAGCCCGATAAACTCTTCTTCCTTGATTAGTGACCAGTTCGTAAAACTCATCCCAAAGGCGGCGATGATCGGTCCGAGCAAAAACAGCGCATATCCGAGAACCATCGGCGAGATGAACAGGTAGCCGTACCATTTTTCACGCTGCATCAATTTTCCTGAATGCGTACTCACAATAGGTTCTTCCTCCGCTTATCTATTCGTTGTTATATGTGCAGGCTGCATAAATTTCGCCAAGCGCAGGCTTGGCGAAGGGGATACCCGGCATCGCGCAAGCGAGCCTGTCAATTATTTGAGCAGCGGAGTGACTTCATCTTCCATCTTTTTCAGTACGTCTTTGACGGTATAGGTTTTGGTGTACAGCATATCCAGGACCGTCTGCACCTTCACGTCGATCTGCTGCCAATTCTTATGAGCGTTCTGCGCTCTGAGTTTGCCGTTCATCGGATCGATCAGCGACGCTTTAATGCCTTCCTTGGTCGGGGATTCGAAGCCTTTGGTCAGCGCATCCGAGGCCAGCACAGAGCTGCGGTTAGGCACGTACATAAACGAAAACTCGGTCATCGCTTCTTTGCTTGTCATAAACTTGAGCAGTTCAATCGCTTCCAGCTTGTGCTTGGAGTCCTGCATCACCGAGTAGGCGGCCAAGCCCGTGGCTGCGGGAGCGTCTTTATTGGTTCCCCTCGGCATCGGCGCGATGTCCCATTCAAAGTCTTTGACCGCCCTAGCCGTGTTGACGTAAGCGTAGTTTTGCCGCGACATGCCGATTTTCCCGCCTTCGAACGATATTTGGTCGCCAGGCTTCGGATGGGACTGGTCTTTAAAGATCATGTCGGAGATGGCTTGCAGTGACTTCTCGCCTTCCGGGCTGTTCAGCAAAAACTTGGCTCCCGCCTCATCCATAAAATCCGCTCCGTACGCCCAGAACGTATCAAGGTAGGCATCCTCCCACGATTTCCAGCCGTTGGCGGTAATCAGGTAGCCGCCGTAGACGCCTTTGGAGGAATCGGTGAGCGCTTTGGCCGTTTTAAAAAACTCGTCATAGGTCCAATTTCCTTCCTTATAAAGCTCCAGCGGAGTTTTCAGACCTTTCTCCTTAAACAAATTTTTGTTGAAAAAAATCACTTTCGGCGGGTTAAGGAACGGTACGCCGTATATTTTCCCGTCTTTCTTCAAGCGGGCGAAGCTGGGCTGAATGTTATCGGCAAAATCGAAGTTTTTGTCGTTCTGAATGTCAGAGATGTCAGCCAGCTGCCCGGCTTCAAGAAACTGCGGAACCATCTTGTCTGACATCCAGACTACGTCCGGCGCGGTTTTGGAAGCGACCATGATGGAAAGCTTTTGCTGGTAATCGGCAAACGGAACCAACATAAACTCCACTTTGATATTCGGGTGCTGCTCGGTGAATTTTTTGGAGTAGGCCTCCAATATCTTTTTGCGCGAATCGTTCTCCCCCCACATCCCTACCTTCAACACGATTTCCTCTTTAGATGCTTCTTTAGCGGCTGGTGCAGCGGTTGCACTGGCGGGAGCGCCGGGCTGGGCGGCGGTTTTATCGGCAGGTTTGGCGGCTTCCTGGCCGGAAGAGCAGCCGATCAAGGAGCTTGCGGCGAGCAGCGCGACCGAAGCGATGGAAAGCATTTTTTTCATTGTCGAATTCCCCTTTATCATTTTCCGTGTGGTATAAGCGCTTACATGTTTAATCATAGTGAAAAACGAACACCCGAGAAATCCGAATGATTCGAGTTATGGTTCAAAAATTCGAGAACCTTCGTTTTCCCGGTAATCGGACGGCGTTACGCCGATAAGCTGCTTAAACACGGTCATGAAATATTTGGCGTTGTCGTAACCGGAGAGCTTGGCAATCTCGTATATTTTCAAATTGGTTTCGCGCAGTAACTGTTTGGCGCGTTCCATCCGGCATTGAATGACGTAATCGACGAAGTTCTGTCCGGTTTCCAGCTTGAAGAGCGAAGAGAGATACTGGTGATTCATATGTACATTGCCCGCGATAAACTGGAGCGAGATATCCTGGTCCAGATGGGCGTGGATCATTTCCTTGACCTTGCGAATAATTTTTCGCTCGTTTTCTTCGATGCCTCCGGATTGTGGGGCGGACGGGTGGTGCGGTGCGCCCGGCTTGCGGCCGTCGAGCCGCTCCTTCAAGCCGGTCAAATATTGCGACAGCTCAATCCGGTCCACCGGTTTGAGCAAATAGTCCTCGACCTTGAAGCGCAGCGCTTTTTTGGCATATTCAAAATCCCCGTATCCGCTGATTACCAGCACCGGAACGTCGGGAAAGCTGTGGCGCATCTGCTCGATCATTTCCAGGCCGTTCATTTCCTTCATGCGGATATCGGTGATGATCAAATCGGGCAAGCTGCGCTTCAGCGACTCAAGCGCTTCGCGGCCGTTTTTGGCCTCCTGTGCGACGGTAAACCCTCCGATGACGTCTTCTATCAGCTTTTTTAACCCTTGCCGGATTAAATCTTCGTCTTCTACCAGCAGTACCTTGTACATCATGTTATTCCTCCCATTCGAACGGCAGCCGGATCAAGACGGTCATGCCTTTATGATCATTGTGCTGAATACGGATGCCGTAGGGCTTGCCGTATAACAGCTGCAGCCGCTGATGCACGTTGCGCAGCGCGTAGCCGCCGTTTCTCTGGCCGAAGGCGGTGTTTCTGGCGGCTGACGTGGTTTCCTCGGGAGCGGACAGCCGGAGCAGAAGCCGCTCCAATGCCGGATCGTCCATACCGACGCCGTCATCCTCCACGGTCATTATCAGGTCGTCGTTTTCGGCGGCGGCTCTGATCCGAATCGTCACCGGCTCGCTGCCCATGCCGTGTTCGATCACATTTTCAACCAGCGGCTGTAAAAGCAGCTTAGGCACCAGCACAATATGCAGCGACGGGTCGATAAACAGCTCCGCCCGCATGCTGTCGCCGCTGCGCAGCTTCTGAATTTGCAAATACGCCTCCACAAACCGCAGCTCGTCGCGCAAATATACTTTTGTTTGCCGTTTGTCCACCGTATAGCGGAGCAGCTTGCCCAAGCTGGATACGACGCCGGACAACTCCAGATGGTTGATCTGCACGGCCATCATATTAATCGATTCCAGCGTATTGTACAGAAAATGCGGATTCATCTGGCTTTGCAGCGCCGATATTTCGGCATCGCGTTCCCGCAGCTTGGTTTCGTACACTTCGCGGACGAGCCGGTCGATTTCGCTCATCATGCGGTTGAACACCTCGGACAGCTGTCCGATTTCGTCATTGTGCACGACCACGGCGCGCTCTTTCAGAAATCCCTTTTTTACAAGCTCCATCTTGCTCTGCAAATGGCGGATCGGCTTGACGAGCCGGTCGGAGGAGACAATGGCGAGCAGGAAAGCGACGGCCAGCGAGATCAGCGAAATCATCAGCGTGTAACCGGTAATATCTTTGGCTTCCTTCCGCAGCTCTTCCAGCGGGATTTGTCCCCATATTTGCATACCGGTATATTTCGATTTGGCGGAAGCGCTTAAAAAACGAGGGTCGTTAATGTCCGGGCCGGCCGCGGCGCTTTGCGGGTAAAGCGGAATGCCGTTCCGGTCGTAAATGTACAGCTTGCTGTTATTGCCGAAGTTGACGGAGGAAAATATGTTCTCAAACCCGTCGACCTTCAAGTCCACCTTAATAAAGCCGATTTTACTATGCGTATATGGCTCGCGGATCAGGCGCGACAGCGAGATGACTGTCTTGGGCCCGGCCATATAATACGAAACGGCATGAGGCGGCAGGATGGTAAGCCCTCCGTCGTCGTTATCCACCTGCTCCATCCACTTTTTGTTTTCTTCCAGCCAGTAGTTGGTCACATTAGTATCGGCATTGCCAAACAAACTTCCGTCATTGGTGAAAATAAGAATGCTTTCAATCTCTGAGCGGTCAAACGACATGGAGGAGATAAACAGGTTCATCTTGAATTGTTCCTCTGCCGTCAAATAAGCGCCTTTCTGGTATAATTGACTGTGGTTTTTCAAAATCGCAAGGACGTTCGGATCGTAAAGGGGGGCGAGCGTCAATCGTTCAATTTCCTTCACGTAACGATCGAGATTGATGCGGATTTGGTCGACGATTTGCAGTGTGGAGTTTTTCGTGCTTTGTTCGACGTTGGAGGCATATTTTGTGTACGTAAACGCCCCGCTAATCATAAACGGAATCGTAATAAGCGCCATAAATAAAATCATAAATTTCATCCGCAACGACAAAAAGAAACGGTTAAAATGCTGTAGCTGCATGGCTGCACTTCCTTCGGGGATGGCTATTGGCAGATGCTCAAAATCTCTTATTTGGGGTTTTATTCCTGATATCTTATCACAATCTTGGAAAAATAGGGACATAGATCGCGGCTCTGCCGGAAAAGCGATATTTCCAGCTGTTTCCGATCAAATAAACGAAACCTTTTGCAAGGTTCAAACGTATTATATCCGATGGGCATGAATCGTGAATCCCTTGATTCGGAATCCATTTTGTCAGACACCACGGATCCGAAGAGAGGAAGAAAACTTAATAATGCATTTGGAAAACCACGACAGCTGGAGAGCAGATATCTCTCCTTATGAAAGACCTCTTGTGAAGCACAGTGTAAGGCAGTTGCTCAATACGCTGATTCCTTTTTTTGTATTGTGGCTGGGCGCTTATATGAGTCTATCGATTTCTTATTGGCTCACTTTGCTGCTGGCTATTCCGGCTGGCGGTTTTCTGGTGCGGATATTTATTATTTTTCACGATTGCTGCCACAAATCGTTTTTCAGAAACCGGCTGGCCAACGATATTGTCGGGACTGTAACCGGCATACTTACCTGCTGTCCGTACCACCAATGGCGCCACACCCATACTGTGCACCACGCGACAAGCGGTAATTTAAGCAAACGGGGAGTCGGCGATATTTGGACGATGACGGTAGACGAGTATGTGGCTTCATCCAGGTTAAGGAAGCTGATCTACAGAATATACCGCAACCCGCTTGTGATGTTTGGGGTCGGGCCGATTTTTATCTTCTTGATTGATTACCGGTTCAACCGGAAAAAAGCCGGCAAAAAAGAGCGGATGAATACGTACCTGACCAACGCAGGTATTGTGGCAATTGCCGGAGCGCTCTGTTGGGCGCTGGGATGGCAGTCGTTTCTGCTGGTTCAAGGTCCGATTTTTATGATAGCGGGCATCGCCGGCATTTGGCTGTTCTATGTACAGCATCAATTCGAGGATACGTATTTCGAGCATGATCAAGAATGGGATTATGTGAGTGCGGCGCTGCAAGGAAGTTCGTTCTACAAGCTGCCTAAAGTGCTGCAATGGATCACCGGAAATATCGGTTACCATCATATTCATCATTTAAGTCCGCGGGTGCCGAATTACTATTTGCAAGCGGTTCATCAAGACAATGCGTATCTGCAAAATGTGCCTACCATTACGTTTCTATCGAGCTTACGCGCACTGCGCTATCGCGTCTGGAACGAACGGACCAAGAAATTTATCGCATTCAAGGATATATCATAAAGAAGCCAAGGCAGCCGGGAATCAGAATCAGTACCGGCTGTCTTTTTTTAAAGTCGGACATAGGAGTGCTTGACAAACTAGCGCAAATCATATATCTTAAAATTAAGATAACGCAAATTAAACTGTTGCGGTAACGAAAGGGGGCGGCGGCCATATGGCAGAGGGAAAAAACAGCTCGTTGGATCTTTACATTGCCTTATCCAGGGCGAGCGAATGGGTCAACGCCCATGCGGACCGGGATATCCGGGGGCACGGCTTGAACCGCACCGAATTCGGCGTATTGGACCTGTTGTATCATAAGGGTGCGCAGCCTATCCAGCAAATTGGCGGCAAGGTGCTGATGAGCAGCGGCAATATTACGTATGTTGTCGATAAGCTGGAGAAAAAGCAGTTTGTGACAAGAAAGGCTTCAACGGAGGACCGCCGCCTTATTTACGCGGAAATCACGGAGCAAGGCAAGCAGTTTTTCGAGAGTGTGTTTCCCGCCCATACCGAAGTCATCGAAAGTGCGGTCATGGGACTCACCGACGAGGAGAAACAAGCGGCCAGCCAGCTTTTGAAAAAGCTGGGCAAGTTCGCACAGGAAACCTTTAAGTAGCTATCGCCAAAGGTTAGGAACTATCACGGCGCGGCTGCTTATTTTATCCCATATATCTTAAAATTAAGATTCTTAAAATCCGAATACGAAGAGCTGCGATAAGCTGTTTTCATTAGCATGTGGAGTATCCGGTTGATCTATTCTCATCTATTTTCTTCACGAGCACATATTAAAATAAAAGGAGCTGGATTTAATGAACGCAACGGCAGGAATTCACCATATTACCGCATTTGTAAGAGATCCGCAGCGCAACGTCGACTTTTATGCAGGGGTGCTTGGCCTTCGGCTTGTGAAAAAAACGATCAATTTTGATGCGCCGGAAGTTTACCATCTGTATTTTGGCGATAAAGGAGGCAGTCCGGGCACGATCATCACTTTTTTCCCATGGCCCGAATCGCGTAAAGGCCGCATTGGCGGAGGGCAAGTTGGCGTCACGACTTATGTCGTTCCAACCGGTGCACTGTCGTTCTGGAGGGAACGTTTGGAGCGGTTGGGCGTCCAAGTGAACGAGACGGTAAGATTCTCGGAAACGTATTTGCAGTTTGCAGATCCGGACGGTTTGCAGCTGGAAATCGTGGAGCGCGAACAAGGGCCGATGAGTGAATGGACTTTCGGAGGGGTGCCGGCCGATAAAGCGGTCAAAGGATTCGGCGGGGCGATCCTGCTCAGTACGGCTCCGGATAAAACCGCTCATCTGCTGGAGCGGGTGATGGGCCTTCAGAAGGTCGGGCAGGAAGGAGCTTACGCCCGGTACCGGGCAGCCGGGGAGCTTGGCAACATCATCGACCTGAATGTCACCCCCGTGCAGTATGGCGCAGGCGGAGCAGGGACGGTGCACCATATCGCATGGCGGGCTAAAGATTATGAGGAGCATGAGCAATGGAGAAACCATGTGGCTCAAAACGGCTTTCATCCTACACAAGTCATCGACCGCCAATATTTCAACGCGATCTATTTCCGGGAAGAAGGCGGCATATTGTTTGAGATTGCGACAGATCCGCCCGGATTCGCCAGAGATGAGCCTGCGGAACAATTAGGAGAAAAAATTATGCTGCCGGATTGGTATGAACCGCACCGTGAGGTGATTGAAAAGAACCTCATCCCTATCGAGGTAAGAGTTTTGGAGGGGGATCAATGATGAAGCATATTTTCAAACAAGGGACGTTTTCCGATGAGCCGGTGCTTGTGTTATTCCACGGCACGGGCGGTACGGAACAAGACCTGCTGCCGCTTGCGCAGCTGATTTCACCCGGCTCCTCGGTGCTCAGCGTAAGAGGCAATGTGCTGGAAAATGGAATGCCGCGATTTTTCAGGCGGCTTGCGGAAGGTGTATTTGATGAAGAAGATCTCATTATCCGCACGCAGGAATTAAGCGATTTTCTCGAAGAAGCTGCAGCGCAGTACGGATTCGACAGGAGCAATCTGGTTGCGGTGGGATACTCCAACGGCGCCAACATCGCCGGCAGCTTGCTGTTTCATTACCCGAATGCGCTCAAGGGAGCGATCTTGCATCATCCGATGGTGCCGCGGCGCAGTATTGCGCTGCCGGATTTGACGGCAACGCCGGTTTTTATCGGCGCAGGCCGCAATGATCCGATCTGTTCCCCGCAGGAAACGGAGGAGCTGCAATCGTTGTTTCAAGGCGCAGGCGCTGCCGTCACCGTCCATTGGGAAAACTTCGGCCATCAGCTTACCCGTTCCGAGGTAGAGGCGGCGGTGGAGTGGTATCAACAACAGTTTAAGTAATCTATCGCATACGCGGTAAGGCTTATTGCAGCAGCAGCCCAGGCTTAGCTCCTACTAAGCCTGGGTTTTGTTTGCCGGCGGAACGATAGGGAAATAAAAAACGGTTGACGTGAAACCAAATGGTTGCGTATAATAAACGCGAAACCATTTGGTTTCGTAATTAATCGCCGAAATGATCGGAATACTAAATGTTACAATGATGGAGGAAACCTAAATGGAAAACAAAAGCCCAAACGCCTTGCCTGATATTCGTCATACGCTCGTATTTAACGCGCCGATCCAGAAAGTGTGGGACGCCGTTGCTACATCCGAAGGCATCGCGGCCTGGTTTATGCCCAACAACTTTGAACCGGTTGCGGGTTTCGAGTTTCATGTCGATGCCGGTCCATTCGGCAAAGCGCCTTGCAAAGTACTGGAAATCGATCCGCCGAACCGTCTTTTGTTTCAATGGACGGACGATTGGACGATTACTTTTGAATTAAAAGCCTTGGAAGAGAAAACCGAATTCACATTAATTCACTCGGGTTGGGATGCCGACAAGATGACCGGATTCGGACAAACCCATACGATGATCCGCGGCACCATGGATCAAGGCTGGGCGGGATTGGTGCAAAAACTCGGTTCGTACGTCGAGGCTTAATGTCCATGTCCGCGCCATCGCCGCAACACGACGTGTTTCAAGCCATTGCCGATCCTACACGGCGCAGGCTGCTCAGCATGCTCAGCGAACAGGAGATGGCCGTTACTGCGATCAGCGGGCATTTTCCAATGAGCAGAACGGCTGTGTCGAAGCATTTGCAAATCTTGGCGCATGCGGGACTTGTCAGCGAACGGAAGGTCGGCCGGGAGACGCGGTATCGCTTGGAGCCGGGGCCGCTGCAAGAAGTGAAGTTGTGGCTTGAGTATTTCGAGCAGTACTGGCACAATAAGCTGGCTTTGCTGAAAGCTTTTGTCGAGTCAAACGAGGACGGGATGAAATCTCCCGACCTGCCGTTATCCGAAACAGGCAAGCGGGAAGTTGAATAGCAGTACACATGAGAGGGGCCCGTAGTGGGCCTCTTTTTTGCTATGTGGGATATTCAACCAGTTGTTAAAAAACTATTGACTACACCGCCCAATATGATAAAATCTGATCTATCGTTTAAGTCTATAGATTTACTTGGAATTAGACTTAAGAAAATACGGAGGAGGATTTGAAGTGGCACAGATGGTGATTACAGGGTTATTGTGCGGGGCCTTGCTTGGGTTTGTTATGCAGCGCGGACGCTTCTGCTTAACGGGCGGTTTCCGCGATATGTACCTGGCCAAGGACAATCGGATGTTTTATGCGTTATTGATTGCCATTACGATTCAAAGCTTGGGTGTTTATGCACTGATTCAGTTCGGATTGATTCAGTTTAAAGCCGGCGCGTTCCAATGGCTGGCTACGGTAATCGGGTCGTTTATTTTTGGGATCGGCATTATTTTGGCGGGCGGCTGCGCTACCGGTACTTGGTACCGTGCAGGCGAAGGGCTGATCGGCAGTTGGATTGCGCTGGCGGGTTACATGACGATGAGCGCAATTATGAAGTCGGGAGCGCTTATGCCGGTGAACGACAGCTTGAAGCCTTACTCCGTGCCAACGAATTCGATTCCGGCGACGTTTGGCATCTCGGTATGGCCTTTTATCGCGATTCTTGCTATTATCACGATTGTACTTGTAGTTAGACAAGTGCGGAAACCAAAAGTATTTATTCCTTCCTTGCCGCCTAAACGGAAAGGCCTTAACCATCTGTTGTTCGAGAAACGCTGGCATCCGTTTGTGACGGCGATTCTGGTCGGACTCATTGCTCTGCTGGCTTGGCCGTTAAGCGAAGCGACAGGCAGAATGTCCGGCCTTGGCATTACTACGCCGTCGGCTAACGTCTTGCAATATCTGGTTACCGGCGACAGCAAAAAATATATCAACTGGGGCGTTTTCCTGGTGCTTGGCATCTTCCTGGGGTCGTTTATCGCTGCCAAAGGCAGCCGCGAGTTCCGGTTTCGTTCGCCTGACGCCAAAACGGCCGTATCCAGCTTTGGCGGCGGTATTCTGATGGGCTTTGGGGCCAGCTGGGCCGGGGGCTGCTCGATCGGCAACGGTCTGGTCATGACTGCTATGATGACCTGGCAGGGCTGGATTTCCTTGATTTTTATGATTTTGGGCACATGGACCGCATCGTATTTCGTTTATGTACGTCCGCGCACCAAGGCAAGCCGTAAAACGGCAGGTAGTTACCAAACAACAACAGCATAATTGTTGCATAAAGCGCTGAACCTAGAGGAGGAACTCCAGATGAAAACAAAATTGGCCGTGCTCGGCATGGTATGTCCGTTTCCGCTAATCGAAGCAAAAGAAGCGATGCAATCGCTGAACAGCGGCGATGAGCTGGTTATTGATTTTGACTGTACGCAAGCGACCGAAAGCATCCCGCGTTGGGCTGCCGAAGCGGGGCACAAAGTGACGAACTACGAGCAAATCGATGACGCTTCTTGGACCATTACCGTTCAGAAGAAATAATGTTTACATGAAAAATGCCGTCCCCACAGCGATGTGAGGGCGGCATTTTTGTTACTTGATGGAGTCGACGGTTCCGTCGATCCGCCAGCCGTAACCGGGGATGAACCGGTATTGGACTTCAATTTCTTCATGGGTATGATCGACGTCATAGAACGGAACGTTCAGCTTGAACGTTTTTTTATCCGTACTGTCTTTCACCAGCGTCGCTTTCGCTTCCGCCCAGTTCAGGCTGCCGCCGCCATCGGCATTAGGCTGCGCCAATCTGCCGTTAATCTCCAGCAGGATGCTGTTGTCCGTTTGCTTGTTCCAATAAGCCGAAACTTGCTCGGGGGTGTAGGTTTCTTCCAAATAAGCGAGCAATTTCGCCTTGGTTTCAATGTCGCTGCCCAGCCAGCGGTACTCCATACCTTTCACCGTAAAGCTCTGCACCAGTCCTTCGCCTTGTCCGCCTCCGGATACATGCCAGTAATGATTTTTGGCCGATGCGGCCAATTGGGCGGCGTCTAACTCGCTGAACGGCGTCGGAGACGCCAGTTTCGTGACCGTCACGGTGCGGGAGGAGCTATCCCACTCGACCTTGGCCCCCAACGCTTCCGCCAAACCGCGTGCCGGCACCATCGTATTGCCGTCGATAATCTGCGCGGGCACTTCGGATTGAACTTCTTTTCCGTTAACGATAAGTTTAACGACTGCAGGAGCGGCGAATGAAATACTTGAAAAAAAGACGGCGCCAACCGCAACGCCGCTAATAAATGATTTTAAATTGATGCGCACCATATTTTGAGCACCTCTTTTTACAGTAGAAGCTATACATACTTAAACGTATGAAACCGGGAAAGGTTTCTTGCTTTTGTCGTATGGTGGCGAATAATTTTTAGAATCCACGCACAAAAAAGGGAATTTTGTTGCAATTTACTTTAAACCGGTCGTGCTGATGCTGTCCAGGATGTAGCGTGTCCGTAAATAACATGTTGTTCACATATCAAATAAGTAAAATAGGGTAGCATTTCGTCTTCACTTCGCGTATATTAGGTATTAACTAAAAATATTAGGTAATACCTAATATTTCACTCGTGATAATCTGAAAAGGAGCGATAGGCATGTTGGAGTGGATGCTGCGTAAAGTGATGGCCGACCGGGGGGTGTGGTCGGGGGCGGCGCTCGCCAGGCTGCTGCTGGAGAAGGCGAATTACAGCTTATCGGCGCCTTCGATCAGCATGCTGCTGAAAGATCAGCCGAAGCAGATGAAGGCGGATACGCTGGACGCGTTATGCACGGCGCTGGAATGTTCGCCAAGCGACCTGTGGGTGCATACGCCTCCCAAGCAGGCGAAGGGAGCTTAATCGATGACAGTTAGGCAAATATTGCCGTTTGGCGACTCGATTCTTCGCAAGCAAGCAAAGCGGGTGGATGACATCACGCCGAAGATTACGCGGCTGCTCGATGACATGGCCGAAACGCTGTATGCGTCCGACGGGCGGGCCGGCTTGGCCGCGCCGCAGGTTGGCGTTTTGAGACAGTTGATTGTAATGGACTGCGGGGACGGATTGATCGAATTCATTAATCCGCAAATACTGGAGATGAGCGGTAAGCAGACCGGAGCGGAGGCGTGTCTATCGTTTCCCGGCTTCGCCGGTGAGGTGGAGCGGGCCAATGTCGTGAAGATCAGCAGCCAAAACCGCAAAGGAGAGACATTTATTCTGGAAGGCGAGGGGTTTCTTGCGCGCTGCATCCAGCATGAAGTCGATCATCTTAACGGGGTGCTGTTTGTCGATCATATGAAAAGCAAATGGCTGTTTCACGAAAAAACAAACGAGCGGATCAGTCTCCATGAGGTCGTGCGCTTGTCGCGTCAAAACGGCTGACGTTATGGAGTGCTTTTGAGAAAGTTAGCCTGGTACGAGAAAGAGTAACACCTTCTACCTTCTGCATTGCAGAAGGTTTTTTTGCGATAGTGAACCTTTTGGCGGGTTAAGAGCCAATACATAATGTAAATCCTGATGGGAGGCCTGCTGATGAAGGAAGAGGTATTGCACCGTTGGCTGATCCGGATGAGCCAAGGAGATGAAGAAGCGTTTAACCGTGTATATGAAGTTACCCGAGACGACGCTTACCGGATGATTTATTTTCTGACCCCGCACAAACAGGAAGCGGGAGATATTTTAAGCGAGGTGTACATGGAGCTGTATCGGAATGCCGCAAAGTACAACCCGGAACAGCCGTTCCGGCCTTGGTTTACCGGGCTTATTATTCGCCAGGTGAGAAGTTGGAAGCGCAAAGCGTGGCGAAGCTTCCGGCTGCTGGAAAAAATGAAGCTGCTAACCGGCGGCAGCCGGCAAGCAGCGGCAGAGTTGTACCCGGAAGCCGCCGGTGAACGGCTGGATATTCTTCCTTACGTGGAAAGCTTGTCACAGAAGCTGAAAGAGGTCATTGTTCTGAGATATTATCATGACTATTCGCTGGAACAGATTGCTCAGCTGCTTCATGTGCCGGTAAGTACGGCCAAATCGAGGCACCGGCTTGCGCTTAAGAAACTTCGCGGGCACATCATTCCGAGCGGCGGCGAAACAAGGGAGGAAGCGACATATGTCCATTGAACAAAAGTTAAGGCAGGAGTATGGGATGCAAGCGCAGAGGTTAGTGAGCCCATCTTCTTTGGATACGAGGGTATTAGAACGTTTCCGCCAAGAAACGGCTGGGAGCCGGAAGGCCGTTCGGCCCGTGAGCAGGATTCTGTTCCGTAATGCGCTTGTGGCCGTTGTTGTATTTGTGTTATTGTCCGGTTTCGCTTATGCCGGTGGAAAGCTGCTTTTTATCGACAAGAGCGGTTCGTGGCGGATTGAGCACCGGACAGGAGGAAACGATTTTGCTTTGCAGCATATTACGGCTGAGCAAATCCGATCAAGCTTAAAGCAAGTGAAATCGGAGCTGGCGGCCGGGGAAACGGCGGTTGTTTATTTTGCAGAGCTGGAGAAAGAAGCGAATCCGCTATACCGTGAGATGCCATTGCTAGTTGTCAGCAACATGGCGCCGATCACGGACTGGGAGGTATGGTCCAGTATGTGGAAGGCGGGAGAAGGATTGTCACTTGCGCCGTCCCAACGGTTAGGAGACGGGTTTCAATTTCAAGAGGGCAAGGAAGGATACGCTTACGGCGGGGTAATGAGCACAGAGGGAGTGGCACAGCTGGGACCGTTAAGGCAAGAAGCGAAGGAGACGGGACGCAGCGTCGTCTGGCATCAACTTCCGACATCGGATGTGCCGGTAGAGGCATATACGGCGACGTATAGGAATGCGGAGGGAGAGCGGATTTTTGTCACCATGCAGGCTGCCGCGGCAGAGGAAATAACCGAGAAAGTGACTGTTCCCGATTCGATCCGGTATGAGGAAGTGCCGTTACACGGGTTGAAAGCCCACTACCAAAAAAACGATTCGTTTCTTTTCAGCGAGACCGGACAGTTTGCAAACTTGCTTTGGATCCAGCCTGCAACATCAGGAACGATAAAAATCGACGTCGGTTCCGATTCGCCCAATGTAACCAAGGAACGTCTTGTACGCGCGGCGGAAGGTTTGTTCCGGTAACGTATAGAGCATCGGCATGAATTGTATGCCGATGCTTTTGCCTGTGTATGAAGGAATATGCCGCTTGGAATCAGGCGATACTTGATGGTAAAGTGATCCGGCAGGCGGCCGGCAGTGGAGTGGTGAGCATAAATGAATGTAATCGGAAGACAGCTGCAGCGCATCCGGCAGCATAAGGGGATCGGACTGAATGAGTTCGCCCGGGAGCTGGGGGTTTCCCCGGTTTATTTAAGTAATCTGGAGACAGGCAGGACCCAAACGATTCAACTTGAAGTGCTGCACAAGCTGGAAAATGAACTGCTGGAGGCGGCGGATGCCGGTCTTCCCGATACCATGTACGAAGCGCCGGTTGAATTGCGGATCGATGAGCTGGCGGCGAGATTGAAACGGCTTGCCGTCGTGGATGTGGCCGCAGCCGAATTTTTGCTGAATACGGCAGAGCAAGGCATTGCCTTCTGGGTACGGCGGGAATAGCGGAGTTATCGCTTCAAAAGGAAGAAGCCAGGGACAATGCGGTCCGTGGCTTCTTCCTTTTCGTATGACAACTATGCTAACCCCCTGTTGCTTATCCGCGCATGAACTTGAACGGAGGTTTTCTTTAAGTTCTTTAGCCACCGATGGGAGGTTGCTCTTTGCTGCCGCCTTGACGGGGATGATGCTGCCATGGAGTCCCGAGCTTAGGCAGTGCCCAGCGGTCCAGACCGTACCAGCCTGCTACTTTCCAAGCCAGCACAAGCCATGTGGCGAGTACCAGCAGCAGCGGATTGGTGCTGACCGTTCCGGCAAACAAGTAGCTGACGTTCATGATGGAACCGAAGAAAGCCGCGATACCGGTGAGCAGGCCCAATATCAACCCTAAACCGACCAATACTTCCCCATAAGCTACAACATAGGAAAATGCCTTGGCATTAGGCAATACGGCATTCTGCAGAAAGCTGGCGTACCATCCCGCTACATCGGCGTGATCGCCGGAGCTTTTGGTCAAGGCCCCTTTGACGAAACCTTGGATTGCAGTTCCTGCTTTGGCCCCCGTCCATGTATCCGAATGGAGTTTCCCCCAGCCGGCTGACAGCCATTCATAACCTACATAAATACGGATGATTAACCAAATCCAGGCCGAACGGGTGCTGACAAACAAAAAACGCGAAACCGGGTTCTCGGGAATAAGGATTTCCCTGCCGTAAAGACCACCTTGATTAAGATTAGAATTCATGATAAAACGCCTCCCTCTTTGTTCTCAGGTAAAATATAACACTAATTCCTTATTGGGTATAGTGATGAAAATCACACAAAATGAAAGGAAATATGGCCAAATTTCCACATATTAAATGTAAGGTAATATAACGTAAAATAAGCAATTCAAATGCATATAAATCATTATAGCTATATTTATGTAATATATTTGTTATAATTATTTACATTTAATCATTGTAATTATATAATTGTTTTGAAAATACAAAAAATAGAGATAAAAAGGAGTGGAGTTATGTTATTTAATATTACAAATGGTAAAAAGGTAAGGCCAACGGCGGTCATTTTGTTGGTTATTGCTGTAAGCCTCATGGTCTTCGGATGCGGTGTCAAGGAAACTAAAAATGAGCCGACGGCGGCGGCTCCGGCCAAAACGGAAGCTCAAGCGCAACCGGCCAAAGCTGCCGCCCCGAAAGAGCAGGTGCCGATCAAGCTGATTACGGCATGGTTTGCTAAGGGGAATGATGGTGGTTTGTTTGCCGCATTGCAGCAAAATTATTATAAGGATAGCGGAATCGATATGACAATTCAGCCTGGCGGTCCCGGAATCTCCGCTTTGCAGATCGTTACATCGGGGAAAGCGGACTTCGGCATTACCTATGCGGACGACGTATTAAAAGCCAGAGAGCAGGGGCTTCCGGTTGTCGGGTTGATGACGACGTTTCAAAAGGAACCACGCGTATTCCTGTTTCATAAAGAAAACAACATTACGAAGTTTGAGGATATGAACGGGAAAAAGGTGTTTGTAGGGGCCGGAGCGATGTACTGGGAGTTCATTAAGAACAAATATAAGCTCAATGTCGATCAAATCAATTACAGCGGTTCGCTTAGCGGGTTTATCGCCGATAAAGGCTCGCTCAATCAAGGGTATGTGTCCAATGAGCCGTTTGTGTTGAAAAAGCAAGGGGTCGACGTATCGTTCCTGAAAGTGGCCGATTCAGGGTATGCCAATTATTGCAACATCCTGTTTACAACCGAGAAATATATCAAGGAGCACCCGGAAATTGTCGATGCGGTCGTGAAAGCAAGCCAGAAGGGCTGGGAGTATTACAACGAGAACTTCCAAACGGTCAATCCGCTCATCAACCAATACAATCCGGATTTGCCGGTGGAAAATTTGAACAATGAAGCAAGCGTGCAAAAGGACAGTGTGATGACGGGCGACGCGGTGACTTACGGAATGGGGTACATGTCCAAGGAACGCTGGGAAACGCTGCAATCGCAGCTGCTTGAACTGAACATCATCAAACAAAAGCAAGATGTAACGCAGATGTTTACGACCAAATTCTTAAATTTGAAAAACCCGCCGAAATAAACTGCCACAAGGTACATGAAACGGGCGATGTGAGGGCCAACCTCAGATCGCCCGGTTTTTTTGTTCATCTTTACAAAAACTTATTGCGGCCATAACACGCCGTTAACGTTTCGTCATTTTTTTTACATAGCTTGTATGAATCGATAATGCAGCGTTTATGCTCTCCCTTTACGATAAAATCATCTTGAAATTTATGTTTGGAGGGACTAGTTTTGAAAAAAGGATTACAACAATGGATCGGTTCCGGTCTGACGGCTTCCCTGCTGCTCATGGGCGTCTCCGGCGCGGCTTTTGCCGCAGACACGACAGCAACGACAACGGCGGCAGCATCCGAAACGTCCGCAGCACCGTCGAAGAACTTGATAGTGATGATCGGCGACGGCATGGGACCGGCTGAAGTAACGGCTGCCCGTTATTATTCCAAACGGTTCCTCGGCAAAGACCGTTTGGAAATGGACAACGGTTATTACGTCGGCAAGGCGACTACATACTCCCAGCCAAGCCCTTATACAACCGAATCCGGCGCGGTAACGGACTCGGCTGCAGCGGGAACGGCGTTTTCGACAGGTAACAAAACGTACAATAACGCGATCAGCGTTTCCAACGGCGACGTGGCCAAGCCATTTGGTTCCGTGATTGAAGCGGCTATGAAGCAAGGCAAAGCAGCAGGTCTGGTCACTACGGACAACATTACAGGCGCTACACCTGCGGTATGGGCATCTCATGTGCGTCAGCGCAGCAACCAAAACGCGATTGCCAGCCAGTATTTGGCAAGCGGCGTAAACGTGTTTTTTGGCGGCGGCAAAGTTAACTTTGTGACCAAAGATGAAAAAGGCAAACGTACAGACAAAAACATTATTCCGGATTATGAAGCCAAAGGCTTCAAGACCGCGTTTGATAAAAAAGGCTTGGAAGCCATCCCGGCAAACGCCGGCAATGCGCTGGGCATTTTTGCCGACAATGAAATTCCTTACGTGCTGGACCGCGGCGAAAACACGCCAAGCCTGCCGCAAATGGCGCAAAAAGCGATCGATATCCTTTCGCAAAACAAAAACGGCTTTGTGCTGATGATTGAAGCCGGCCGTATCGACCATGCCGGGCATGCCAACGATTTGCCGGCAAACATCCAGGAAATGCTGGAAATGGACCAAACGTTCAAAACGGTAGTTGATTTTGCTAAAAAAGACGGAAATACATCGGTTGTTGTTACTGCCGACCATGAGACAGGCGGTTTGACGCTCGGTATTAACAACGTATACGAACTGAACGTTGACCTGTTTGACAAGCAAAAACATTCCTACGAATACTTGGACGAAATGTTGAAAAAAGCGCAAAACACCGACGAAATCCGTAAAATCGTTGCCGATAATATCGGATTTACCGATTTGACCGAAGAGGAAGCTGCGCTGATTCTGAAAGGCGACGGATCGTCTTATGGCCGTGCCGGCGGATATAACGCAGTGGTATCGCAACGTTTGGCGGTTGGCTGGACAGGTCATGGACACACCGGCGTTGATGTAGGCGTATGGGCATACGGTCCGATTGCCAGCCTGGTCAAAGGCGATGTAGACAACACGGACATTGCCAAGAGCGGTGCGAAAATCATCGGAGCCGACCTCAATGCCGCAAGCCAAGAGCTGCAAAACAAATATGTGTACCCGATGTTCAAAATCGGCCGCGACAACAAAGTATCCTACCCGGCCAGATCGCTTGCTGAAGAATTCGGCATCGCCGTGGGCTGGGACGAAGCTTCCAAAAGCGTAACGTTGTCCAAAGATGGCAAGACATTGTCTGTGAACGTGGAAAAAGGAACGATTACGGAAAATGGCGCCGCAACGGAATGGACGGGCAATATGGACAACGGCAAGTTGTACCTGCCGCTTGAAGTTTACAACCACTTGATCGGCAAAAGCTATATGTGGGACGCAGTAAATGAACGTATCGTGAAAAACTAACCGCTGCTCGCAAGCAGCTCGTATAGCAAGGGTAAAGTGGACAGGGGAACGACCTCTGTCTGCTTTTTTCCGTGAATGGTTTATTTGAAGCGGGATCTATTTTGCCGTAATTGGAGGGGCTGTCGTGATCGAACTGAAAGATATCCGCAAGCATTTTAAGGTGGGGGAAATGAACCTGCCGATATTGCATGTGCGGCATTGGCGTGTGGAAGCGGGAGAACGTATCGCGCTGACCGGTCCGAGCGGGAGCGGGAAAAGCACGCTGCTGCATTTGCTCGGAGGGGTAATGGCCCCCGACAGCGGGGAAATCATCGTGGACGGCGAGGCGCTCCACCTGTATTCGGAAGCGAAGCGGGACCGCTACCGCGCGCAGAAGGTCGGCTATATTTTTCAGGATTTTCACCTGATTTCTTCTTTGACGGCAAGGCAGAACGTCGAGTTGGTTGCCCCCCGCAAATGGAGCAAGCGGCAAACCCGCGAGCAGCTTGACGACTGGTTCGAACGGGTCGGGCTGAAGGACCGGGCCGATCATCTGCCGTCGCAGCTTTCTCGCGGGCAGCAGCAGCGGGCGGCGATCGTCCGGGCGCTGATCGGCAGGCCGCCGCTGATTTTGGCCGATGAGCCGACAGGCAGCCTGGATTGGGAGACGGCAGGAGATATTATGTCGCTGCTGCTGGAGATTTGCAGCACGGAGAAGCTGACGCTGCTGACAGTGACGCATGATTTGCATCTGGCGGGGTTATATCCGCGACGGGTCCATATTGAGGAGCTGAATGAGCTGTGCAGGAGAGAAGCTGTATGAGTGTGCTGCGTTTGTTATGGAGCAACATGACGCATCGGAAGATGCTGTCGTTGTTGACGATATTGTCGGTAGCCGTGACGGTGGCGCTGATTGTGTTTTTGCTGCTGTGCAGCGACGGTGTGGAGCGCGGCGCGGAAAAAGGGTATGGGCCGTTCGAAGTGACCATCGGCGCCAAGGGCAGCTCATCGCAGCTGGCGTTAAATACGTATTACCATATCGGTGCGCCGACCGGAAATGTGCCGTTTACACTGCTGGAGGAAGTGCGCAAAGATACGCAGGTTGAAGCGGCCTACGCGATGACGACCGGCGATCAATTAAACGGATTCCCGATTGTCGGCATGGAGCCGGGTTATTTTGCCACCCGGTATGGTACGGATACAAAGATGGCGCAAGGCAAGCTGTATGGGCAGCTTGGCGAAGCAGTTATCGGCTCATATGCCGCTAAAACGATGGGACTGCATATCGGGGATCGGTTTCAAGGGGCGCATGGCCTGGTCAAGGGAGCGGCGGATGTTGACGATGACGACGAAGACGAGCCGGGGCATGAAGAGCACGACCATCACCACAGCTTTTCGTATACCGTTGTGGGCATACTGTCGCCGCTTTTGACATCGGACGACCGCGCGGTGTTTACGACACTGGATTACGCTTGGGCTGTGCATGAAAGCCAGCAGGGCGACCATAAGGAAGTGACCGCCATTCTGGTCAAACCGAAAACGCTGCTGGGGGCGCAAGCTGTTAAAACCAAATTCGGGCAGATCAGCAATGTGCAGGCGATCTATACAAGCAAAGCGGTGGCCGATGTGGTGAATGTGGTTGATCAGGGGGCGCAGGCGCTTTCCGTCGTTACCGCCGTTTGTATCGTATTGGCGGCGGTATCCATCGTTCTTTCGCTGATTGCTGCGGTGAACGAACGTAAAAAAGATGTGGGACTGCTGCGGCTGATCGGCAAATCAAAGCGATTTATATGGATGTCGCTGATTGGAGAAGGACTGCTGCTGACGTTGATCGGACTGCTGATCGGATTGATTGCCGGGCATGCGGGCGGATACGCGAGCAGGGAAGCGGTTTTTGAGTTTACGGGCTTGCAGATTGAATCATGGGGCTGGATGCCGGGCGAACTGCTGCTTGTGGCCGGAACGCTGCTGATTGGTATCGTTGCTTCCATAGGTCCGGCACTGCAAGCGTACCGGGTGGATCCTCTGCAATTATTCAGGTCTTGAGGTGATGGTATGAAGCGGATGAATATCGCTATCGTTTTGTGTGCTTTAATGGCGCTGGCCGCAGGCTGCGGTCAAAAAAACGCGGCTCCGGAGGGGCAGGCGTTTGGCGCCGCGACCGCAGCGAGCCAAGCGCAGCCGGCGGGAAGCGGCGCGGTGGCGGGAGCAAGCGGCGCAGCGGGTAGCGGAGCGCCTGTGGCGGCTGCGAGCCAGCCCGGGCCGGCGCCAGCGGGCAATGCGGCGCAGCAGCAAGCGCCTGCCACGAGCGCGGCCGTGCCGCCGGCGCAAGCCGCGGCTGCTGAGCGTCCAGCCGGCCCGGCCGGCGCAAGTGTCGCCCCGGCGGCGGAGGCGCCCGCTCGCCCGGCAGCTGCTGTAGTGCCGGCGGGTGCGCCCAGCTCTGCCGCAGCTGCACAGCCGGGCGCTGCGACAGAACTCGCGCCCGGCTTACCCGGCGGCCCGGTCGACAGCGCCGGTGCGGTTTCGCCGCCTGGGTCCGCTGCAGCGCCGGACGCCGGCCAGACCACAGCAAAGCCAAAACCGGCCGCGGCATCCAACGAAATCAACTGGTCACAGTTTTTTGACAACGACAAGCAGGATCGTCCGTCCGAGCGGTTCTGGGATTTGAGCGGCAAGCAGGTGCAAATTAAAGGTTTTATGGGCGAGGTGCTTTCCTTCGACAAGCATTGGTTCCTGCTCATTCCATCTCCGGGAGCGGAGTGCCCGTTCGACAACGGGGACGAAACGTACTGGAACAAAATCATGATCGTGTATGTGCCAAATGATATAAAACTCCGTTACACCTCGGGGCCTTTGCTGATCAAAGGGAAACTGGATGTCGGCATCAAACTCGACGAATCCGGCTATAAAACGATGTTCCGCCTCTACGATGCTTCATTCGAGAAAATAAAGGAATAGATGAGTCTATAGAGGTTGTTCAATAAGTCGTCTTTTGATCACGAAGCAAGTCAGGAAGCGAATCGGCATCCAATCTTGCATCCACCTTCGAAGTCCGGTGATCATGCAGGTTTTGCTCCCGCTCCTCCTTCTTCAGGTTCTCATTTTGTAATCGCTTGAGCCCCGCATAGAACCGATTGTCTTCGGGAAAAGAACCGCAGTCTCCACTTTTACAGTGGAATCTGCGGTCCTTTTGTTTGAAAGTCGCGATGTTCCTATGTCATGTTGACACTTTTGGGACATTCCGTTTTTGTGTGCCCCTAAGCCCGCCCGCGATATTCACCGCTGTGATAAGCTTTTCTGAAAGGCGCGGTCGCAGCGATCATACCTGCAAAACCTCTGCGCTGCATAGTTACAATATAAAAAAATATGCGCCATACTTTACTTTAATATGTTAAAATGGTACATCAATAACATGGTAAAGCGAAGGGGTGCGATGTTAATGATCAAAGCGGTTGTATTTGATTTTGACGGGCTCATAATGGATACGGAAACTTTCGAATATTATTCATTCCGCGATCTGCTGCAAGACTATGGGCTTGAGCTTCCGTTTCAATTGTACAGCAGCCGGATTGGCGGCCATGTCGATTCGTTCGACCCGTACCGCTATTTGCAGGAACGGTGCGCGGAGCCGCTTGACCGTGAACTTTTACGCGAACTGCGAAGAGAGAAGTTTGCGGCTCTTTTTGCGAATGAACATGCCCGCCCCGGTGTAGAAGACTATCTGTGCGAAGCGAAGGAAGCCGGGCTTCTCATCGGGCTTGCCTCAAGCGCTCCGAAGGATTGGGTTGTGCCGCTTCTCGACAAGCTCCGGCTAACCTCTTATTTCGGCTGTATCCGTACTTTCGAGAACGCCACTCGGGTAAAACCCGACCCCGAACTTTATTTGCAGGTGCTCCAATTTTTTGATATCGCTCCTCAAGAGGCAGTCGCTTTCGAGGATTCGCCCAATGGAGCGCTTGCGGCCAAACGGGCCGGGATGCGATGCGTCATCGTGCCCAACGAGCTGACACGTGGTCTGACGTTTCCCGAGGTGGATCTGCGGCTGAATTCTATGCGGGATTTGAGCCTGAATACGATGATTCGGCTGTTGGAGCAAGCGTAGCGCTTCGGATGGCCTGGATGGGGCACGCTAGCTTCCAGAGCTAATGGGCGCCGCCAGAAACCTGCTGTCCCGATTGCTGGGCAGCGGGGTCCAGTTTTTCCTTGCTCATGGCGATGGCGAAGATCAGCGCAATCGCTGCGGGAAGGGCCGTCCAGGCAAATGTAAGCACAACCGAATCCGACAACGCTGAGGTGATTTTATCCAGAATCGGCTTGGGGATCTGCAGCCTTTGGGCAGGATCAAGCAGCGCATGCGGATCGCTGGCCGCTATGCCTTGCGGCATATCCTTTTGACCGGCAAAAGCCGCTGTCAGCTTGCTCGTAAACGCATGACTCTGAATGATGCCAAACACGGTAATGCCGATAGTCATGCCAAGCGAGCGGAGAAAGCTGAGCGTCGAGCTTGCCGAGCCGCGCTGCCTGACATCAAAAGCATGAATCGCCGAATTGCCCAGCACGGAGAAGGTCGCGCCGATCCCCAAGCCAACTACGATCATGTACGCGACAATAACCAAGCGGGAAGAAGCGGGAGATAACGTGCCGATGAGCGCAGTGCCCAACAGCAAAATGAGCGAAGCGGGAATCATGATGGCGCGGTAGCTAAGCTTGCTCATCAGAAATCCGCCTATTGTGGCTGAAGCGACAGACCCCAGCATCATGGGCAGCAGCACAAGCCCCGAATTGGTGGCGGTACCGCCAAGCACGCCTTGAATATAAATCGGGATGTACACCGATGCAGTGATAAATGCGGCGCCGCTAAAAATCGCAAGTCCATTGCTGGTCGCATAAAGCCTTTTTGCAAACATGCCAAACGATATAATCGGCTCCACAGCGCGTTTCTCGGCCCATACGAACAATGCGGCGAGAACGGCGAAACCTGCGAACAATGCGATCAGCTGTGCCGAATCCCAAGCAAGGTTCTTGCCTCCGAGCTCCAAAGCGAACATGAGGCAAACGATTGCGCCGACAAGCGTGAAAGCTCCGAGCCAATCGACCTTTTGCGTGGAATGCTCATACGATTCCTTATAGAAAAACGTGACAAAGATAAACGCCAGAATGCCGATGGGAAGATTGATGTAAAAACACCATTGCCAGTTAATATAATCTGTAATGAAGGCGCCCAGCAGCGGGCCGAAAATGCTGGACATGCCGAATACCGCCCCGAATAACCCGCCAAGCTTGCCGCGGTTTTGCGGAGGCACGGCGTCGAACATAATCGTGAAGGTGATGGGGATCAGTGCGCCTCCGCCGATGCCTTGAATCGCACGGTAGATGCTCAGTTCAACGATCGAATGCGCCGTGCCGCAAAGAATCGAACCGATCATAAAAAGCACAATGCCAAACATGAAAAACCGTTTCCGTCCGTACATATCGGACAATTTGCCGAATATCGGCATCCCGGCCATCTCGGCTACCATGTACGCAGACGTGACCCAGACAAATTTATCGAGTCCGCCAAGTTCCCCGACGATCGTCCCCATAGCGGTAGCCACAATCGTGTTATCCATGGACGACATCAAGATGGCAAGAAGCAGCCCTGCCACCACGATGCCGATGTTACTTTTTTGCCTAATCATCAATTGGTTTCATCGCTCCTTTATCTAAATCACAGTTACGTTCGTTAAATTCGCTTTGTAGCCCTTCAGAATGGCATACGTCGGTTTATCCATAACCGCCCCGTCAAAAATCGCTTTTTTCACTTCGGTTTTAAAGGAAACGTTTTTGAACACGGCTCCCCGGAACGAAGTGCCCTTTAACCCCGAATAATCGAATACCGTGCCTTCAAAAGACTGGTGATCAAAGACGACTCCGGCCAGCTCGGAATATTTAAAGACGGTATGGTTCAAAATAGTATTCTTGAAGCTGGCTCCCTTCAGATTCGATTTATTGAACTCGGCCCCAGTCAAATCAGCGCCGTCGAATTTGGAATTATCCAAATTGCTGCATTTGAACGAGCTGTTCGTCAGATCGGAATGGCTGAAATCGGAGCCCTGCAAGTTGCTGTAGTTGAATTTGCCCTCATGAATTTTGACCGACTTCAAATCCGAGTTTTGCAGATTGCTCTTGGAAAAATCCATGCCGACAATTTGCTGAAGCTCTCTTGTTTTGGCATGAATGGTTTCGATCAGCTCGGAGATTTCGCCGATCGAATTGACCGTCCGGTGAAATGCCGCATCTTCGTCGTAGCCTTCCGATTTCAAATCGTTCAGCTTCTCCTGCAAATCCTGATACAGCTCATCCTTCAATTCCAGAATGGGTCTGGAATCCTCGTATTTCGCAAACACATCGTCTAAATATTGCTTTAATTTGATACTCATGGCTTACTCCGCCTCTCTTAAATGAGTTTGTTAATAATCCGCTGAGCGAACTCCCAGTTGCTCTTGTTGGCCGTATACATTTCTTGGCCTTTGCCCGTAATACGATAATATTTCCTGCGTCCGCCTTGCGATTCGTCACCCCAGTAGGAGACGATGCCGCCTTCTTGCTCCAGCCTTTTCAAACTGGAGTACATCGTAGCTTCCTTCAGTTCATATTCGCCGTCCGAGGAGGCATATATTAGTTTGCTTATTTCATAACCGTATTTGTCGCCGTCCAGCAGCAATTTAAGAATAATGGTGTCGGTATGTCCTCGTAACAAGTCGGCAGACATTTTGGAATCGACCATTGAAGCTCACCTCCTCGAATACAATATAAATCATATTACTATGACAGTCAAGGTATTGTTTTTATCGTTGTATATTCTTGAACATTCGCATCAGTTTTTTACCTAAACAAACGCCGCTTTTGATAAAATGGTATCATTCCATTTGAACCGAGGGGGAGACGTATGTTTGTCGTATTCAAACGAGCGCTGGGCAGTTTTCAATTCCGAAGCTTATTCATCCGGCTCATCTCTTATTTCCTTCTCCTGGTGGTCATTCTTGCGATTTTGCTTTCGATGGTCTGGCGCAGCTGGTTCGGCCAGTCATTGCAGGAGAAAGAAATCGATATTACCAGCTTCGACCGGCTCAACTCAGTGAAGTCGTTTCAGGACGCGCTGCTGAGGGACATTGATCAGATGATCGTTCAACTGGCTAATATGGAGGCGGTACAAAAAAGCTTGGACAATAAGGATGCATCCTTGTTATATCCCGCGGTGATCCAATTTGGCAGCGATTTTAGACAAAGGTTCAAGTCCTCTTATTGCATACAATCCGTAACTATTTACATCAACGAGGGCGGCATCGTTCAAGTGCCTATTGTCGGATCACCATCCAACACCGTTATTGCGAGCTCCGAAATGAATGCGCTTGCAAATATAAAAAAAGAAGATCGTTGGACATTGCTTCCTCAAAATACGGGCCTTTCGGCAAATGGGAACTCGCATTCCGCTGGAGGTTACCTGGTTTTATCGCGGGCGATTCCGCTTGTAGGCTCTACAGTTAAAGGAACCGTCGTTGTCGTTTTTGATCCTGTCGCTTTATTTCAAAGTCCGTTTGTGCAAGAGAGCGGCGAGAAAATCTGGGTAGTGCCCCCCGGGCAAGATAAAGCATTTGAAACGCTCGGCGGCTCGCGAGTGCCGGAGGATGATTTTAAAGCCGTCTCCCGACTGCTTGCTTCCGGTAAATTGGCATTTAACACGCAAATCGAGCGGGTGCCTTATGCGGTAAGAATCAGCGATTCCACCTTGTTTAATTGGAACTACGTCTATGCGGTGCCGTACGATGATGGTGCAAGCTGGGCCAAGTACTTGCTGTACGGTGTCTTGCTTGCCGCGCTTGCGGCGGTAGGATGGCAGGTGACCGCCAAGGCTAGGCAAATCCAGCGGTATATCGCGACGATTACGGCCATGCTGGACAAAAAGCGCAAAAAGCAGGAATTTGTTTCGGGTTCCGCCGGGTCCAATGAGTTCTCTTATGTCATTTCCGAGATTCATTCGCTAATGGAGCAAAGACTGCTGCTGCAAAACCGCATGGAGCAGACGGAATCGGCGATCAAAGAAACGAATAGACAAAAAGTGCTGCTTGAAGCGCTCTCGGAGCCAGCGGTGGATTTGGACGAGCGTTTGCAGCGATTTGCCGAGCTTGATCTTGAGCCTACGGAATTCGGCTATTTTGTTGCCGTAGTGAGAACGGACAATTATTTGGAGTTTACCCGAAAGTATTCCCTCGGAGATCAAAATTTACTGCGTTATTTTATTTCCAAAGTATCGGAGGAGCTGCTTTCCGCAGACTATCAGGTATATGGTGTCCGCAATAACGCACGGGACTTCACGTTGTTCTGCAACCTGCGGACCAAGACGGCCATCTCCGTGGCACGTGATGCCGCCTTTCAAGCGGTTAATACGGTAACGCAGCACATTCACAGCTATTTGAATTTAACGGTCAGCGTCGGCATCGGCGATATCCTGACAGACTTAGGCTGCATCTCCGAGTCGTATAAGCAGGCTTTGCAAAGTTTGGAATTCAGCTTCCTGAAGGGAGCGGGCTCCATTATTCCGACTTGGCATGTGCGCCATAACCATCATTTGGCCATGTTCTTATATAACGAACGCAAATCGGTGGAGCAGGAAATCGCCGCGGCAATCCAAGAAGGAGCGGCGGCCCGGGCGGTCTTCGAATTAAACCGCATGGAGAACATATTAAGGGGCCTGGACAACTGTCCTCCGTCGCTGATCCAACAGACGTTCCTGGAGATTGCGATGACGATGCTGCATCATCACCCCGGTTTTACCCATGAAGCGGAGCAGCAGCAATTGAAGGATATTCATGAGCATCTGGGCAATCCGGGTACGCTGGCCGAGATGATCGAGTGGATGCGCCAGCTGGCCGGCCGGCTTTGCGTTCCGCCGGATCATGACGAAGCTGCCAAAGAATCGGTGATCGCCCATATATTGTCGTACATCCAAGCCAACCACGACAAAGATATATCTTTGAACGGCATTGCCGACCAGCTGCAGATGGACCCCTCTTATTTGAGCCGGTTGTTTAAACAGGAGACAGGCATGAACTTTATCGACTATTTATTGTCCCTGCGCATCAAACATGCCAAAGTGCTTCTGCTCACGACAAACGGCAGCGTGGGCGAGATCAGCCAGCAGGTCGGCTATTTTAATGCAGCGAGTTTCATCCGTATATTTAAAAAGTTCGAGGGTGTAACGCCCGGACAATATAGAGCCGCCAATACGGATAAAAGTCTCGATATCCATGAAATTTACTGATAAGATGGCGGATTGCAAAAAAGGAATATAAAATCAGAAGCGGTTAATCCGGGTCCGGTAAGCGAAAGCTTTTCGCTTTCAGCGGGTGCGAAAACACAGAATCGGTTAATCAAATCAAAAATAGGGCGTATGATAGCGCTTCCCCCTGTGCCTATAATGGGCTCGTAAATCAATTTCATAGATCAAAAAGTCCAGCGGTAATATGTCAAGTCCTGATCTGTGAAAATTGGAAATTGTTTTACCACGGTTGAGGTGGGAATCAGGAAAAATGGCAACACCAAGCTAAACCCAGTCGAAAACCGAAGTATCTTCCAGTTTTTTTACTGGTAATTCCACGCGGGACTTTGGCAAAGGAGGCGTCAATCCTTCGCAGTCATCACCTTCCTTTTCGGCGTATAAAGTTGGTCGTTGCGTAGCAGCGCATCGACCAGACGCACTAGTTTTCTTGCGGTTAAGACGAGGGCGCGTTTATGTT
>NZ_SIRE01000011.1 GCF_004307995.1 Paenibacillus thalictri | reverse complement strand
CAGCAAGCATAAGGCCAAAAAGGGTGAAATATTTCTACCTCCCTACCTTGAAAACCTGTAAACCATACTCAATAGAGCCCAGAATAGAGAAAGGATGCCCTAACAGGCAAGATTAATCGACAGTCTCCAAAGCTCCGTCAGGAGCTGCAGCGTGAATACGATGTTAGATGATGGCCCCGACTTCATTGAAATTGCTCTCAAAATTAGTCCTTATTAATATATTTTTCTGCTTGAAATCCATCAACGGGAAAATCTTCAGTATTTATGGAATTATAAAAAAAATCTCCTAGACTACAATCCATATTTATGTATATATCTTTAATGTCTATTTCTTCGTTCTCATATAAATCGTCATGAAATATATATCCTATAGTTTGTGTGTTTAGGTTTAATACAATATAATCCCCGTTAAGTCCATATCCGATAATAAGCAAGTTATTTTGAATGCACTTTTCATTTGGAAAATCACTATTTTCTTCGGGTATGTCATTAATTCGATAAAAACTGTTATGTCTAAATTTTATTGTACGATCATATGAATGTGTTTCAAAAAATTGCACTAATTCTTTAGGTAATTCATGCCTTATAAAAAATTCATTGGTCTTGTTTGAAATAGTTTCATGCTTATATTCTATCGTAATTTTCTTAATAGCTTCATAGAAACGACTATTATCCACTGCTCTGCTCCTAACTAAGAAATGTTTTTAAAGTTTTAGTTTTGGGGCTTTCATCTAACGTTCTTGTATTCACGAACCCTCACTGGCTTAAGGGCGTTAGCCCCGGGTCCGACGGACTTAGCCAGTGCAGGGTTGTCTGCAGAAACCACTTCTTCGAAATGCCTCTGCAGACCAAGGGCCGCTAGGCCCGCCGCGTGAATACGGTGTTAGCTGATGTCAACGACTTCTTCGAATCAACCCAAATAAAAAACTTCCTTAAGTTATGTCTACAATTAAGGAAGTCTAAACTAAATTAGAATTTATTTATTTAAGTAAAGTCAGTAAGAATGGTATCAACGAAACAAGCGTACCAATAATACCTATTACACCCAATATTTGAATTACCGGAGATTGATACAATTCATTTATTTTATATTTTAGTTGGTTATTCTCAGTTCGCAGTTTATTATTGTACATCTTACCAAACACATTACTAAAAAAGTATACTTTGCACATTGTTGAATTATGTAGTTTAACAAATTCCTTTGCTTTATATGCTCGAACTTCTTCTTCACCTGTCAGAAAGTTCCTATCTCTACCCCCGTTTAATTCCATTAGGTTTAACATTTTAGGATCTTTTGCGTAATTGTCCCCATAGATTTTTCTTATAATTTTTGATATATTATGACGATTGTTTTCGTTAATATGATAAGCTGTCTTTTGGGATAGAACTTTGTAACGGTGTTCTAATGTTTCAAAACCAAAATTTATATTCGTCATATTCCAATGTATCCAGTTTGCAGCATTTCCTCGTTCAGCTGCAAATGCGAAAAAATTCTCAAGCATCTTTTCTTCTATTATATCGTAATGTTCAAATATGCTTTCTCTATCTATGTTGAGTTCTTCGGCAACCAAATGCATAGAAAAACTATACATTTGCTTACTTTGTAAATGCAAGACAGCGATGGAAGTAATACGTGGAGAGTAACCTTCATTATCATCACTTAAGTTTTGACACGAGTAGTGAATAAAATATGTATTATCTTTGTCTAACCATAATTTTTTTACTCTCTCTTTATATTCACCCAAAGGTTAAACCCCGTTTCTTGTTCACTAGGTTTGCATTTCCCTTAACATATTATACCAATGAACGAATGGGCTTTCATCATTTTTTTTATTTAATGGTTTAGTTGATTTCAGCTAACGTCTTATTTACGCACTTCGCAAATTCGTTGCCGTACATGGGGATTTACGCACTTCGCAAATATCCCGCATTTTAACGAATTGCTGTACTTTTTTTCAAAGTACCCCCGAATCTCCTACTCACCCGATCTCTCTTTCATCCGACCAAGCGGACTCTGAATGCGGCGCACATCCTTTACGCTCACATGAGTGTATCGTTCAGTCGTACGACTGCTCTGATAGCCTAGCAGTTCCTGTATATAGCCTTGTTCCAATAAATGAGTTGCAAAAGAATGCCGCAGCGCATACACGCTAACTTTCTTCGCTACTCCCGATAACTTCAAGGCATGCTCAAATATTTTTTGAACGGACCGCTCAGATAAATGACGTCCCTTCGTTTGTCCGAAAAAAAGCCAAATCTCCGGCTTTTCATGCCGACAATAGGCTTTGACAATCCGAAAAGCGGCTTCGGATAAAAATGTCAGACGATCCTTCCTGCCTTTTCCTTGACGAATGAGTAGTGTTTTCCGCTCAGGGTCCAGATCCTGCAAGTGCAATCGAACCACTTCTCCTACACGTAACCCGGAAGAATAGACTAGATATAGAATGGCGCGATGTTTCAGATTTTGAACGGCTTTTAAAATACACATGACTTCATTTTGGAGATAACACATGCGGCAGGTTGATTTCTTTCTTCAGCCTAACATAGACTGTTCCTCTTGGCGAAGGATCTTGCTGCAATAAAACCGAATTGCACTGATAGCTTGATTGGTATAATCATGAGAGCAATTTCGGTTCAATAATGAAAGGGAATAGCTCTGAATCGACGGAGCGCTTCCATCCTCATGGTTATCTTTGCAGTAGCTAAAAAAACGTTCTACCTGGCTACAGTAAGCTTTAATTGTCTTCGAACTGTAACCCCGGAGCATTAATTGATTCTTCAGCTCTTGCTTTTGAACGGCATCCCATTCGGGCCAAACTGCTGCAACCGCTTGAGACTCATCCGCAACCTGTCTATTTAAGAGATAACACGCCTCTTGCAGATGCCCGTCAATATGAATAACGCGATCGTTAAATTGACTCAATAATTTCTCCATATGCTTCAATGTGTACGGAACTGTCCAAAAAGCCTGCTCCGGGTTCCATTTACTACCCGTTATGGATCGAATTCGTTCAAGATCAGCTTTTATAAAATATTTCAGCTTAACGGCAAGTGTAGCCTCATCCGATTTACGGATGAATACTTCCATAACATCACCCTTTCATTATAACAGGAATAGAAAATACTGGTAAACAAAAAAGGAGACGTTGAGGTTTTACAAACCTCGCAGTCTCCCAATGCTTTCGGCCCATCCCATATTGCAAGTCTTTTAACATGCCAAACATGCATCTGTCTCCAAAAAACGGATAGCATCGTTATGTTTCTTCATATAAACAACCTCTTATAATAACGCCGAGCCTAGCAGCGCTGCCGCTTCGTATAAATGGAACATTTCATCGATTCCGAGCGGAGCACTTGCTGTCTGGACAGCGAATCCGCCTGGAAAAACGCATCGTTTTGCGCCAGCCGGATCAAAGCGTTTTGGGCCGCTTCACTGGCCATCGTTTCGCATTGCAGCAGAAAGAAGCAGACGCTGTAGCAAGCTGATTCGTAATCCCTCAAGATGGACAGACGCTGATTCCAATCCACGTTACAATCACCAACTCTTTTAGAAAAATCATCCTTTTATAAATCATTGTAGATGATTTCGCCCGGTTGAACAGTACTATATTCATCTAGTACCCTTGATCTTGCGCCGCGGCTAATCGTATTTGGACATCATGTCCGCAAGCAGACGCTTAATATCGCCGATCAACTCCGGAGGCTGCCTAACTGTCGCTTCATGGCCAAGCCCGATAAAAAACCGTCCGTAAAAAGCGATATCCGCCTTCGGGATCGGTCCTTCCAGCCATCCGGTGCCATCTTCCCGCGTATGTAGATAAGCCTTAAGCCATAATACCGCCTCGCACATGTGCACGCCTTGTTTGCTGAGCTTCGCATATAAACTGACAGATTCCTTCACTGTATGGAAAAACGCTTCTTTATTGCCAAGATGCACATGCCGCAAATCCAGCGGCTCCGTCCCGCTGTCGTCGTATACCGCCGAGCGAATCCGATCGCAGCGGAATACGCGGAAATCTTGGCGCAAAAAGCAGTACGCCGGACAGAACCATAAGCCGTTATGGGCATAAATGCCGATCGGCTGAATGCTGCGGCAGGTTTCACCCGCCTGCTGTCCATATTCGATGAGCAGTACCTTTTGATTCACAGCCGCTTCCAGCAACACGGATAGATGAGGAGACGCCTGTTGGCGGGTCGGCGTGACAAAATCGACCCGGTTTTTCATCTGATCGATCCGATCGCGCACGTCGCCGGACATGTGCAAATAAAATTTGTCCAAGGCGGAAGCGGATTCCGCTTCAAAGGGCAACGAAGAATAATGGCGCAGCGCATAAACCGCAAAAAACATAGCCGAAGCCTCTACTTCCGAAAAAGCGATAGGCGGCAAAATGCGTTCATTCAGCACCTGATATCCGCCGTGTGGCCCCACCTCCGAATACAGCGGCACGCCCATGCCGCTTAATTCCTGCAGATCCCTCAGCATCGTTCTACTAGATACGCCAAACTCCTGGGCCAGCTCCTTGACGGTAAATTTCCGCTTTCGATTCACCGTCATCATCAGTTCCAGCAAACGCTTCGATTTAGACATCTTGTTGAACTCCAATTATTTTTTAATTTACGACAACTCTTGTCACTATTATGCTCTACAATGAACCTCAAGATCAATAGAAAAAATTCTGATCGAAGCTCCTCTCAGATCGGCCAACGCCGATTAGCGAAGATTTCCAAGTTTTTCATGACACTAAAAAAAGAAAAGGTGAAACAAGTGGGTAAATGGATCGTGTTGTTTTTTCTCATCATGTTTGTTATTGGAACGGATACGTTTCTGATCTCTCCGCTGATTCCGACGCTGCAAAGCGAGTTCGGAGTGCCTACAGAGATGGCGGGATGGATGATGGGAGCGTACACCTTGGGTTCGGCGGTGTTTGCGTTGATTGCCGGGCCGTTGTCCGACGGATGGGACCGCAGAAAAGTGCTGCTGTCCGGCCTTGTTTGTTTTGCCGTCTCGACGTATTTATGCGGCTTCGCTGTCGATTTTTGGACGATGTGCTTGTTCCGCTTGCTCGCGGGAGTGAGCGCGGCTTTTACCGCGCCGCAAGTCTGGGCGTCCATCCCGGCGCTTTTCCCTCCTGCCAAAATCGGCAAAGCGCTTGGCGTCGCTTACGCGGGACTTGCCGTCTCCCAAGCGCTCGGGGTGCCGATCGGCAGCTTTCTGGCAGCGGGCAATTGGTCTCTGCCATTCTGGACCATCGGCGGCTTTTCGCTGCTGCTGGCTGTGATTGCTTTTTTCAATCTGCCTGTCATAAAACCGCAACATCACCAAAACGCAAAACCATCGATCCTTGGCAGATACGTTCCTCTGCTGACAAGCGGTCAAGCGAGAGGCACATTTCTCGCTTACTTTTTTGTTCATCTGGGCAGCAGCGCAGCTTTTGCATTTCTCGGCAAATGGATGGCAGACCGCTTTCAGCTATCGGTTGATGAAACGGGGTATGTGATCATTTTTCTAGGGAGGGGCAATCTGCTCGGCAGCTTGTGCAGCTCTTACGTGATCAAAGCGCTCAGTCAGTTTAAAACAATGGCAGCGGGCATGCTGGTCGTCATCGCGGCTTATATCGCCTTGCCTTACGTATCGTCGGTGATCGTCGTTAAAGGAGCTTACTTTTTTATTTTTGCGATCATGGGTATTTTATTCCCGCTGATGGTGGGACTGCTCAACAATCTCAATCCGACGATCCGCGGCACCATTTCCAGTCTGGCTACCTCCACAATGAATACGGCAACTACGATTGGAGCTTGGGTGTCCGGCATGCTTTATGCCGCGTTCAGCAGTTATGCTGCCGTGTGTATGTTTACGGGGATCTGCCTCGCCGGATCGCTGCTTGTTTTCCTCAGCAGCGGGGTGCTGACGTCACATGCGAACACTAGGAAACCCAAGACCGAACCCGCGGGCTAAAAACCGCACGGCCGAAGGCTTGTTTCACTGCGATCGACCAGACTACCCGAAGTTCAAAAGAGCAGCGAAAGGTTGAAACCACCGCTATCGACACCAAAGTGCGCATTCGGAATTTGCACGTGTTGATGTGCACACGTTGATTCGCAAGTGTTAATTCGCAATCGCTGAGAACTCAAAAAAGCCGCTAAGCGGCAAAACAAATCATTTCAAAACGGAACGGGCTAGCGCAACTTTAACTGAACTTACACGGAAACAGGCATCTGAAGCAAAAGCAAAGACCTTCTAAGATCACCGTATCGGGGAACAAAGAAGGTCCTGCTTTGGGGCCGAATTTACACTTGGCGGAAGAAGCCGCAGCCCATCAAGTGCCAAACCGTTTACGGTACCCGCACTTGCGGCACAATTCCTCAACCGCTTCCCTTCGCGAGAAACCGTCGTATAAGTTAGTCGCTCTCTCCCCTTCGATAATCTCGGAAAAATGCGTGCGGTGAATATTTCCCAGATTAATGACGCCTTCGCCGTCCAGACAGCAAGGGATGACGGTGCCGTCTACCAGCACGCCGGCCTGATTTCGCAGCGCGTGGCAGAAACCTTTGCCATCGTCTTCTTCGGCCTTCAAATCCGGCCATTCGAATTCGTGATCCTGGTTCAAATATACACGATCAGCGAGTTTCAATCCTGTGCCGCGCTCGAATTTATCCTCAATGTTGTAGTCCAGCTGAAACTCCTTTTCGAGAGTTTGCAATATTTCGCTGTTGCGGTTTCTTTGCACATTCACCGTGTTGTCCTGAGTCAAATTCCACAACCTGAGGGAGATCAGCATGTCCGTTTTGGCAAGCGCTTCGCGTACAAAAGAGAGAATGCTTTCCAAATACCCTTCCTTATCGGTCGAACCTTCGTGGCCGTCAAAGCTGTGCAGCGAAAAATTAATTTGCCGCAGCGCCGGCTTCATCAAGATTTTATCCCTGACTTTATTGACTAACGTACCGTTGGACGTCAGAGTCACTTTGAAACCTTTCTCATGGCTGATGTCAAGCAGCTCGTCGATTTTTGGATGCATCATCGGTTCGCCTTTGACATGAAAATAAATATATTCGGCATGAGGTTTGATCTGGTCCAACGTTTTCTTAAAATCATCGATTTTGATAAAATTGGCCTGCCGTTTCGTCTGCGGACAAAAGGAGCAGGCAAGATTGCAGACGCTCGTAATTTCAATATAAAATTTTTTGAATTTTTTCATCGTAATAACTCCAATCGCGGCTCACACCGTTTCTTCTTGCAGCGAACAAGCGGGAATATATTGCTTCATCAGCAGCTTTACAGTCTTCAGAAAATCGCCGCTATGCTCCGGCCCATACAAGCAAACCGTCATAACCGCGCCGCTGTACAGGATTTCCAGCTGCGTCGCCAGTTCCGCCGGCTCCGTAGCTCCGGCCTCGCGGGCGATTTGCTCCACCTGACGCCATGTCTCCAGTCGGCATTCCCTTGATTTATGATGTCCGGGGTGGTCCTTATCTGGAAATTCAACCGTCGTATTCATAAAAGGACAGCCGCGAAAATTCGGCTCCGTCATTCTTACCTCAAACATCCGGAACAGTTCATAGAGTTGGGCAGCGGGGTCGTCCGGAAACTTGCTGCGCGCTTCGGCAATCCTGCCCAGGGTACGCTGGTGCCGCTGTTCCAGGAACGCGACGACCAAATCGTCCTTAGTCGCAAAATTACGGTAAAAGCTCGCTTTGGCCACCCCCGATTCGGCGATGATCCGGTCGATACCGACAGCACGGATGCCTTCCCGGTAAAACAGGTCCGAAGCGATATGCAAAATCCGTTCTTTTGCCGATTCTTTTTTATCCAAGACGGATCACTCCTGTGAAAAAAGAAAATGATGGTTGACACGAGACAGATCTGTCTGTATCATTCGTAAATAACAGATGAGACAGAACTGTCTCTTTTCTGGCTCATTCACATTCTATCACATTTCAAAGGAGAATGCATGATGTCCGTAACAAATTCCTCGGCACCCTCAGCACATTCAGTTACCGAAGCTCAGACACGGTCCAAACCGAAGCTGCTGCTTGTTGTGATGCTGCTCACCGTGTTTCTGTCGGTCGCCAACATTTTTATTGTCAACGTCGCCACGCCTTCCATCCAACGCGGTCTTCACGCCGGTTTCTCGGAAGTGCAGTTCGTTATTGCCAGTTATACGCTTGCATACGCGATCGCCCTCATTATCGGCGGAAGGTTCGGAGACCGGTTTGGCCGCAAGCGGATGCTGCTGATCGGAGTCGCCGGGTTTACAGTCTCTTCGTTCCTGTGCGCCATTGCCCCGGGAGTTTCGTGGCTGATCGTCTTTCGCATCGCTCAAGGTTTATCCGCCGCGCTGATGGCACCGCAAATTCTTTCGCTGATCCAAGCGAATTACGCCCCCGAGCAGCGCGCAGCCATATTTGGCCTATACGGCGCTGCGCAAGGAATCGCCGCTTCCAGCGGCCAGCTTATCGGCGGTCTGCTGCTGCGCTGGAACCCTTTTGAGCTTGATTGGAGAACGGTGTTTTTTTTCAGCGTGCCGGTCGGTTTGCTGATCCTCTGCATGCTTCCATCTATTAACGAATCCAAAAACGAATCGCACGCCAAGCTCGATTGGATCGGCGCCGCAGGTGCGGCCGCGGGACTGCTGATGCTGATTTATCCGCTTGTGCAAGGCCCAAAGGAAGGCTGGCCGCTCAGCATCGTTTTTTGCCTTATTCTCTCCGTGCCGGTATTGGCGGCTTTCGTCTGGCATGAGCGCCGCGTTGCACGTGCAGGCGGTTCGCCTTTTATCAACGTGGAGTTGTTCAAACAAAAAAGCTTTACGTTTGGCATGCTGGTCATACTGCTGCTGCTTTGCTCGCAATCGGCTTATTTTCTCGTATCGGCCTATTTTCTGCAAATCGGGTTAGGGTTTACGGCGCTGAAGGCGGGGCTGTTCATCTTGCCTATGGGTATCGGGTATTTCCTTGCATCGCTGTATTCGGCCAAACTAATCGCCAGATTCGGGCCGCATGTCATGACATGGGCCGCAGCGATGACTTGCGCAGGATATCTGCTGCTCGCGTTGTCGGTACACTGGACCGGAATTACCGTTCAAGGGTACGAATGGATTCCCGCATTAGCTTTATTGGGTCTCGCCCAAGGAGCGATTGCCGCGCCGTTAACAAACGCCATCTTGTCCAAAGTCCGCAGCAGCGATATCGGCTCGGCATCGGGGCTCGTCACGACCGGCATACAAGTTGCCTTCGCCATCGGCATTGCGTTGATCGGCATCTTGTTCCTGAACACGCTGGGGCAGCATGCGAATACGGTTAGCGTTCAGCTCGCGCCGCAGCTGCAAATGCAATTGTCAGGGCTGAAGCTGCCTGCAGAGCAAAACGCCGCAGTGGTCGCGAGCTTTCAAAGCTGCTACGACCAATATGCGCATTCGGCCGACCCAACGGCGGTTCCGTCCGGCTGCGGCTTACCGGCAGGCAGCCCCGAAATCAACAATGTAATGTTCTCCGGCCTTAAACAAGCCAATGCGTACAATTACGCATTTAGCTATGAATTATGCCTATATGTGCTCGCGATATGTACCGCGGCTCTGCTGCCGCTTGTTTACGAATTGGTCAGAAAAAACAACCGAAAAACCGCGTAACCACGATAAAATCCGGCAATCTGCAGGTTGCCTAATTTCCCAAATAGTAAAAAGCCTGAATTCGCAGGGCACAACCCTGCAGATCCAGGCTTTTTTTACATCCGGCCAACCACTAACATTACGCCAGCTCGCCGCCACGAACGGACAACTTCCGCTCCGCTTCGCGATCCGGATCGACACCTTTGGTTTCCTTGCCGAGAAACATTACGGCCAGCGCTCCAATCACAATCGCCACGAAAAAAATGACGAAAATCCCGCTGATCGCTATCTTTTGCGCAACCAGATAACCTACGAGATACGGACCGATTACGCCGCCAACCCTCCCAAAAGAGGCGGCCAAGCCAACGCCCGTGGAGCGGATCGCAGTCGGGTACAGCTCCGGCGTATACGCGTACATGCCTCCCCACGCTCCCAGATTAAAAAAGGAAAGGCAAATGCCCGCAGCAATCAGCGAAGCTTCTCCCCCGGCATTGCCAAACCAGATCGCACTGACGGCGGTGAGCAGCAAATAGACAATAAGGACGAACTTCCGGCCGAATTTTTCGATAAAATAAGCGGCGGTGAAATAACCGGGAAGCTGAGCCAGTGTCATGATCAGCACGTATTGGAAACTTTTCACAAGGCTGAAGCCCTTCAGCACCATAACCGACGGGAGCCACAAAAACATGCCGTAATAAGAAAACACGACGGTAAACCATAAAATCCACAACGTCACTGTAGACCTGCGGTATTCGGGGGACCATACCGAAGCGACCCGCTGCCCGAAGGTCATCTTGAACTCAGCCTGCTTCGTAAACCGCGGCGAGTCCTGAATCGTTCGTCTGAGCCATAAGGCAAAAAGCGCCGGCGCCGCCCCGATCACAAAAGCCGTTCTCCAGCCGTAATGCGGAATGATAAAAAACGAGATTAACGCCGATAAAATCCAGCCGCCGGCCCAAAAGCTTTCCAGCAGGACAACGGTCCTCCCCCGTTCCTGCACCGGAACCGATTCGGATACCAGCGTGGACGCAACCGGAAGTTCGCCGCCAAGCCCGAAGCCTGCAATGAAGCGCAGCACGCATAAGACAAAAAAGGTCGCTGCCAGCGCCGATAAGCCGCTTGCGATCGAAAATATAAGCAGCGTCCACAGCAGCACGGACCTCCGCCCGTAACGGTCGGCAAGCGAACCGGCCGCAGCGGCGCCAACGGCCATGCCGACCGAATTGATCGCCGTCAGCAGCCCGATCTGCTGCGCGCCCAAACTCCACTCCACGGCCAGCGCCGCGGCAATAAAGGAAATCATCCCTACATCCATCGCATCAAACATCCAGCTTATACCGGCGCTTAACAGCAGTTTCCGCCGTTTCGGTTTGCTTATTTCAGCTGCATCACTCATCATAAAGGTTCCTTTTCCGAATCATAGTATGCTCTCATGGAAAGTGTTTCCACACCGAAAATTTACTATACATCCAAGTCAAACGGTATGACCGCACGTACCTGATCCTAAAAAAATAACGCCGCAATATATGCGGCAATTAAAAGATAAAATGCGGCTCACGCGAGTTATCTCGCGCTTTCAAATCTGTAAGGACACGCTGCTTTCAACATCGCCAATAAATCTTCGCCGTAATAAGTCATCAACTGCATCGCCTCATCGACAGGTTTCCATGTGACCTCGGAAATTTCATCCGGATATTGAATGTGAACCGTGCCCCCGGTAATCTGCGCGCGAAACACGATAAATAACACATGATCTTGACCATTGTTCAAAAATGCTTCCCTTACCGCAACCACATGCTCAAGCCGTACCGTCAGCCCCGTCTCTTCATACGCTTCGCGGACGGCGGCCTGCTCCAGCGTTTCGCCTTGCTCGACAGCTCCGCCAGGCAAAGACCAGAACCCCGAATCTTTGTTGTACACCATCAGAATGCGCTGCTGCTGCTCATCGTAAATTAAAGAATACGTCACATCGACTCTTTTCATATGTTATCCCCATTCCGCGAATCGTCCGGTATCCCTGACGCTTTCGCCCAGTTAGCCTGATCGCAACGAAGCGATCTCTGACACCGACGCCGCCATCCCTTCTGCTTATGTATGCCATCACCATTAAACAATACCAGCCTACTTTGCTTGATCCCACTCATTCGCCAACTGCTGCAGTTGGGTCCGTCCATCCAGCACTTCGCCTCTCGGCAGTCCCCCTGCCTCAAGCTCCGAATCCGGTTTGAGCAGCAGTCTTTCGTACATGTTAAGCCCTCCCGCCAAAAGCTCCTCTGAAGGATACTCATTCCATGTCAAAAACAATACATCCTCCGCCCGGCTGAATTGTCCCGTCCGTTCGTAATAACGGACTATCGGCAACCCGCTTTCATAAGGCAAGTTGCGGTAGGTCAGCTTATCCAGCAATCTGTCGATCCGCTCCGCCCCTTTGTCCTCATCGTCTTCGGCATATGCCAACAGATGTAGCTGCAGCGCCTTGGCATATGCCGCTGCAGCGGTTTCCGGCTCTTCCATCAGCTCGCGGATTGATCCCTCTTCTTCGATCAGCTCCGCCGCCGCTTTGACTTTTTCTACGGGCAAAATGCCGCTGACACTCATCATATCGGCGATTTGCCGGGCGGACATATTGCGGATGGCATTGCTGCTCGGCAGCGACAGTCTGGTAAACAGCTCTCCCATGGCCGCCAGCGCATCTTCGTATTTTTTCATCTGTTTCAGCTGAAACACCTTTGTTGCCACAACATACGTAATTTGCTCGATCATGCGAAGAATATAGTCCCGTTGGTACATGGCTAGTCTCCTGTTGGCTATTGTCCTTTGCACTCATTATACATGATTTACCTGCAGTCGGCACTGCTTTACACATCAAGCCCCGTAAATGCAAAAACGCCTTCAAATCCGCTATTTGCGGAGATGAAAGCGTTCGAAGCATATGATTCGGCATCAGGTCCGGACGCCGACTCCCCCGGTCATCCGGGCAATCCGCCGTTTCAGCTCATCTGCGCTCCGAGGCGGCGAATGTCAGACCCCATTGCCGGCTTGGAAATGATCCCGATTTCCATGTTTGCCGCCTGACACTCGTCCCTGTCACCCCGTCCACTCAGCGCATTTAATAAAGTACAAGTCAGGAAAGGAGGGAATTACATGTCGGTATATGTTTATTCTTCAGGTCCTGTTTCTCACAATGTAGAAACGAATTTTCGGGTTTCGGTAAATATAGAAAACCGTACAACCACCAACCAAACTTACCGCGTTATCGTCTGGAATACGTCTGCAGCGCTCGCTGTAAAGCAGTCGATGTTTGATACGGGCGTAGTTACAATTACTGGGAACAAAACGGATGAGTTGTCCGAACTGTTTACGGCAATTGCTTTTCCGAATGTGACAAGCTTTGAAGTGGAAATCCGCTTGTCCAGCATGCATATGGCTCCGTGGCTGATGATTCACTATTATGCGCCTTATTATGAAGGCATGAACGTTACAGATCTGTACGCCGGAGAAATGTTCAGAGATTTCACCAACGCAGAAAATCCGTAATTCGTTACCAAGTAGCACTTGATAAAAAAACCGTCCGGGCTGAATCCCCATTGATCGTTGTATCTATCAATTGGGGATTCATACCCGGACGGTTATTCCAGCTTAATTTATTATGTGACGTTTAATAATACGGACGGTATTGACGGTCCTGAATCTCCGCGCGTTTTTGCAAGTAACGGAAAAACGCCGTAGCCGCTTGCGCTTTGGTTACTTCCTGCTCGGGATTAAAGCTGCCGTTTGTCAGCGACATAATGTCGAGACCAACGACAATCGCCGCTTCTCCGAGATTTTTCAGCTTCGCTTTATCGGCAATATTGCCGTTGAACACACTGTCGTATTTCGTCAGCCCTTTCAGCCCCAACGCTTTGACGATCAGCTCCGCCATTTCCTCGCGGTTCATTTTGGCTTCGGGTCTGAAATCGGAACCCGGCGATAACAAGCCGCGATCAACCGCATTTTCCACATAAGCAAAATACTTGGACGACGAGCTCACATCAGCAAACGAACCTGCCCGCTCTGCGCCGTACTGAATGCCAACGTTGCCGCCGTTCATCGCAATGACGAGCATTTTGATCATCTCGCCGCGTGTGATCGACTCGTTCGGATTTACCTTTCCATCCTTCACGTCAAGCGCCTGATAATCCAACATCAGCTGCAGCTCGGTTTGCGCCCAGTGGCCTTCGATATCGTCGGCTTTCACTTGTTCCAAAATGACGGTTTCGCCGGTGGAGGCGTTTTTCCAAGTTCCGGTTTCCGCATCAAGCACAGCCGGCTGCAGAACATTTTTATTAACTAACGAATAGATCAGCTTGGCCGGTTTCTTTTCTTCGCTTGCGTTAGGCTCTTCTCCAGGACGAATTTCTCCGGCTGCGACCATCAGCTTGTATTTTTCCGAATACATCGGGTTATTCGACATATCCTGCTCATAATTCAATTGAATATCGTACTGCGAGAACAGCAGTTCCTTCGCTTTGTCCAGCGAAATAATCTGCGGTTTTTGCTGCGGATACTTGAACGTGCTGATCGAATTGGAGTAGTTAGCAATTTCACCGGTCTCCCGGTCGATGCTGACATGAACCGACTCCGAGCTGGCATTGACGCCGTCGATCACCCGATTGAAGCTAATATCCCAGTTCTTCATTTTTTTCAACTGTGCGGGCTGAATATCTTTTTCAGCGGTTACGTCCAGCACAAGCTGATCCGTATAAGCAGGCAGCAGATTTTTGATCAGCTCAACCGCTTGGGCTTTCGCTTCATCCTGCGACACCTTAGCTTCAACGTCTTTCATTTCCGATTGCGGCATGTACGGAGGGTTCATGTAGAAATTTTTCACTTCTCCGGTTTTGCTGTCCACCGTCGCCCATGCGTTATAAGAAGGCATTTTTAAATCGGCCGCGCTGCCGCCCGCAGTTTTCACCCAGCTCAAATTCCAGCTGGAAGACGTCTCGCCGGTATCCGGATTCGTGTATTCATTGTAGGACGCATCCTGCAGCTTCGCATTGTCCGGCAGCTTGAATGTGGAAGTTACTTTCGCGATCGCTTCTTCTTTAGTCAAATTGAGCGTTGCCTCAGGTTTAGCCGCAAGCGGCTTGTCGGTCAACGGCTGCGTATTGTCCGATCCTTGTGCGGGAACGCCGCCGGGATTCCACGGTTCGCCGGTTGCGGCATCCAGCATAAACGAGTCCATTCTGTACGATACGATCGGCTTTTTGTCGCCTTTCGCTTGGTACGGAATTTCATAGTTTAGCGACACCTTCACTTTATCGCGGAATGCTTGAGCAGCCTGCTCCAACGTCATCGGCTTGACATTTTTCTCAAATGTCGCGGAATCGTCCCAATTATAATTGTAGGAAATAATTTGACCGGCTCCGTTGACGTTAATGCTGACGCCGTTTTGCGGATACAACACGCCGTCTACAGTGCGGTCATACCGGATGCTGTATTGATAATTGCCGTCAAGCGGTGTACGGAACGATTTCTCGTTGCGGTCGTTATATTGCAGCTGGTTTTGTTCCTGCGGGTTCATCTTGTCAAGCCAAGCCGCCGCAATCTGTTTTGCCCCTTTAAAATCCGTTTTTGGCGGATAGGTCGGCTTAAATTCAGGATCGTTTTCATTGATATAATAACTGGTCAATCTGCCGTTATTGGCGTTAATGGTCATACTGATGTTGCCGTAAAATTGCTCTTTCACTTTTTTGCTAAAGTTCAAACTCCAGCTTAACGAACTTTGGCCGTATGGATAACCGTATGAGTTCAAATTGATCGAATTCAGCACATACCCTTCGGGGATATATACGTATTTTTTTGCCAGCTCAAGCGCCTGGTCCTTGGAAATTTTCGCATCCGCGACATTTTCGCTGCCTTTGCCGGGTAATACGGAGGCGCTAACGGAAGCGCTCGCGCTGGTCGCTGCGACTTCATCTGCCCATACCTGAGGGGCGCCGGTTAATAAAATGGCTGAAGCAAGGGCTACTGTACCCGCCTTTTTTAGCATCTTCAAACGAATCTTCCTCCTTATTGTCATCGATATGATCATCGAATCTAACTACTTGACGTGACGGTTTTGGAAAAAGTTGCGATTGAAAAAATTTTTTTTCGCGGAATGCAGCTCTGCGGACCGTTCAGCTTCTAAAAAAAGCGGTACGCCCCATCCGAGGCCACTGTAAAAGTGAACGCTGCATGGGCGACCCCGAAATCGGTAATTTTCTGCTCCGGACCGGCCGGCAGCGAGTGGAGAGAAATTCAGCGGGGTCCGCAGCGAATTTGACTCCAAGCGCATTTTCGCAACATCGGCGGAATAAAGTTAGATATACACTTTACGAAGAAAGCGGGGTTGTGGCTGTGCAGATTCATGTAGTGCAGGGCGGAGATACGTTGTGGCAGCTCTCGCAGCAATACGGCGTCAGCACCCAGCAGATTGTAGCCGCTAACGGTTTGGAGAACCCGAACCAGCTTCTCATCGGTCAAGCCGTCATTATTCCGACATCCTACTATACATACACCGTTCAGCCCGGAGACAATATTTTCACGATTGCCGCCAATTTCGGCACGACCGCGCTGGCCATCATGCAGGCCAATCGGCTTACGAATCCCGGAGCCGTTTATCCGGGACAGCAGCTTACGATTCCGGTAGTCGTCCACACCGTCCGCAGCGGAGATACGCTGTGGAGTCTTGCCGAGCGGTATGGCACAACGGCGCAGGCTATTATGCAGGCCAACGGCATAATGAACGCCAGCGCCATTTATCCCGGACAAATGCTGCGCATGCCCGAACAGCCAAAACGCACGATCGACGTAAACGCGTTTACGACGGAATTCGGGCAAAAAGGCGCGCAAGACGTACGTGATGTCGCATCCCACTTAACGTATGTCAGCCCGTTCGCCTACCGGATGAAAGCGGACGGCACGTTGGAAGGTGTCGACGACAGCGCGCTCATTCGCGTAGCTTTGGCCAGCAATGTGCTGCCGATGATGGCGATTACGAATTTCTCGGCAACCGAAGCCGGGACCGGGCTGGCGCATACGATTTTGTCCAGTGTGGAACTTCAGGAAAAGCTGCTTTCGAACATCCTTGGCATCATGAAAGAAAAAGGGTACAGGGGCCTGAATATCGACTTTGAAAATGTCTCGCCGGAAGATCGCGTCCATTACAACGAATTTCTGCAGCGCGCCGTCGACCGCTTGCATCCGGAAGGATATTTCGTTTCTTCCGATCTGGCTCCAAAAACAAGCTCGGAGCAAACCGGTCTGCTGTACGAAGCTCACGATTATGAGGCACACGGCCGAATTCTTGATTTTGTCGTACTGATGACTTATGAATGGGGTTACCGCAAAGGGCCGCCGCAAGCGATATCCCCGATCGATCAGATCAGAAAAGTGCTTGATTACGCCGTGACGGTCATTCCCCGCGATAAGATTTTAATGGGCTTTCAGGTATATGCGCGCGATTGGCTGCTGCCACACGTGCAAGGTCAGGAAGCCGAAACGTTTGATATGCAAGAGGCGATTCGCCGGGCCGTGGAGCATCAGGTGCAAATTCAATACAACGAAACGGCGGCGTCGCCATTTTTCCGGTACACCGACAATCAGGGACGGAGACATGAGGTCTGGTTCGAGGATGCCAGAAGCGCTCAAGCGAAGTTTGATCTGGTCAAAGAGTATGATTTGCGCGGCCTCAGTTACTGGGTGCTCGGTTATCCGTTTCCGCAAAACTGGTATTTGCTGGAGGCAAATTTTAATGTGCGGAAATATTCCACGGCATCGGCATCCGGTGGCAGCTGAGAAACAGCCGCACTATGGAGAAAAAACCGCAACCCGGCTGAATGGGAGGCCGCTGAAAAGGTGAATGCTGCATGAGCAAATCATGCTTGCGATCGCCGGCGTTTCTCCAGCATGATTTCGCTCACTCCGCTGCTTTTTCTGCGGCCCCTGAATGACCGGGTTCTTTTGTGCGCTTTAGCGGCTTACTTTTGAGTTGCAATGCAGAAACGGCAAGCACCTTGTAGGGGAGCTGCCGTTTTGGGGGCCGTAACTTAAGTGGCATCCAGTCGCTTACGACTGCGCCTGGGGCGCAATCGCGGTTACTGGCTGTTCACATGAGCATCCGGCGCTTTATCCGCCACGACGTTCAGCATGATATTGTGCTCAAGATAAGCTTTTGCCGCGCACAGCACCATCGTAAACCCTCCCGTAGAGTCCAAGGCCGCATCTACGATTTCGTCGCCGCTTCCCGCGAACCCCAAGTTGGTGATGCTGACCATTGTTTCATGCTCGCCGCGCGGCGTAAACGTCCACTCCACCGTATTGACCGGCGTTGACCATTCGATCACGATCCGCTCATTTTCCGCGATCTCTTTGACCTCGACGTCGGTACCGACGCCATACATTTCCCATGCCCAGCGGACGCGTTTTCCCGCTTCGAGTCTGCCGCTGCTGTTGGTAAACCAGAACTTCGTTGTCACTTCAGGGTTGACAAAAGCTTCAAACACTTCTGCAGCCGGTTTGCGGATCAGCATGTCCGCTTTCACTACAGGCGGTTGACTCAAAGTAATCATCGGCAGGGTCTCCTTGTACGGTTGTTTTTTCTTCTATTGTATCACAACCGTCGATGATCGTTTCTTGCGGATTGCGAAATACGGATGGCGGATGGACGTTTGGACGTTTTTGGCTGTTGCAGCTATTGCAGCGTCTTTAAGAAACGTTTGGCCGCACCGCTTGCCGTATCGAATTGTTCATATAAATTTAAAATGACCGGAAACTCGATCTGCTCGCTTTGAATGTTGCTGGTAGCCAGCGTCTGCGAACCGCTTACCAGCTTCTGAGTGCCGGTAAAAGCGCTGTCGCCCGTGCCCAATACCCGCCCCAGCTTATCGACAACTTCGAAATGCAGCTTGGAGAAATTGCTGTCGACCACCACGTTGTCGGCTTGCTTCAAATCCAGCGTCACTTTCATTTTATACGAATAGGTCGTATTGGTGGCCACATAATTGGTGCCTACCGACCAGTCCTCCAGCGTCATATCAAACGGGTACAGATGCAGCGTCGTGCCGTTATCCACTTCCTGCTGCACAGGGACTTGCAGCGCGGCGATCGTCAGGTTGTACGGCGAGGCCGTCTTGCCGTCCAGCAGCTTGAGCACAAACCCGCCGCTTGATTCCGACAGCGGAATATGGTAAGCATAGCTAATGACGCTCCCCAGCCCCGGGTTTAATGTATCCGGCACGCTGGTTTGCCGCATCCCGGAATAAGCCGCTCCGCCTGCGGAGACAAGCTCTGCTTCAAATGACGGAGTCGGAACCGACTTATCACTTGTATTGGTCAAACGGAATTTGGCGAAACCCGTCTTGTAGCTGTCGCCCGGATTTTGCTGGATATGCAGCTCCACCAGCGATATTTCGGTGTGGTCGATCGCCTTGGACAACGGATCGATACGGATCGGCGTACCGATGGAATAACCGGTATCCAGCGTTGGTTCAGCCAATCCCCCATCCGGCACGGCGATGACGATTTTGCCGGTATCGATCGCCGTCGTTTGGCCGTCTGCGGCAAACGTTTCCGTCGTCATCACGATCAGCCGATCTACCTGCGCGTTAGCCTCCAACTGAACTGCATAATGAATATACGCCTTCTCCCCGGCTTCAAGCTGCACATTGCCCTGCTCGGTGCGGACGCCCGCATACTTCTTCTGATCCGACGCCGCGTCGATCCGGAAATCCGGGACCGCTTCGCGTCCCGTTCCTTTGTTTTCCGCCAGGACGGTAACAACGACGGCCGGTCCCTTTTCGGTAGTTTGCCTTGAAAATCCCGCAGGCGTGTACACCAGCCGGGAATTCAGTCCGGGTATGGCAAACGTCTGCCCCCAAACCCGTGTTGGCAGCCGATCCGTACTGCCGGCGCCTCCATACCACACATCGGAACCAAGCGGCAGACTCACTAGCTGCGTTTCTTGTTTCGGGTACACGTATTCGTCGACATGGACAAAAGACAAACCCGCCAGCTCCAGCGGCGATGTGCTGTCCACCACGCTCATAAACACCATTTCCGCAATTTCTTGCGGTTTCAACGCTTTTTTGTTGCCGGAACTTGCATCCAGCTTATATTCAAGACCGTCCGCCGTCTGCGCCCGCAGCTCAAAATCCGGCACGCGAAGCCGCTCTGTCCCGCTGTTGTACATGCGCACCGTAACCGCGATGCGTCTCCCGGACGGGGCTGCTTCCACGGAAGCGCTCTGCACTGCCGCCTGAATGAGCGGAGTCAAGCTGTAGCTTGCCTGCCCTGCGGCAGCAGCGGTATCGGCTGTTTGCGGTTGCTCGCCGCCGGCGGCCAGAGCAGTGACGCCAAAGCCAAAGCCCCCTTCGACGAACAGCGCCGCGCCAATCAGCACAGCAAGCAGCGTTTTATTCCACTTGTTGATCATCTTAAGCTCTCCTTCCCGATTGCTTATTTGCTTGGGGCCTTCGCGCCCGCTTTGGATTCCGCGTTCTGACCCGGGTTATCCGCGGGGGCGGAAGCAGCTTTATCCGCCGTTGCCGGAGCGGCACCTACAGCCGCTTCCGCTTTCTGCCCGTCTTGGAGCTGATGCTGCCCTGTCACGACAAGCTGGTCTCCTTCCTTCAGACCGTCCAGCACCTCTTGATACGACTTGTTGATTCTGCCCAGCTTGACTTTGCGTTTCCGGTATTGTCCGTCCTGCAACACATACACAAACGTATCCGCTTCCTCGCGAATGACACTTAATGTCGGAATCGCCACAACCTGCTGTTCCGTCTCCGTAGTCAATTGAACCATCACACGAGTGCCCGGCCTGATCTGATGTTCGGGATTCGCCACCTCCAGCTCCAGCGAATACGTTTTGGTCTGCGCGCTCATGACCGTTGCCAAATAGTTGATCTTGGCCGTCTTTTTGACGTCGGGCGTATCGGGGTTGTAGTACACCAGCTCCGTTTTGCCTTGCACCAGCCTGTAATTGGATTCGCTCAGCTCGGTTTTGATTTTGATCGGATCGATCTGCAGCACCTGACCAAGCTTGGCTCCAGTTGCGATCGTCTGTCCCGCTTCGGGAGTAAAATCCGTCAAAATGCCGCCCGCCGGCGCTTTGACGCTGTAATTGTCCAAGGTGCGGACAGAATCGCTCAAGGCCAGTTCCGCCGAACCCACCTGCGTTTCATTGGTCGCAATCGTGTTGTTGTTATCGTTGGCCGCCAGCTTGTTTTTGGCCGACTCCACATTCATCTGCGCCGTATCCACCTGCTGCTGCGCTTGATCCAGCTGATGGTCGTTTGCTTGGCCGGCGTCGTAATCGTTGCGCAGCTTGTTGTAGTCCTGCTGCGCGTTTTTCAGCGCGACCTCCGCTTTGGTGACGGCATCGGCCAAATCTTTGCGGTTGTTCGCTTGGTCATCTTTCGCTTTTTGCAGCGCTTCGCGCGAGCTGCGCAGCGACAGCTCGTTTTTTTGCCGCGCCGATTCCGCATCCCGGCTGTCCAGCCGGAATAAGACATCGCCTTTTTCTACGTAATCCCCTCTTTTTTTGAACACCTCGACGATTTCTCCGCCGGCCTTCGAAACGATATCCAGCGCCGTTCCCGCAGATATATCCGCCACCTGTTCGGTTGGATCGCCGATCCGCTGGCGCGCGACCGGTTCCGTCTTGACCGCTCTTGCCTTCAGTTCGGCTTGCGCCATGCCGCCCGGTCCGCCGGAGGGCGAACAGCCCGCCGCCAGGGCGACGACCGCAGCGAGCAGCACCAGCGTTTTGACCGGACGCCATCTCCGTTTTGTTCTTTTGTGGTTCCACGTACTCATTCCATTTGCCTCCTTTGCATGCTTCACTCATCCAAAAACGCGCCGCTCCGGCTCTTCAGCCGTTAATCAAGTGTCCCGCTAAACGTCCAGCCCAGCGTGCGGTTTCACATTGCGGTCATCGCCGCTGCGGTGGAACAATCGGTACACCCAAGCTTTAAAATCTTCAATCAGCTCATAAACGACAGGTACGACAAAAAGCGTTAATATCGTAGAGGTAATCAGTCCCCCAATCACAACGACCCCAAGGCCTTTGCCGATCAGCGCCCCTTCGCCTGATAAGCCAAGCGCCAGCGGGAACAGCGCCATAATGGTTGCGCCTGCTGTCATGATAATCGGACGCATCCGGATTTTGCCCGCTTCCAGCAGTGCCTCCCGGACCACGTAGCCTTCTTCGCGCAGCTGCTGGGCGCGGTCGATCAGCACGATCGCGTTGGTTACAACGATGCCGATCAGCATCATAAAACCGATCATCGAAGTGACGTTTAGCGCTTCTTTGGTCACAATCAGGCCGACCAAACCGCCGATGGCAGCCAGCGGCAGCGAAAACAGAATGGCAAACGGCGCCCCTGCATTGCCAAACGCCAGCACCATCACGAGATAGATCATAAAAATCGCCACGCCCATCGCCATAAACAGCTGCGAAAAACTTTCGTTAATGTCAGCGGATACACCCTTGACCTCGGTTGTGACTCCATCGGGAAGCTCCAGACCGCGGAGCGCCGCAACAACGCGGGCGCTGACGCCGTTTTTATTGTCGGCGTTGATTTTGGCCGTTACGCTGACCTGCTGCTTTTGATCGGTCCGGCTTAAGGAGACCGGACCGTCCACCAGCTTGACCGAAGCGACTTCTTTCAAATAGACGGTTGTTCCCGAAGCGGCGGACAACGGAATGTTGCCAAGTTTGTCAAGCGTATCTTTGTCCGATTTGTCCATCGAAACCGTGGTCGTATACGTAAGTCCGTCCAGCTTCAGATCGCCTAAATTTTGCTTTTGAATCCAAACTCCCGCCGTTTCCTTCACCGCTGTGGCCGTTAAACCGTAAGCGCGGGCTTTTTTCTGATCGACGGTAATTTGCACCTCGGTTTTTCCATCGCTTAAGCTGTCCTCGATTTCGCTCAACTCGGGAAATTCCTGCAGCTTGGCTTTTATGATCAGCGCCGCCTGCTCCAGCGTCGTTTGATCGTCGCCCATCAGCCGGTAGCTGAAGTCGGTCGTTGATACGCCCGGTCCACCGCCGATGCTTTTAGGCTCCACCTCGGAACCTTTGGGCAGCTCGGATAAGATGAACTGCTTGGCCTGTTCCTTGACTTTATCCGGATCGACTTGCTCGTTGGCTTCCGCATAAATTTGCGCCGCATACGCATAACGGTTATCGCCATTGCCGTTATAACCCGCCAGTCCTTCCACATAGGTGAACAATGATTGGCCCATGCTGTCCTTCTCCGCCATCAGCAGCTGCTCCAGCTCTTTCGTTTTGGCCTCAGTCGCTTCGAAGCCGGTTTCGTACGGCAGCTTTAATACGAAATACATCGTTCTTGACGATTTGCCGCTCGGAAGAAACGAAAGCGCCAAATTGGGAACCGTCGCGATCAGCGTCCCGACGAATAAAGCTGCAGCAAGCAGCAGTGAGATCAGCCGGTGGTTCAGCGACCAGCGCAGCGCCGATTCATAGAAGCCCATCCATTTCCCCTGAGTTTCATGATCGTGCGGTTTGCCGGATTTGGCGCGGCTTCTCAGCACAAGCAGCTTCGACAGCATCGGAATGACGGTGAGCGCGACAAGCAGCGACGACAGCAGCGCACAGGCCAGCGTAATCGCAAACGGCCGGAAAAATCCGCCTACCATGCCGCTGACCATGCCAATCGGGGCAAACACCCCTACCGTTGCCAGCGTGGAAGAAGTAATCGCCATAGCCACCTGCTTGGTCGCCAGCAAAATGACCGATTCGTTTTTTTCATGCGCTTTCTCCAGCGAGGTGTAAATATTTTCAATAACGACAATCGAGTCGTCCACGACCCGCCCGACGGCGATAAACATCCCGCCTAACGTCATCGTGTTAAGCGTCAAGCCGAGCTGCCACATCAGCAGCAGCGTAATGAGGATCGACAGCGGAATCGAAACCAGCACGATCAGCGTCATCCTCACGTTTCTTAAAAAAACAAGAATCATCAGCGAAGCCAGAACCGCCCCGACGACGCCTTCGCGCAGCATGCCTTGAATCGATTCCCTGATTTCATCCGCACTGTCGTATGTCGTAATAAACGAAGCGCCCGGCAGCGTTTTTTTCCACTGTACCTTCAACTTCTCCACATCGTCGGAAAAATCGACCGCATTGGCGCTGCTTGTCTTAAACAAGATCATCGAAATCGCCGGTTTCCCGGTGAGACGCGCGCTAAATTTCGATTCCGTAATCGCCTCCACCTGTGCCAACTGCCCGAGCTGCACAATGTCGCCTTTGGCCGTCGTCAGCTCCAGCTGCTCCAGGTCGTATACGCTCTGCAGATCGCCGGTCACTCGGGCCATCTTGTCGTTGCCGCTGATCTCCACACTGCCGATCGGGCTCTTCGTTAAGGCCGCTTTGATGCCCGCCGTTACCTGGCTCGGGGTAAAACCGTATTGCTGCAAAGCCTCCGCTTTCAGCTTGATGTCAAGGCTTGTATCGCGGACACCGATGGAGTCCACATGGTCGATGCCCTTCAACGATTCCAGCGCCGGCTTAATCGTGTCGTCATAACGCTTGTCCAACTCCGTCTGGCTCATGCCGTTTTCGGCGGACGCCACCAAATATAACGAAGGCATCGACGAAGCTCCGAAAGTGGAAGCTTTGGGCGTTCCCGCTCCCGATGGCAAACTCACCTCTTGCAGCAGGCTTTCGATGTCCTGCTTTTTTTTGTCGGTGTCGGTGCCCTGCTTAAATTGCAGAATCACTCTGGAGCTGTTGTCGCTTGAGGACGAGGTCATCGAATCCAAATCTTCGATATTGGCCAGCTTTTTCTCCAACGGATCGGTGATCTGGTCCATCACGTCCTGCGGGGAACCCGTATACGACGTGCTGACAACGACGACCGGGAACGAAACGTTAGGCATATTTTCGACCTTGAGCTTATTAGCCGCATACATGCCGCTGCCGAACAGCAAAATCATCATAATAAATAATGCGGCCATATTTTTCATGGAAAACCGGGTTAAATGATTCATTGGTCCACTCCCTTAAGGATCCTTTCGTTGTTTTGAACAACCCATGACCAGAATAAGATGACCGTATGAACTTAGTATGAATAATTTCAAAATTTCCCGGAGCCCTGCCGCAACGGCAAAAAAACCAGCACCTGAAGGGCTGGCTGAAGGAAAACCCGATATGATAGGACAACGATCACAATGAAGCGGAAATTCTCGTATTTTCTTTAATTTTAGGTTGCTCTGCGGCGGCGGGAGGCTGCTTCCTTACGGCAGGCGCGGGCAGCGCCACGCGAAATGCCGTGCCCTGGCCGATCGTGCTGCGCACTTCGATGGAGCCGCTGTGCAGCTCCACGATTTTGTGCACGATGGCAAGCCCCAGCCCGCTGCCTCCGGCTTCGCGTTCTCTGGAACGGTCCGTTTTATAAAATCGTTCAAAAATATGCGGCAAATCGCTCTCGGCAATACCGAGTCCGGAATCCCGCACAGTGACCTGCACGCTGTCCGTCAGCAGCTCCGCTTTGACTTGAATCACGCCGTGCAGCGGGGTAAATTTAATTGCATTGTGCAGCAAATTAATCCATACCTGGCTCAGCTGGTCTTCATCGGCGGTGACCATCGCCGGCGGCAGCGTCAGCTGAAGCTTCAGCTCTTTGGCCGACCAGATCGGTTCGATCGAAACGATAATCCGCCGCAGCTGCTCATCCAGCCGGTACGATTTCGGAACAAACGGATGATGCTCGGAATCAAGAGACGCCAGCTTCAATAAATTGTCGCTTAAACGGGACAGACGTTCCGCTTCCTTCTGAATGATTTCCAGGCACTGATCGCGTTCTTCCTTCTCCATATCCTGAACCCTCATCAATTTGGAAAAACCGGCAATGGACGTCAGCGGCGATTGGATTTCATGAGACACGCTGGAGACGAAATCCTGACGCATCTGTTCCATCTGCTTCAGCTCACCGGCCATTTGGCTGAAGCTGCGGGCCAGCTCACCGACCTCGTCCGAACGCTGCATCGAGCCAAACGAGATATTAAAATCGCCTTTGGATATGCGCCGGGTCGCTTTGGTCATCGATTTCAGCGGTTTAACCAAATACCTGGCCGCAATGATCACAAAGACGCTGCCCATCAGCAAAGTAATCGTTAAAATCGTCAGCGCAATCGTCCGGAAATTATCCATTTCCCTGCGGTCGACGACCTGTACAAATAACGCATACGAGCCGCCTTTCAGCGAAAAGGGGTATCCCACAAACTGTTCGCGCGGATCGCCTTCTTGCGTGACGATACGGCCGCCGAGCACCTGATCGATCACACTGTTTTCGATGTCCGGCTGATTTTGCCGGGTGCCGTAGGTGATCTTGTTTTTGGCCGGATCGTATAAAGTGAGGTAATAGTTGTTGATCCAGTGCAGGTTCTGCAAATCCGCCGAACGGACGTCTTGCGTTTGCTCAACGGTTGCCGCAAAATCTTTGGCCGATTCAAGCAAGTTCCGCTGCAGTTGGGTAGCGAAGGAATCGCGAAACAAATAACCCGAAACGAAAAAAGCGATGACGACCCCAAGCACAACCGCCGCCAAAAACGTCAATACGACGCGTAAATATAACGAGCGGATCATTGCGCCAGCTCCAGCTTGTAGCCGAGCCCACGGATGGTCACGATGGCAAATCGGCACGTGTCCTCCGCAAAGCGCTCCCGCAGGCGTTTGATATGCACATCCACCGTACGTTCTTCCCCTTTGTAATCCAGCCCCCATATTTGACTGACCAGCTGGTATCTTGTAAACACCTGGTTCGGATAACAAGCAAGCATAAACAGCAGCTCAAACTCCTTCAGCGGAAGCTGGTGCCGTGCGCCGTTATGCAGCACTTCAAAGCTCGTCCGATTGAGCTGCACATTACCCACCTGCAATATTTGCGAGCTGTTGACTTTGTACCGCTTGAGCAGCGCCTTCACCCTGAGATTCAGCTCCAGCGGGTCAAACGGTTTGACGATGTAATCGTCGATGCCAAGCTGAAACCCTTTGACCTTATGCGCCGTTTCGCCTTTGGCGGTGACCATTAACACAGGCAGTTCCGGGTACAGCCTGCGCAGCTCCTTGCATGTATCCCAGCCGTCCATCTCCGGCATCATGACGTCCAATATGACCATGTCCACTTTCGCGCGCTCCAGCAGCCGCAGCGCTTCCGCTCCGTTCACGCTATCGAGCAGCTGCACGTTTTCCCCGCGCAGCGCCAGCTTGATCAACTGCCGAATAAATGGATCGTCGTCGACAACAAGTATTTTCGCCATATCCGTTCCTCATTCCATGGTGTTCATTGTGTTCCGCCGCTTCGTCACGCAGCGCGCACACGGCAATCTTTCCACTCTTAAGTATACAAGCGCCTGTATGCCGTTGCATGAACTGAATATGAACAATGCAAAAAAAACTGCAAAAACGCGGGACATTCGTGAATCATCCCGCACGTTTTCACAGTTATTAATGACTTGCGTGTTATCCCGCTTTAAACATAACCAATTACGAATGCAGCTTCCAATACAGCTCATTCCAGCGGAGCTCGTTGCGGAAACGGGTTAACCGCGTTTCCCGGTCGATGACCACACATTCGATGCCAGCCATCTCCGCCCAATCAAGCAGTTGTTCTGTGGTCACCACGTAAGAAAATACGGTATGATGCGCGCCTCCCGCATAAATCCATGCTTCCGCCGATTCGCCAAGCGACGGCTGCGGTTTCCACAGCACCCGCGCAACCGGCAGCTTGGGCATGTCGCGCTGCGGGGCAACGGCCTCCACTTCGTTGATAATCAAGCGGAAACGGCCGTTCATGTTGACTAGCGAAGCATTCACAGCCTGGCCGCTGCGACCGTTGAAAATGAGCCGGGCCGGATCTTCCTTGCCGCCGATCGAAAGCGGGTGCACCTCGATCCGCGGACGGTCTGCGGCAATCGTCGGGCATATTTCCAACATATGGGCACCGAGAATAAGTTCGCTTCCGTTTTCCATATGGTACGTGTAATCTTCCATAAATGAAGTGCCTTCCCCTGCGGCTATCAGCTTCATTGTACGGACAAGCGCCGCCGTCTTCCAATCGCCTTCCCCGCCGAAGCCGTAACCCTGCGCCATCAGCCGCTGCACGGCAAGTCCCGGCAGCTGCTTTAAGCCGTGCAGGTCCTCAAATGTCGTCGTAAAAGCGCCAAACCCGCCTTCCTTCAGAAACGATTGCAGCGCCAGCTCAATGCGTGCCTGCACCAAGATGGCATCTTGCAGCGGGCCGGACGTTTTCGCTTCCGCCGTGATATCGTAAAGCTCGCTGTATTCGCCGAACAGCCTATGCACGTCGCTGTCCTGAAACTCGTTCATGCGGGCCGCCAAATCGCCGATGCCGTAACCGTTGACCGACCAGCCGAACTTGATCTGCGCTTCCACCTTGTCGCCTTCCGTTACCGCAACTTGACGCATATTATCGCCAAAACGGGCCACCTTCAGCTGCCTGCTCTCCGTATGCGCCGCCGCCGTGCTCATCCAGCCCGCCATGCACTCCTGCACCGCGCGGTCTCCCCAGTATCCGGCAATCACCTTGCGGGCCACGCCCATACGCGCCCCGATAAAACCGAACTCGCGATCGCCGTGCGCCGCCTGATTTAAATTCATAAAATCCATGTCGATGCTGTCCCACGGGATATCCCGGTTGTATTGGGTATGCAGATGCAGCAGCGGCTTGCGCAGCTCGGCAAGTCCGGCGATCCACATCTTGGCCGGAGAAAACGTATGCATCCAGCATATAATCCCCGCGCAAAGCTCGGCCGCATTCGCTTCCATACACAGCCGGTGAATGGCATCCGGCGTCGTCAGCACAGGTTTGCACTCAATCGCAAATGGCAGCGTCCCGCTGTTGTTCAGCGCTTCCGTCATCGCCCGGGAATGCGCTTCCACCTCCTGCAGCGCTTCCGGACCGTATAAATGCTGGCTTCCGGTGACAAACCAGAATTGGTAAGGCTTAATAGTTAACATCATTAATTAACCTCCACGATTAGGAACGAATGTAAGGCAATAAGTACAACAATTGAAAATTCCGGCCTGTAACCGGGCTTCCTTAAGAAAACGTGCTCTGCAACATACTGCGCGGGGTCTCCTCCGACCGCGAGTCCCAGCATTGCCTGACGACGGTCGAACTCCACGCATCGCATGCGGCGCTCATTCGGAACTTGCGCACGTGGCAATGTTACGCTTGCTCTTTGATCGCTTTCAGCCGTTTCATCACATCGTTGCCGCCCCGCCCGAAATAGTCGTGCAGCTGCGTGTACTCCCGATACAACTTCTCATACACCGCAACATGCTCCGGTATCGGCTTAAACGTCTCTTCTTTCACCCGCGCCATGCTGGCTGCGGCTTCCACGATGCTGTCGTAACCTCCTGCCCCAGCACCAGCGGCAACGGCGCCAAACATCGCTGCCCCCAGCGCAGGAGTTTGTTTGGACGCGGCGATTTTGATTTCGCGGTTCGTCACATCGGCATAAATTTGCATCAGCAGCCGGTTTTTTTGCGGCAGTCCGCCGCACGCGTACAGCTCGTTGACTTCCACGCCGTTTTCATGGAAAGCGTCGATGATTTTGCGCGTGCCAAAAGCTGTCGCTTCCAGCAAGGCGCGGTATATTTCTTCCGGCTTCGTCAGCAAGGTGCAGCCGACCAGCAATCCCGTGAGGTCCGTGTCAACGAGCACCGACCGGTTGCCGTTCCACCAATCGAGCGCCAGCAGTCCCGTCTGGCCCGGCTTATATTGCGAAGCCTGGCGCTCCAGCCATTCATGAACGCCGATTCCGGCTTTTTCGGCTGCTTCCTTCACATATGCGGGCACCGCTTCATCCACATACCAGGCAAAAATGTCGCCGACCGCCGACTGCCCCGCTTCATACCCCAGATAACCGGGAATAATGCCGTCTTCCACGACGCCGCACATGCCTTCGACGCGTTTCTCCTCCGTACCGAGCAGCATGTGGCAGATCGAGGTGCCCATCGCCATCACCAGCTTGCCCGGCGTGACGACGCCGACCCCCGCCACGGCCGCATGGGCGTCAACATTGCCGACCGCCACGGCGGTACCGGCCTCAAGCCCCATCATGGCCGCCATATCTTCGCGCAAACCCCCGGCTTTAGTGCCCAGCGGAACAACGCTGCCGCGCAGCTTCGTTTCCGTAATATGCTCCAGCCTCGGGTCCAGCGCGCGGAAAAAACTTTTGTCCGGATACCCGTCCTGTTTATGCCAGTTGGCCTTATATCCCGCCGTACAGCTGTTGCGCGCGAAATTTCCGGTCATCCGGTAAATGACCCAGTCGGTCGCTTCCATAAATAAATCGGTCTGTTCATAAATGTCCGGAGCTTCGTTCAAAATTTGCCAAGTTTTGGCCAACATCCATTCCGATGACAACTTGCCGCCGTATCTGGCCAGAAACGGCTCGCTGCTGTGCGCCGCGAGCTCGTTGATCCGGTTCGCTTCATCCTGCGCCGCATGATGCTTCCACAACTTCACCCAGCTGTGCGGGTTGTCCTTATGCGCTTCGCTGAGGCAAAGCGGCTGGCCTCCGGCATCAACGGGCAGCATCGTACAAGCGGTAAAATCGATACCCAGCCCGATCACATCAAGCGAAGACACGCCGGACGCCTCCAGCACAGCGGGAACCGACCTGCGCAGCACTTCCAGATAATCTCCGGGATGCTGCAGCGCCCAGTCATGCCCCAACTTGATACCGGACCCCGGCAAAACTTCATCGATCACACCGTGCGGGTAAGGGGTGACATGCTCGGCCAGCTCCGCTCCGTTCGTCAAATCGACAAGCACGGCGCGGCCCGATTCGGTGCCGTAATCGATGCCAATCGCGTATTTATGCGCCATCTCGTTTCAACTCCTTTGTTTGTCCATAATACGCATTTGCCCCGTGTTTCCGTAAAAAATGCCGGTCCAGCAGCTCCTGCTCCATCGGCGGGCAGGCTCCTTTAAGCTGCAGCGTATGGAAGGCGATTTTAGCGACTTCCTCTAACACAACCGCATTATGCACCGCCTGATGGGCGTCTTTCCCCCAAGCAAACGGAGCGTGATTGTGTACAAGCACACCGGGAATTTGCAGCGGGTCGATTCCTTGGCTGCGGAACGTTTCGATAATGACATTGCCGGTTTCCAGCTCGTAAGCGCCGCGGATTTCCCCGGACGTCATCGGACGAGTGCACGGGATTTCGCCGTAAAAATAATCGGCATGTGTTGTGCCCAGCGCCGGAATGCCGGTCCCCGCTTGCGCCCAGCTGGTCGCCCACGGCGAATGGGTATGTACAATTCCGCCGATATGCGGAAATGCCCGGTACAAAGCAATATGTGTCGGCGTGTCGGAGGATGGCTTCAAATTTCCTTCCACAACTTCGCCTTCCAAATTGAGCACAACAAGGTCTTCCAGCCGCAGCTCCTCATACGGGACGCCGCTTGGCTTAATGACGACAAGCCCCGACTGCCTGTCGATCCCGCTGACGTTGCCCCATGTAAATGTAACAAGGCCGTATTTCGGCAGTTCCAGGTTGGCTTGCAGCACCTGCTCCTTCAATTGTACTAACAACACCACTCAACACCTTTCGTTTGGCGTGTATTTCGTCTTTTTATTATATATTTGTACGTACAAATTGGCTATACTTTTTTTGCAAGCTTGCTGCTGCCGCTTAAGAGCCTGCGCACGTCGCGCTGTGCCGGATATGGTATACTGAAACGCAATACAACCCTGCAAAAGCGGTATGCGTATTGTCGGGTGAACGTTTTTTACTCCTGCTATTGTATACATATGGGAGGTGCACGATGGATTTGCTAAAAATGATGAACGGGGCGATCGCTTATATCGAAGGGCATTTGACCGAAGAGATCGATTACGAGCAAGCCGCGAAATTAGCCTTATGCTCCGAATACCACTTCAAGCGGATGTTTTCGTATTTGGCGGGGATCTCTTTGACGGAATACGTTCGCCGCAGACGGCTGACGTTGGCCGCATTTGAACTGCAGCAAAGCGGGGCAAAAGTGATCGATATCGCCTTGAAATACGGTTACAGCTCGCCGGATTCGTTTGCCAGAGCGTTTCAAAGCTTGCACGGCATCGCCCCTTCGGAGGCCAAGCAGCACGGCCGATCATTTAAAGCTTATCCTCGGATGTCTTTCCAGCTGACAATTCAAGGAGGAGTAGAAATGAACTATCGGATTGTGGAGAAACCGGCGTTTCGCATCGTTGGTTTGATGAAAAGAGTGCCGATCGTGTTTAACGGGGTGAATCCGGAAATTGCCGCGATGGCCAAACGTTTGGACGATCAGACGATTGGCATATTAAAACGGCTTTCCAATGTGGAGCCGACGGGGATCATCAGCGCGTCGGCGAACTTTTCCGAAGGCAGAATGGAAGAGCAAGGCGAGCTCGATCATTACATCGGCGTCGCTACGACAAACGTTGCTCCGGACGGACTGGCCCGGCTTGAAGTGGCCGCATCGGCATGGGCTGTATTCGAAGCGGTCGGCCCTTTTCCCGAGACGCTGCAAAATGTGTGGGGACGGGTTTATGCCGAATGGTTCCCCTCCTCGGGTTACGAGCTGAACGTGGGTCCGGAAATGCTGTGGAACGAACATCAAGATGCGGCTTCGCCGGCCTATCGAAGCGAAATCTGGATACCGGTTGTGAAAAACAACTAATGTACGTACAAAAACACGCCTTCATTTCCCGGCACAGCCGGGGAAAAGGCGTGTTTGTATTTTCCTGAAATATCGTCGCGGACAAAACCGCGTATTTGCCGGCAAAGTCACCATGCAGCAACGGTTCGGGGCGCGCACAGTTCCTGCGCCTATACTGCGCAAAGCCGCACACTGGGCCTATTCGTCGAGATGATGGAATCGGAGTCCCAGCGGAAACGGAGCCGGGCGCTCGCATTGAAACTGAACCGGCACGTGCCGCTCCGTCTGCGACGATTCAAAAATGCCAAACATCACGTTCAGCACATGTGTCGCCAGACTGCCGCTGGCCCGATGCGGCCTGCCGGACTGTATCGCATAAGCCATGTCGGCAAGCCCTACGCCGCGGCTTTGCTCGGTTAAGCCGTGCGACAGCGGGAATTGCACGATCTCGCCGCTGCGCTGCTTCACCTGGATCGGGCCGCCGAAGCCGTTCGGATCGGGGACGTACAGGATTCCGTCCGTTCCGTATATTTCCATGCGCGGCGTGTAGCCGAAGCCTTCTTTGGCCGCGGTCAGCGTTGCGGTTGCGCCGCAGGCAAAGTCCAGCACAGCCGATGTATTCATCGGCGCGGTCACCGGCACGGTGTCGCCGTAACGCGGCGACTTCGGGTTGAGCAGCTTCAGCTCCGTGCGCAGCTGGCTGGCCGAACCGCTCACTTTGCGCACCGGGCCCAGCATCGCAACAAACGCGGTGATGTAATACACGCCGACGTCAAACAGCGGATCGCCGCCCAACGACAAGAAGTTTTCCGGCGAGCGGTGCGTCCGGTCCGCGGCGTTGCCGGTTAAAATCAGCCCGCTGCCGCCAAACGGCGTGCCGATCCAGCCGTCGTCAATCAGCTTGATGCACGATTGAATGCCGCCCCCCAAAAACGTATCCGGGGCGCAGCCGACACGCAGCCCTTTGGCTTCGGCGAGCGCCAGCACCTTCTCCGCATCCTCCTGCGCAAGCGCAAACGGCTTCTCCGTAAACACATGTTTTCCCGCTTCAAGCGCCCTCATATTGATTTCGGCGTGAGCTTTCGGCACCGTCAGATTCAAGATCATTTCGATCTCCGGATCGGCCAGCATGTCCTCCACACTGCACGTTTTCGCGATGCCGAACTGCTCCGCGCGCTGCCTGGCCAGCTCGGGAACCAAATCCGCACACGCAACGATGTCGATGACATCAAAAGACTCCGTGCACACCTTCAAATACGTTTCACTGATCACTCCGCAGCCGATCAAGCCGACCTTCACTTTTCTCATTGCTCCAGCACCGCCTTTTGTTTATTTCAATTGTAGGGAACTACTCCCTTGCCGCATTAAATTCGATCACATTGCCGTCGGGGTCCGTCACGTAAACCTGATGCCACATCGTTAAATTTTGCGGCCTGTCGACGTAAGGCACCAGCGCTTTGTTCAGCATATCCAGCACATCCCGCATACGGGTCACACGCACGGCAAAATGCCCGTCCTTATCGTCAATGATATCCGTTCCCCGCAGCGTCCTCCCATTATTTTCAATCAGGTGAAGTTGTGTTCCTCCTATATCGTACCAGGCGCCCTTCGACTGAAACGCAGGCCTGGGCGTTTCCTTAAACCCTAATACCCCGCCGTAAAACACCTTCGCTTGGCCCAAATCGGTTACAGCAAGCGAGACATGCTGGATTCCTTCATACATAAACCCCTCGCCCCTTCTTGTTGGCAACTTTTGGCTGCGCAACTTCATGTTCAGTTACGCCGTCTGAACCGGCATTTCATCTTTCATGTTGGCCGGCGGATGGGTGTCAACCGTCTCCCCGCTCTCACACCGCTCCGGCTTCCAGCCGGTCGGCCAGCTTGTTCAGATTGTCCAAGCTGATTTTGACGCTTTCCATCGGATCGCCCGGGCAAACATCCTGCTCGACGACCAGCCATTCCACTCCGGAATTGACGCACCACGAGAGAATCGGGGCGAAATCAATCGAACCGGTACCGATCGCCGCAAACGTCCGCTTGTCATCGGCGGTCATATCTTTGAGATGAATGATCGGCATACGTCCGGCATACCGATCGATAAACGCCAGCGGGTCTCCCCCCGCTTTTTTCACCCAATATACGTCGATTTCCGCCAAAATCGGATTGCCGCCTGCGGGATCTAATATATATTCAAGCGCGCTTGCGCCGTCAACCTGGGTGTAAAATTCAAAATCGTGGTTGTGGTAGCTGATCCGGTAACCTGCCGGGCCCAGCTTGGCCGCCGCCTCGGTCAAGATGCGCTTTACCTTCCGGTACCCTTCTTCGTTCCGCCAGTCCTCGGTCAGATAAGGGCAGATGATGTCTTTTGTGCCAAAAAGCTCGGCTTCCGCGGCGACGCCATCCACATCATGCTCCAAGCGGTCGATCGGAAAATGCATGCCGGCCGTTACGATCCCCAGCTCCTTGGCGATTCGCGCCGCTTCCGCCGGTTTGTACGCTTGCGGCACCCGCATCTGCACCCCGGCCCAGCCCATCGTTTGAAGCTGCTTCAGCACTCCCGGAAAATCAGCCTCAATTTCATTTCTTAACGTATACAGCTGCACGGCAAATCGTTCGCGCATGACAATTCTCCCCTTTCACTAGTTACAAACCTCATCCTTTGGAGCCGGAAATGACGATACCCCGGATAAAATATTTTTGCAGCAGGAAAAACAGCACCAGCGGCGGGATAACCGCCAATAAAGATGCGGCCATCAGCAGATGCCACGGCGTTTGCCCGTAAGCGGCGGTAAAGTTCGCCAGACCCAGCGACAGCGGATAGTTGCTCCGGGTGTTCAAATAAATAAGCGGGCCCATCAGATCTTTCCAGCGGTACATAAATTCAAGGATCGCCGCCGTAATCATCGCCGGTATCGACAATGGCAAAATGATCCGGAAATACAGCACAAAGTAGCCGCCGCCATCGATTTTGACCGCTTCGTCCAACTCGCGGGAGATGCCCATATAAAACTGCCGCAGCAAAAAGATCAGAAACGCGCTGCCGGCAATCGCCGGAACGATCAGCGGGAAATACGAGTCAAGCCAGTTTAATTTGTTAAAAATCAAGTATTGCGGGATCATCACAACTTCATGGGGAATCATCATTGTGCTGAGCACCAGCGCAAACAACCCGGTTTTGCCTCTCGCCCGCAGCCTGGCAAAAGCAAAAGCCACCAGCGACGAAACAAACACCGTTATAAACACGGTCACAAGCGTATACCAGCAAGTGTTCCATATGTACACGTTAAATGGCGCATCGCGGAACACTTGGGTGAAGTTGCCCCACTGCGGCTGCCAAGGAATCCACGTTTGCGGGATTTGGTGGATGTCTCCCAGCGTCTTCAGCGACGTGGAAATCATCCAGATAAGCGGAAACGCAAACAAACACGCAAAAGCGATCAGCAATATATAGGCAACCGCTTTCTCCAGCGGGCTCAGCTCGCCGATGCGGTATATTTTTTTTCCTTTTGAAATGCCGGTATTCCCGTTCAAGTTCGCCTCGCCTCCTAATGTTTGTTGTCGTATTCGTAATGAACCGCCTTGCGGGAAATCCATAAGGACAACATCGTCAACGCAAAGATAATGATAAACAATATCCACGCTTGAGCCGATGCATAACCCATCCGAAACTGTGCAAACGCCGTGTCAAACAAGTACAAGATGTAGAAAAAGGAGCCCCATTCCGGCCCGCCCTTCGTGATGACATAAGCCTCGGTAAAAATTTGAAACGAATGGATCAGCGTGACGATGCTGTTAAACAAAATGACCGGCGAAATCAGCGGAATCGTGATATTGAAAAAACGGGTCATCCGGCCTGCTCCGTCGATTGCAGCGGCCTCGTACAGCTCGTCGGGCAGCGATTGCAAGCTCGCCAAAAAAATCACTACCGTACTGCCCAGCGCGGTAAACCGCATCAGCACAAACGAAGGAACAACCCATGCGGTGCTCGTAAACCAGCCCGGCCCTTTCACGCCGATCAGCTGATAAATAAGCGAGTTCACCACGCCGAAGTCCGGGTTGAGCAGCCATGACCACAAAAATGCGATCGACACCCCGGATACAATCGTAGGCGCGTAATAAATCGTGCGGAAAAACGACTGCCCCTTCACTTTGAAGTTCAGCAGCACCGCCAGCAGCAAGCTGACGATGATCGTAAAAGGCACCGCCATCACGACATACAACGCCGTCACTTTGAGCGATTGGAAAAACAAATTATCGTTAAACAAGCCGGCATAATTGCTAAATCCGAGCCATTCCGGCGCTTCGATGACATTATACGAAGTAAAGCTGATAAACAAGGAAGCGACCATCGGCCCCCCTACAAAACAAATAAACCCGACAACCCAAGGAGAGATGAACAACCAGAAGGCTCTTTCCTCCCTGCGCCGTTCTCCTTTGGCTTTGCTGCTAACCGCTGCTGCCATGTTTTGTTTCGATACCCGTTCCGCCAGCAATGGGCAGTCACCTCGTCTTTCCTTATGGGCATGATGGGAAGGCGGCAAACAGCTGCTTATGCGACAGCGCCTATCGCGAATGCGTGCGGATACAGCACAGGCCGTATCCGACGCAAACGTATCGCGTTGCCTTATGCTTTTTGCCGCCCCTCCTGCCGCTTATTTTAAGCTGCTTAAGTTCTGGTCAATCGTTTTAAGTCCTTCCTCCACCGGAACCTTACCGTTGAAAATAGCGTCGATCGTCTGGTTGCTTGTCGTTAAGATCGTAGAGAATTTGGCGATTTTGTGGTTATCGGACGGACGGCCAAACGGAATGGAGCCCTCGTATACTTTCTTAATTTCATCCATGGACATAGCCGCTACGGAAGTTGTCGCTTTGTACCAATCTTCGGCTAAATCCAGGTTGGCCGGATAAGACATCGCGGCTTTGACGTATTCCTTGGCCCCTCCAGCCGGGTCGGTCAGGAATTTGATAAATTCCCAAGATTCATCCGGATTTTTCGACGTCTTGCTGATGCACCAAGGGTCGACGTAAAGCGGGATTTGCTTGCTGCCGTCCGGCGAGAACGGCACCGCTGCGGCCGCCCATTTAAACTTGGCGTCCTTGTACGTTCTGAAGCCCCAGCCGCCTTGGATCACCATCGCGACATGGCCGGTCATAAACGGATCGCCAAGCTGCGATGCGGCGCTTAATTGCGCAGGATTCGGCGATACCTTATCTTTGTTGATCAGGTCGACGTTGGCTTGAATGGCTGCGATGTTTTTCGGATTTTTGGAAGCTTGCGGCACTCCCATATTTCCCGTATCGTACGCTTCTTTCTGGAAGAAGTCGCCGCCGAACATCCATGCCGTCTTGTTGGCCGGCTGGGCGTTCCACAAGCCAAACACCTGTTTGCTGGGATCGCCGACATTTTTGGTCAGCTTTTTCGCCGCCTCCACCATGGCGTTCCAGTTCCACGACTTATCGTTCCAATCAAGGCTCGGATACGGCAGCTTCGCTTCGTCGAACAAATCCTTATTGTAGAAGAGGAACGTCGACGTATTGGACATCGGGAAGCCGTAATATTTGCCATCCTTGGAGTAGATTTTCAACACTTCGTCGGGAATTCCTTTATAGAACGCGCGATCCTTCGTAATATAAGGGGTTAAATCAAGCAGCGCGTCCATATTTTTGTAAGTCGGGTAACCGGAGTTAGCCCAGTTCGGGGACCACACGTCGGGCACGTTTTTGCCGGCGATCATCGTTGTCAGTCTTTGGTCGATTTCAGCCTGAGGAATGACCTGAAGTTCGATCTTGATGTTTGGATTTTTCGCTTCAAAACCTTTCACCATCGCGTTGTACCAAGGTTCGACGGAAGGTTCGCTGCGCACTAGCCATGTCAGCTTCACCTGTTTTTTGGCGTCATCCGCCGGTTTGGCCGCCGCCGGCGCTTCCGGTTTGGCGTCTTTGGACGGTGTGCCGGAAGCCGCGGGAGCTCCGGAACTGCAGCCGGCAAGCACAAGCGCCAACACCTGGGATACTGCAAAAGCTTGAAACAATCCTTTTTTAAGCGTTTTCAAAACAACCCCTCCTCATATTTAGAAAACTATTTGGGATGCGTTTGCCCGACTCCGCCAGCCTCTACATGTCCGAATACGATAGGTGATATTTCTATAGGCCGAGCCCACTTAACCCCGTTTTGAATCACTCTTATTATTTTTTCGTTGTAATACGTCGGATACGTCTCATGACCCGGCCTGAAGTAGAGAATCTTCCCTTTGCCGCGGGTGAACGTGCAGCCGCTGCGAAACACTTCGCCCCCCGAAAACCAGCTGACAAAAATGAGCTCATCCGGGTCGGGAATGTCGAATATTTCGCCGTACATTTCCTCGTGCTCCAAATCGATGTAATCGCCGACGCCTGCGGCAATCGGATGGCCGGGTTTGACGACCCACAATCTCTCGGCATCCCCCGATTCGCGCCATTTCAGACGGCAATCGGAACCAAGCAGCCGTTTGAATATTTTCGAATTGTGCCCGGAGTGCAGCACAATCAGCCCCATTCCGGCAAGCACCTTGCGGCGCACTTTCTCCACGATCTCGTCGTCCACTTCATGATGGTGCATATGCCCCCACCAGATCAGCACCTCCGTGCGGTCCAGCACCTCGTCCGTCAAGCCGTGCTCGGGTTGATCCAGCGTTGCCGTAACCGCTTCCATCCCGGCTTTGTTCAAATAATCCGCCAGCACGGCGTGAATGCCCGCCGGATACAGCTTTTTTACGTCTTCCATCGTTCGTTCGTGCACAAATTCGTTCCAAACGGTAACTTTGATTGGGCTATCCAAAACCTGTTCATTCCTTTCCGTGTGAAAACATCGCATGTTCGCCGCTTGACGGTCCCATCAGCTCGGCTATACGCACCCGCCGGCCAAGCTCGGCGGATTGGGCCACCGCCTCCATGACCGCTTGATTGTTGACGCCATCCGCAAAATCGGGCCGGGGCCGCGTGCCGCGTGCCACACCTTCAACCAGCTCATGGATCAAATTGATGAAGGTATGCTCATAACCTAACACATGTCCGGGCGGCCAAAACGCGGATGCATAAGGGTGCGCCGCCTCGGTACAGTTGACCGTGCGAAAGCCGCGGAACGCCTCGTCTTCATCCGTAAAATACACCTGCAGTTCGTTCATCCGCTCGAAATCCCAGCGGACCGAACCTTTCTCCCCGTTGATTTCGAAACGGTTGCCGTTTTTGTTGCCTCCCGCATACCGGGTAGCTTCGAAGACGCCAAACGCGCCGCATTCAAATTTGGCCAAAAATGCGGCAGCGTCATCGACATCAACCGGGATCATCCGGCTGTAGTCGGGCTGCCCGCTGCGATCCGCTTCAGGCCGCTGTTTCACAAACGTCTCCATCAGGCCCGACACTTCCTGAAATTCGCCGACAAGAAACCGCGCCAAATCGATAATATGGCTGCCGATGTCGCCAAGCGCGCCGAATCCGGCCATCTGTTTGCTGAGCCGCCAGCGGAATGGCCTGTTCGGATCGATCATGCTCTGGTTCAAATAAACGGCGCGAATATGGCGGATCCGGCCCAGCTTGCCTTCCTCGATCAGCTTTTTGGCGAACTGCACCGCCGGGGCAAAACGGTAGTTGTGCATCAGCATGTTCACTTTGCCTGAGCGTGCGGCGGCTTCTTGCATCCGCTTTGCTTCCTGCAGGCTCATCGCCAGCGGTTTTTCGCATAACACATGTTTGCCGGCCGCAAGGGCGGCAATCGCCATCTCCGCGTGCATATGGTTGGGGGTAGCGATATCGACCACATCGATATCGTCCCGCTCGATGAGCCGCCGCCAATCGGTTTCAACCTCCGCCCAGCCAAGCTGCCGGGCGGCCGCTCCGGCTTCCTCCGCATCCCTGCCGGAGATCGCCTGCAGCACCGGCACCGCAGACCCGCCGTAAAAAAACGGAACCTGCCGGTACGCATTGCTGTGCGCTTTTCCCATAAACTTATAACCGATCATGCCGATCCGCACTTGCGCCTGCTGCATTACATCCATCTCTTGCTTCCCCCCGGATTATATATCCAGCTTCATGGAAATATATTTCGTTTCCAGGAAATCGTCAAGCCCTTCCCTGCCGCCTTCACGGCCGATGCCCGATTCCTTCACGCCGCCAAACGGCGCCTGGGCTACGGACGGGAACGGATCGTTTAAGCCAACGATGCCGTATTCCAGCTTTTCGGCTACGCGGAACGCCCGGCTTAAATCTTTCGTGTAGAAATAAGATGCCAAGCCGTACGGTACGTTGTTGGCCCGCGCGATCACTTCTTCCTCCGTGTCAAATACCATGATCGGCGCGACCGGACCAAACGTCTCCTCTGTGCAGATTAGCATATTTTCGTTAACGTCGCTAATAATTGTCGGTTCGAAGAAAAGTCCCGGCTGCTCCGCCCGTTTGCCGCCGGTCAGCACCTTCGCGCCCTTGGTCACGGCGTCGGCCACATGCTCCTGCGATTTGGCCACGGCACCTTCATCGATCAGCGGACCGATGGTTGTTTCCGGATCAAGCCCGTTGCCCAGCTTCAGTTGGTTGACTTTGTCCACAAACAACTGCTCGAAGCGTTCCTTCACCGATCGTTCCACATACACTCGGTTGGCGCAGATGCATGTCTGCCCGGCATTGCGGAATTTGCTGCCGATCACGCCATTCACCGCATCCTCCAGATCGGCATCGGCAAAGACGATAAACGGCGCATGACCGCCAAGCTCCATCGATACTTTTTTCACCTGCTCGGAGGAACGTTTGATCAAATATTTGCCGACATCCGTCGAACCGGTAAAAGTGATCTTGCGGACAGCCGGATTCGTAAGAAACTCCTCTCCCACATCGGTGGACGACGCAGTGGATATGAGATTCAGCACGCCGGGCGGAAATCCGACCTTATCGAAAATTTGGAACAACGCGACCGAATTGAGCGGCGTGTTTTTAGCCGGTTTAACTACAATGGTACAGCCGGCCGCCAGCGCCGGAGCGATTTTGCGGGTTACCATCGCTTGCGGGAAATTCCAGGTCGAGATGGCGGCGACAACGCCGACAGGCTGGCGGATCACAAGCAGCCGTTTATCCTTGCTGTTTGCGGGTACCATATCGCCGTAGATGCGCCTTGCTTCTTCGGCGAACCAGCGGAAAAAGCTGTTGGCGTAAACAAGTTCGTTTCTCGCCTCCTGCAGAGGTTTGCCTTGCTCCATCGTCAAAATTTCCGCCAACTGCTCAAATTGCTCGTTGATGCGGTGGTAGCAATCCATCATCAGATCGGCCCGCTCCAGCGCGGTCATCTGCGACCAGACGGGAAACGCCTGAGATGCGGCGGCAATCGCGCGTTTGGCATCCTCGGCCGAGCCGTTTGCGGCTTCGCCTACAAGTTCCCCGGTGGCCGGGTTATAGGAAGGAAAATAGCGGCCCGAGACCGGTTCCTCCCACTTGCCGTTAATGTACAGATATCCTTTCATTGCGATCCTTCCTTTCCTTAATAAATAGCACGCTGCCTACAATTTTTCCGGAATAGGATATTGCGGCGGCAACCCTTGGTTCATCCTCACGATTTCTTCGGCGCACAGCAGGCTCATGCGGCGCATCGCTTCTTGCGTATGCGACGATACGTGATGAGTAAGCACGCAGTTGTCCAGCTCGTAAAACGGATAATCGCGCGGCAGCGGTTCTTTGGCGTAGACGTCCAAGGCAGCCCCGCCGATGGAACGCTGAACAAGCGCTTCGTAGAGAGCCGTTTCGTCGACCAACTGCCCTCTCGCCGTATTGATCAGGAAGGCGGTTGGCTTCATCTGCAGCAAAAAGCCGGCGTCGACGATACGGTTGGTATCCTCATTAAGAGGCAGATGCAATGTGACGTAATCGGATTCGGACAACAGCTGCTCCTTGCTTACATATGTAACTCCGGCCTGCTGCGCCCATGTGTAGTCGGGATAAGCGTCATAAGCCAATAGGTTGGCGTCGAAACCGCTGACCCGTTTGGCGACGGCTTTACCGATTCTTCCCGTTCCCATAATGCCGACGGTTTTCGCCCACATCTCATGGGTCAATATTTGCGGCGTCCATTCCCCTTCCCGGACGGAACGGTCGAAATAAGGAATTCGCCTGGAGATGCTCAGCATCAGCGCCAACGCCATATCGGCGACCGACTGCTCGTTGGCTCCAGCCGTTACCGTCACGGCAATGCCGCTCTGCAGCGCATACCGCCAATCGATCGAATCGTAACCGACACCGAAGCGGGCGATCAGCTTCAGCTTTTGGCCTGCGCCGATCAATTCCGCCGTCAATTTGTTGGATCCGACCACGTAAGCGTCGGCGTCGGCGATTTTTTCCCGGACTTCCTGTTCGGTCACCATCCGGGTCGGTTTCGTAAATTCAACTGCGAACCCGGCCTCCTTCAGCACATTGACGGCATCGGGGTGAAACATATCCGGTGTGACCAGCACTTTACCAGACATTATAACTCTCCTTCCTAACCTGTAAATCTGCGCCAGTTACAGTTAATCTGCGGCGGCAGCACGGATATAAAAAACCATCCGCTTAATACCGGACTTCTTTCACAGAAGATTTGCTCTCCAGCGCCGACTCTTCCAATTGAGCAATATCGGACAACGCTTTGCCGAGCATTCCGGCAACTTCGCTGGCAATCGCAATAAATTGAAAACCTTCGGCTATGCGCTGATTGGCCACTTGCGGGTTCGCCACATGGATGCCGGTCGGTACGCCGTGGCGGCGGGCGGACTGTTTGACCGTCTCGATCGCGGCGGCCACGGATGGATCGGCGCTTTCCAGAGACGGCTTTAGTCCCATCGACGACATCAAATCGTTAGGCCCGATAAAAATTGCATCGATGCCGGGAACGCTTACAATGTCATCGATGTTGCGCACCGCTTCGATATGTTCAATCTGCACGATAACTACGATCTGCTCATTGGCTTTCTCAAAATAGGTGGAAGCGTCCGTGGCGAAACCTACCGCATGCCTTCGGCCTCCAATACTGCGCCGTCCCAGCGGATAATATTTCGCTTCGCGGACAGCCTGTTCCGCTTCTTCCTTCGAGTTCACCATGGGGACCACGATGCCCCATGCCCCCATATCAAGCACCCGCTTAATATTTTCGCCGGTATTCCATGGTATTCTCACCAGCGGAACCGTACGGGTCGGAAACATCGAAGAGATCATCAGCCCCACCGTTTCAACAGACATGGGGTTGTGCTCCATATCGATGACCAGCCAGTCGTAGCCGGCCTGAGCCATCACCTCGGAGGTGTACGGGCTCGGAATGGAGAGCCATGTGCCTACGCTTGGTTTCCCTTCGCGCAGCCGTCTTTTGACCGTGTTTTCTCTCATCGTCCTTTCGCTCCTTATGTCCGGCAAGCGTCTTGTGGTGCACATCCGTTATCACGGGACACCGAAAGCGCTTACTGCTGGAATACGCCCAAAAAGAAAATCATCGAATTTTACTTTCTTTTGTTTATCACTTAAATTAAATAATCCCACGACCACATATTAACAAACAAAAATCACGCCGTCTAGATGCTTCTTTTATTTTTTGAAAAATTTATTTTTTCGCTGATTCCCCCTATACAATTATAGATACGTGCGTTATAATCCAGCTAAACCGACTGATTGCCCATCGGTTGGTTTATCGGATTTTCGCTTTTTCTTTTGTTTATTATTTAAACTATTATAAGCAGCTTGTTGCCCTATAGTTTATACGATAAACTTATTGTAACTAACTTAATCTATAGGGGGCTCCCATGATCAAACGCGATATTACCGGAGATGCGGACCTCATCAAGCAAATCAATTTAACGCTTGTTATGAATATCATCCGTGAAAAAGGACCGATTTCCAGAATTGAAATAGCCAAAATATCCAAGCTCAATAAAGCAACCGTTTCTTCTATGGTAGAAGAACTGATCTACAAGCGATATGTCATGGAGATCGGCGAAGTGAAATCGAAGCGCGGACGCCGGCCTACCCTCGTCAATTTTAACGGGGATGCGGGCCATGTGATCGGCATCGAGCTGAACGTCGGGTTTATGACCGTGATTGTCGTTAATCTGAACGCCAGCGTACATTGGAAAAAAACATACCCGATCTCCACCGATGAAAAAGAAATTGTCGCCCAGCTGTTCAAATCGATCGACGAAGCACGCGAGGCTGCGCCGGCATCGGCGTTAGGCATTATCGGCATCGGCATCGGCGTTGTCGGCATCGTCAACCACCAGACCGGCACGCTGGTCATCGCCCCCAATGCGGGCTTGCAAAATTTGCCGCTGAAGCATTTGGTGGAAACGTACACGGGCATCCAAACGTTTGTCGATAACGATTGCAATACATCGGTCATCGGCGAATCGACATTCGGAGCGGGTAAAGGAAGAAACCAGCAAATTTTGATCAGCGTCACGAACCGCGGCATCGGCGTAGGTATTTTTATCGACGGCAAAGTGTTTCGCGGACAAGACGGATTCGCCGGGGAGATGGGCCATATGACCATCAACATGGAAGGTCCCCGCTGCAACTGCGGCAACCGCGGCTGCTGGGAGCTGTATTCCTCTCCCCAAGCGCTGATCCGCAATTTTATGAAAAGCAAAAATCTGGAGTCCCCGCCGAAAGTAGGCGAGATCATCGATCTCGCCAACCAAGGTGACAATGAAGCGATTACAGCGTTAACGGAAACCGGGGAATTTTTGGGGATCGGCCTCGCCAATGTTGTCAATACGTTTAATCCGGAAGTCATCATCATCCGCGGCGACATGGCGCGAGCCGATAAATGGATACTGAATCCGATTCATCGCACGTTGTCGGAACGGTGCTACTTCTACTCGTCCACCCGCATCGAAATCGTTCCGAGCCGGTTTGGCGAGCTGGCCGCTTCGATTGGGGCGGCCTGCGAAGTCATCCACTATTGGTTTTATTCCTACGAGCAAAAGCTGTAATCGCTCGGGTGCACCTTTGGCTTTTGCTTTTGCGGGCGAAAGGATGAAAAACAAACATGTCAACTAACGAAATGCTGGCCGTTATGGTAGATAAAGAACGCGTCATTCAAGTACGCTCCACCGGAATTCCGGCCTGCGGCCCTCAAGAGGTGCTCGTGCGCGTCCGTTGCATCGGCGTATGCGCAACCGACCTGCATCTGTACCAAGGTTTGCAAAATCACCGCGTCACCTTCCCGATCATTCCGGGACACGAATGGTCCGGAGAAGTGGCCGCCGTCGGCGAAGGCGTCACTGCATTCAGCCCCGGCCAGCGGGTTGTCGGCGAGGTGACAATCCCCTGCGGCAAATGCGCCACCTGCCGCAAAGGCAACTACAACATTTGCCCGCAGCGTGCGGAGAACGGCGTGTTTGGGCGCAACGGCGCCGCCGCCGAATATATCGTCGTGCCGGATTACACGCTTCATACTTTCTCCAGCGACTTACCGTTTGAGGAAGCCTGTTTGATCGAACCAACCGCCGTGGCGTACCGCAGCGTGGAAAAAGTGCGGGTATCCCCCTCCGACCATGTGCTTGTGATCGGGGCGGGTCCGATCGGTCTGCTCGCCGTCGGCACGGCTAAGGCGTTTGGCGCAAGCTCCGTCACCTTGGTCGATTTCCGGCAAAACCGCCTGGATGTCGGCAAGAAGCTGGGCGCGGACCACACCATCAACTTGTCTTCCGACAATTATTTGGAAAAAGCGCTGGAAGCGACCGAAGGTACGTTGTTTAATGTCATCCTCGAAGCTTCCGGCAGCCATTCGGCTTTTGAAAGCTTGTTTGATCTCACAGCGCCGGGCGCCAGAATATGTCTGATCGGCATTTTCGACCGCAAATCGGAAATCGACGCCAATGCGATTGTGCGCAAGGACTTGGAAATATACGGTTCGGTCTCCAGCCCGAATGTATGGAAACAAGCCATTAAAATGGTCGAGCAGCGCAAAATTCCCGTCCGCGACATCATTACACACGAATACGGGCTTCACGATTTTGAAACTTCTCTGCTGCAAATGGAAAACCGCGATCCGCATATTATTAAAGCGATCGTCAGACCAACGCCGGACGGCGGAGTATGACCATATGGACTTATATGAAGTAAAACTTTCGTTTCCCGCCGAACGGTTACCCGATGTGGAAGGTACGGTGAGGCGTATCGTATTGGAAGCTCCCGCCATTCGGCGGCTGCCGCAAGGCGCTTCCGTCGCCATTACGGCGGGAAGCCGGGGAATCGCCCATCTGCCGGACATGTTGCGGGCCATCGTCGCCGCCTTGCGCTCCTTTTCGCTGGAGCCCTTCGTTGTTCCGGCGATGGGCAGCCACGGGGGCGCTACCGCCGAGGGGCAGACCCAAGTGCTGCGCCATCTTGGCATTACGGAGCAGTCCGTCGGCGCCCCGATCCGTTCGTCCATGGACGTAACGCTGCTCGGGCGTACGCCGGGACCGCTACCGCTGCCGGTGTATATGGACAGCGAAGCGTGCTCGGCGGACGGCATTATCGTCGTCAACCGGATTAAAGCGCATACCGCTTTTCGCGGCCGGATCGAAAGCGGGCTGAGCAAAATGATCGCGATCGGCCTCGGTAAGATCACCGGCGCTTCGTTTATCCACGGCGCAGGCGTACAGAACATGGCTGAGCACATCGAGGCCATCTCGTTGTATGCACTGCAGCATGCGCCCATCGCGCTTGGCGTGGCGATCCTTGAGGACGGCAGCGACGATACCGCCGATGTGGTCGGCGTGCAGCCGGAAGCGTGGCATGCCAAGGAAGCGGAGCTGCTGCTGCGCTCCAAAGCGATGATGCCGCGGCTGCCGGCGGACGACCTCGATCTGCTGATCGTCGAGCAGATGGGCAAAACGTTCAGCGGCTCCGGCATGGACCCAAACATCATCGGCCGCTGGCGGATTGCCGGCATGCCGGAGCCCGCCGCGCCCAACGTGCGGCGGCTCGCCGTGCTGGATCTGGCCGACAGCTCCGGGGGCAACGCCCAAGGCGTCGGGCTTGCCGATTTCACGACGAAAGCGCTCACAAGCAAGATCGATACCGCCGCCACCTACACCAGCACGATTACGAGCACGTTTTTGCAGCGGGCGATGCTGCCGATGGCTTTTGACACGGAACAAGAAACGATCGAAGCCGCTTTAAGAAGCTTGGGGCCGGAACGCAGCGCTGCGGCGTTGAAGCTGATCCAAATTCCGAATACGCTGCATCTTGAGAGGATGCTTGTGTCCGCTTCCGTGCTTGAGGAGATGGAACGTCGTGGCGTGGTGTGCAAAGTGACAGGCCACACCCGTCTGTCGTTTGATGGTACCGGCCGGCTCACGTCGAGAATTACCGTATAACGTTAAGAAAAGCCGCTATACAATTTTTTTCACTCCATTAGATTAGAGGAAGCGTGCCAATTCCCTAAACCGCACAGTAAGGAGGCAGTCATGAGCAAAGAGCCGTTCGCCGCAGACAGCGAAACCAAAACCGCGCTTGTTCTCGATCCGCGCGATAACGTCGCCGTCGCCTTAACCGCGCTGCATCAGGGCGACCGCTGCACGGTCAGGTATCCGGAGGATCGCCATGAAAAAATCACGGCGGTAGAAACGATTGCATTCGGCCATAAAATCGCCCTGCGCGATTTTCAAGAGCATGAGCCCGTATTGAAATACGGGGAAGAAATCGGCAAAATGTCCGCCCCGCTCCGCAAAGGCGGCTGGGTGCACAACCACAATATGTACTGCGAAAGAGGGCTTAAATAAATGTCGATGCCGGACACATTTATGGGCTATTACCGCAAGGACGGCTCGGTGGGCGTGCGCAACCTGATCGCGATCATCCCTTCCGTCTTCTGCTCGGCCAAAGTCGCCGAACGTATCGCTTACCAAGTGCCGGGTTCGATTTATTTCCGTCATCCCGTCGGCTGCAGCCAGGTGGGCGAAGATTTGGAGGTTACGGCCAAAACGCTGATCCAAATCGGCCGCAATCCGAATTTCGCCGGCGTCGTTGTTGTTGGTCTCGGCTGCGAGCGCTTTTCGCCTTACGAGCTCGCCGACGGCATTGCCCCGACGCAAAAGATGCTGGCCACGGTGGTGATCCAGCAGGAAGGCGATTCGCTGGCCGCCATCCAGCAAGGTACGAAATACGCGCGCGAAATGCAGCAGATCGCCTCCAGCCAAACACGCGAGGCAGCGCCGGTCAGCCATTTGACGATCGGCCTTAACTGCGGCGGCTCCGATATGACTTCGGGGCTAATTGCCAATCCGGCTCTGGGCATCGCTTCGGATAAACTTGTCGCCCGCGGCGGCTCGTCCATCCTCAGTGAAATAACCGAGCTGATCGGCACCGAAGACATTTTGGCGCGCCGCGCCGCAAACGATACCGTCGCCGCGGAAATTCGCGGCATTATCGCCCGCACGGAGGAGAAGCTGCGCCGCCAGACGCAGCAGTCGAGCAACGCCAGCCGTACCCATCTCATCTCCAAAGGCAATTATGACGGCGGATTGTCCAGCGTTGTCGAGAAATCGCTTGGCAGCATGAAAAAATCCGGCAGCGCCCCGTTCAGCGGAACCGTGCAATACGGCATGACGCCGACGGCCAAAGGGCTGCTGCTGCTCGATTCCCCCGGTCACGACGGGGAAGTATCGACCGGCCAAGTGGCGGCGGGTGCGCAAATCATCTTGTTTCCGACCGGCCGGGGAACACCTACCGGATTTCCGGGGGTCCCTGTCATCAAAATTACCGGCAATCCGACTACATATACCAAGATGAAAGAAAATATCGACATTAACGCAGGCCGCGTATTGACCGGCGAATCAAGCCTGCAAGCGATGGGCGAAGACATATACCGGGAAATCGTCGACGTCGCTTCCGGCAAAATGACCAAGTCCGAGCTGCTTGGACATGACGAGCAATTTTGCGTCACCCGCCTGCCATAGGAGCCGGTCCGGCGGGAATAAAGCGGCAAATATGTATTTATGACCGGCGATCGCGGGACACGCTCCGGCGTTCCGCCGCCTGCCGCCTGTGAGAGCCGATAAAACAACCCTTTGGAGGTTCGCGAACATGACCAAAGCTGTTACATCATATGGAGACCGCGGCTTCAGCCAATTTTTGCGCAGAGCCTTTAACCGTCATCTCGGATATAGCGAGGAAGATTTCGACAAGCCGATCATCGGCATCTGCAATACGTTCAGCGAAGTCAACCGCTGCCACTCCCACCTCGGCCCGCTGATCGAAGCGATCAAACGCGGCGTTGTGATGGCCGGCGGCGTACCGCTCGAGTTTCCCACCATTTCGCTAGGCGAAATCAACACCAGCCCGACCACGATGCTGTACCGCAACCTGGCGGCCATGGATACGGAAGAAATGATCCGCGCCCAGCCGATTGACGGCGTCGTCTTGCTCGGCGGCTGCGACAAAGTGACCCCGGCGCAGCTGATGGGAGCCGCCAGCGCGGATATTCCCGCCATTATGTTTACCGGCGGGCCGATGGCCAACGGCGAATACGAAGGCCGCACGCTCGGCGCCTGCTCCGACTGCCGGTATTTTTGGCAGGAATACCGCGGCGGCAGCGTAAGCGAAGCGGAGCTGGTCAAAATCAACGAAGCGTTAGCCCCTACCGCCGGACATTGCATGGTCATGGGCAGCGCCAGCACGATGGCGGTCTGCTCCGAAGCGCTTGGCTTGATGCTGCCGGGAGCGGCGGCTATTCCCGCAACCCACAACAAACGGATGGCCGCCGCGCAGGAAACCGGCAAATGTATTGTGGAAGCGGTCAAGCTGAAGCTCACCCCTTCCAAAATTTTGACCCGGAACAGCTTCGAAAATGCGATCCGCCTACTGATGGCGGTCGGCGGCTCCTCCAATGCGGTCATTCACTTGATCGCGATTGCCGGCCGGCTGGGCATTGAGCTGCCGCTTGGCTTATTCGACGAATTAAGCCGGACGACCCCATTTTTGGCCAACTTACGACCGGCCGGGAAATACCAGATGGAAGACTTGTACCGTGCAGGCGGCGCCCCTGCCGTGCTCAAGGAGCTATCTCCCCTGCTGCATCTCGGCGAAATGACGATTACCGGCGAAACGTTGGGCGAATGGCTGAAAGATGTGACGATTTCCGAGACATACCGCGACATCGTCCGCCCTTACGATAACCCGCTGCATCCGGAAGGCGGTATCGCCGTGCTACACGGCAATTTGGCGCCGCGCGGCGCCGTGATCAAAACAAAAGCAGCCTCCAAATCACTGCTGAAGCACCGCGGCAAAGCGGTTGTTTTTACTTCGGTGGAGGATCTGGAAACGCGTATTAACGACCCGCTGCTCGAAGTATCGCCGGAAGACATCCTCGTGCTGCAAAACGCCGGTCCGATTGGCGCGCCGGGCATGCCGGAGGTCGGCATGCTGCCGATACCGGAGAAGCTGCTGAAGCAAGGCGTACGCGATATGGTGCGCATCTCCGACGCGCGGATGAGCGGCACCGCTTTTGGCACCGTCGTTTTGCACGTTACGCCGGAAGCGGCGGTCGGCGGTGTCATCGCGCTGGTGCGTACCGGCGACGAAATCGAGCTGGACGTGGAGCAGCGGCGGCTGCAGCTGCTCGTACCCGTCGAGGAACTGGCCAGACGGCAAAACGAATGGTCCCCTCCGGTCATTCAAGGCAGAGGTTATACGCGGCTGTACCGGGAGCATGTGCTGCAGGCCGACGAAGGCTGCGACTTCGATTTCCTGCTTCCCGAAGAAACGGATAAATAATCGCCATATTTTCCAACACACGCAAATTCCGAGTGCGCGTCCCGGCGTCGCATGGTGGCGGTCGAACCCCACGCTGTGCATGATGCTGCGGCGTTTCGGCCTCATTTGCCGCCAAGTTTCTGGCGCCGCATCCCGCACCCGACGCCGGATTGCGCAACCAATCACACCATTTACATGCTCAGATTTTTTTCCGGCAGCGGAAAGATCTGAGCTTGTTTGGCGCGGCGCCGGAAGAAGTTGCGCAAATGCAAATTCCCTATTATGGGAAGCGCACAATTCGAGTTCAGGCACCTGCGTCTGCCAAAAACCAGAATCCGGCAGGGACTTTTATTCCGCACGCCCACCGCATTAAAAAAGAGACTATACCGCGCGGGTAGAGTCTCTTACGATCAATTCCGGTTCGTACATATAGGAGGCTTGCGCCGGCTGCTTGCCTTCGATCATGTCCATCAGCCATTCCGCCGCCAATCGGCCGAGCTCCGCTTTCGGATGCGTCAGCGTCGTCAGCTTCACCTCGGTTGCGGTGGCCAGCGAGGAATCGTCGAAGCCGACAACCGACAGCTGCTCGGGTACGCTTAAGCCGAGCTGCCGGGCCGCCTCGAGCAGCTTGACGGCAAGCTCGTCATTGTAGCATACGAAAGCCGAAGGCCTCGCTCCCGTCTCCTGCTGCAGCAACCGCAGCGCCGCCTCATATGGCCTTGTTTCCTTTTCTCCGGTCGTGTAATGTACGACGGAATCCGGCAGCAGCGGCACCTTGCGTTCATGATGGGCCCGCAAAAAACCTTTCAGCCGGTTCACTCCCTGCAGATCGTCCATTTTGAAAAAACCGGCGATATGCCGGTGGCCGAGTTCGATCAAATGCGCAGCCGCCTTATAAGCCCCCGCCTCGTCGTCCACTTTGATCACCGGGCAATTCAGTTCGGTATACCGTTCATTAATCATAATATAAGGAATGTTTTTATAATCCAACGATAAATATAAATCCAAATTCGGATTGCCTTCCGCGCTGCGCGTCGGTTCGATCATAATGCCGCTGAGCGGCTGGCCCAGCATCATCTCCAGGTTTTCCCGCTCCTTCAGCTTGTCGTTGTCCGTGCTGGACAACAGCATCCGGTAACCTCTGCCGCGAAGTGCTGCCTCCGCCCCGCGCACAATATGAGGAAAAATATAATCCGATATGTATGTGGTCACTACACCGATAGTGCGAATTTCTTGATTTTGGCCCGCATAACCGGATACACCCGGCCGGGATACGAAAGTGCCCCTGCCCTGCATGCGCTGCAGCCAGCCTTCCCGTTCCAGCTCGCCAAACGTCTGGCGTACGGTCTGACGGCTCATCTGAAACCGCTCGGCGATTTCATGCTCCGTTGGCATCTGATCGCCTTCCTTCAGCTGCCCCACTTCAAACCATCCCAGTATTTCCTGCTTTAACTGCAAATATTTCGGCACCGCTTTGTGCTGCGACATGACTCCTACTGCTCCTTAAACCAATCTGGTGACTCAAACACGTATTCACCATTATACCATTACCGGAAGTTGTATGTACATATTTTCAGAAAATGAGTCGGCCCTGTTTATGCCCTGCCAGGCTAACCGATTTCATCCTCTTCAAACACGGCGGCTTCCCGGAAGCTGATATGCTGCCGCAGCTTATTTGCTGTCGCACGGTTGATTTCGCCTTTTTCGAAAAGAGCCTGCACGGCGTCCCGTTCCGCTTGAATGGCGGCGGTATGGAGCTCTTTCTTTTGCTCACAGTAGCATTCGTCTTCGGTTTGATTGGGTGCCGGCATCCGGCACAACCTTTCGATAATCGTGCTATAATAAGCGATCAGATTCAAAGCCGCGGCTTCGTTTTCTTTAGTCATATGTTGTCTGAGTTCCGCAATCGCCGCTTCCGAGGTTTTGACCTTCAGTTTCTTCAGTTTTTCTTCGTCGCGTTCCGTAAGTTTTTTCATTTTATTGTCTTTGCCGCCAAACAACGCTCCTTTGATCCGCTTGAGCAGCACACTGAACAAAATTCTCCACACATGAAACCGGTTGGCCAATATCAGCTCCGTCTGATCGAGTGTCTTCTTAAAAAACACGGCCGCCATCGGGCTCAGCTCCCCGCCCGCAATCAGCTCGCGCGCCACCTCCCGCTCCTTATTGAAGGCGATCTGCCGCAGCTCCGCTTCCTTTTCGCGCGATTGAAAATGAGAGCGTTCGCGGTCGGTAGCAACCAGCTGCTGGATCCATCTTTTGTACTCCAGAATAACGGAGTGTGCGGCTGCCTCATTGTCGTCGTTTTGTTCCAGCTTGACCGCTTTGATAGCGGCGTTCATGATCTGAATCTGCACATTGTTTTCCAGCTGCTCTTCTTCCGCTTCATCCATCGTTTCCTTCTCTTTGGTCAGCAGCGGCAGCAGCACGCTCGCCAAAATAAGCGAGATGAGAATGACCCCGGCCGCCACAAAAATGATCAGATTGCGTTCCGGAAACGGACTGCCGTCCTCCAGAAACAGCGGAATGGAGAATGCGCCCGCCAGCGTTACCGCACCGCGCACCCCGGAAAGCGAGGTCAGCACGATCGATTTAATCCCCGGCGATTCGCCACCTTTGTATTGGTAAAATCTGGTGTACAGCGAAATCCACAAAAACCGCAAAACGATCAGCAGCACGTAGATGATGACTATGTACCCAAGCGATTGATAATTGCTGTAGTGGGGATCTCGAAAGATGACGCTGGACACGGCGGGAATTTGCAACCCCAATATGACAAACACAAGACCGTTCAGCACAAAGAGGATCACCGACCACGTATTGGCCGACACCATCTGCAGTTTGATCATCGTGGATTGCGAATTATCCTGCTCGACGGCATGCACGATGCCTCCCGCAACCGCCGCCAAAATGCCGGACATGCCGAATTCCTCAGCGACCAGATACAGCAGAAACGGAGTAATGATCTGAATGATCATATGTACGGTAACATCTTCCATCCCGAACCGCCGCAGCAGCATCCGCAGCCAAATCATCATCATCGACATGACAACGCCGATCACGACCCCGCCGATGGATATGATAAAAAAACTGACCGTCGCTTGAGGCAAGGAGAATACGCCGGTTAAGGCCGCGGCGATAGCAAATTTAAAAGCGACAAGACCCGAAGCGTCGTTCATCAGCGCTTCCCCTTCAAGCAAATGGAGAATGCGCTTGGGCAAATTAATGCGTCCCGCCAGCGAACCGACGGCAACCGCATCGGTCGGCGATAAGATGGCAGCAAGGCCAAACGCCGCTGCAAGCGGGATCGTCGGAATAAGCCAATGAATGGCGTAACCCGCGACCAGCACGGTGATAAACACAAGCCCTACGGCGAGCAGCAAGATCGGCGCGCGCAAATTCCACAACTCGTCGCGTGGAGTCCGCTTACCGTCATTAAACAAAAGCGGAGCAATAAACAGCACAAAAAACAGCTCCGGTTCGAGCGGCAGGTGAATACCCGAAGGCATCTGGGCGACAATAACGCCTAACGCGATCTGGATTAACGGAACAGGCACAAACGGAATGACCCGGTTGATGATGTTTGATACGCCCAGCAGCGCCAGCAGTATTAAAATGACTAAGAACGTCTCCATTCAAGCTGATCTCCTCACCAAAATGATCTTTTTTCATTATGCTCCAATTCGCAAAAAGTCATTAGTTGTTTCTGGATGCTGCGGATGGTTTACCCATGGGGCGCAAAATATTACTTATACGAAATATATTCTATTAAACTATTTTGCAAGCTGCAAGAAATAATTACAAGTTGACAATCGTAGGGCCATGAAAATGCAAAAAAAGCGCCAAAGCTGTCGGACCGCCTCAACGGTCTTAAGCTTTGGCGCATCGGTTACCGTGCGCTTATTGGGTTTCCAGCAAGTGTACCGTATTGCCGAAATGCCCGTTCATCTGCTCCAAGGCACCCGCCGCCTGCTCTGCGGTAATCCCCATCTTGAGCATCAGAATCGCAATCCGGGCGTCGCCATTTGCCTCTTGGCTATAAGCGGCAGCCGTCGCTTCATCGGCGCCCGTCGCTTCCATGACGATTTTCACTACACGTTTGCGCAGCTTGGCATTGGTCGCCTGAACGTTAACCATCAAATTGCCGTATACTTTGCCAAGCTGGATCATCGTTGCCGTCGACATCATGTTCAGCACCATCTTGGTGGCCGTGCCCGCCTTCAGCCGGGTGGAGCCGGTGACGATCTCCGGGCCTACCGGAACTTCGATCGCATAATCGGAAGCCGCGCTGATCGGCGTATTGGTATTGCAGCTGAGTCCCACCGTGATCGCGCCGATTCGTTTGGCTTCCGCCAATGCGCCCAGCACATATGGCGTCGTGCCGCTGGAGGCGATCCCGACCAGCACGTCCTTCGCCGTAATGACGGCGGTAATATCGCGCCGGCCTGCTTCCGGATCGTCCTCTGCATTTTCGATCGAACGCGTAATGGCCGCCGATCCTCCGGCGATGATGCCGACCACAAGTTCCGGGGCGACGCCATACGTAGGCGGACATTCGGAAGCGTCCAGTATGCCCAACCGGCCGCTCGTTCCAGCGCCGATATAAAACAACCGGCCGCCCTGCTTTACAGCAGCCGCGATAGCTTCGACCGCCGCGGATATTTGCGGAAGCGCCGACTCCACGGCAAGCGCAACCGATTTATCTTCCTTGTTCATTAACGCCACGATATCGTAAATGGGTAATGTATCGATATGCAAAGAAGTCTCATTTCTCTGTTCTGTAATTGTTATATCGGCATTGAATTGCCCCATATCAGTTCCTCCCAACCGTCATTCCAAGCATCCCGCCAATTCATCCAACGTACAGATGACATGGGTCGGGATATAACTTTCCGATAATGGATCTATATTCGCCGCCGGATCTTCAGATACCAGCTTTTTCCGGAGCAGCGGCGCAAAGTCCGCATGGGTAGAGCGTTCCCGCGGAGTTAGCGCCCGCAGCGCTTCCGGCAGCTGCCGGTATATGAAAATCGAAGGCACATTGGTCTTATTGGCCATATACACGTCATGATCGAGCCGGTCGCCCACATGTGCGACAATTTCGCCGCTCTTCCGCAGTCCGTCGAAAATTTGTTCATTCGGCTTGCCGCAGCCCGCCAGCTCCGGCGTAACAATTTCTTCAAACCATTCGCTGATGCCCAGTTCTTTCATGACCGGATATTGATATTTATAAAAGCCGTTTGTCACCGTAGCCAGCGAATAACCTTGCACTTTCAGCTGTTTGAGCACCGGAATGACCGCTTCCTCGAGCAAATAAATTTTCGGAGCCGCCGAATGCTTGAGCACGAGCTGCTCGACATCGATGGCAAGCTCCAGCTTCAACTCGCCGATCAGCTCGCGCACCATTTCGTCCCAGTCATAAGCTTCGACCGTGCGGTTTTCCTTCATCCTCCGTTCATGCTCGCGGACAAGCGCTTCCGTCGATTTGTACGGCTGCTTCAGCTGCTGCGAAATCAGCTCCTCCACTTCGGGAAACACCCATTTGCCAAACGGATTTTGCATCAAGGTACCGTCGAGGTCAAACGTAATCCATTTTTTCATTATTTGATCGCTCCTGACGTCATGCCTTCGATAAACTGCTTGGAGGCGAATAAAAACGCTAAAATCATCGGCAGCGACGACAAGGTCAAACCGCAGAACAGCAAATTCCATTCCGTATCGTTTTCGCCAAACAAGGTCAGCATCCCCAGCGGAATCGTGCCGAGCTCCGAGCTTTTAATAAATATAAGCGGATAAAAGAAGTCATTCCATACTTTGATCAAATCGACGATGCATACGGTAGCAATCGCCGGACGCATCAGCGGCAGCACGATTTTGTAATAAACCTGAAAGTCGTTGCAGCCGTCGATCCGCGCGCTTTGGTCCAAGTCTTTGGGCAAGGTGCGGAAAAATCCGAAGAAGACAAATACCGCAAACGAGATATGCCCCGCCACATAGACGATAATGAGCGCGTTCAGCGTATTGACCAGACCCAACTTCAGCATCATCATGTACAGCGGCGAAATCGCCAGTTTCATCGGCAGCATTAGGCCGAGCATAAAGAAGAACAGCAAAGCGCCGTTCCAGCGGAACGCATACCGCGCTAAGTAAAACGCAGCCATCGATGAAACAAGTACGATCAACGCAACGGAAATGATGCTGACATACAAGCTGTTCAGGAAATAGTCGGCAAAATGCACCTTATTCCATACTTTTACGTAATTTTCGAACGAGAAGCTGGTCGGCAGCCCGAGCGGGGACGCCATGATTTCCAGCTTGGATTTAAAGGAAGATGCGATCATCAGAAATACGGGATAAATGGAAACAAATGCAAAGAGCGATAAAATCACGTATTTGATCGTTTGTTGCAACCGCAGCACCATGGATGACCTCCATTCATATTATTTGCGTCGTAAGAGGCATCTCTAGCCTTAATGTTCGATCTGCTTGCGCTGGAAGAAGAACATCGAGATGGCGGTCGCCGCGGAAATAATGACAAGCAGAACGACTGCAAGCGCAGAACCGATGCCGATCGAGTCGCCGCCGCTGACGGAGCCAAATGCCAACCGGTAAAAATAAAGACCTAACACATCCGTCGAGAAATACGGTCCGCCGGATGAACCTTGCATCGCATATATGAGTTCAAACGTTTCAAACGAGCTGATAAACGTTAAAATCGTCATAATCATGATGGACGGCATCGCCAGAGGGATCGTAATCCTGGTTACCATCTTCAGCCCCGAAGCGCCGTCGATTCGGGCAGCCTCGTATACTTCTGCGGAAATGGCCTGAAGGCCGACAAGGAAGATCAGTACGGCAAATCCGAATCCGTACCAGCTGTTGACAACGATGATCGTATACAAAGCGGTTTTCGGGTCGCCAAGCCATGGCTTAGCAAGCGATTCCAGCCCGATAAAACCTAGAAATGTGTTCAAAGCGCCGTACGTCGGGTTCAAAATCAAGCTGAACAAAAAACCGACAACGATGACCGAAAGCAGTTTAGGAATAAAAAAGACGGTTTTGAAAAACTCTTTTCCTTTAATCTTGCTGTTGATCAGCATGGCCAATAAAAATGCGACGGCCAGCTCGCACACAATCATCCCGACGAAAAAGATTACGTTGTGCCCAAGCGCCCGCGTAAACATTTCTTTAAACGGCGACTCGGTGAACAAACGGATAAAGTTTTGCAGTCCGATAAAATGATCTCTCGTGAGTCCCTTCCACGAATACAAGCTGTTGAGCAGCGCTTGAAATATCGGGAATATCATAAAGCCTACATAAAAAATAAGAGAAGGAAGCAGGAACAGATGCACCAGATGCTTCGTATAGTTCTTCTTTTTAATTACGGCCGGTTTGGTCCCATTCATAAGTTGCTCCTTTAAGAAAGCGTTCAAAACATGGCTCTGAACACCTCTTTATCTTATTAAGAAGATTAGCTTGCTCCCGGTTTGCCTGACCAGTATCTCCGCGACTTGCTGTGCTCCTTGGCCAGCTTATGTTCCGCCAGCAGCACGATTTCCACGGCCCCCCGGGAATCCGGAGAATGAATCATGCAGCCGTCGCCGATATAAATGCCGACATGATGAAATTTTCCTTTTCCCTCGTCTCTTGCGAAAAAAAGCAGGTCGCCGCGTTCAAGCCGGTCTTCGGAAACATCCTCTCCGTACAGCACCTGCTCGGATACATCGCGTGGAATCAGAATCCCTTGCGACTTATGCATATGATGGGCAAATCCCGAGCAATCGAAACCATAAGACGACATCCCGCTCCATAAGTAAGGCAATCCGACAAACTGCCGCGCGGCGTCAACGATACGTTCTCCCGTTTGCGCGTCAACAGACGGGCAAGACGACGCCAAGCGAATGTCTTGGGCGGGCAGTGTTCCTGCACCAAGCGGCGTGGCAACCTGCACCCGGTCCGCTTCCCGGCCGATGTAGGGAAGCCGAGTCATAAAGCTCAACTCCAGCTCCGGCTGACCGTCTAAGGTGAGAACAGCCCGCGGAGAAACGATTTCAACCCATTCGGCTGCGCTGCTTCCCTCGCTGAAATAACTCGAAGGCGGCTCGGCAAGCTGGCGTTTTGGCACCCATCCCGGGTAACCAAGCGGACTTTTTGCCGTCTTCTGATCGGGAACGCACACTTGCGCGAAATCCCCGCTCTCCCCGGTTACAATTACCTCTGCGCCAAACAATACTTGGGTCTGCAGCCGGTTGGCATCGCACAAATCCAGCTTGTCGGTAATAGTTAATGACATTAACCATTTGGGTAAACGAACCGGATTTTGCAGCGCCGGCTCATCCAGCGCCCTGGGAGATTCCGGCGTTGTCCACACACCCGCTACAGAAACAGCGACTAGCATTTTCTTTTGTCCGCTCATCTCTTACGCCTCCGTCCGATTGAAACCCGCAACATCGGTAATACCGAGACCCGGAAGATCCGGGAACGTAATGACAGGCCCTTCATAGCGGATTCCGCCCATAACGGGGTCTTGCTTCATCATCAGCGGAGTATCCAAATCGATCCGCGTCACGTTTCGTTTACTTGCCGCAAAATGAGCCGCCGCCGTCGCGGCGATCCGCGACTCCATCATACAACCAACCATACATTCGATGCCAAATTCCTCCGCCATCTGATTGATAAGCTGGGCTTTGTAAATCCCGCCTGACTTCATCAGCTTAATATTAATCATATCCGCGGCGCGACATTTAATGACATGAAATGCTTGTGCGGGGCTAAATACGCTTTCATCGGCCATTACCGGCGTATCCACATGATCGGTCACCATCTTCAAACCTTCGATATCCGGCGCTTTGACAGGCTGCTCCACAAGCTCGATGTCCAATCCCATATCTTCCATCTGCCGGATGGAGCGAATCGCTTCTTTAGGCTGCCAGCCTTGATTAGCGTCAACTCTAATCTTGATATCGCTGCCGACAAGATTGCGAATATGGCGGATACGTTCGATGTCGGTGCCGATGGAATCTTTCCCGACCTTGATTTTCAGCGTGCGAAAACCCGAACGAACATATTGAACGGCGTCTTCTCCCATCTCTTCCGGAGCGTTCACGCTAACCGTGAAATCCGTTTCCAAGCTTTCCTTATCTCCACCCAAAAAACGGTATAGCGGCAATCCGCAGCTTTGGCTAAGCAAATCGTACAGCGCCATGTCGACCGCCGCTTTGGCGCTGGTGCAGCCAACCATCGCCTGATGTACCGATTGCAGCAGCCGCTCGTACGTATGTACGCTTCTGCCAAGCAGCAGCGGCGCAAACGTATGGACAATCGCGGCTTCGATGCTTTGCAAGCTGTCACCGGTGATGACGACCGTGGGCGGGGCTTCGCCCCACCCTGCCCGGCCGTCCGCCGTACCGATCCGCACGACCACGGATTCGGCTACGGTTACGGTGCGCAGTGCCGTTTTAAAAGGCTTGGTTAAAGGGATGGCTTGGCGGAATACGTCCACGCTGCATACTTCCATCGCAACCGCCTCCCTAATCAACATTATTTTGCCGGTTTAAACCATTTTTCAAGGGAAGTTTGCGTATTTTCCGCTACCTTCTCAGGGGTCAGCTGACCGACAAACATGCCTTGCATCGAATCTTCAAACGTCGATTTTGTGGTCGGCGTGCCTTGGCTGAAGTTCGTGAGCAGCAGGTAAGGCGTGCTGTTCTTTTCGCTCAGCTCAGCCATTCTTTTCAGCAGCGGATGCTTTGGCGTTACGCCTTTAACCGGGCTTACGCGGGACAACTCATCGCTGAATGCTTGGGCAAATTTGCTGGAAGCGATATATTCGATGAACTTCTGGGCTTCCGCTTGGTGCTTCGAGCTTTTGGCAATCGCATACGAGCCGTCAACCCATGTGGTGATCAAAGCCGGATCGCCTTTTTTCGCGGCAAATCCCGGAATAAAGTCAACCTCGAACGGCAGCTTGTTCGCTTCGAACGTTTCCAGACGGTGGCTGCCGTTAATATACATCGCCGCTTTGCTTGTGAAGAACAGCGCTTGCGCGTCTTTGTCTTCGATCGCTACAAAATCTTTAGGGAAATAAGGCTCAAGCTGCTTCATACGGTTGATCGAATCGACAAACTTCGGATCTTTGAAATTCGTAGCGCCGCTTGTAACCGACTTCACAAAATCGTTGCCGCCGTATGCCGTTGGCGCGATTGCCGTATGCGTCATGGAAAGCAGGTAGGAAGCTTTACCGGATTGCGCGATCGGAATAATGTTTTTCGACTTCAGCGTTTCGCATACTTTCAAGAACTCTTCCCACGTTTCGGGAACTTGAAGACCGTTGTCTTGGAACACCTTTTTATTGTAAAAAATAACTGCGTTGTTGAGCATGAATGGAATGCCGTATACTTTGTTGTCGCTGCCGCGAGCGGCATCCAAATAACTTGCAGGAATGTTCTCGATGCCCTTCACATTGTCGACCGCCGTCAAGTAATTCGCGTCGGCGAGCGCTTTCGCGCCATCATAAGGACGAAGCTGCAAAATATCGACATCCGTGCCGGATTGCAGCGCGTTGCTGAGAATCGTATTGTATTCGGTCGATTTTAACGGTTTGAACTCCACTTGGATGTTCGGGTTGTCCTTTTGGAATACGTCGATCAGTTTAGCATAACCGTCCTTGTCTTCAGGTCTCCAGCTGTACATAGTCAGCTTAACCTTCTCGCCGCTTGGCTTAGCAGCCACTTCGCCGCCGCTTGCGCCTTGCTTGTTATCGGCTGGAGCCGGCGTACTTCCGCCTCCGCATGCACTGACGATAGCGCTTAACAAAACAAGCATCGAACCGAAATACAATTTACTTTTTTTCCCCATGATATGGTGCCCCCCATAAGTAGTTTAAAGTGCCTGATCAAATTATATTAAACATTATGTCATTTTGTAAAGGTTTTTAAGAAATTTTATTTCATTCCATCAAATCCCCCTATGAGGGGACCTGGCGCTGCGCGAATGTTGTCAAGATCAGAAGCCGATGGACCCCGGTATAGTCACGGGAATCGTCACGGGAGTGATCAAGTTTCTTTTATGCGTCGTGCCCCGTTCTGGACATAAAACCCATCCGGATGGTTAACGGACTGAGTGAGGCTGTCGATTCGTTGTGCATCACTCAACCATTGTGCATCCACCACTTGGAGCAGACCCTAACGTTGAAGAAGCCACCCTCTCTAACGGACATGTGCGCAGCTATGTAAACCAAATCTGAGGTTTGCTCAATGGGACGGACGCCAGCGCTCTTATTTGGCCTACTATCACGGTTTCCCCGACTTTTCTGGGCCAATAAAGTCGCACCTGTCCGTTAAAAATGATAATCTCGTTTTTTTTGCCACATAAAGGCGCCGGTGTCCGTTAGCATTGGAGCATGACTTTCGCATGCCTAAGACCAACCATAGCGACGAGGATGTCCGTTACAGACAGCTTGCCAAAGATCAATTTTAATCAAGTTGTACCGGTATCGCTTCATTTGCTGCGTTCAGGCATTTTCCGGTTTACTCCAATTAATTCGATATGATGGCGCTAATGCGGTTAATACGCGATCTGAATACCAGCCATTTATCGCAGTCTGACAATATGTGCGCTGCAACCTGGACCCGCCATTCGGAGGAGGTCGTCTGTGCCCCGGGCCCACGCTTTTGCGTGCCGCGCTATTAGCTTCGCTTAAGTCTTGGCACACCAACGCCCTACAATCGGCGAGATGACGCACCAGCGTCTCTGTGCCCCGGCCCGCGCTTTTGGCGTGCCGTGTTATTCGCTTCGCTTAAGTCTTGGCACACCGGCGCTCACTGTCAGACAAATACGCCTGCTACCATCCGTTTATTTTTTCCTTAGTATAGTTAAATTATTTCTATCCAAAAGAAAACCAGCAGTCTGCGAACAAACTGCTGGTTTTCTTTATTTATTCTGTTGAACGATCCGAATGCTCGGATGTTTGGCCGGGTCCAGCGTGGCGATCAGCCGAACAAGGTTGTCGTAAGACATCGCGACACATCCTTGCGTCGGGCTGTTTTCATTTTTCCATTGATGGATGAAAATTGCGCTTCCTTTGCCCGGAACGACAGGCTGCTCGTTGTATTGGACAATTACGGCGTGGGGGTACAGCGGATTGGCCAAAAGTTCAAACGACTTCCACCTGGTATAAGGATCGCCCGTATAATGCACCCACCGGTTGTAATCGTCCGATGTCGGATCGTCGACCCAATAATCGTCTTCTCCTACTAACCGATACGGCAGTTTAATACCCGCAGGCGGAGGTTTGGTTCCGAAAGCGGGCCCGAGAGCGTATTGTCCCGAAGGCGTTTTGCCGTCACCTTCCGCTTTGTCGTCTCCGCTGGCTGCAAGACCGCTTCTGCCGATCACGACAGGTATCGCCGCCAGCGTTTGCCGCCATTTCCCTTCCTCAAGCTCCACCACTTGCAAAGTACCGTGAAACGATGGGGCCTCGGGTACCTCCACAAGTACCAACTGAGTGCTTGCCGGTTGCTTCTCTTCCATCCGCGGCCCCTCCTGTCCTCAAGAAAATCAGGCCTGCTTTTGCCGTACCAGTCCAAAATAACAAACGATAGCGCCAAGATCGGTCAGAGCGATCACGATCCCCATCGGCACTGCCGTATGACTGCCGCCAATGCCAACTAACGGCGCGACGATGGAACCGAAAATAAACGGAATCAGTCCAAGCACCGCAGCCGCGCTGCCGGCTTGATGCGCCTGCTTCTCCATCGCTAACGAAAAGCAAGTCGTCGAAACGACGCCCACACTGGATACGACAAAAAACAGCGGGATCAGTACGGACAGCAGCGGGCCGCCTAACAGGATCATCACAAGCAGGACAAGCGCGGATATAGCGGCTGCCCATAGCCCGATTTTCAGCAGCTTCGTTTCGCCCAGCCGTTCGGTTAATCTGCCGGTGACTTGAGCGGAAGCAATAATGCCGATGGCATTAACCGCAAAAACCAGACTGTAGCCTTGCGGAGAAACGCCGTAAATATCCTGGATTACGAACGGCGAGCCGGATATATAAGCGAACATCGCCGCCATCACAAGCCCTTGAGCCCAAGAATAGCCCATAAAAGCCCGGTCCTTAAACAAGCCGAAATACGTGACCAAAGTATGCTTCAAATCGCCTTTGCTGCGTTTGCTTGCGGGAAGGGTTTCGTTCATGCCGGCGAGGACGGCCAGCAGCATGACGACGCCAAGTCCCATAAGCACCAGAAAAATGCCCCGCCAATCGACAAATTGAATCAATTGACCGCCCACCACCGGCGCCGCGATAGGAGCTACACCGTTGATCAGCATCAGCAGCGAGAAAAACTTGGTCAGTTCCGAACCCGAATACATATCCCGCACGATTGCCCGCGAGATAACCAGCCCGGCGGCTCCGCCAACACCTTGAATAAACCGGAAAATCACCAGCATCCAAATGGACGGAGCCATCGCGCAAAACAAGGAAGCCAGCATATAAACGACAAGCGCAATCATCAGCGGTTTTTTTCGGCCGCGGGCATCGCTGATCGGTCCGGCCACGATTTGGCCCAAGGCGAGCCCCAGCAAGCAAGCCGTTAAGCTGAGCTGTGTTAGCGACGCAGTCGTCTGCAATTGGGTAGTCAATCCCGGCAGTGCCGGCAGGTACATATCAATGGTGAGCGGACCGAATCCGGTTAAAGCCCCCAATATAAACGCCATTCTGAGTCGATTCGGCTGCACGGCTGCACGAGCTTGTTTATCAATTGAAATTTGCATATCTCGCAGCCTTCTTTCATTCATCATGTAGATTTGGTTGATGCAACTGCCACAGGTACATCACCGATCATAAGTTCCTATTGTATCAAGCACACCCGCATTTGTCGATTGCAGCAAATTGCCAAAATCGCGAAACGCAAGAAGATAACCGGTGTGGATAGATGGAATAATTGCGGTTTACGGCCGGATAACAATTTTCAGCGTACTGTTTTTTTCGTGAATCGCTTTCTCAAATGCGGCTGCCGTTTCGTCCAGACTCATGTAGTCGGTAATGATCGGCTCCAGATCGATCGAGTCGCCGGAGAGCAGCTCCACGCCGGTCGGATATGTATTGTGATACCGGAACACGCCGTACATATCTATTTCATTATCGACAATATAAGGAATGCTCAGCGCCGTTTCGTTCTGCGGAGGCAGCCCGACCAGCACGACCCGCCCGCCGCGGCGTACGGACGCCAGAGCATTTTGCGCCGCCCTCCCGTTGCCGGCCGTTTCGATCGCAAGATCGGCTTTCCGGCCTCCCGTGATGCGCTCGATCGCCTGCACGGCATCTTCGTCGCGCAAATTCACTGTATGCGTAGCGCCCATAAGCAGCGCCTTCTCCAGCCGGAACGATTCCATGTCGACACCGATGATCCGCTGCGCGCCCGCCGCTTTGGCCGCTGCGATGGCAAGCATGCCGATCGGCCCCATGCCCATAATGACCACCGTTTCTCCGGGCTGCAGTTTGCCCCTGCGGACAGCGTGCAATCCGACGGAGAAAGGTTCTATCAGCGCCGCTCTTTCGTAAGACATATGATCCGGAATCGGATAAAGAAAATCCGCACGGATCGCGATATACTCGCAGAAAGCGCCGTCATGAGGCGGCGTTGCCAAAAACCTGACTTCCGGGCATAAGTTATAACGGCCCGATTTGCAATGCTCGCAGCGTCCGCAGGTAACTCCGGGTTCGATCGTCACCCGCTGCCCTACGTTCAGATGGCGTACTCCGCTCCCCAGCGCTACGATCTCTCCGGCAGCCTCGTGTCCGAGAATGATCGGTTTTTCCACCACATACGGACCAATTTTGCCATGCTCGTAATAGTGCACATCCGAGCCGCATAAACCGACGGCTTTGACACGAATAAGCGCTTCATCAGCGGCAGGAGCCGGAATGTCCATCTCTTGGATTTCGATTTGTTTCAAATTGACAAGTACCGCCGCTTTCATCTTACCGTTCATTCCCCATCACTCCCGTTGAGTATTATGTGTATCCTTGGATTATTATACCTTTTTTGATCCGCCTAAGGGAACAAGCGCATTCATATTGCCCTCCCTCGCTCTTTCGGATAAAGTAAGGTTAAGCTCATTTTATACTTTGTAAGGAGAACCTACATGGCTTATAACCGCAAGCTTATGACCGACCAGGATTTTCAGGAGGCGTTGGAGCGGCAGACGAAGATCCGCGTGTTTCAAGACGATCATGTCGTTGATTCCGGCGGAGCGATCATCCGCTTTGACGACGAGGTCGTCGTCATCCAATCCGGAGTCAGCGAAATCAGCTATTTAAAGAGATTGCATTGCGAATTTTTCGCTGCACATTTCCCGGGCAAGCGCAAAATTTGAGCATTTCTCCAATTTTGCAACATCCCGTCAGCAGACTGACGCAAAAAAGGGCCGATTCTCTACAAATAGAGACAGGCCCTTTGTTTTATCGGCAAATATCGTTGATTTCGGCTGTGCGGGAATAGTCTTAAGTATCTAAGATGATCGCGGTGAAATTAAGGACCTACATCGTGTTTTCCATGTCATCCAGACTACCCGTCGCAAGCGATTCCTCTGCTTTTCGCAGTGTATGTGCTATTTCCCAGCTGGAGAACCGGTCTTCCCACACAATGTGGCACCGGCCCAAGTGAATTTCCAGTATGACGCCAAGCGCACCGTCCAGAATCACTTTATCTCCGACCTTGAGCACCTGGGATCACCCCAGTCGAAAGACGATCCCGTGACCGCCCTTCGGGTATTCCCATTTAATATTTTGGTGGGGACATCCGATACGGCAGCTGCCGCATTCGTGACAACCCTCATAACCTACGTGCATCCGGATGTCCTCCCATTTGTACACCTCTGCCGGGCAAAAAATAGTGCATATTTTATCGGGGCATTGCGTCAGGCAAGTATCGGAGTTAAGCACGGTCAGATGAGATTTCGTATCCGCATTAAAGCGCAGCAGGTACTGTTTTTCCTCGATGCTTTGACCTTTCGGCTGATCGCTCATCACTTCATCACCCTCCAAGCCTGATACATATCCTTAAGCATGCTAAATTTCTTGCGGGCCGGGCCGAGGTCGCGCCATATCCCCTTCTGCTTCTCTCGTTTGGAGCTGCCATCGACGGTTAGAAACCGGCTTGCCGCGCGGTTCATGAGCGGGATATATTCATCGAAATATTGCGGAAATTTATCAAAATGATGTGTGGAATCTTTGTACTTCTCCAAATCCTTGCCGACAAAACTGTCCATCAGCCTTGTTTTGTAGTAGCTAAGCGTCCGTTCCGTAAAATCGCCCAATTGTTTGGCCAGCACAATCGTCTCGGCGGCGAGCCGGCCTGAGGTCATCGCCATGTTGGAGCCTTCGCGGTGAATTGCGTTAACCAGCTGAGCCGCATCGCCTACGACAAGCACGCCGTCGCCGACTACCTTCGGCATCGAATAATAGCCGCCTTCCGGGATCAGGTGAGCGAGGTATTCCTGCGGTTCTCCGCCCTGCAGCAGCGGTTTGACCATCGGGTGTTTTTTCACATACTCCAGCAGCTCGTAAGGTTTGATTTTATGCTTGATGAGACCGGACAGCAGCGTGCCGACGCCGATGCTCAGCGTATCTTTGTTGGTATAGAGAAACCCGGTGCCGAGGATGCCCTTGGTCGCATCGCCAAACAACTCGATCGTGCAGCCCTGATCTCCTTCCAGGCCAAACCGGTCTTCGATGATCTTGCGGTCCAGCTTTAAGATCTCCATCGTCGCCAGCGCCACTTCGTCCGGCCTGAATTCCTTGTGGAACCCCAGCGATTTGGCGAGCAGCGAGTTAACTCCGTCAGCCAAAACGACAACGTCGGCGTAAATATCCCCATCCGGCCGGTCCGTTCGGACCCCGACGACACGGCCGTTTTCCACGATACACTCAAGCGCCACCGTTTCATTGATTAGCAGCGCGCCTTGATCGACCGCTTTTTGGGCAAACCATTGATCGAATTTGGCGCGCAGCACCGTAAAGTTGTTATAGGGCTCCTGCGCCCATTCCAGCCCTTTATATCCGACGGTTACCGCCGATTCCTTATCGAGCATCATAAACCGCTGTTCGATGATATGGCGCTCCAGCGGGGCTTCCTTATAAAACCCGGGGATCACATCCTCCATCATCTTACGATACAGGACGCCGCCCATCACATTTTTGGAGCCGGGGTATTCCCCCCGTTCCAGCAGCAGCACCTGGAGTCCGGCCTTGGCCAGCTCATACGCGCAGGCAATTCCCGCGGGACCGGCGCCTACGACTATACTGTCAAACTTTTCCGACATGCTCGTCCTCCTTTCTGAGCGCTTGTTTCAACTCAGCGATCAGCATGGGTACAATTTCAAATGCATCTCCGACAATTCCGTAATGGCAGTTCTGGAAGATGGCAGCGGCCGGATCTTTGTTGATGGCGATAATCAGTCCCGAATTTTGCATCCCTACAATATGCTGGATCGCCCCGGAAATGCCGATGGCAAAATAAATTTTCGGCGTCACCGTCACTCCAGTCTGTCCGACCTGGTGGTGATGCCCGATCCAGCCTGCCTCCACGACGTCCCGGCTAGCGCCGACAGCCGCCCCCATGACATCCGCGAGCTGATGAATCAGCTCGAAGCCGGCCGCGCTGCCAAGCCCTTTTCCCCCGGCGACAATAATGTCCGCCTCGTCGATTTTTACTTTTTTGGCCGTTTCCCGCACGATCTCCAGCACTTTGGTGCGCACTTCGTCCTCCTGCAGCGGGATCGATTCTTCCACAACTACGCCCGTACGCCCCGGTTCGGGTGTCAGCGCTTTCATCACCTTGGGACGCACCGTCGCCATTTGCGGGCGGTATTTCTTACAAAGAATCGTCGCCATAATGTTGCCGCCAAACGCCGGCCGGCTGGCGAGCAGCAGCCCCGTATCTTCTTCGACGTCCAGCATCGTTGTGTCCGCGGTTAAGCCGGTCGGCAGATCGGTCGCTACGGCGCTCGCCAAATCTTTACCGGTTGTTGTGGCGCCAAACAAGATGATTTCCGGCTTGTATTTATGCGTGCAGGCAAATAACGCTTTCATAAACGTTTCCGTACGGTAATGCCTGTATATCGGAGCGTCGTAAACGTACACCTGATCCGCGCCGTATTCAAAAGCCGTTCCGGCCAGTTGCCGCACTCCCTCTCCAATTATGACGCCGGCAAGCTCGGTGTGCCGTTTGTCTGCAAGCTGCCGCCCCGCTCCAAGCAGTTCCAACGATACTGGGGCGATTTGGCCGTCTCGAACCTCCAGGAATACCCAGACGCCGTGGTAATCTTCAAAACTCACGTCAATCCCTCCCCGGTTTGAAACAGCTGTTTCTTCTCCATCACGACGGCGAGCAGCGCGGCGATCTGCTCCGACGAGCTCCCTGCCAGCATTTGGCCGCCTTGCGGTTTGGCCGGAGCCCAGACGGAAGAGACAATCGTCGGCGAACCTTTCAGTCCAAGCTGAGTGCGGTCCACATCCTCCAATTCGTTGACCGACCAAATATGCGGCTGGTACCGGGCCGCCTTAATCACATTAGGCAGCGGCGAGTAAGGAACCTCGTTGATCTCCTTCTCCACGGATAACAAACATGGCAGCGTGGACTGAATCACCTCGTGCCCATCCTCCAATTTGCGGTGCACGATAATGTAGCCTTCATCCCGGTTGACTTCGGCAACTTTTTTGACCGAGGTCAGCGGCGGGATATCCAGCCTGCGGGCAATGCCGGGACCGACTTGTCCGGTATCCCCGTCAATCGTCATTTTGCCGCAAATAATCAAGTCGACCGGTAAAATCTTGGAGATTTTCTCCAACGCTTTCGTTAATGCGTAACTTGTAGCCAGCGTATCGGCGCCCGCAAACGCCCTGTCGGAAATCATGTACCCTTCGTCCGCTCCGATTTCCACGCACTTTCGAATCGCCTTTACCGCCGGCGGCGGTCCCATCGTCAGCACGGAAACCGTGCCTCCGTAACGTTTCTTGAGCCTCACCGCCTCCTCCACCGCATGGGCGTCATACGGATTCAGAATGGCCGGAGCGCTGGCGCGGTCCATCGTATTCGTCTTCGGGTTCATCTTGATGATCTTCGTATCCGGCACTTGTTTGATACAAGCAACAATATGAAGCATCCTCAGCACCTCTTTGCCGCAAACGCGAATATAGTTCGATCGCTCTATTATATTAATGCCGCAACTAGATCATGACACCGATCTGACCAAGCCGCAGAAAACAAGATCCAACTTGCGCAATCGGTAAGAAATGAGCACCACAGCAAGGTGTTATCATGTAAGGAAAGAAGATATGTTTCAAAGGAGGCATGCAAAATGACAACTCATATTGGCGGACCGGAGAGGGAAAGCGATCTTCCCAAGGGGCCCGCGATGCCGCAAGTCGTAACTCCTGCCGAATGGCAAGCGGCCCGCGAAAAGCTGCTCGTCAAAGAAAAAGAACTGACACGCGCATTGGATGCACTGGCCGCAGAGCGCCACCGGCTTCCGATGGTGCAATTCGGTCAAGATTACGTTTTTGAGGGTCCGCAGGGGACTGCCGGCCTGCTTGATCTTTTTGACGGGCGGCGCCAGCTTATCGTGTATCACTTCATGATGGCGCCAGGGTCCGAGCATCGCTGCCCAGGCTGCTCGTCGTTTGTAGACAACATCGGGCATCTCGCCCATCTGCACGCCCGCGATACTACATTTGTATTGGTTTCTCCCGCACCGTTTTCGCAAATTGAACCTTTCAAGCGGCGAATGGGCTGGACCGTGCCATGGTTCTCGTCTAACGGCAACACGTTTAATAATGACTGCGGCTCCGGAGGCGGATTTGGTCTGAGTGTCTTTCTGCGCGAACGGGATTGCGTCTTCCGGACGTATTTCACGACAAGGCGCGGCGCCGACCGAATCAGAGCCGATTTTAATCTGCTTGATCTGACAGCTTACGGACGACAGGAACATTGGGAGGATTCGCCCGAGGGCTGGCCGCAAACCCCGCCTTACACATGGTGGCGGCTGCATGACGAATATGAAACCTGAGAAAAGTAACGGAGCGGAAGGCGGGTTTATGAAAAAGCGATCCGGAGATGATCTCCGGACCGCGCTTTCTTACTGCTTCCCTTAATATGCGTCTAGTTCTCTGAATATAGGCTTAAAATTCCATTGTACAGGAAGATTGGTGGGGGAATAAGTCAAATATATAGCGAATCTGTCCAAATTGGACCCCATGATCATCATTGTACCCGAGCTAACGTCAACCATAGATGTTCCCGATAGTTTAAAAAAATTGGCTGTCTTCATAGAGCCGGAATGAACTGTATTATATTGGGACGAGGGATATCCTACCGCAAGACCGCTTTTAGGATGAAACAACATGAAGGCTTTCTGATTCGCATAATCAACGGGCAGCTTTTTCCACATCTGATTTTTTCTCCGGAAGCCTCCTTCTTCTCCGAGAAAAGGCTCGCCGTATCCCGGGATTTGGGTCAAGGCTAAACTAGGCGTATCCGCAAACTCGGGAATAGCGGGCAGTTGGGCAACCGCACGATAGGCTCCCCAATCGCCGATCTTGAATTTCTCATTCGACGAGTAGTAAGACCCTCTTTTTGGAAAAATAATTAACGGGGTACCGTTTGTCGTATAATCGCCATAAACATTCAATTCCATTCCACTATTCGGATTTATGAAGGTGTACGTCTCGTCCTCCCGGTTATACATCAATTTCCACTTTTGACCGGGACTGTTCGTATTCGTATACAGATCCACAGGTGAGGTGAAGGTAACGTCGCCATAAATACCGAGTGCTTTTCCGCTGTACGAATTGACCATAGTGTATGTGCCGTCTCCATTATTTTGGAACCGCCATTTCTGATTGTCGCCGTTGTTGTTATCGTATATTTGAATAGGCGTCCCATCGGCAGTCAGCCCATAAAATACATCCACTACCCTTTTGCTGTTCTGATCCTGCAGATTGTAAGCACCGACAGGAACTAGGTACCACCTTTGAATATCTCTGGCAATATCGCTTGAAATCTCCACCTTGGTTCCATTAGCCGTCCCCCCGGCTTCTGTCCCCAACACTTTCCCACTATCCGCATGCGAGATAATATACGTTCCGTTCCATCTGGATTCCAGCTTCCACTTCTGACCGGTTTGGTAGTTCAATGTATTTATCTGAGCTTTTGTTCCGTCGCTTGTTCCGCCGTTTTCGGGCTCGAGCGCTTTTCCGGAATAAGAATTAAGCAATGCATAAGTACCGTCTCCATTCGGCAAAAATCGCCAAATTTCTGTTTCCTTGAAATTATCGTTCCAAATATTTGTTTTCATCCCATTTGTCATCGTTCCATTGTTCATATCATTATTGTTCAGATCAAGTGCTTTCAAACTTTTCCAGTTGATCAGCCTATACTCCAAGTCCGTTCTGACCTTAGCCGGATCGATCAGCTTGGAGATCGACATCGTCGTTGCGGTCCTCGTAAGCACTTCCATCTTCAACACAGTTGGCGCATCCTCAACAGTGAGAATTCCAGCCGTTTCTCTGGCCTGCTCGTACTCCCTGTAGCCATTCTTCAACACAGGATACGCCCCCATCCCGTCATCCTTCCAATTGAATCCTATAATCGTATCCCCGTTATACGGGACAGGCATAGCGACATTAATGTCCGGCGAACGCCAGGATTGCATGTTGGTCGTGAATGTTTGCGCCCAATCGTAGGCTTCCTTAAGAGGACTTGTCGGATTCCCGGTGTATCCGTTTTCAAAAGTCACCACGTTGTCAGGATATCCAGTATGCCAATTCAGAAGATATTGTTTGGCGGTCATTGAAATTTGCGAAGGGTCGGGACCGGGAGAACTGGGAATCTCCGAAGGAGCACCAGCCGGAGTAGGCGGAACCAGCCGGTTAGAAACTACGGGTATCCACTTGTAATTAAGAGCCCGGGAATCATGGGAGCCTAGAACAGATTTTGATCCGCCTGACCAGCCATCCGGATACACATTTGCGAACGGTTTAAGAATAACCCAATTTCTCGCTGGCGTCCCTTGGCAATCCGAAACAAGATCGATAACATTCATTGCCCTCTTCACTTCGTCGAGATGGCGAAGATCGAGGACTACCGTCATCCCCGGATAGCGCTCTCCAATATAGCTCAGCGTCTCGCCAAGGGACATGACAGGATCTTGCGTACTTCTCCAATTTCCCAGCGCTTCCGCTCCGTTCATATATCCAAGCGAATCATGCGCCAATTTATCAAAAATTTGTAAATGGCTTTGGATAATTTCACTTTGATCTCGACTTTTTATAAGCGGATTGTAAGGATCTAAGCTGTTCCAATTGGTAATAAGCGGAGGATTTCCGCTTGTCACCTTACCCACACCTGCCGGTGTGATTGCACGGAATGTGTCCCAATGCCCGTCGCTTTGAGCGTGATCGGTTGTTCGTCCAAGCGTATAATCGTGCATCAATACAAGTCTGTCATCCTTTGTCAATTTTACATCCAGCTCAACGATCTCGAATTTAAGCGAAGCTGCGTTATCGATGGCGGTTTTCGAGTTTTCGGCGGCAGGCTTAGGCAGACCGGGATCGGTCCCCCATGCCCCCCGATGAGCGGACAAAAAAGGACCCACGGTTGGAGCTCGAAACTGGCTCGGCGTGCTGGAGGTTGCCACTCTCGGCGATCCCATTTTTTGCATCAGCAATTTCGGATCGTATTGATATCCGTCTGAAGGTCCATAAGGTTTGCACACCGGAGGCGCCATGGACGCCGTTTGTACATCGCCCGTTAACAGCTGCCCATACACGTTTGTTGACACGTCTGCTTCATTCCCTGTCGTATACGTATTTTCCGTTACACTTACGGCTTGTCCCTCTGCATGTACGGTGCCAAGCTGAAGGCCTGCCTCTAAAGGATACGATGCTAATACGATTGATAACGGCAAAAGAACAAAAAATGCTTGTTTAAACCCATTTCTTCGCTTCACAGTCATCCGCCTTTCCTTTTAACCAGTGTGCTTACACATTGTTTCATGCAGCCAAGACAACCAAACCGACATCCTCACTCGAACGATACTCGCCGTTTACCGGCTGTCCGCGAATTGAAACATATCCGCTTCCCTCATTTGTAGCATCCGGCTACACCAAAAAGCACCGAAGCCGATCACGCAAAACCTCGTCATTTTTTCATAAAATGATATTCTCCCCTTCTTTGATTAATTGGTGCACACAATGCCAGTATAGCTGATTTAAAGCGCTTTCTTTGTGCTCAAAACTACACTGATTACGCTGTTTTCTATTCATTTGCTATTTATCGGTGCCTAACTTCCAACAAAAAACAGCCCTCTGCCCTCCCTAAAAAGGAAGAACAGAAGGCTGCTGAAAAGGAATTACAGTTTATAGGAGCAAATATCGTTGCATTCAGTTTGAGCTCTCCGCAAGCAATTCATAAGAGCGAATGCGCGAATCGTAATCGGGTGTCATAGTAACAACCATACATTCGTCGATGCCAAGCTTTTGCCCCAGCCGCCCCAGCTCCGCTTTGACCTGCAGCGGATCACCGGCGATCAGCCTGCTTGAGCGGCCGCCGCTTGCCGCAGCCCCATGCTCTGCAGGCGGACCAAATAACGCACCGCCTGCCGCAGCCAGCTCCCGCGCCTTCGCTTCGGTGTCCGCACACACCACCCCCACCGCTACGATGACTTTGGGCTGATTTCCCAGCTTCGATGGTTGAAACTGATCGCGGTACAGGGAGATGACGTGTTCCCCGTCCTGGTCGCTCATAAACTGGCCAAACGCATACCCAGCCCCAATCTGCGCGGCGTACTGCGCACTTTTTACATTTGTCCCGAGCAGCCACAACTCAGGAGGTTCCGGAGGCAGCGGCCTGGCCTTGACAGGCTGATCATCAAGCCGGTAATCATCGGTCAGCAGTTCGCTTAACGCTTGCAGCGTATCGGGAAAATGCCTGACTTGCTCCAAAAAGTTGCCCCCGATCGCAATCGTCGCATGGGCCGACCCTCCGGGAGCCCGGCCGACACCAAGATCCACTCGGCCCGGATACATCGTCGCGAGCAAACGGAACACCTCCGCTACCTTGAGCGGTTTATAGTGGGGCAGCAGCACCGCCCCCGAGCCAAGCCGGATCCGGCTTGTTTGGGCGCCGACATGAGCCAGCAGCACCTCCGGTGATGCAGAAGCCAAATGCTCCATATCGTGGTGCTCCGAGGTCCAATATCGTAAATACCCAAGCCGTTCCGCCGTTTGGGCCAACCGGACCGCTTGCCTGATCGCTTCGGATGGATCGGCTCCTTGGAGAATGGGTACCAAATCAAGCACGCTCAGCTTCATTGTATCGCCTTCCTTCTTCCTTTCCGCCTGAGATGTACGTCCATTTCATATCGTGTAATTGATTATGCCGCATTCCCCGGTTGCCGTCAAACCGCCGTCAGAGCCGCCCTTTCCGTCCTAAGCTTAGGATTGTGCAAGATTACACTATTTTCCTGCATCCTCAATTCGCCGCACCGATCTTACAATAAAAACAACAGCGGTTGCGACACGCCGCTGAACCGAAAAGCTCGGCTTGATCACGGCAAGCCCAAGTACAGGAGGTCAACGGAAACATGAGCGCAACTAGGCAGCAGCTATTAATTTTGCATCTGGCAGGCCCGAATCTGGAAACAAGAACGATCGCCTGGGCGTTGTACGACAGTACGATTCCCAAAGGCTCCTTGCAGATGAACACCGGCGACTCCGATACCCCGCCTTATGAATCGGTGCTGGACGCCATGAGGGACGGCTGGAACGTCATCCAAATCCCTTCGATGCCGATTTTCTTAAGCGGTTATGAACATGAGCAAGGACATCTGCCTTACGAATACGTTTTGGAAAGAAAGGTGACCATCGATGAGTAACGACCTCAAGAACCATCATCTCTCGGCCGCACAGATGGCGAAATTCGCCGCAGACGGCTATCTGAAGCTGGAAGACCTCGTTCCGCGTGAGCTCAACGAAGAAGCTTGCGCCGAGATGCGCGAATATGCCGGACAAGGCGGCCGCTATTGGTTCGAATCCAAAGTGATCCAGCAAATATTTGAGCTTCCCCAGGTCAAAGGAGCGGTGCAAAGTTTTGTCGGCACCAAGCCGGTGTACGATCACTCCTTCCTCCATGTGGTGAAAGCCAGACACCTGCTCGGACAAGATTACCACGCCGATTCCATCATCGATACCCGGCCCTTCGGCTTCGATGTCCAAGCTTTCTACTTCTCTCACGACACGCCGGCGATCATGGGACCCACGCTGGTGCTGCCGGGATCACATCTGCGCAAGGTCAGCAATATGAGCATCGGACGTTACAAAAACATCACCGGGCAGCTGAAGCTGGAATCCAAAGCCGGAACAATCGCGTTCCTCCACCACGGCATTTGGCACTGCGCCCAGCCGAACCATACCGACGTTACCCGTTACGTATTCAAGCTTCGCTTGCGTCCGGGCCAAGAGCAGCGCAGCCTGTTTAATACAGAAGGTTACGACAGCCCGGAAGTGCTGAATATTATTAAAAAAGCGCAGCCGTCATGGGCCGGCGACGAATCGCGGGTCAACCAGGTGAACATCGCCAAGTTTTGGCGATATCTTTGCGGCGACGACAAGGTGGACGCCTCCTTCGAAGGCACGCTCACCCGCATGGGGCTATAAGTAAACAAAACGGGACGATCCTTTTCGACGAGGATCGTCCCGTATTTTTTGCCGTATCATGTATTACGAACCCGGCATTACGGAATCCGACGGCTTCGCCCGGGTCAGCAATCCCCCGATCAGCAGCAGCGCCCCGCTGGCCCAAAAAATCGCGATCACCCCAAGCATGCCGCCCAACCCGCCAAAAAGCAGCGGGATCGAAAACTGCGACACCCGGTTAAACGTGATGCGCATCCCCAGCACCTCACCGCGGCGTTCGGGTGGACTGACCTGAATGGCATACGATAAGCTGAGCGGCTGGCCTAATCCGAGGCCGGCCCCCAGCACGCCGATCAATACGATCAGCGCGACCATAAAAGGAACGGAAGGAGTCACCGCGTAGATGATGCCGCTAATAAACAGCGCCCACGTAAGCACCGTGCTGCGCCCGAACCGGCGGACCAGGTACGGCTGCGAGAAACGGCTGGCCATGGAGGCAAGGCTCATAAACGACAAGATGATCCCGATCATGGTCGGCGAAATTCCCATTTTCTCGCCGAGCAGCGGGAAATAAGCGGAGAAAATCTCCTTGCCCGACAACATCAGTCCGCTAATAATAACGGCATTGCGCAGCCCTCTTTGCCTGAGCATACTCCAGACGCTTTTTTGCGGCCCTTTGTTTTCGCCGGCTGCCGCTTCCTTTTTGGGGACTTCCCAAGCGCTTCGTTTAACAAGATATACCGCGGCAGCGCCTAAGACCATCAATACGGCATTGGCCGAATAAGAGACCTGAAAGCCGAAGTGATCGTACAAGATCGAGCTGAAGGACGGTCCCACCAACGCTCCGAGCGAACCGAACAAACTAAATGTGGCAATCCGCTTGTCCATATCTCCTGCGGTTTGTCCGACCCGTTTCTGCAATGCGACGATTTGGCACGTAAAACCGATCCCCATAATAGCCTGCGACAGCACAAACGAAATAAAATGCGGATAAGCGAGCGGCAGAATCAATGAAATCAGCAGCGAGAAGCCGCCGAAGGATACCAGGGTGCGAATACCGTAACGGTCGATCCATTTGCCGATATGAATGGCCAGGAAAGCCGGGAGTATCGCAAACATGGCGACAATCACGCCGATTTCCCCCGCAGATGCGCCCATTTTGGAAGCATATAACGACACAACCGGTTTGGTGCCGCTTGTAATGATCGAATTGATTGTGGTAATGAAATAAATAAGGGAAAGAATGACTGAATCACGCGGCGATTTCATTAATCCCATTAATGAGTTACCTCTTTAATGTATTGCTTAACCAATCGTTTGGGCGCCGTCCTGCAGTACCCCTCCATCAAAAGCTCGTGCAGTTCTTGCCAATCCGCGTGATCGTTGGAAAGAAGCGTGACCCAGCCGTGTTGCCCGATATAGGGCGTCTTTTTAAAATGGCCTTGCTGGAGCAGGAGCTCCTGTGTGGGAATGTCCGTCTTGATCGACAAGGTAGTTCCCTCTTCGTTTTCTCCCATCATGACAAACGGCTTGTTGTTCACACGAAACGAAGTATGCCCGAAGCCGTCCACATGTTCTTTTACTTCCGCATACCGTGAAACATAGTTCCTAACCTTGGATAACAGTTCCAAGCCTTCCTCGGAAGTAATTTGTTGATGAGCCATTGAATTCACGTCCCTCCTTGAAGCTTTTCCGAAGTAAAGCCCGCATCGATATTTAGTCCGGCCTAACTATTTACAAACAATCCTATCTTAACAAATTTACTGCCGATCGTACACGAAAAAAGACTGCCCCCGTTTGACAAGGGCAGTCGATAAAGCTGTTATTTTCCGAAACCTAGCTGCTGCAGATTGCGCAAACTGATCGCCAGGCTCTCGAACGGATCGCGTTCATAGGTGTTGTCCTGCTCGACGGCTCCCCATTCCACTCCGGTTTGCACGCAAGTTTCGAGAATACGCGGGAAGTTCATATTGCCTTCGCCGACTTCGGCAAACAATTGTTCTCCGCGTGTGGATGTGACCCGCATGTCTTTCAAATGAACGACTTTCATGCGTCCCGCCACCTTGTTGACCCAAGCTGCAGGATCCGCTCCGCCCGCTTGCACCCAATAAACGTCAATTTCAAAATGCACGGCTTGCGGATCGGATTCTTCAAACAGAATATCCATACCGGTTCTTCCGTCGAATTTGACGAATTCAAAGTCGTGGTTATGATATATAAACTGCAATCCTGCATCGTTTAACTTCTTACCGATTTCCGTCGCGATCTTGGCGAATGTCGAATAACCTTCCTTGGAGGTGCGGTATTCTTGCGGCAGGCCGCCCAACCCGACATAACGGCAGTCCCAAATTTTATGCTGCTCAATCAATTGATCCAGATTATCCGTCAAATCGGCAAAAGGCACATGCGTAGCGCATATCGTCAGTTGGTTCTGATCGGTCAGTTCCTTTAACGTTTTCGGATCAATCGGGCCGACGCCGGAAACTTGAACGGCATTATAGCCGATTTCTTTTACTCTTTTTAGCGTGGATGCAATATCCTCCGGCGTTTTCAGAAAATTTCTTAACGTATACAATTGTGCTGCGATTAACAAAATCGTTCACCCACTTGTCCTTGTATTGGTTATTGCCATTTTCATACTAACACAGAGAACCGCCGGCTGACTCGTACAACAGTGATTAAAAAAGCCCGTAATTTGACTGTGATTGTTCTGTACCTTACAGCATGACGACATTTTGATGCCCGGCCAAAAATCCGCCGTCTACTGGTATGTAAGCTCCGCTGATAAACGATGCGGCGGGCGAAGCCAAGAAACAAACCGCTTCCGCCACTTCCGCCGTTTCTCCGAACCGGCCCATCGGCGTCTTTCCGAGCACGGCGTCGCGAAACGCCTCCCGCTTAAAGTTGGCGGCATTGAGATCGGTTTCAATATAACCCGGGCTGACGCAATTGACACGGACACCGTATCCGCCCCACTCGACCGCAAGCACTTTGCTGTATTGGATCAGCCCGCCTTTGGAAGCGGAGTAAGCGCTTTGATTCGGGGTGGCAATATGCGACAGCATCGACGTAATCGTGATGATCGAACCGCCGCCTTGGGCGATCATCCGTTTGCCCGCTTCCTTGCAGGTCAAGAAAGCGCCCTTTAAATTGATGCCCATCACCTCGTCCCAGGCCTCGGCCGTATACGACTCGGCGGGAATCCGCTTGTTTGTCCCGGCGCAATACACCAGCACGTCGATGCGGCCGTACAGCTCGTCGACTTGGGCCATAAAAGACGCCACGCTTTCCTCGTTTTGCACGTCCAACGTGAGCCCCTGCGCTGCTCCACCCAACTGGCGGATTTGCTCCGCCGCCGCTTGATGCTGCGACTCCGTGCGGCTGCCGATCACGACGGTGCTGCCGTATCCGGCGAGCGCCGTGGCGATTGCTTTGCCGATGCCTCTGCCGCCTCCGGCGACAACGGCGATTTTTCCGTTTAATCCGCGCATCCCATCATCCTCCTTTACGCTATTGGCTTATATTCCATCCAGCACGGACAATTCCTGCTTGTCCGGAAAATGGACGCCTTTTTCCCAGGCCAGCACGAACTTCTCGTATCTTCTTTCCTCAGGCACCTCGGTTAAATCGCCAAATACGCGGTGAACCCCCAATATTTGCGAACGATGAGCGGATAATGCGGCCGCCTTCATCTTCCACTGCGGTTTCGTGTCGATCAGTACGGATGGGCGGCGATCCTTCGGAAAAAGTCCCGTGAAATATAATTTCTGGACGGAAGGGCATCTGCCGCTGAAAACCGCTTTTCTGACAATGTGCGATATGGCGATATGATCCGGATGACCGTTGCTGCCGTCTTCCGGGAACGTAAACACGGCTTTAATGTCATGTTTTTGAATAAACGCCACAACCCGGTCGACAAAGTCGTCTTCCGCCGCATCCTTCAGCTTCCCGTCGGGAAGCCCCAGATGCTCCACGATCGGCAGCTCCATAATCCGGGCAGCTTCTTCCATCTCCTTCACCCGAATCTCGGCAAGCTCCTCGCGCGATTTGTCGATAGCGTAGCCGTTTTTGTTGCCGGCATCGCCTTTCGTAGCCAGCAGCAGCGCCGCCGTCTCCCCTTGCTCGGCCAGCTGCTTAATGAGGCAAGCACACATAAACGTCTCGTCATCGGGATGCGCATAAATAAATCCGGCTTTAGCCATTAAAAACTCCTCCCCAACATTGGATAATGTATAAATTCCAGCTTCTTGTGTCACACTGCCCCCTGCTCGTCCCTCGGCATGGCGGCTCTGCTGAGGAGCAGCAAGCCAAGCAAACTGCACAGCGAAGCGGCCAGCAAAATCAAAGAATAAGAAGCAATGCCGCTGAGCGAGGTGCTGAGCAGCGGTCCGATAGTTCCGCGAAAGCCAAACAACATCAGATGAAGGCCAAATACAACCGCCTCCCGCCCCCGGGCGACCCTAAACACATAAGCCATACAACCGATATCCCAAATGGCGTCGCCGATGCCCTGAAAACCTCCGGCTGTAATTGCTGCAGGATAGTTGCCGATCAGTCCATATAACAGCGGCGCCGTCGAATAAGCGGCAATGCCAAAGCACATCGCCGTTTTCGGTGAAAACCGGTCGATGACCCAGCCCATCACCATATAGGAAATGAGCAGGCACGTAAAATAAGCCATGCGGATGTAACCGATTTGCACATTGCTCAATGCCAGATCATGAACTTGAATCAAGGAATACAGCGGGCTTGCCAGCATGTTGCCGAACCCGGACAACGTTGTGGCTCCAAGGAAAACAGCCAATGCGCGGTTATCTTTGACCAGCTGCAGCTGCTCCAGAAACGTGGCCGTTTTTTTGACCGGCTTCTGACGGACCGGTTCCGACTCGCGCACTCTGGCGAAGGCGAGGATCGCTAGCGCCCCCGTCACCCCGCCTAAAGTTAACGGCGCCGTTGCGCCGGAACTGTCAATCCAGCGTCCGGCTACATAAGCCAGCGGAATCATCAGCAAACCCATGGCGACACGCACGTTGCCCATCAGCCTGCCGCGTTGTTCGGGAGGATACATCCTTGTCACCAGCGATGCGTAAGCAGGAGCTTGGATGCCCATTAACATATGAAATAAAATAGCGATCGAGACAAACGCCCATGGTACGGAGTAAAAAGCCGGCACAATAATTAAAGCTCTGCCGACGATGTTGGGCCAAACGACAAACGGTTTCGGCCGGTTTTTCTTCTCGATGATCCCGGCCCATACCGGGGACAACAGCAAGCCAATGGCCGGCGCGGCCGCCAGCAGGCCGACCTGGAATTTGCCTGCTCCGTATTGGATGGCAAGCGGCATGTAAAACTGGTTGAACATAACGTTAAAAAAGCTGTACATACACGAGGCGAGAAAATCCCAGCGAAAATTCCACCACGTCGGCCCGCTCATGCGTAAGCCAAAATAATTGAACACTTTATCGTTGCCCATATGAACTCCCGACCGCTCTAGTTGCATAGTTTGTACCGAAGCTTATTGCCACCATCATAGCACATTCGGGAGAAGAATCGAGCGGTTATCGTTATACCCGCACGGTTTTCCAATTTCCCCGTTTGTATCGGCGGTAAATCAAGATGGAACGCACGAACTGATCCGCTGCAGCGGCCAGCCAGATGCCCGTGATGTCCCAATTAAACACGTAAACCATCAGCACGCTGAGCGCGATACGAAAGCCCCATACTCCGATGCAAGTGGAATACAGCGGGTAGCGGGTATCCCCGGCTCCCCGTAAAGCGCCTCCAAGAATAAACTGCGTGGCCTGCGATACTTGAATAAAACCCATAATTTGCAGTCCGACCGCTCCTTTGGCGATGACCTCCTGATCGGTCGTATACATCATCATAATGTACGGGGCCAGTCCGATAAAACCAATCCCCATCACTCCCGCTACGATCATCCCGAATTTGCGCACCTGCCAGCCGTACCGTTCCGCCAAGTCCGGTTTCTCGGCGCCTAGCGCCTGACCCACCAGCGTCGAAGCCGCGATGGAAAACGCCATACCCGGCATAAACGTAAGCCCCATGATGTTAAATGCGATCTGAGTCGCTGCAAGTGAGATCGTGCCGAGGCTCGCCGCGATTTTGACAAAGGTCAGCATGCCAAGCCGCATCACAACTTGCTCCAACGCGCTGGGAAAGCCAATCGTCAGTATACGCTTAACCACCTCTTTGTCAAAATGCAGCATCTCCGAAATGGTGATCCGCAGCTTGTATTTCCCGCTGAACATAACCGTCACAACCCAGATCATCGATACCGCCTGGGCAATGATCGTCGAAATCGCCGCCCCCGTCACGCCAAACTTCGGGAAGCCGGCGAAGCCGTAAATCATCGGAAAGCCAAGCAGAACGATCAGAACATTCGAGACCACATTGATTTTCATCGGAGTCCGGGTATCTCCAGCCCCCCGCAGGATAGCCGTTAGCGACATCGAGATGGTCGTAAACCCAATCGACAGAAAAACGATTTTGGCGTACAGCAAGCCTTCCGCCGCTACTTGCTTCGACGCGCCCATCAGCATAAGCAGTTCGCCTGCAAAAAAATAAGAAAAAGCGACTACGATGACGGCCAGCACGATGTTCAGCGCAAACGACTGGCCTGCCGCTTTATTCGCCTGCGCGACGTCTCCCGCTCCGATCGACCGGGCGACAATGACGGTCGTGCCGACGTTCAGCGCCATAAATAAGGCCACAAACAGCAAAAAAGGCTGTGTCGACAACCCGACGATTGCCACCGCCTCGGCTCCGACCCTGCCCACCATAATCATATTCAACATTTGCGTAAGATTAATCAGCAGCATTTCCACAAGCGAAGGTCCCGCCAAGCGAAAAATCGTCTGCCGCACCGCTTTGCTGTCGCTTGGATCGACCAAAATCGTGTCTGCATGGCGAACTTCAACGTTTTCCTCAGGACAATCGCCGGATTGCGGTACATCTTGAACGGGCTGCCGTTCCATCGTTTTTGTCTGCATCGGATGCGCCACCTTCTTTTGGCTTATGTTCCTTACCATCTTAGCATAATAATGCCAATGGTTTTTTCCGGAAAAAGAGCAGAATTCGAAGGCATCGGCCATTTTAGCCGTTATTTTGTTAAATACGGAAGCGAGCGGGAACATTCTTCAAGGTTACTGCCGTTTCCTTACCGCGGCTTGCCAGCTTGCGCCTGGCGCAAAAAATCCGCGCGGTCAGCGCGGATCTTGAGCATAAACGAAGCGTTGTTTCAGCAGGGCAACGGATTGCCGCAACGCCTCCGCCGTCTTAATTTCTATCACCACCGACAGCCCCCGCTCATAAGCAAACCGCAGCCGGTCATTGACAGGCACTTTACCGGAATACAACGGCTGATGGTCGGAAATTTCGTTCATGTCATGCAAATGCATATGCCGGATGCGGTCAACGTGAGCCGTAAAAAAGGCCAATTCCTTGAAGCCCGCTTTGGCGTCGTGCCCTGCGTCCCAGGTCAAATAAAAGTTGTCGTTTACGCTTAAAGCATCCAACGCCCGGCGGATTAACGGAATATGAAAGTTGCCGGTATTTTCGATGCACAGCTTCACACGGTGCTCTTCGGCATACCGCCATAACTCACGATAAGACGCGAGCAGCAGCCGCTTGAACTCGTCTTCGTAACGCTCGTTGATCCACACCCGCTGATCGGGCAGCGTAAAATAGATGCCATTGTTTAGATGCATATTTAACGTCTCGATTTGCGCCGCTCCGGCCCAACGAATGGCTTCCTTGCAGCAGTTCATGTGCCCTTCACGGATGGAGGTTTGAAATGAAGCGATGTCCAGTTCCTCCGGCAAATGAACGGTGAAATCGATGCCGAACTGCCGTTTAAGCCCAATGAGACGATCGGCGGAAAGCATGTCGGGAAGGTACAACGGCACGTTCATATTCAGCTCCACGAAATCAAGCGCCAGTTCTTTGCAAAGCTCCGCCTGATCGTTTATAGATTCCAGTTCAACTAGTGTCGGCATGCCTAATCGATACATAAATCCGCCCTCCATTCGCTATCGCACGCAACTCCAATTTTTTTCCAACTTCTATTGTATATAGGAGTTGATCGTTTTGACAAGCAGCTTGTTCAACAGCTCTACCTGATAATCTCCGATGGTGGGCTCGATATGGCTGTCTCCGATGCCGCTGTGGTCGGTCAGGAAAATATACGTGCCTCCGGTCAAAATGTCGATGATACGCAGCAGCATCTCCGTATTTTTATCGACACCGCTGGAAGCTATCGGAATGATCCGAATGCCTTTCTCCGCGGCCGCCGCCGTGAGCGCCTGCATTTTCTTGACCACGGACGGCGTAAGATGCGGCGGCGCGTCAAGCACAAGAAACAGCAAGCGGGCCCGGGCTTCGCCGCTCCAGTTGTGATTGTGAATCGCGTCCTGCAGCGCTTCTTCGACGGCCTCTTCGTAATCGCCGCCGCCGTATGCACGCTGCTGGCTGATTTTTTTGACGACATCGTCCACATCGGTTGTAAAAGGATACGAGCGCACTACATATTCATCTCCGTGATCGCGGTAAAAATTGCTGCTGAGCCGAATGCCAAGCTGATTGCCGTTGTCCGACCTCACACGTTCGATTACGTCTTTCAGCTCCGCCGACAAAAAGTTCAATTCATCGGCCATCGACCCCGTCGTATCCACGACAAACATGATGTCGACTTGCCGGGAAGCAGCCTGGACTCCGGGGGTTTCCAAATTCACGACAAGCGGCAGCTTGCCGCCCGGATTGACCGGATCAACGGTTTTTGTCTGCTGGCCGCTGGTGATTTGGATCTTAAACGGTCCCTCCTGCGGCCCATCCGTTACACCGGCAAATACAACCGCTTCGCCCCTCTGGTTCGTACGTGTTTTCCAAACATGCTGCCCGTTGCCGCCGATCAGCGCCACCTCGGCGTCGGCCACCTGCCTTCCCCCGCTTCGTACCTCTACGGTAAACCGTTGGTACGTCCTCATCCCCCAGTCAGTCTGGTATTTCGCCCACTCCTTCTTGTTCATCAAGTTTTGCCACCAGTCCCAATTCTTCAGGTCGCTCCATTCGCCTGCCGTCAATTGTCCCGGCCGAACGTCCTGCTGCTGCCCTCTGCGGATACCCTCCGACGGCGGCGACGTTTTCTCGCTTGTTCCGGGAGCCGGCTTGCCGATCGAGCGGTCTGCGCTGGATGCCGATTCTTTTGCCGCCGGAGCGGCGCTGTCCGCCTTAGCCTCCGGCATCCCCGATCTGGCGCTGGTGCTGGCTGCCGAACCCTTGGCTGCATGATCTTGATTACTGCTGCTGCAGCCCGCCGTTAATCCCAGCAAACTGATAACCAATAACAACTGCGCCGCTATGTTTCTTTTTCCCCGTAAGACCCCCACACTCATCCCTCCAGGAAGCGTTATATTCCGTTCAATGACATAACGCAGCTTACTGGAAAAATGTTGCATTCCCGGAAAAAGAAAAAACGCCGGTTGTCCGGCGTCCCTTTGGAACTTTCGTCGATACTATGTGCTCAGGAGTGACCCATAGCTTCCGCTTCCTGATGCGGCGAATAAGCGACAACGGATACGGTTTGTCCGAGTTCGGAGGTCAAATCCTCCTCAAACTTGCGGATGCGCTCCAGCACTTCCGATTCCGCGTTCAGACGCAGCGGCTCGTAATTCGCAGCGTTTTTGTCCATACGATCGATCCCTCCCTCCAGAAAAGCCCTTCCTTCAGCTGCCGCCGAAGGTTAGCAATAAAGGCTAATGCTTGTGGTTAGGCAATCGCTCTTCCGGATGCTTATGTCCTCCGGATCTGCGGTTTTTCTCGTCTTTCTCCTGCGTCTCGTGCAGCTTTTTGACAAAGCTGGACGTATCTTCCTTATTGCCCGCCATATCATCCCTCCTTCCGGTCACGTTTGGCAAACCATTACATAGATTGCCCTACGCTGCCGCAAATATGAGATGCATAGTCACTTACTTGGCGATATGCGCTTTGATTGCCGCGGTGAGCGAATCGAACATGTCATCGTCTTCTTCGATTTGTTCCTCCAGCTCGTCGATCTGTTCCTCCGGCCCCGAAGCACCGGCAAAATTCAAGCTGTAGCTCCAGTCCCGCCCGTTTTTGCTGTGCAGCGTAACTTCATACGGCGACTTATGGCCTTCTACGACAAGCACAATTTTGCCCAAAAGCTCTTTGTCTTGCGTTTTTTCCGCTTCAAGCCGCTCAATCGACCATTTCATACCCGATCCCTCCTTGTCCAGTACCTACTGCTCTTTAGGCAGCGGAATCCAGCCATGATCCGCGCCGACATAAAACAGCACGATCGCAACGATCCCGATGATCAAATAAATAAAACCCTGCACCGTCTTCCGTTGAAAAAAGCGCAGGAAGGCCATGCTGACAAACGAACCCATCACAAGCAATGAAACCAGTACCGCTAGAGTAGCCATTACCCATCTCCTAATCCGATATTTTTCTACGAATCGTCCCCGGCCATGCGGGGCCGATGAAAAAGTGAAGGCTGCGTGTACGGATCATTATTCCGATCGCCGATTGTCTACGAATTTCTTGGATTGTACCCGCTTGTGGCGGGCGAAATTCGTAGACAAAAGCGACCGCTTACGCTTCTCCATAACGATTCCGTTCACTTCGCTGCTTCTTCAAGGTCCCCGGCCGTGCGGGGGCATTCCCCGCTAAATTAGCTGGCACCGCCAAACGGAATGCCGCTTGCCGGTCTTTCCCTTTTAAAAATAATAACGGCAAACACGATGATACATCCAAGCGCAATCAAAGCGTTAAGCAAAAACATATTTCTCATGCCCAGCCATTCGCTGGCGAAGCCGCCGAAAAAACTGCCGATAATCCGCGCGATCCCCTGATTAATCAACCCGTTCAGCGTCTGTCCGCTGGCTTTCAGCTCACGGGGCACTTCGCGGTTCACATAGGTAGCCAGAGACACCGTTAGCACAATAAACATAAGCCCATGGAGAATCTGAGTGGAGATGGCCGCGTAGGGATTATGAATGTAATACAGCGCAACCCAGCGCAAGCAGGTGACCGCTCCCGCACCCAGCAGTATGTATTGAATCGGAATCTTTTTGAGCAGCTTATGCGAAAACAGCAGGAACGGAATTTCGCTGAGCGACGAAATCAGCATCGACCAGCCGAGGAGCGCGTTATCCCCGCCCATCTCTTTGAAATACAAAGGGAAAAACGAATAATAATACCCCAGCGTAATTTGCAAAACAAAGCTGACGGACATATACAGCACAAGCGTCCGGTTTCTAAACAACGCCCACATGTTCATTTTCCGGCTGAGCGTCTGATACCCCGCAATCTTCGGGAACCGCAGCAACAACATGAATGCCAACAACATAACCGCAGCATAGATCGGAAACATAAAGCCTACATGGTCTTTGGCGATAAAGCCAAAAATGACCGACATCAGCGCATAACCGATCGTTCCGCCCATACGGATCGAACCAAACGACCACTTCTTGTGCTTATCCAGCTCCTCCAGCGTAATGGCGTCGCTTAAGCTGGTAATGGACGTTTGGAAAAAGGCGACAAAACAAACGACGGCAACCAAATAATAAAACTGGCTGGACAACGGCATCAGCAGCGAAGCGGCGGCCGATCCGATCAGCAGCACGGCCAGAACCGTATTTTTTTTCGCTGCGCGATCCCCGGCCGTGCCCCACATAGGCTGGGCTAGAATGGCGACGATTGGCCCCATGCTGAGCAGAATGCCAATTTGCGCCGGAGAACAACCGACCGAACTGAAATATACCGGAACAAACGTTCCATACACTGCATTGCCCATATATGCGACTACATAATATAACAGAAAATATACCATCGTTGACATGGCATCGTCTTCTTTCTTTATCCGGGCACAGTACGTTGTCCATTATCTCATGACTTTTCCGCTCAAGCAACTTCGCGGCGCCGGTACAACGGGTTTCATCGCCCTTGTCGTTTTTGAATTCGTCGATAAGCTGTTACGAGACTTTCCGGTCACCGATTAAACCGCGGCACTGGCGGAAGTGCAGCGGGGGTTAGCCCTGCAGCTTTTGCCTTTGCGCCGGCAGCGGTTTGGAGTCCGGACCCAGCCGCAGTATTTTATAAGCCAGCCAAGCGGTAAGGCATCCTAACAAACCAACAATGAAAAATCCTTGCTTTAAGGTCAGCACATCCCCGGCGATTCCCATAAACAGCGGCCCCAAAAACATGCCGAGACCGTAAATCGCTTGGTAGAAACCCATCGCCGTCGCCCTTTTGCCGACGTCCATATGTTTGATGCTCAGCGACATCAGCAGCGGCGTAGCGAACCCTCTTCCGAAACCCGCGATCGCTTGGGTCAGCAGCAGCAGCCAAAAGCTCGACAGCACCGGGATAAGAACGGTACACACGCCGGTTAATATGAAGCCAAGGATGATGACTTTTTTCTCGCCATATTTCTGCGAAACGTAAGATCCGCCGATCCATGAGGCAATCGCCATTGGGAATGTCGAGCAGAACGTAAGCCAGCCCATATCCAGCTTTGTGGCGCCGAGTTCCTGCGCGTACACCGGAGTAAAGCCGAAAACGGTTGCAAATGTAAGCAGCTGGAACAAAATCGCCAATAAAGATACCGTTAGCAGTATCCGGTCGCTGGCCACTTCTTTAACCCCGGCGTACGTAATTTTTTGTGCGGATTCGTCGAATTTCTCCACCAGAAAAAACGACGCGGCGAACCCGACTGTGCCTACCGCGGCGCCAATCAGAAAAGACGCCTCCCAGCTGAACACGTCGGCAAACCAGCCGCCGCACAAGATGCCGAGCATCTGTCCCATCGAGTTATAGAAGGAGATCGTCCCCATCGCTTTGGTCGTTTCTTCCTTCTTGTAATAACTCGCAAAAAGAATCGTAAAATCCACCCATGTCGCCGCGGCGGCGCCGGCTAAGGCCCGTAGAATCAGCACCCATGTCAGTTCATGGGAAACCAGGATGCCTGCGCAGGAGAACACGGAAAACAACAGCCCAAACGTAATAAACAGCCTGCGTTTATGAAACAAGTCGGATACGATGCCGACCGGAATACGCAGCAGCATTTGGCTCAAACCGTACATGCCGACAATCATTCCCGCCATTTTATGCGATGCCCCAAGGTATTCGACATAAGCGGCCAGAATCGGAACACACGTGTACATGGAGAACCAGAACAATAATGTAACCCCGCAAAACAAAGGAATGCGGTATGATTTCGCTTGCGTCAACAGTAGCTCCCCCTCCGATTCATTTCGGATCAATCCGACATCCGGTAATTTCCAAAGTGACTCCCTCATTATACGTCTCTGCTTGGACGCGGGCAATCACTAAATCGCTCCCTGAATGCCCGATTAAATCCATTTTCCACGGCAAAAAGGCTGCCGAAGCAGCCTCTCCCAAGCATACGGATTAAAATGTGTTTTGCGGTGTTGTCGTCGCACACCATCTTGCGGTGCGCAGGAACTTCAGCAGCGCATTTTTGGCTTTTTCAGTGCCGACGTAATACAGCGCCTCCGCTGCGGTCGCGCGTACGTACCGGTTTTCGTCCTGCAGCGCTTGCTCAATGGCCGGAACGGCGTGTTCGGCTTTGCTGCCCAAACGGGCCAAAGCGGTTGCCGCGTTAAATCTGACCTGGCTGTCGGCATCCTTTAATCCGCGCTCCAGTCCGGCGACCACCGCTTCGTGCGGTGTGCCGATCATGCCAAGCGATTCCACGGCGGTCCGCCGTACGTTCTCGTCGGCATGACTATGCAGAGCGGCAAGCGCCGGAACGGCTTCCGCAGCTTCCGCGCCGATCTCGCCCAGCGCAAATGCCGCGTGGTTGGCCGCATTCACCGACGGCTGCTGCGTCACCTGCTCAATCAGCCCTTGTACGGCCGCTTTTCCGGCGATCGACAAACCGTAACCAGCTGCGCGCGATACCGCTTTGGTCGGGTGAGACAACGCCTGCAGCAGCTCGGCGATTCCCCGCTCGCCCATCCGTCCTAAAGCGTAAGCCGCATTCAGCGCCAGCGGCTCATATCCGGCTTCGAGCTGCTGCGCGAGCAGCGGCGCAGCAGCTTGCGCAGCTGCCCCGAGCAGGCCAAGCTCATCGGCCGCTTTGGCGCGCACGGTCTGATCTTCGCTTTGAAGTTCTTGCATCCATTTGGCCGCTTGCGCCGCATCCCTGTCGGCAACAGCTTCCGTCGTACCCGCAGAGGAATTTCCGGTCAGCCAGTTCCATATATCCCGCCATACCACCTCATGCTGTTGAACGGCGGCGGATAACTCGGCCGGAGTGCTCCACTCCGCTTCCGTATGATTCCAGCTTGCCTCTACCGGTATGGCGGTCCGCATAAACTGGAATTTCAGCATATACCGGTCTTTACCGGAGATGTTCGCCGTAGCGCGGTGCCAAATGTCATAATGAACGATGGCCAGTGTGCCTGCCGGACCGGCCGACTTGACCTCTTCGGCAGTTTCGTCCCGGTCGAATACCCGGCTCTGATACGTTTGGGTACCGGGCATAATGCCGGTCGGGCCCATTTCCACAGAAACATCCTGCGGGAAATAAAAGATCATCGCCCACCACGGACGGTGGTTCCTCACCTTCTGATGTCCCCAATAGCTGTCCTTGTGCCAACCGCCCGCTTCCGCTTGCTTATTGAAATGTCCATGCCGGTGCGGATGCATCATATAGCCTTCGCCGAGCACGCTGGTCAGCGCGCCTTGGACCACCGGATGATCGAATACCGACTGAAGTTCGGGAATTCTCGGCAAAATGTTGTTACCCGGGTTGCCTTCGTTTTGATACACTTCATTTAAGTTTGCCTGAACGGCGGCGTGAAACTCCGGAGCAAAATCGGCGTGCAGCAGCAAATAACCTTCGGTAATAAATTGTCTCATCTGCGCGTCCGTCAATAAAATAGGTTGTGTCATCGTTCAAAACCTCCGCATAAGGGTTATGTTTCATCTCATGCCCTATTATAGGAGGTTGCCTTCATATAAAGAATGAAGGATGCTCGTGTCTGTTTGCACAAAACTAAGGTATTGGGATTTAGAGTTAGGCAGTGCGCTGCCTCCTGGGTCTACCCTTTAAACTGCTCGATCAATCTCATCTTTTGTTCCCAAGCGGCTACGCTTATATCGACGGGGTACGATTGCGGATTCAGCTTGCGCAGCGTTTCCGGCCAGAACAAGCTCAACTGCCGTTTATGGTATTCGCGGATATGTTCCAGCTCCGGCAGCTCGTAGACCTGCGTCCCGTCACGGTAAACGAGCGTTAGCAGCGAAATTGCGTCATATTGCTCGACATATTTGTTGATATACGGATGAACCGGATCAAACAGTTTGATCTTGCGCCCCATTTTCACATCTTCTTCTTCGCTTAAAGCGATGTAGTCGGCTTCGGCTTTGCCGGTCTGTTTGTTGATAATCCGGTACACATCCTTTTTCCCCGGCGTCGATACTTTCTCCGGATTGCCCGATATTTTAATGACCGGAATCAAATGTCCGTCCTTTTCCCTGGCGACAATCTTATACACGCCCCCAAGCGACGGCTGGTCCGCGGCCGTAATAAGCTGGGTGCCGACACCCCATGCGTCGATTTTGGCATCCTCCGCTTTCAGGTTAAACATGATGTTTTCGTCCAAATCGTTCGAAGCTACGATACGTACATAATCCAGTCCGGCGGCGTCCAGCATTTCACGCGCCTTTTTCGATAAATAAGCCAAGTCTCCGCTATCCAGCCGGATTGCATTCATCCGTTTGCCTTGGGCCTCCAGAAGCTTCGCCGTACGAATGGCGTTAGGCACGCCGCTTTTTAACGTATCGTACGTATCGACCAGCAGCGTCACTTGATTCGGCAGCGCTGCCGCATATTTCTCGAACGCCTCGGCTTCCGTTTCGTGCGCCTGAACCCAGGCGTGGGCGTGAGTGCCCGAGGTCGGAATGCCAAACATCATGCCCGCGCGCAGGTTCGAGGTCGCATCGAATCCCCCGATATAAGCCGCTCTGGTCCCCCATACGGCGGCATCGGCTTCCTGAGCCCGGCGCGTGCCGAATTCCATCAACGTATCGTGTGGCGCGACCTGCCGGATTCGCGATGCTTTGGTGGCGATCAGCGTCTGATAGTTAATGAAGTTAAGTATCGCCGTTTCCAGCAGCTGCGTTTCAAACACGCGGCCTTCTACGCGGATTAACGGTTCATTCGGGAACACAACGCTGCCTTCCTCAACCGCCCATAAATCTCCCGTAAAACGAAACTGTCTCAGTTCCTCGTAAAACCGCGGATCGTAGTTCTCCTCCTGCTGCTGCAAGTAACGGATCATCGATTCGTCGAATTTCAGATTCTGAATGTATTCCACGACCCTGCGAAGTCCGGCAAACACAGCATACCCGTTGCCAAACGGCAGCTTGCGGAAATACGCCTCAAACACCGCTTTTTCATTCATCGTGCCATGCACCCAATGGGCGTACATCATGTTGATTTCATATTTATCCGTATGCAGCGTCAAATTCCCGTCGCTCATGCTGATCACTCCGCTTCTTTTTTACTTAAGGTTGCGCCAAGCACATTCGGGAAATGCCCCAGCGCCCAACGATGCCCGTCTTGATTAAAGCTTGCCACCGCATCTTCATGCACTTGAATCGCAAAACCTTTGTTGTACGCATCAACAGCCGTATGAAGCACGCAAATATCGGTGCACACGCCGGCCAGCTCAACGGCCTGTATGCCTCTTGCGCGCAGCTGCTGCTCCAAATCCGTCCCGCAAAATGCGCTGTATCTCGTTTTGTCCATCCAATACACATCTTTTTTGCGCGTTTCGTATAATTCGTTTAGTTTGCCGTACAGCTCACGCCCTGCGGTGCCTCTGATATTGTGTGGAGGAAACAGCTTGCTCTCCGGATGGTAACTATCGTTTTCATCATGGACATCCACCGCCATAATGACGTAATCTCCTCTGTCCAAAGCTTGTTCCGTGATTTCCGTAATCCGCTCTTCAATGACGATAGCCGGTTCTCCGCATGGAAGCTTGCCGGTCACAAAATCGACCGTATAATCGATAACAATAAGTGCTCTCATCTTGCTCATCCTCCCTTGCAGGTTTGGTTTAACTGAATATGGACAACGGCGGCACGTATCCCGTAAAACGGTATAGCTGGGCGGCCCGTTGAGAGTACTTGTTGGACATTTTCGGCTTTCCGCCGTTATCTAATACCTCTTCGACAATTCCTTTGCGGCTTTGCGTCGACGTAATTTTGCGGATAAAGTTTTTTTCGTTAAAATCAGGCACGACCGTTTGAATCACCTGATACAATTCGCCGATTGTAAAATGTTCCGGCAGAAACTGTTCGGCGATCACCGTGCTCAGCATTTTGCCGCGGATGTGCTGCAGCGCATCTTGCAGGATGATCCGATGATCGAAAGCCAGCTCCATTTGCAGCGCTTCTTCTACAGGAACTAATTTGACGTCGGAAGCGTCGTCCGCAGCCTGCCTGTAGGCCAGTTGCCGCTCATTTACAAGCGCCAAAAAAGCATGGGAGATGATCCACCCCCGCGGGTCCCTTCCGGGCTTGCTGTAGACGTTAAAGTACTCAATCCCCTCGCCGTCCACCCCCGTCTCTTCTTTCAGCTCCCGCAGCGCGCATTCATGAATCGATTCGGTTTCGTTGCAAAATCCTCCCGGAAGCGCCCATTGCCCGGCAAAAGGCCAGCTTTTGCGTTGAATCAGCAGCACGTTGAGCGTTCGCATCGGCAATGATTTCTTGGCCCCCTGCTTTTGCTGCGATAGGATAGTAAAAATGACGATATCCGCAGGCGCGCCGTCCGGTGTTCTGTATTTTTTGGCCGAGTAGACCTGCTCGTTTTCCATATGGTGCCCCGCCTCCTATTGTTTGGATAATCGCTCGTTGAACTTTCGTTTTGATATTGTTATTATGACATATTTAAAATCGATGTCAAGGGTTTTATCTGTCCGAATTTTCAAACTTTAGTTTAAGCGGTTGCACGATCTGACAAATCATGCTAATATACTACATGTATTCTCGTTTAGCCGCAAGGCACGAGACTTTGGCGCGGAGCCGTGGTGTAGAGGCCTAACATGCCTGCCTGTCACGCAGGAGACCGCGGGTTCGAATCCCGTCGGCTCCGCCACTTTAACTTCCCTTTGCTAGGGATGAGAACCGCAGGTTCGTCGAAGCGTTGCTTCGTTAGCTTTACTTCGCAGTCTCGGAGCGCAGCGTAGAGTATCCCGTCGGCTCCGCCACTTTAACTTCCCTTTGCTAGGGATGAGGAATTTATTTTTAACTATCGCCGTTATGGGCAGGGTTGAATCCCTGCTCTTTTTTGTTATCCTAATAATAGATTTCGCGGATGGGTTACGATCAATCTGCTTAATAAACACTCTTGTTAAGAGGTGGCTCCGTATGATACGCGGACGATTTGCTCCTACGCCTTCCGGACAACTGCATATCGGGAACGCCCGGACGGCGCTATTGGCATGGCTGCAAATCCGTCAGGCCGGAGGGCAGTTTGTGCTGCGGATGGAGGACATCGACAAGCCGCGCTCCCGCCCCGAGCTGGCTCGGCAAATTTTAGAGGACTTGCGCTGGCTTGGTCTCGACTGGGATGAGGGGCCGGATGTGGACGGACCTTATGGACCTTACACGCAAAGCTGCCGACTTGAGCTTTATCAAGCAGCTCTGGAGAAGCTGAAATCGCAAAACCGGCTGTATCCGTGCTACTGCAGCAGAGCCGAGCTGATGTCGATTGCCAGCGCGCCGCATGGCCTGGATTCGGAGGGCCCGGCATACCCGGGCACGTGCAGACGACTCAGCGCAGAGCAACGGCTGACGAAGTCGCAGATCAAGACTCCGTCTTTGCGTTTCTCCTTGCCTGACCGTGAATTGCAATTTCACGACGCCATCGCCGGTTACGCTTGTTACCCTGCGGGAGCAGGCGGCGATTTTGTGGTACAACGCGCAGATGGCATCTTTGGTTATCAGCTGGCGGTGGTTGTGGACGATGCGGCAATGAAGATCACCGATGTGGTGCGGGGGGCTGATCTGTTAGATTCAACCCCGCGTCAAATTTGGCTGTATGAAGCGCTCGGATACACTGTTCCCCGTTTCGCCCACTCCCCCCTGCTTTACGGTCCTGAAGGCAAGCGCTTGTCCAAACGCCACGGTTCCGTAACTGTTGCCGGAATGCGCGCTGCGGGCACTTCCCCGGAGCGGATTATCGGCTGCCTTGCTTACTGGAGCGGACTGATGGATCGGTTGGAGCCGATCCAAGCTGCCGAACTGGTTGCCCATTTCAGTATAGCCAAAATTGCTGCCGAACCGCTCGTTATCGAAGCTTCTGTGCTCGCAAGTTTAGCAGGCTCATCCCTGTAAGAAAAAACGTCCTGCAAAAATCGCCGGACGGTCCTTGCTGTGATGAGTTACTCTTGCGCGTGGGAGGGGGCTGGGCCAATGTTGTCAGGATAAGAAGTCGATGGACTGAAGTTGTCGATGGACCAAAATTGTCTATGGGCCACAGTCGTTACAGGAATGATCAAGCTTCTTTTTATGCGTCGTAGCCCGTTCTGGACATAGAACCCATTATGATGGATAGCAGACTGGAATGAGACTGTAGATTGGTTATGCAACCCTAGCTTGGAGGAAGCCTCCGCACTAACACTCTAACGGACATGGGCGCTGCAATGTAAACCAAATCTAAGGTTTGCTACATGTAACGGACACCGGCGCACTTATTCGGCCTACTATCGCAGTTTCTACGACTTTTTTGGGCAAATAAAGTCTCCTGCGTCCGTTAGAAATGATAACCCCGTTTTTTTCGTCAAATAAAGGCGCTCCTGTCCGTAAGCGTTGGGGCATGACGTTCGCATACATAATTCTAGTCGCAGGCTAGCCATAGCGACGAGGATGTCCGCCACAGACAGCCGGCAACGATCAGCTTTAATTCAAGGTCGAACGAATCGAAATCGCTCCATTTGCTCATTCAAGCATGTTATGGTTCCGGTTTACTCCATGAACCCGATAGGATTAAACTAATGCAGCCAATACGAGCGATCCGAATAGCCGCCATTATCGCTAACCTGACAACATTGGCGGCTGGTCATGGGACTCCAACCGCCAATTAACATGGTGTCCCTATGAACAGATAAGAGCGATCGGAACACCATATTAAAAGCGGCCGCTTTCGCTTTTCCGTCCCGTGCCATCCCTTTGTTCAGCTGCTCTTTAATATAGTTAAACTTCTCTCGCTCAAAAAAGCGCTCCCGCTAAAGATCAGCAGGAGCGCTTTCCAGTTTCATATCTTTCGGTTTATGCCGATTACTCTTCCAACACAGATGACCTCACCTAAAACCGAAGCTGCCCTCGACGCCATCTCCCCTAAACCATTTCTTCTACGCCATCGTCTCCCACATGCGTTCCGTTACTTCGTAGGATGTCGGCTGACCGGCAAAGCCCGCCAGCATATCTTGGACCACGGCATACATCAGCGCAAGATGCCCTTCAATCGAAGCCCCGGCGATATGCGGCGTCAGCAATACATTCGACATCTGCAGAAACGGATGATCCTGCCGGATTGGCTCTTTTACAAAAACATCCAGCGCAGCAGCGAATCGGCCGGTCCCTAATTCTTCAATTAAAGCCTCTTCATCAAATACGGCGCCCCGCGAGGAATTCACCAGATAAGCCCCATCAGGGATCAATGCGATCAGATCACGGGTAATCATTTGTTCGGTAGCCGGCAGTGCAGGCGCATGAATGGAAATCACCGGACAGCTCATGACTTCTTCGAGTGACGCTCTACGTACATGCAGCTTATCTGCAGCTTCTTCCGATAAATAAGGATCGTAAAGCAGCACATTAACCTTAAAAGGAGCCAGCAGCTTCAAAAAGGCACGTGCAGTGGAACTGGCGGAAACAATCCCCACGGTGGATCCGGCGAGTTCGCGGCCCTTTTGCCCCGTCGCTTTCCAATTATGCTGCCGGATCTCGGCATTAAACGCGGGAAGACGTTTCATGATCGTCAGCAGCACCGCCAAACAGTGCTCGCCAACGCTTTGGGCAATCCGGTTGGCAGCCGAATATACGCGAACTCCCTTGTCAAACACTTCACGCGGCATGCGTTTTTTTACAGTCCCGGCAGCATGGCCGATGGCGCGAAGCTTCACAGCTTTCTCCAACATCGCATCCGTTAAAATCGGCGAACCCCAGCTCGTCAAAATAATTTCGGCATCCTCCACCAGCTCGGACAGTTCCTCTTCCGTCAAATCACAGCCTTTATCGTTCCAGACCGGATTAAAAGCGCTTTCAATTAACTGCTTGCATTCTTCGGAACATACCTGCTTTAACATACTTTCACGCGGCAATACCAATGCTTTGGGTTTCATCATAGTTCCTCCTCGTAAACGAATAAAATGATAAAATGAAGACTTATGTAAAATATCATCGAATGTTTAGATTCAGACTTGCCGATTTGTTTTCCAGACATGTGTATTATTGCCTAATCTATAGTTGAATCATAAATCCACATGGCCATTTATGTCAATATTTAAATTAAGTTATCCCAAAAAAATAACAACCGGCGAAATGACAACGTCACCGCCGGCTGCGTCCCCCTCTTGATCAAATGACAAAATCGAGCACCTGCTCATATGGCTTGTAAGTCGATACGCCAACCATCACCGGTGTGTAGATATGAAACGTCACAAGCCTATTTTGATGCGTATTGCGCATTTTATGAATTTGCCCTTTCGGAGCGATAAATACCTGCTGTTCACCAACCGTCTGCTTGAGCACTTCTACCGGATATCTGTATGCATCCAGCTTATAAAAAATATTTTCCATCTCTCCGGATAAAACGATTCCGCAACCGGCCGAGCTGCCATGATCGTGAATCGCCGTTTCCGCATGGCCCGGCAAATGAATCAGCACCGCTTCCACATCGTCATTTTTAAATAATGCCGTTCTGCCGTAAGGCAGATTAGAGGGCTGCTCGACATAGGCCTCCATCTGCCCGATGGTCAGGCCCAGATTGGCAATCGTCCATTTTAACTCTTGAATGGTCGGCGACTTGATGCCATTTAATGCGTTACGTATCATTAGATAAGCTTCCACGTGGAGTTCCTCCTAATTTATTACGTTTTATTTCGGTTTTCATCAATTTTTCTTATAAATAATCCGCAATTGTTTCTCGATACCATACTGTATTCCGCTCCTGCATACATGGTGAGGCTATCACCTAAAAAAACGCCTGCCGTCCAAAGGAAGGCAAGCGCAGCGAATACTTTAGCGTTTTTCAACAACCATCTGAATCCCATATTTGGGCCTAAGCGTAACCAGCGGTTCCGGTTCTACCGGCGGGTGCTGAGGCGCCATTCGAAGCCGGAATCGGCTCGCGATATATGCGATCATCAGCGACGCCTCCATGATAGCGAAGTTGTTGCCGATACATATCCTCGGACCGCCGCCAAACGGGAAATAGGCGAACTGAGGAATTCGCTTTAATAAATCGCCAGCGAACCGCTCCGGGATAAACCGGTCGGGATCTTCATAATATTTGGAGTTCCGATGCATCACATATTGGCTCATCATCAGCGTATCACCTTTTTTGTAAGCGTGCCCGCCAATCTCCACATCTTCAGCTGCCTGCCGGTTAATGACCCATACCGCCGGAAAAATCCGCATCGACTCCCACACCACTTGCTGCAAGTATGGCAGCTGCTCCAAATCGGCTACGGCCGGATAACGTCCCTGCAGCACAGAATCGAGCTCCTGATGCAGCTTACGTTCGGCCTCCGGATGCTGAGAAAGCAAATACCACGTCCAAGCTAACGTATTGGCCGTCGTTTCATGTCCGGCTATAAATATCGTCATCACCTCGTCGCGCACCTGCTGATCCGTCATACCCGTGCCGTCTTCTTCGTCTCTAGCCGCCAGCAGCATCGATAACAGATCATGCCTTCCAGGGTCCGGATGGCTTCTTCGCTGCTCGATGATGTCGTAAATGATCTTATCCAGCGTTTGCGAAGCTTCTTTAAACTCCACATTGCTTTTGGTCGGAATGCCGGACGGGATATCGATGATCGACGTCGCTTTATTGCTGACGTATTTCATTCCGACTTCAACGGCATGAGCGACTTTCTCAAAACCTTCGACCACCTGCACGCCAAACATCGTCTCGTTAATAATCGCCAAAGTCAGCGCCATCATATCTTCCGATATCATCCGCACTTCGCCATCCTGCCATGCTGAAACCATCTGTTCCGCTTGTTTTACCATGGCATCGCCGTATAACGCAATCCGGTCTTTGCGAAAAGACGGCTGAATCAGCCTGCGCTGCCGCAAGTGCGTCTGTCCTTCGCTGGTCAAAATGCCTTCCCCGACAACGGCTTTGGCTGTTTGCAGCCCTTTGGCTTTTACAAAACTGGCCTGTTTGGTCATCAGCACTTCTTTGATCATTTCCGGATCGCTGAGTAAATACACATGTTTGCTGGGGCCAAACCGGATATGCACAACATCCCCGTATTCCGCCTGCGCATTTCGCAGGAATTGCAGCGGATCTTTCTTAAAAGCCAGCAAATTGCCCGTAATCAGAAGCCCCTTAGGCCCCGTTTGCATAGTTGTCATTGCATGGCGCTCCTTCCTACTCTTTTTTTCATGGGTAGTATGTCCAAAAAAAGAAAAAGACTCCTCTAGTTCAGGAGTCTTGTAAAGCGTTCTGTATGTGTTCATCCGCAAGTTTACGCGGCCGCGGATTTATGCGTTTTCTTCAATCGCCACTTTTTCGGATACCGTATCACGAATGACCGACATGACAAGCTGCAGCAAATAATTGATGTCTTCTTGGGACTGGCGGAATTCGCTCACAACCGGAATGCCGTCGAGCTGATCTTGCAGCTCTTCGATTTCCTTCTCGATTTTCTCCACCATCTGTTTGTTTTTAAACGTCGTTTCAAAAGCGACGATTTCTTTCTGCTTTTTCTTAATGGCACTAATTAATGTCTGAATGTTGTTATTGCCCGATATTTGCTTTTCGGCTTTTTGAAAAAACTGCACTTCATTCGAAGTGGAGATCAGCTCGGCCAGTTCTTTTGCTTTGGCCAAAATATCTTCACGTACGATCAATTCCGTATTCGTATAACGTTCCATTCCGCATTCATGCGGGTGATCATGATGATCTGACACTTGTATACCCCTCCAGGCTTATATCTTGAATTAATTTGCCACAGCCATGCCGACAAGCTCGCCTTTTAAGTAAAACGTCGGCGCTTCCACGATTTTGATATTGACGAATTGCCCAATCAGCTCCTTGGAGCCCGCAAAATGCACCAGCTTGTTTGTGCGCGTTCTGCCTGCCAATATATCCGGATTATATTTGCTTTCGCCTTCTACCAGCACTTCCACCGTTTGGCCAAGCAGCCGCTCGTTGTTTCTTTTGCTGTACACATTCAGCGTATCGTTTAAGCGAATCAACCGGTCCCGCTTCACTTCGTAAGGCACGTTGTCTTCCATCGCGGCTGCCGGAGTGCCTTCTCTTGCAGAATAAATAAACGTATACGCACTGTCGTATTGCACTTCCTTCACAAGCGTAATTGTTTCTTCAAACTGCTCGTCCGTCTCACCCGGAAAACCAACGATAATATCTGTCGTTAGGGCTACATTGGGGATGGCCTGTTTGATTTTACCGACCAGCTCGAGGTAATGCTCTCTTGTATATTTACGCGTCATCTTCTTCAAGATCTCATTGCTGCCCGATTGCACAGGCAAATGAATGTGATCCATCAAGTTGCCTTTTTTCGCCAGCACTTCAATCAGATGATCGTCAAAATCACGCGGGTGCGACGTCGTAAACCGTACGCGCGGCAGATCGATTTTACGGATATCCTCCATTAAATCGCCGAAACGATAGCTGATGTCCTCGAAATCCTTGCCGTACGCGTTGACATTTTGCCCAAGCAGCATGATCTCCTTAAAACCTTGGCGTGCCAGCTCGCGCACCTCGGCGATAACGTCCTGCGGACGGCGGCTTCTTTCTTTGCCGCGCGTATAAGGCACGATGCAGTAAGTACAGAACTTGTCGCAGCCGTACATAATGTTCAGCCACGCCTTCATGCCTTCCCGCTTTTTCGGCAAATTCTCAATGATATCGCCTTCCTTGGACCATACCTCAACGACCATTTCTTTGCTGAACAAAGCTTCCTTGATCAGATTCGGCAGCCGGTGAATGTTATGTGTGCCAAAGATCAAATCCACAAACGGATGTTTTCTGCTGATCCGGTTAACGACCGCTTCTTCCTGGGACATACATCCGCACACACCTAAAATAAGCGAAGGTTTGGCCGTTTTCAAATGCTTCAGATGCCCAAGCTCGCCGAACACTTTATCTTCGGCATTTTCACGAACGGCGCACGTATTCAGCAAAATAATGTCAGCCTGATGACGGTCGCCTGTCGGCTGATAACCCATCTGCTCGAGCAGCCCCATGATCGTTTCCGTGTCATGTTCGTTCATTTGGCAGCCATATGTTTGAATTAAATAAAATTTATCTTTGCCGAGTTCCTTAAGCTCTAAGGGAATATCGAAGTCATAATGAACCTTGATGTCCTCTTTTCCGCGTTTCTTGGCATCGGTCAACGACGGCGGCTGAAAATATATGGAATAATCTTTTTGAGATTGCTTTGTTGACATCCCCAGTATCCTCCCAAACAAACTGCAAATTCAAACCCTTTTATTATACCATGTTTGCAGTGTTGTTTTCAAAGGAAGCTTACAATACATCTACTATGACCGCAATATCGCCGGTCTTCACGCCGGCAGCGTTAGCTTCATCCGTATCGATATGCATATCCAGCGCAAATTGATCGGAAATACGCGCAATCACATCTTCAAAAATGAGCGGACGTTCGCCATTTAATCGTACTTTCAGCTTTTGCTTGTCGGCGATACTCCATTTTTCCGCGTCGCTTGTATGAAAATGGATATGGCGGGCGGCCACAATGACCCCTTCCTTTAATTCCACTTCACCGGCCGGGCCGATGACCTTAATCCCGGGAGTTCCAGCAATATTGCCCGATTCTCTCACCGGCGGGTTCACACCCAGTCCAAAGGCGTCTGTACGCGATATTTCCAGTTGGCTGCTGTTTCTGGCCGGACCAAGAATCCGCACTTTATCGAATTTTCCCTTGGGACCTACAACAGCTACCGTTTCCTCCGCGGCGAATTGGCCGGGCTGCGACAGCGGCTTCATGATGTTCAGTACATAACCTGCTCCGAACAATATGCCGATGTGCTCGGACGATAAATGGATATGACGGGCGGAGACACCAACAGGCACTTCTTTCATATGTATCACTCCTACGTAGTTTCAAATTCAGTATACAGTACTATTATAAACCATATGATACAGCATGCAGTGAAAAAAGGCACACGGTCGCCCGCATGCCTTGTAAAAGATAAAACGAATTATTTGAATTCAGCTACCAATTTTTCAAACTCCGCTTCGGTCATCTTGATGTTTTGCTTAGCCAAAGCTTCTTGTTTGAAGCCGGCTACCAAGTTCTCGTAGCTTTGTTTTTGTTTATTTTGATAGATCAAACCGGTCAGCAAGCCATGAGTTTCCATGATCTTGGTCATCGCCATCACGCGGTTGGACGAATCGTAATCCGTTGTTTCTTCCAGATCCACGATATTTTCTTTAAACCATTCGTATGTGTTCACTTTATTAAAAGTAACGCACGGGCTGAACACGTTGATGAAGGAGAAACCTTCGTGTTTCATGCCTTCTTCGATCAGCGTTGTCAGCTGCTTCAAGTTGCTGGAGAACGATTGGGCAACAAAAGTTGCACCAGCGGCAAGCGCCATTTCAAGCGGAGACAGCGCAGACTCAATCGATCCTGACGGCGTACTTTTTGTTTTGAAGCCTTCGGCGCTGCGCGGCGAAGTTTGGCCTTTGGTCAGACCGTAAATTTGGTTGTCCATAACGATGTACGTGATATTGATGTTACGGCGAATCGCATGAACCGTATGTCCCATACCGATTGCAAAACCGTCTCCGTCGCCGCCTGCGGCAACAACGGTCAGCTCGCGGTTAGCCATTTTCAAACCTTGCGCGATCGGCAAGGAACGTCCATGCACACCATGCAGACCATATGCGTTGATGTAACCGGAAATACGTCCGGAGCAGCCGATACCGGAAACAACAGCCAATTGCTCAGGCTCAAGCCCTACGTTAGCAGCAGCTCTTTGAATAGCCGCTTGAATGGAGAAGTCTCCACAACCCGGGCACCAGTTTGGTTTGATGTTATTACGGAAGTCTTTTAATGTTGCCATACTGGACTCAACTCCTGACAATATTTAGTTATTTCCGCCGGCAGGAACGGATTACCATTGTATTTAAGCATGTTATTGATTTTATCGGCATAACCGGCATTCAGCTTGATCAGATTGGCCAATTGAGCTGTTGCGTTGTTTTCCACTACAACGACTTGCTTTGCTTTAGCCAAATGAGGCGCAAGTTCAGCGGCCGGGAATGGATGAAGCAGACGAACGGTTACATGGTTTGTTTTGATGCCTTGTTGTTCCAGACGGCCTCTTGCTTCGTCGATCGTGCCGCCGGTCGAACCCATGCCGATAATCAGCAGATCAGCTTCATCATGCGGAGCGTCAACCAAAATCGGGTTGTTCACTTTCACATGTTTCATTTTATCCATCCGTTTATCCATCATCTTCTTGCGGTTGTCCGTGCTTTCCGACGGACGGCCTTCTTGGTCGTGCTCAACGCCGGTTACATGGTGGATACCGAATTTCTGACCCGGAACCACGCGAGGCGAAACACCATCGGCTGTAAACTCGTAACGCTTGAACATTTTGTTCGCTTCGAGCTCAGGCAAATCGCCTGTTTGCAGCGCGCCGCGGTCGATAACGATTTTATTGTAATCGAACAATTCGCTCGATTGTTTACCCAAGGAAAGCTGAAGGTCTGTCAGCAAAATAACCGGACATTGGTATTTCTCAGCCAAATTGAAAGCTTCGATTGTATCGTAGAAGCATTCTTCAATCGACGAAGGCGAAAGCACGATTTTCGGAATTTCACCATGTGTTCCGTAAATCATCGCATTTACGTCAGATTGTTCTTGCTTTGTCGGAAGACCTGTACTTGGACCCCCACGTTGTGTATCTACGATAACTACCGGAGTTTCCGTCATGCCAGCAAGGCCGATGGCTTCCATCATAAGCGAAAGACCAGGACCCGCGGAAGCCGTCATCGTACGAACGCCGCCGTAGTTGCCGCCGATCGCCATTGTTACTGCCGCGATTTCGTCTTCGGTTTGAATCACCGTACCGCCGAATTTCGGAAGCACTTTAATTAAGTATTCCATGATCTCGGAAGCAGGCGTAATCGGATATGCGGGCATAAAACGGCAGCCTGCTGCTGCTGCACCCAGACCGATTGCATCGTTACCGATGATGAACAGTTTTTGTTTACCGTCCGCCGGTTCCAATTGAAATTCAGGAAGTGGTCCGCCGTTAAGTTCAAGAACAAATTCAGCCGCTTTGCGCACTGCTTCAATGTTCTTCTCAACGACAGCCGGACCTTTACGGCCGAACTCTTCCTCTACTGCTTTATTAAACACTTCCAGCGGCAAACCAAGCAATGCCCACGATGCGCCGGATGCGGCCATATTTTTAAATAAGGATGTTCCAAGTTCTTCAGCAATTGCTGTAATCGGTACAGGGAACAAACGTGCATGAATTCCTTCCGGTACGACCGGATTGAATTTTGCATCTGCGACAATTACTCCGTTTGCACGAAGCTCATGCGCATTAAGATCGATGGTCTCCTGGTCGAAAGCAACCAGAATGTCAAGGTCGTCTGAAATCGCGCGAATAGGTTTCGTGCTGATTCTGATTTTGTTGTTCGTGTGGCCGCCTTTAATCCGAGAGGAAAAATGACGGTAACCGTACAAATAATAGCCCAGACGATTCAACGCGGTGGAGAAAATTTTGTCGGTACTTTCAACACCTTCCCCTTGCTGTCCACCGATCTTCCAAGATAGTTGGCTAATCACCGTTGTCCACTCCTTTTGTCTTGTCACTGACATCTACAACTGTTAAGTACATAAGAAAACCAAAAGATTAATTATAAATTTTTTCTTTCAGCTGTCAAACAAATTTTATGATTTTGTAAATGAAAAAGCAAGTATTTTCGACCATTTTGAAACATAGTATTTTTAGATCGAATCTATATCAAAATTAGATCGATTATATGCCTATAAATCTCAATATCAGATAAACCGGTTACATTTTTTATTCCTTCCGAATCGCGCGAAAGCGCCTCCATTGGCCTTATAAATCCTCTGCTCGTCCGTACTCCAAAACGCCTTAAGATGCCCTCGCCAGTTTATTTGATGAGGACACCTTATATAGTATATCCAAATTTCACACATTCGTTTCCCCAGAACAAACATTTTGTGAAAAATAAAAAAGCTTCTGTTCGAAGCCTTTTCGGTAATGCTTTATTCTATGCCTTAAATGAAACTTAAGAAAAAAACCTCTAACGAGGCGCTTTTCCGCTGAAATGCCGCAATGTTTAGAGGTTATCGATTCAGAAGCGATTTATCCCGGGATACTGGAATCGGGAACTTACCTGGGCTCCACAATCAGCTTTATAGCCGTACGATCTTCTCCGTCTATCACGATATCGGTAAAGGCCGGAATACAAATCAGATCAACTCCGCTCGGAGCAACAAATCCTCTTGCAATCGCTACCGCTTTTATTGCCTGATTAAGAGCGCCCGCACCAATCGCCTGGAGTTCAGCTGCACCACGTTCGCGAAGAACACCTGCTAAAGCACCGGCAACAGAGTTCGGATTGGATTTCGCTGAAACTTTTAATACTTCCATGAAAGTTCCTCCTCGGGAATGATGGATAGATTCCAGTACTCATCATATTCTAGAAACCAGATATTAATTCCTGCTTCCCGAGGCCGAATATTCATATAATTTAGAATCATCAGTCAATTACAAATGTTTACTGCTAGTCAAATAAAACATCCTCTTCCATTAAACGGATGGTCTGGATTTTTCGCCCCTTTCCGGCCGTATCCATATCGATCAGCACGGCATGAAAATGCCATTTTCCCTCATCGACAATGAATCGGACGGGCAGTTGCGTTCTGAACTTTTGGATGACCGCCTGCCGCTCCATTCCCAAAATGCCGTCGCGGGGACCGACCATACCTACATCTGTAATATATGCCGTACCTTGCGGTAAAATGCGTTCGTCATGGGTTTGCACATGCGTGTGAGTACCTACTACGGCCGAAACTCTTCCGTCCAAATACCAGCCCATCGCCAGCTTTTCCGAGGTTGCTTCCGCATGGAAATCCACAAATATGTATTTATTTTTTTTGCCCAGCTCGCGTATTATTTCGTCCGCCTTCTCAAACGGACAATCCAGCGGCGGGAGAAACGTGCGCCCTTGGAGGTTGACGATCGCCAGATCGGCGTCTTTCCCTTTGATGACCGTGAATCCCTTGCCTGGCGTGCCTTTCGGAAAATTGGCGGGCCGAACGATCCTGTCTTCCGTATCGATAAAATCAAAAATGTCCTTTTGATCCCATGTATGATTGCCCATTGTAATGCCATGCACGCCCAAATCAAAAAACTCCTTGGCAATCGCTGCCGTAATTCCGCGGCCTGCCGCGGCATTTTCTCCGTTAACAATGATAAAATTCGGGGTGTACTTCGTTTTTAATTTGGGCAGCAGCTGTTTCAGCGCGTTTCTTCCTACGGAACCTACGATATCTCCGATAAACAATACTTTAATGGTGTTCTCCTCCAACTTTGTTAACGTTTAAAAACAGGAAAAAGTGGCTTTAGTCATTCAGCCACTTTTTCATCATACACTTCTTATTTTGCGTATTCAACAGCACGGGTTTCACGGATGACCGTCACTTTAATGTGACCCGGATAATCCAACTCGCTCTCGATCTTTTTCGTAATATCGCGGGCTAAGCGGAATGCTTCCGTATCATCGATTTTTTCCGGCTGTACCATAACCCGGACTTCCCGGCCTGCTTGAATGGCGTACGATTTCTCAACGCCTTCAAACGATTCGGAAATATCCTCAAGTTTTTCCAAACGCTTAATGTACGTTTCCAAGGTTTCGCGCCGTGCGCCCGGTCTTGCCGCGGACAATGCATCCGCCGCTCCGACCAGCATAGCGATTACCGATGTTGCTTCGCAATCGCCGTGATGGGATGCGATACTGTTTACAACAACTGGATGTTCCTTGTACTTCTTAGCGATTTCTACGCCGATTTCAACGTGCGAACCTTCCACTTCGTGATCCAAAGCTTTACCGATATCATGCAGGAGCCCGGCACGTTTCGCCAATGTCACGTCTTCTCCAAGCTCTCCGGCCATCAATCCGGTTAAATAGGCCACTTCCATGGAATGCTTCAGCACATTTTGGCCATAGCTTGTTCTGAATTTTAATCTGCCTAAAATTTTGATCAAGTCCGGATGCAATCCGTGAACCCCAGTTTCAAACGTAGCTTGTTCGCCATATTCGCGAATACGCTCGTCCACTTCTTTACGGGATTTCTCGACCATCTCTTCAATACGCGCAGGATGAATACGTCCATCCGCTACAAGCTTCTCAAGCGAAGTGCGGGCAATCTCGCGCCGGATCGGGTCGAAACCGGACAGGATAACCGCTTCTGGCGTATCGTCGATAATTAAGTCGATACCGGTTAGCGTCTCCAATGCACGAATATTACGTCCTTCACGACCGATAATACGTCCCTTCATTTCCTCATTCGGCAAGGAAACAACGGACACTGTAGTTTCGGCTACGTGATCGGCAGCACATCTTTGAATTGCCAGTGTAATAATGTCTCTTGCTTTTTTGTCGCCTTCTTCTTTCGCCTGCTGCTCGATTTCTTTGATCAGCTGGGCTGTCTCATGGCGAACCTCTTGCTCTACATTCGTCAGTATAATGTTTTTCGCATCTTCAGTAGTCAAACCGGAAATTCGTTCCAGTTCGGTCACCTGGGCTTTATACAACTGATCGATCTGAGCTTGTGTTTCCTCGATACGTTTCTCTTTGTTGATGACCTGCTCTTCTTTTTTCTCTAGAGATTCTAATTTTTTATCCAGCGATTCCTCTTTTTGCAACAATCGTCTTTCTTGTCGTTGAATTTCATTCCGACGTTCACGAATGTCTTTTTCAGCTTCGGTCCTCAGCTTATGAATTTCATCTTTCGCTTCCAGAACCGATTCTTTCCTAAGCGCCTCAGCTTCTTTCCGCGCCGATTCTTTAATCTGCTCGGCTGCTTGTTCAGCACTAGAAATTTTCGCTTCTGCAAGAGATTTGCGGATAAAATAACCAATCCCTAAGCATAGTACACCAACAACGAGAGTGACTAATAGCCAGATAACATTTGTCGTTGTCATCCAGTTCACCTCCTCGTTGATCCTCCAAGGGGCAAGCTTGGGATAAATCGGTTTTTTAATCCGTTTCCAATTCGCTTACACGCTTCAAAAATAAAGTAAAAATTGGCGATTTTACTTTCCGAACCCTTTATTTAAGCTAGTAAAGAGATTCGTGTATAAAAATATACACCTTCATTTTATATTTTGTCGAAGAGCATTGTCAAGCGGTTGAATTGTGCAACGATTATTTAAGTAGGTCTCGCCAACAAACTCGCTAGTCGATATCCGGTTCGATCCAATCCATTTCTTCGCTCCCAGCGTTTTTCGTGATCGACAATTGCTTGATGACCTCCGACACGATGCTCCCCGGATACCCTCTGCGCAGCAATAAGCCGGCGACTTTGCGCTTATCTTGTATGGAAGGTTCTTGAATTCGGGACCATTTCTTTACCGCCAGCTGCAAGGCTTGCTCATATTCCGATTCGGTATCCAGCCCATCCAGCGCTTTCGCCACCTCTTGCTTGGAGATTCCTTTATAGATAAGCTCATTTTTTATGAACAAGCGGCCTTTCTTTTGCGAAAAGGCACGGTATTGGGTCAAGGCATGGGCAAATTCCTGATCGTCGATATACCCTTGCGACTTTAACCGGCCTACAATATCTTCTGCTATTTCCTTTCCGTATCCTTTTCTCTCCAGATACCCAAGCAGTTCCCGCTCCGTCTTCATACGGCTCGATATAGCTCTCAGGCTTGCCGCATAAGCGCTCTGCAGCTCGTCGGCATACAATATGTCGCGCAGCTGCTGACCGTCGACATGCTGCCCTTTATAAAGCCGGTATTTGATCAGCGTATCTTCAAACACCGAAAACGCGTATTGTTCTTCGATAAATATGTTATACCGGTCCCGTCTTTTCGGCTGCCTCTCCACTTTGGTGATCAGCCCGTTCAGCGGCGCCTGTTCCATGTCGTCTGGCATTTCGTCCTCCTTACAGCATAAAAGCACCTTTAAGTGTAAGTTAAAGGTGCTCTCTTATTACATTACATAACGATGATTCCCGGCCATTATTGTTGCAATAGATCGGCCAATTCGTCCTCGTCTTCCTGCTCATCCGTTTCGGGAAGTCCCGGAACGATCAAATTGCTTGAATCACGGATCTGTTTTTCAATCGCATCGGCGATCGATTTGTTTTCTTTCAAAAACTGCTTTGCGTTCTCACGGCCTTGTCCCAACCGTTCACTGTTATAGGAATACCACGCGCCGCTTTTGACGATAATATCCATCTCGGTAGCGATATCGACCAAGCTGCCCTCGCGGGAAATGCCCTCGCCATACATAATGTCGACATCGGCCTGCTTAAACGGCGGAGCGACCTTGTTCTTAACGACTTTAATCCGTGTGCGGTTACCGATCATATCATTGCCTTGCTTGATCGTTTCCACGCGGCGTACATCCAAACGAACGGATGAGTAAAACTTCAGCGCGCGTCCGCCCGGAGTTGTTTCCGGATTGCCGAACATAACGCCGACCTTCTCACGCAATTGGTTAATGAATATGGCGATTACTTTCGATTTGTTGATCGCGCCGGACAGTTTGCGCAGCGCTTGCGACATCAGACGAGCCTGCAAACCTACGTGAGAATCGCCCATCTCGCCTTCAATTTCCGCCTTCGGAACAAGTGCGGCTACGGAATCGATAACGATAATGTCGACAGCTCCGCTGCGTACAAGCGCTTCGGCAATCTCCAGCGCCTGCTCGCCTGTATCCGGCTGCGACAGCAGCAATTCATCTATGTTGATACCCAGATTTTTCGCATAAATCGGATCGAGAGCATGCTCAGCGTCAATAAAAGCAGCTTGTCCGCCGGATTTTTGAACCTCTGCGATAGCGTGCAAGGCAACCGTCGTTTTACCTGAAGATTCCGGTCCGTAAATCTCAATAATTCTTCCCCGCGGGAAACCGCCAATTCCGAGAGCAATGTCCAGAGCCAAAGAGCCGCTAGGAATTGTTTCGACCTTCATATGGGTAGATTCGCCCAATTTCATAATAGAGCCTTTGCCAAATTGCTTCTCAATTTGACGAAGAGCATTTTCCAGTGCTGCGCGACGGTCTGTCAAAACACTCACTTCCTTTTTCATTTATAAGTATATAATACCTTCTTTTTCTGCCGTTGCCAAGTAGTTTTTCGAACATACATTCGCTTTTTTTAGCAAAATAAAAACCGCAACAACTTTATTGTTACGGTTCTTCCGCTTAAGACTAAATATATCATATTATTCACGAGGCTGCAATCCGCTAGTTTACAGTTGCTTCCACAATAAATAAAGCGCGTTTTTGGCCGCCTTCAGCTTGATGCTCTCCCGGTTTCCCGAAAGCTTCAGCTGCTCTACGACGGTCCCTTCTTCACGGGCAATACCGACAAATACGGTGCCTACCGGCTTTCCTTCCGACTCCGCGGGTCCGGCGACGCCTGTAATGGCGACAGAGACGCTGGCATTGGTCTTACGGCGAACGTTCTCCGCGAGGAGTGCGGCGGTCTCCTTGCTTACAGCCCCCGGAGCGCCAATGCCCTCCAGCACGTCCAAAGGCACGTCCAGCAGCTGATTTTTGAGGGCGTTGGTGTAACAAACAACGCCCCCCAGAAATACCTGCGAACTGCCGGGAATGGCTGTGAACATATCGCTCAGCAAACCTCCCGTGCAGCTTTCGGCCACGGCAACCGTTCTTCCGGACTGCCCAAGACGGCGAAGCACCGCTTGCTCGATCGGCATATCCTCATCGGCATATATATACTCGCCGACCCTGCTGCGAATTTCCCGCTCCACCGGCTCTATTCTGCTCTCGGCTTCGGCTTGGGAAGCCGCGCGGGTCGTGAGGCGGATCATCACTTCTCCTTCTTTGGCATAAGGAGCGATGGAAGGATCGCGCTGCGTCTGGATCAGATCGATCAGCTGGTGCTCGAGATTCGATTCGCCGATACCGGAGAACTTCAAAACTTTGGAAAACAACGGCTGGACCCCGCCCATCTTGCTTTGTATCCATGGAACCGCATAATGTTTGAACATCGGCTTCATTTCTTTTGGCGGTCCGGGAAGCAAAATAAAGTGAGTCCCTTCAAAAGTCAGAGCGGCGCCGACGGCCAGCCCCGTATCATTGGCAAGCGGATCGCTTTGCGTCAGCAAATGCGCCTGCCGCGCATTGCTTTCCACCATGACGGTACCCCGGGAACGGAAAAGCTCTTCGATTTTATCCATGGAAGGCTGGTGTATGTACAACTGCCTGCCCGTATATTCGGCAAGCACATCTTTGGTCAAGTCGTCCTGCGTTGGTCCTAGGCCTCCGGTGCAAATAATGAGCTCGGCCCGTTTCCGGGCAATGTCAAACGCCTCCCGGATACGGCCCCTATTGTCGCCCACAACCGTCTGGAAGTAAACGTCCACGCCAATCTCGGCACAGGATTCGGCCAGGAACTGCGCGTTGGTGTTGACGATTTGGCCTAGCAGCAGCTCCGTGCCAACTGCGATGATCTCCGCTTTCAAATGAATACACACCCCTTCAGTTACTCTTTACGAACCCTCGCTGAAGTTGAGCACATGTTTGTTTTTGATAAAATAGTCGATGCCGGAATAAATGGTAATGAGCGCCGCCGCCCAGCTCGCGATCAAATCAAACCGGAAATTAATGAACGCAAACGGAAAGTTGTTGATCAGAAGCGCGATAATCGCCGTGATCTGTATCGCGGTTTTCCATTTGCCCCATTTGCTTGCCGCCATGACGATACCTTCCAGCAAAGCGATTTGCCTGAGGCCGGTGATCGCAAATTCGCGGCTGATGATGACAATCGTGATCCAAGCGCTCAATTTCCCCATCTCCACAAGCGACACCAGGACAGCGGAAACAAGCAGCTTGTCGGCGAGCGGATCAAGCAGCTTCCCCAAATTGGTAACCAGCTTGCGTTTTCTGGCAATATAGCCGTCCAGACTGTCCGTGCTTGCGGCAATGATAAAGATCAGCGCAGCGATAATCTGGTTGTAAGTGATGCTGAACTGCTCTACCCGGATATGCGGAAACTTAACCTGCACAAGCAGAAAAAACATGATGATCGGTACTAGAAAAATCCTCGCCAAAGTAATTTTGTTGGCCAGGTTCATGCGACTACCTCCCCGGAGAGATCAAACTCGAACGAGTGGGTAATACGTACCTTCGTCAATTGGCCGATAGGCAAATTTTTGCCTTTCACGAACACTTCGCCGTCAATCTCAGGAGCATCGAATTGCGAACGGCCGATGTATACGTCATTGCGCCCGTCGTAACGTTCGATAAGAATATCCAGCTCTTCGCCGACAAGCCTTCCGTTGCGGTGCTTGGCGATTTCCCGCTGCAGCTCCATCAAGGTGTTCGCGCGCAGCTCCTTGACCTCGTCGTCCACCTGGTCCGGCAGGCGGGAGGCAGGCGTGTCTTCTTCCTTCGAATAAGAGAACACGCCAAGGCGGTCAAATTGAATTTCTTCGATAAATTGCTTCAGGTTGTTGAAATCCTGCTCGGTTTCCCCCGGAAATCCGACGATAAGCGAAGTACGCAAGGATACGCCTGGAATTTGGCTGCGGATTTTTTGGATCAGCTCACGCGAATCGCGTTGTCTGCCCGGTCTTCTCATCCGTTTCAAAATGGTATCTTCACTGTGCTGAAGAGGCATATCGACGTATTTGCAAATTTTCGGATTGCTTGCGATCGTCTCGATCAACTCATCCGTGAAAAAGCCCGGATACGCATAATGCAATCTTACCCACTCGACGCCGGATACCGCGCTGACTTTATTCATTAATTCCGGCAAAGTAAACCTGTCATATAAATCGGTGCCGTAGTTCGTGGAATCCTGAGCAATCAGACTGATTTCCTTCACGCCTTGAGAAGCGAGCTGCTGTACTTCGGCCAATACCGACTCCATGCTGCGGCTGCGGAACTTGCCGCGCATAATCGGAATACTGCAAAATGTACATGCGTTGTCGCAGCCTTCGGCAATTTTCACATAAGCGGTATACCGCGGCGTCGTAACCCGGCGAGGCAGCGCCTCTTCGTAGTTGAACACCGGATTCCCGACATGAACCGGTTTCGTGCCCTTCAGCGCTTCATCGATGATATCGTTGATTTTATGGAAATCGCCCGTTCCGACAATGCCGTCGATCTCAGGCATTTCCTTCAGCAATTCTTCCTTATAGCGCTGCGTCAAGCAACCTGACACGATGAGCGCTTTCAGATGAGCCGTCTCCTTCAACTCCGCCATATCCAGAATCGTATTGACCGATTCTTCCTTGGCAGCATCGATAAAACCGCATGTATTCACAATGATTACCGTAGCGTCTTCTTTGTTGTCAACGAGCGTATACCCTCTTTGGTCTACCAAACCGGACATAATCTCAGAATCAACCAAGTTTTTTTCGCAGCCTAAAGTAACCACTTTCACTCTCTCTGTCATAATGACCTCCACCCAATCCGCCTCTATGTTTCGTAAACAAGTATAATACACCGTACATAGGGTGTCAAAAAACAACCCCTTGCCGCGGCATGTCGCACGAAACAAGAGGTCGTCACTTTAACGGAAATTAATAAATTGCAAATCAAGCGGCAAATCGGCTTTGCGAAGCAACTGCATCACCTGCTGCAAATCATCCTTGCTTTTGCCGGTAACACGTATTTGGTCGCCTTGAACCTGGCTTTTCACCTTAAGTTTCGAGTCGCGGATCAAAATATTGATTTTTTTGGCGTTGTCCTGATCGACGCCTTGCTTCAGCTTCATCTTTTGCTTAACGGTGGTGGAAGCCGCAGGTTCTACCTTGCCGTAATCGAGATTTTTCAGCGGGATGCCGCGTTTGGCCATTTTGGAGTGCAAGATATCGATTACATTTTGCAGTTTAAACTCGTCGTCCGAGACGAGCACCACCTCGTCTTTCTCCACCGTGATCGAGCTTTTGCTGCCTTTAAAATCAAACCGGGTTGCGATCTCCTTCAAAGCCTGGTTGATCGCGTTGTCCAGTTCTTGCATATCCATTTTGGATACGATATCAAATGAATTTTCCGAACTCACTTCCCTGTTCACTCTCCCCATGAAAATATAAACGCCGGCCGGCCTACGATTTAATCAAGTCAAGCTGGAACCGCTTCGGGTTAGGCGTGTCCCCCATTTGTACGGGCGTTCCATTCACCTTCATTTCGATCGCGTTAGGCTTGCCGACAATGACAAAAGCCGAATTGCTGACCTCCCACGTCTTGGTGCTGCCGTTCTTATATATGCCTTGCTCCAGCAATGTTTTCTTGTCGGTAACGGTGTCAACCTCCACCCAGCACTCATCCCCCTTCACGTTTAATTCGATCGTGATCTTGCCGGAATGAGTCACCGCATAATAATCAACGCCGCGATCGCTGTTCACAAATTTAACCTCCGGTTTGGTGACCGGAGCGGGTATTGGAACCTGTGCCGGTTTGGGATCGGTTAAAGCCGTCGAACTGCCTGCGGCGCTGGGTGAAGGGGCGGGAGGAGCGAGTTTGTCGGTCACTCGCTGTCCTCCGTTACCGGGCTGCCCTTTGGAATTGCTCTCGTAGCTTGAATTCGCATAATAATAGATGATTCCTAATATAAGGATTACAAAAGAAATCATCAATATATTTGAAGCCCATTTGCTAAAACGTTCCGTATTTCTGGAGCTGACCCGAGGTTTGGGCATCGTTTCGATATTCGCATCCGGCGCGGAGGCGGGAATGACATTGTGATAATGCAGCAGCACTTCGTTCGGATCCAGACCCACGGCTTCCGCGTAGCTTTTAATGAACGCTCTGACGTAAAAATTACCGGGCAGCACCTTGTAATTGCCTTCTTCAATCGCTTCCAGATAAGTTTTACGAATCTTTGTAATTTCCTGCAAATCGTCGAGCGAAATTTTTTGTTCCAATCTTGCCTTTCTTAAGAGAACTCCCAAATCGGACACACGTTCACCTCCTTCTAGCTCGCACGTTATGTAAACCGGATCTTAGTACTCGTCAAAACCGCTGGTAAAGGTCTCATAAGTAATTTCTTCGTCCGGTGTGTTTCGTAATTCTACAATGTAATCAAAGTGGTCATATGTATATTCCGATTCGCGGATAAAAATATCCGGATGTTCAATGACCTTGGTTGACGGCAAAGACATGACTTCCTGAAGCAAACCGTGATGTTTCTCGTTGGAACGGATCGTGGAAACGATGCCGTCGATAATGAAAATATTGTTCGGATTCATCTCATCTTCGGACATTTGGCTGCGCACCGTTTGGCGAAGCAATGTCGAAGAAACGAAGGTCCAGCGTTTTTTGGCACACACGCTTCCGGCGATGATCGATTCGGTTTTGCCAACCCTCGGCATCCCGCGAAGACCTACAACATGGTTGCCATCGCGCTTAAAAATCTCGCCCAAGAAATCAACCAGCAAACCAAGCTCGTCTCTTGTAAAGCGGAACGTCTTCCGGTCGTCCGAGTCGCGTTCGATATAACGGCCGTGGCGTACGGCCAAAATATCGACCAGCTTCGGAGCGCGTAAAGCGTTGACAGTAATATTATCCACTTTTTTTAACATTTTACCCATAATTTCTATTTTTTCATCATCATTGGTTTGCAGCAGCATCCCGCGGGTGCGGTCTTCCACACCGTTGATCGTGACAATATTAATGTCCAGCATCCCCATTAGCGAAGCGATGTCGCCGAGCAGGCCCGGACGGTTCTTATGTATTTTGTATTCCATATACCATTGTTTCGTTTCCAATATAAGCGCACCTCATCTTTGTGACATTCTACAAAAATATTCTACAATATTCGTCAAAATCCTGCTGTAATTCCGTAAAAATCATTTCCTGCTAAATACGGCTTCACTGCCCGTGTATTGTTGTATTCCCGGGTTCCATTTGCTGCTTGCAATCATATCCAAGGCTCCGCTTAAAATGTCATCCCAGTTCATCTCCACCTTGCCTTCGGACATATTGGTTACCTGTATGCCAAGTGTTTTGATGCGCTGAAGCGCGTTGTTGTCGACTTTGCCGTACAAAACGATCCATCCCGAGCCATGCTGTTTGGCCTGGAATTGAAGCTGGCTGAACCATGTCGCCGCGCTGTCCGTATACACGATGTGATCGGCTTCTTCGGAAGGCGCCCAGTTGGATGGAACCGGCTTCGCCGTTTGAGTCACCCATTCCATGCTGATCCCTTGCTGCAGCTGCGTTTGCACCCAATCGTTCCAGTCGTTTTGGAGCAGATTCGGATCCGTCCGTTTGTACATTACATTGGCGTTGCTCGCAGCCGCAGGCTGCCTTGCCATGTCGTCGTCAAACAACATCCACTTTTTATCCGGATATTGAGCCGAAACGGTCAGCGCCTGCTGAGACAATGAACTGCCGACCAGAAGCACATAATCGTAAGGGACGGATTCAATGTTGCCGACGATATCGTCGTTAAGCTCGGAAGCGCCGCTTACCCACTCATAAGAAATGTTCTGGGTTTGACGCCAGTTGGCAAGGGCTTTCTGAACCGCCGCCTTACCGCTGTCGGACAATTCGGCCGAAGTGACCATCAGCACAGCATGTTTCGATTTAAGCTGATCCGCCGTAATCGTCGGAATATTTTTCCCGCATGAACACAATAAAAGTATAATGGCAAGTGCGGGCAAGATAGCCTTTGCCTTCATGAAAACATTTCATTCCCCTCTGATGATACAGCTGCTTGCATGCTCTGCCTTAGTATATCATGAAAAGCGGAGAAAAGCCTCCCTGCGGAGGCTCTCCCTTGTTATGCGTTATGTTTCGCAACTTTCACCATAACTGCAGCCAATGTTTTGCGTTCCTGCTCATCACTGGCGTCCCACAATTCCTTGAGCACGCGTTCCTCTTTGTTCTCCGGATCGACCTTGTCCGCCAAAAATTCCCCAATTTGAAAAGCGAGCTTGGAGATCGTCTCTTCCGTCATGCCGACTTTTTCGGCTTGAACCACACGTTCTCCCAAAAATTCCTTCCAACGATCAAATGTTTTCAACACAGTAGCCATGTCGGTTGCCTCCTCAAAAGGAATTGTCATTACGATGACAATAGCTAATGTTCTCTTGGAGGGGACAAAATATTCAACGTTACGTATGCCAGCCGCCGTTCGGGCTTATGATTTGTCCGGTAATATAACCTGATTCCGGCAGCGCCAAAAAATACACAAGCGAAGCGATTTCGTCAGGCGAGCCAAACCTCCCTGCCGGAATGTCCTGCTGCATCGCCGTTTTCTCATCGTCGCTGAATCCCGACAGCATCATCGTGTCCACGGCGCCGGGCGCAACCGCATTAACCGTAACATGCGACGGAGCCAGTTCTTTGGCCAAAGCTTTAGTGAACGCATTGATGCCGCCTTTGGCCGTGGAATAAAGCACTTCGCAAGAAGCGCCTGACAACCCCCAAATCGACGATACATTGATGATGCGGCCGTATTTTTGCGAGATGAGATTCGGCAAAAACTGCTGTGTCACAAGAAACGTGCCTTTCAGATTGATATCCATCACCATATTCCAATCTTCTTCGCTTGCGTCGGACAGCAGCCCATAATGGGAAATGCCGGCGTTGTTGACGATAATGTCCGGAACCATGCCGTGATGCTCCAGTTTCTCCCGCATCCGCTCGATCTGTTCCTTGGAACGCAGATCGGCCGTCACGGTGAGCACATTAGCGCCTGAACCGATGCATTGTCTCGCCACAGCGTTGGCCGCTTCATGAGATTGCAAATAATGGATGACCACATTCATTTGAGCCGAAGCAAAACGCTGTGCGATAGCCGCGCCAATGCCGCGGCTTCCCCCTGTGATCAGCACAGTTTGCTCTTTAAAAGGTTTACTGGATGACATGCCCTTCGCTTTTGACAATCGATACGGCCATATTGCCCCAGTCAAAGTGCTCTTGCAGCCGCTTGTTGACGTCTTCCAGCGTCATCTGCTCATAAACCGGTAAAATATCGAACAACTCGATGCCCTTAAACTGGTATTTGGTGAATTCATTTGCGATCGCTTCAGGGGAATTCAGCTGGCGCATGAAACTTCCGATCTTTTTGCGGCGGCTGCGTTCAAAATCTTTGGACGAAATGCCGCTTTGCTTAGCCTGATCTATAGCGGTGCGGATACGCGCAATCAGCTGGTTCGGATCCTTCGTATCCCCGCCGATGACGGAGAAGGCGTATTGCCCGCTGAGATTATATTCATGGCCAAAACTGTCCGAGATCAAATTATCGTCGTACAAAGCCTGGTATAACGACGAACTGGAACCAAGCAAAATATCCATCATCAGTTTGGTCGACAGTTCCCGTTTCAGCAAGTTTTTCCCGGTTAAGCCGTGTTCCGGTTCCTTGCAGCCGAATAAGCATTTGGGCAGCGAGACCGGCAGGATCGTTATTTTCCGCTGTTCGTTTACGACGGTCGGCTCCGGATCGAAGTAACGCTCAATCCGCCCTTGGGAACTATAGTTTTTAGCCGCCTGATTGTCGCGAACAAGCTGGAAGATTTGCTCCGGATCGACGCCACCGACTATAAATAAGCTCATATTGCTCGGATGGTAAAACGTATGGTAGCAATCGTACAGCGTATCTTTCGTTATTTCCGCGATCGACTCCACGGTTCCCGCAATATCGATGTGCACCGGATGCACCGAATACATCGCTTCGATCAAGCCATAATACGAACGCCAGTCGGGATTGTCCTGATACATCTTGATTTCTTGACCGATAATGCCCTTCTCCTTCTCGACATTTTCGTCGGTAAAGTAAGGGTTCTGCACGAAGTTGATCAGCGTCTTCAAATTGTCCAAAATCGATTCCGTTGCCGAGAACAAATAAGTGGTGCGGTCAAAGCTCGTAAACGCATTGGCGGACGCCCCTTGCGAGGCAAAGGTGGCAAAAATATCTCCTGTCGGTTCCTCGAACATTTTGTGCTCCAGAAAATGGGCGATCCCGTCAGGCACACGGATATCCGGACTGCCCTCGACGGCAAAATGATTGTCTACCGAGCCGTATTTGGTGGAAAATGTGGCGTATGTTTTCTGAAAGCCTTCCTTGGGCAGCACATATACCTTAAGCCCGTTCGGCAGCTGTTCATAATAGATGGTTTCATCAACTTGCGGATACGGTATGGCCTGCATTATGAAATTCCTCCCTTCTGATCGCGCAAGAAGTAGATCGTGTCCAGTTTAACCTGCTCCGCCACACGCTGGATATCGGCGACGGTTGCGGCGTTGACCGCCTCGATAAGCGAAGGAACGGTTCGCTGCGCCCCCGATAACACATTGTTAAAGTCAAAGCCGATCATTTCAAACGCGGAATCCTGGCTCTCCTGCAGCTGATTGGAGATCATCGCCCTTGTCTGGTGCAGTTCGGTCTCGGTAATCTGGCCGCTGCGCATCGACTCCAATTGCTCACGGATGATCTTCACCGCTTTTTCGTAATTTTCGATTTCGATACCGGATTGAACGGTCAAAATCCCTTTGTGCCCATCCAGGCGCGAGGAGGCGTAATAAGCCAAACTTGCTTTCTCGCGAACGTTCGTAAACAGCTTCGCATGGGGATATCCGCCAAAAATGCCGTTGTACATCAATGCCGTCGGGTACTGCTCGTCAGCGTAGGTTATGTAGGTGCGCAATCCCATGTTCAGCTTGCCCTGCTTGACATCAAGCCGCTCGACGATCTCTTTTACTTCGCCGACCTGAGGATTGGCCGTTTTTTTGGAATAAGCGGAAGATTGCGGACGATCGATAGGAAAATATTGTTCTACGAGCTCCTTCACTTCTTGAAGGGTCGTATTGCCAACGACATAGATATCGATCGGAGCATTGCGTAACCAGGTTTGATACTGTTCAAATAAACTTTCCGGACTGATGGCTGCAAGAGCGTCCAATTTACCGAGCGGGTGAAGCCGGTAAGGTTCGTTGCTGCACATTTCCTCCAAACAGCGTTCCGCCGCGTAACGGATTTTATCGTTGATGATCGCTTCAAGTCTTTTTTGCAGCGATGTCTTTTCCGATTCGACATATTTGTTGCGGAAGCTGCCGTTCTCCTGAGCGGGTTCTGTCAGCGTCTCTCCCAAAAATTGCAGTCCCTGCCGCAGCAGCGGTTCGCTGCTTGATACGAACCGGTCCTCGATGATGTCCATGCGAAACTGTACGATTTGATAATCGCCGCGTTTATAAATATCGAATCCTAAGCCCGCGCCGTACAATTCATCCAGCCGTTCCCTGAATTGCTTCGTCTCAGGATAACTTTTCGTGCCCCGCCTAAGCACAAATGGAACTAATGCGGTCGGCGTAACGGTATCTTCGGCCAAAAGCAACCCGGTATAAACGGAAATGGCGTACGTTTTAAACTGATCTGTCGGCAGAACATGAATGCGCATATTGCGCACGTTGCCGCGTTCGAATTGAATCGTTTTCAATGGAGTGTGACTCCCTTCCTTGACGGATAATTCCATTATATGCCTCCCAAAACAGAAGAAGCAACCGCTGAGGGTTACTCCTTCTTTTTTTATGATGTTTAACTGCAAAAAATGTGCTTGCCGATTTGCTTAATTTGCGGTCTTGACCAAATCCACTTGGAAGTAGCCGTCTCCGGGTTGAAATAATACAATGCTTCGCCGGATGGATCATAACCCCCTAAAGCGTCTTTTACCGCTTTTTTGGCAGTTTCGTTTGGCGTCAGCCAAATCTGGCCGTCGGCTACCGCCGTAAATGCCCCCGGCTGAAAAATAACGCCCGCTACGGTATTAGGAAAGCTTGGCGACTGCACCCGGTTCAAAATAACCGCCGCCACGGCTACTTGTCCGATATAAGGCTCGCCACGGGATTCGCCGTATACGGCGTTGGCCATCAGGTTCAAATCCTGTTCCGACAACCCGAGCTGATTTACCGGGGTTGTGTTGCTCGGATCGGCAGCGGTGCCGCCGCCGGTGCCTGCTGTCGCGCCTCCCCCCGCTGTGCTGGGCGGCAGGTCGGAAGCGGTCGGCTTCCAGTCTTTTGTCGCTTCCCACAACTTCAGCTTCGTTTTGGAACCGGCGACGCCGTCCACATTCAGGCCAAACTCCGATTGAAACCACTTCACAGATTTCAACGTGTTATAGCCAAAATCCCCATCCACATTGCCCGTGTAAAACCCAAGGAATTTCAACCTCCCCTGCAGCTCGTACACATCCTTGCCGTTTCCGCCGTAACGGATTTCCGCAGAGCTGAACGTTTGCTTCGTATTCATGCTCGTCATCAGCTGATACCCGCCAAACAGAGTGGTAAAGAGGCAAATCGCGATAATAATCAATCGTTTGTTCATTGGACGCTATCACCTTTCTTGCTCATGGTTGACAATCCTATTTAAGGTTATTATGAGAAAGGTTGCGTGCTCTTATGCATGGGTGGGAAGGCCCCCTAAGTCCCCCTCGGGGGATTCCAGGCGCTGCGCCCTGGACCCGCCTTGCTGGGGGGCGACTATGTGCCTCGGGCTCGCGCACTGTTGCGCCTTGCCATCGCTGGCGCTTGGCTTGGGCGCAACTGCGCTTTACTGCGACGGGGAGATGCGGGGGGCGACTATGTGCCTCGGACCCGCGCTTTGTTGCGCCTTGCCATCGCTAGCGCTTGGCTTGGGCGCAACTGCGCTTTACTGCGGTGGGATGATGCGGGGAGCGACTGTGTGCCTCGGGACCGCGCTTTGTTGCGCCTTGCTATCGCTGGCGCTCAGCTTGGGCGCAACTGCGCTTTACTGCGGCGCGATGATGCGGGGAGCGACTGTGTGCCTCGGGCTCGCGCATTGTTGTGCCTTGCCAGCGCTGGCGCTTGGCTTGGGCGCAACTGCGCTCTACTGCGGCGCGATGATGCGGAGAGCGACTGTGTGCCGCGGCCCGCGCACTGTTGCGCCTTGCCATCGCTGACGCTCGGCTTTGGCGCAACTGCGCTCTACTGCGGCGGGATGATGCGGGGAGCGACTGTGTGCCTCGGGCCTGCGCATTGTTGCGCCTTGCCGCCGCTGGCGCTTGGCTTGGGCGCAACTGCGCTTTACTGCGGCGGGATGATGCGGGGGGCGACTATGTGCCTTGGGCTCGGCGCAACTGCTTAACTAACGCAATTGCGCCAGTTTTTCCAGAAAACCGGCGACGATTTCGAGCGAAGGCACATCGTAGCTTTTAAGCAGTTCCAACGATTTTTTGTCCAGTTCCTTGTGCAATTGATCATGCAATTCCGCCAGTTCTGCGCCCAGAGGAGTGACCGAAAAATATACTTCTTTCTGATTGGTCGGGAGCTGCGCTTTTTGGATTAGGCCATGGTCCAGCAGCTTGCGGGTGACTTTAGATATCGCCCCTTTAGTCACATTCAACTCGTGGGCAATGTCTATGCCTTTAATACCTTCATTTTGATGGATGACATCCAGTGTATGAAGGCTTAAAACAGATAACTGGGGCGCCATCTTTTTCAGTTGATGACTGGTGACTCGTTCCATTAACCATTTTTTTTCGGAATCATCATCCGATTCGCTTGTGAGAATATGCAGAATGGATTTTTTGATCCTGCTTTGGATGTTTATAAAATCGTCGTTCATATCGGTCATTTAAGGCATCTTCCTTTCTTTAACATAAATAAGATAGGCTTCTAATCGAAGACTTTTCGATGAAGTACATTCGTGCTTTATAGGAAGCCTTTCTTGCAATATCAGAATCCTTGAGCTCCGCTCAAAACTTAAACATTCTCATATTATAACACAGTTTCCACGGAAACCATTTGACGAAAACAAATGACTTTGATATTATGGTTTACGTGGAAACCATAATATTTGGAGGGATCCTTTATGAACGATGTCATCAAAACCATTCAGCAGCATCGATCTATTCGAAAGTTTAAAAATACCCCCTTAACTCAAGAACAAATCGATACGATTGTTCGTGCCGCACAAATGGCTCCAACGTCCGGCCATTTTCAAGCCTATTCTATTATCGGCGTCACGGATGCAGGCGTAAAAAAGGAGCTGTCCAAACGATCGGGGAATCCTGTCATTGAAACATGCGGTTATTTATTTATCTTTTGTGCGGATCTTTATCGTATCATGACGGCCGCCAGTGATAATGAAAAACAGCAAATGAAAAACAATGTAAGCTTTGCTTATTTCAATCAAACCTCTGTCACCGATACTGCCCTAGCTATGCAAAATGCCAACCTGGCGGCCGAATCCATGGGGCTGGGCACTGTAATTATCGGCGGGATTAACGGGGCGTTGCCGGATTTGGACCGCTGGCTTGATTTGCCGGAATATGTGATTCCTTTGGCAGGATTAGCGGTAGGGGTTCCGGATGAACATCCGGAGCAAAAATTACGCTTGCCTCAATCAGCTGTATTTTTCGAGAACAAATACAACCATCAGTTAAAAGCAAGTGTTGCAAGTTACGATAAAGAAATGGAATTATATTATGAACAGAGGACTAACAACAAACAAAAGTCCAATTGGTCGCAAAAAGTTATCCACATGCTGACAAGCGACATTCCGATTGAGTTCTATACGGACTACATCAAAAGCAAAGGATTTGCTTTAAAGTAAACCGATCTCTAAAACTTAAAAAGAGCGCCGGTTGCTGTATGCTTCATGCAGCAGCGGCGCTCTTTTTAGGTAAATCGTTTATGAACTCATGCGGTTCTGTTGGTATTGCTCCAACGTGATCAGCACTTCTCTCGGTTTGCTGCCCTCGTACGGCCCTACAATGCCCTTGGCTTCCATGCTGTCGATCAGTCTGGCCGCTCGAGTATAGCCCACTCTCATGCGGCGCTGAAGCAGCGATACGGAGGCCTGCTTGGATTCCAAAATAATTTGCACCGCCTGGTCGTACAGCTCATCCTCGAACTGCTCCTGCTCAACAACGGTTTCTTCCACCATGGGAACCATATCTTCGACATAATTGGCTTGCCCTTGGTTTTTGGCGTAGTTGACTACGGCTTCGACCTCGTGATCGGACAGGAATGCGCCTTGCACGCGGATCGGCTTGGACGCGCCCATCGGCAGGTACAGCATATCGCCGCGGCCGAGCAGCTTCTCGGCGCCGACCATATCCAAAATGGTACGCGAGTCGACCTGCGACGAAACGCCAAACGCAATCCGGGAAGGAATGTTCGCTTTGATGACGCCGGTGATGACGTCCACGGAAGGACGCTGGGTTGCGATAATCAAATGGATGCCGGCCGCACGCGCCATTTGCGCCAGTCTGCAAATGGAGTCTTCCACATCGCCGGCCGCAACCATCATCAAATCCGCAAGCTCGTCCACGATGACGACGATAAACGGCAGCGGATCGCCGGCTCCCGTCTCAAGCAGCATGGTGTTGTAGCCTTCGATATTACGAGTGCCGCTTTTGGAAAATAACTCGTACCTTTTTTCCATCTCTACGACGACTTTCTTCAGCGCCAGCGACGCCCTCTTCGGATCGGTAACAACCGGCGCCAACAAATGCGGAATACCGTTGTAGACGTTTAATTCAACCATTTTGGGGTCAATCATCAAAAATTTGACTTCATCCGGCCGGGCCTTGTATAAAATGCTCGTAATGATGCCGTTGATGCAAACCGATTTCCCCGAACCGGTAGCTCCTGCGACAAGCATATGCGGCATTCTCGCCAGGTTGCCAACGATAACTTGTCCCGAAATATCCCTGCCAAAAGAGATGGACAGCTTGGACGCCGATTCCTGGAATGTACTGGTCTCCATGACCTCGCGCATCGTAACGACGGACACCTCGGAGTTGGGCACTTCGATGCCGATGGCGGATTTGCCCGGAATCGGGGCTTCCATCCGTATATCCTTAGCTGCCAAAGCCAAAGCGATATCGTCAGTCAAGCTGACGATCCGGCTGACCTTAACCCCCACGTCCGGCTGAATCTCGAAGCGGGTAACCGCCGGCCCTTTGGCCACCTCCAGCACCTTGGCCCTTACGCCAAAGCTCTCCAGCGTTGCTTCCAGCTTGCGCGCCACCGCGATGTAATCGTTCGAATCGCCGCCTTTTCCCGCAGCAGGCTTGGACAACAAGCTGAGCGGCGGAAGTTCGTAAGGAAGCTCGAGCGGCTTCTCGCCCATCGCAAATTCCATATGCACTTGCTGCTCATCTTCGGCTTTAGACTCTGCGGCAGCACGAACCGGTTTGGTTTTTTCAGGTTGCTTTTCCTCCTGCTGCACCTGCTCTTGGAAGTCGCGGATAACCGGTATTTTGGCTTCTTCCTCTATGTGATTTTCTTCCTGCTTATGTATCGAGTATACCGTGACCGGCTCTTCACCCCGAACCGGCGTGTCCGCCTCGTCGTCCTCCTCCGGATGACCGGCGGTATCTTCGTCCGATTTGGCTTTTTTCTTTTTGCCCGCCTTGCCGGCGGCCGGCTTGAGCAGCTCAAAAAATAAAGATTTTTTGGCTGCTGCTTTTGGTTCCGGCTTATAATTCTCTTCGTCAAACTCGTCATCTTCGCTAATGTCCGGAACTGAAACAGGGGTTTTGGTTTTCACGGCGGAAGCAGTCCGCTTCTTTTCGCTGCGAAGGCTTCTCCAAAGCTTCCCAAGCGTCGATTCGGACCAGGACAGTTTGCCGCGCAGTTTACCGCCCAGCTCTACGTAAGAGATGCCTGTAACCAACGTGAAGCCCACAATAAACAGCGTATACTGCAGCAACCGCGCCCCCCAGTTGTCGAACAGGAAATACAACACGCTGTACAGAAGTGCGCCGATCATCCCGCCGCCGACCTCGTGGGTTAAAATGTCGCGGCCTTTGTCGGAAGCGTTAAATCCGCTGGTCATGCTGGTCCACGTTTCGCTGATGACACGCCCCCCGGTAAAGTTGCCTTTTGGATACAGTAGCTCAAACAGGTTGATGTGGCTCATGATCAACAATCCGCAAATGAACAGCAGCAAACCGGATTTTTTCACCGTCTTCCACTTGGGCCACTCCCGCTTCATCATGACAAAAAGTCCGACGTAGATAAAGATCAGCGGTACGACAAAATCCCATGTTCCCACCAGAAACCGGAACAAATAAGTTAAAGACCGCGCGACCGCCCCTTCTCTGGAAAGTGCAATCACGGAAAATATTAAGATTAAAATGCCGTACAGTTCATATTTTAAAGATGCTTTCGCAACCATGCTTTTTTTCCGGCTCTTTGCCAATATGATCCACCTCCAAGTACCGATTATACCACAGCACAAGGAGAAGCTTAAGCGAATCCTTCATGAGCCTTACCCAAGGTTAAACACAGGCTGAAATTCGATCAATTTGCCCGGAGCGTAATTCGGATTCAGGTAATCCTGCGGATTGGCGCTGATAATACGTACAATCGACGCTTGACGTTCATTGATCGCTTGCACCTGCATTTGGATGCCGTTTAGCGTAATGTCGAAATACTTCGGCTGCTCCCGCTGCTCAAACCCCTCCATCACGACTTCCAGCGGCATTGTCGAATAATAGATCACTGTACCATCCCTCCAGGATTCAGTGTCGCTCTCTTCTCTTCAATACGGCGGTTTAATTCCCTCAACGCGTCGCCTAACCCGCCGATCGCATCGATTAAACCATGTTTGACCGCGTCCACCCCAATCACGGTTGTCCCGATATCGCGGGTGAGTTCCCCGGTTTTAAACATCAGCTCCTTGAGCTTCTCTTCGCTGACATTGGAATGCCCGGTAATAAAACGGATCACACGTTCTTGCATTTTGTCCAAATACTCAAATGTTTGAGGAACACCAATCACAAGACCGTTGAGCCGGATCGGGTGAATGGTCATCGTTGCCGTCTCGGCGATGAAAGAATAACTTGCGGAAACGGCAATCGGCACGCCGATGCTATGGCCTCCGCCGAGCACTAACGCAACCGTCGGTTTGGACAACGTTGCGATCATTTCCGCAATAGCCAATCCGGCTTCGACGTCGCCCCCCACCGTATTTAAAATAATCAGCACGCCTTCGATCTTCTGATTTTGTTCCGCCGCTACCAATTGAGGGATCAAATGTTCGTATTTGGTCGTTTTGTTTTGCGGGGGCAATACCAGATGCCCTTCGACTTGTCCAATAATGCTCATGCAATAAATATTCGACTCGTTCGAAGCGGGAGTTGTCGTTTGTCCCAATTGCTGAATCGTGTCTACTGTTTGTGAACGTTTTTCCTCTGTTTGCGGATCTTGCTGTTTCGGATTTTCCATCGTTGTCATCCTTTCGCGCTCGTCATCACTCCCATAGTATGGATGTTCAATCCGATTTTATGCTTTCCTTGCCGGAACGACAAAAGACCGATATCAGATGAGATCATCCGTATCGGTCTTCTTATGGTCAGTGAACTTAAGTGACTTTGCAAAACCCTTACCGGGTAAGGAATTTGACAAAATGAGGTGCCGGTATTCGCTATACTTCCATAATGATCGGAAGGATCATCGGTCTTCTTCTGGTTTGTTCATATAAGAATCGTCCCAAAGCGTCCTTGACATGAGTTTTTAAGGACGCCCATTCGTTGACGTTTTCAACCATCAACTTGTTTAACGTGTTTGTTACGATACGATTTGCTTCGTCAAGCAGACCTTCGGACTCCCGCACATACACAAATCCGCGCGAGATGATATCCGGTCCGGACAAAATCGATCCGTCTTCTTTGCTCAAGGTAACGACGACGACAAGAATGCCGTCTTGGGAAAGCAGCTTCCGATCCCTCAGTACGATATTGCCAACGTCTCCGACGCCAAGCCCGTCGATCAGCGTGTTGCCCGAAGGAACCTTCTGGCCTTTGCGCGCTGCGCCGTCTTGGATCTCCACCGTATCGCCGATGTCGATAATAAAAATGTTTTCCTTCTCAATACCGACTGCTTCTGCGAGCAATCCGTGCTGACGAAGCATCCGGTATTCGCCGTGAATCGGAATGAAGTATTTAGGCCGTATTAGATTAAGCATCAGCTTCAGCTCTTCTTGGCTGCCGTGTCCGGATACGTGTACTCCGGTCACTGAGCCCGGACCGTAAATCACATTAGCCCCGATTCGGAACAACTCGTCTACCGTTCGGCCGACATAACGCTCATTGCCGGGAATTGGAGTTGCCGCGATAATCACCGTATCACCTGGCATAATATCCACCTTGCGGTGTGAGGATCTAGCCATACGGGTTAAAGCAGACATCGGTTCGCCTTGGCTTCCCGTCGATAAGACGACAACACGGTCAGCGGCAAGCTTATTGATTTCTTCCGGTTCAATTAGCATTCCGTCCGGGATATTCAAATACCCAAGCTCACTAGCGATGGTAACTACGTTCACCATACTTCGCCCGATAACCGTCATCTTCCGGCGCGTCGCGCTTGCCGCGTCAATCACCTGTTGAATCCGGTGAATATTCGAGGCAAATGTCGCGATAATGACGCGCTGCTTCGCTTTGCGGAAAATTTCCTCAAGCTGAACGCCCACACTTTTTTCCGAAGGGGTGAAACCTGGACGTTCCGCATTCGTACTGTCCGACAACAGCGCCAGCACACCCTTTGCGCCAATCGCTGCCATCTGATGCAAGTCGGCATACTGGTCATTAACGGGAGTATGATCAAATTTAAAGTCTCCCGTATGCACCACATTGCCTTCCGGCGTTTCAAGGCATACCCCAACGGAGTCGGGAATACTGTGATTCGTCTTGAAGAACGTCGCTTTCATCGTTCCGAGCTTTAGTTCGGATTCGGCGTTAATCAGATAACGCTTCGTCTCTCCCAATAATCCGGCTTCTTTCAGCTTGGTCTCGATCAGTCCGAGCGTCAGCTTCGTTCCGTAAACCGGGACATTGAGATACTTGAGCACGTATGGCAGACCGCCGATGTGGTCCTCATGCCCGTGCGTAATGATGATGCCTCTAACTTTATCCCTATTTTCCGTCAAGTAAGAAATATCGGGAATGACGATGTCGATCCCCAGCATTTCCTCCTCAGGAAACTTCAATCCGCAGTCAATGACTACAATATCGTTTGCATACTGCACCACATACATATTTTTACCGATCTCGCCCACGCCGCCAAGAGCGAAGATCAATAGTTTATCCATATTTTTCTTAGACAAGAATATACCTCCTTCATGTAGTTGACGACGATTTCCCTATGAGATGCAAACCAAAGTTTACCGCACCAGTCACTTGCCATCATTATACATGATAAAAAACACCAATTACAAGTTTGCACCTTTTAGCTGTTATTCTCCCCCAAAAAAAGAAAACCGATGCTCACGATCAGCATCGGTTTATCGGCCTATTGCCGCTTAGTTAAACAGCCCGTTAATGAATTGCTGCTGGTCTTCCGTAGCGGCTACAAGCGGTAAACGCACCCCGCCTACATGGACTCCTCTGCTGTTTAAAGCGTATTTCACAGGAACCGGATTCGGAGCGCAGAACAGCCCTTCCAGAATCGGAAGCAGCTTGCCGTGAAGCGCCGCCGCTTCTTTCACATTCCCGTCCAAATACGCATTGATCATCGACTTCATTTCTTTGCCGACCACGTGGCTGGCCACGCTGATGACTCCGTAGCCGCCGACAGCCATCGTTGGCAAAGCCATGCTGTCTTCCCCGGTGTACAAGCGGAATCCTTCGGCTGCTCCTGCGATGACGGACGTCATCTGGCTTGTTCCGGTACATTCCTTGGTAGCCACGATGTTGCTGATTTGCGAGAGCCGAATGGTCGTTTCAGCGCTGATATTAACGCTTGTGCGGCCCGGAACGTTGTACAGGATAGCTGGAATACTGACGGACTCGGCAATCGCTTTAAAATGCTGGTACAGCCCTTCTTGTGACGGACGGTTGTAATACGGCGCCACCAGCAAAATGCCGTCGACCCCAAGCTTCTCCGCTTCCTTCGACAGATGGATGGAATGCGCCGTATCATAACTGCCTGTTCCGGCAATAATTTTGCAGCGGCCGGCAGCGTATTTGACGCTAAAATCAAACAGCTTCAGCTTTTCCTGATCCGTTAACGTCGGCGATTCGCCGGTTGTGCCGCTTATGACAAGAGCATCGCTTTGCTGCTCCTCCACCAAATAATCGATCAACCCCTCAACTTGCTTCCAATCGATTTGCAGCTCGGCATCAAAAGGGGTAACCATTGCTGTAATTAATCTTCCAAAATCCACGACTGTTTCCTCCCGCAAAAAGATTTATCATTTGTGAAGCTGAAACTTCCGATGTAGCGCTCTGACCGCGCTGGCCATGTCTTCCCCTTTGACCAGCACCCAGATGGTCGCATTGGAGTCCGCCGATTGCAGAATATGAATGTCTTCCTCGGTAAGCGCTTCGACAATTAGCGCCATCACACCGGGAACTCCGTTCATTCCCCCGCCAATAATGGATACTTTGGCGCAATTCGTCGTAATTTGCGGAGTATATTTAAGCGACCGCAGGATGTGTACCGCACGGTCCGCCTCATGATCGTAAACGGTATAAACGACACCCGACGGATTAACGTTAATAAAATCGACGCTAATCTGATGTTGGGCCATCGCTTTAAATACTTTAAGCTGGAGATCGTATTGGCCTTCCTCCGCGTTTACCTGTATTTGCGTAATGTCTGAAAAATTCGCGATTCCGGTTACAAAACGATCAGCCACCTCGTTAGCGGATGTTTTTACGGCATCCGGATTGGTGACAAGCGTCCCTTCTTCTTTGGAAAAAGTGGAGCGCACGCGTACCGGAATATTGGCATGCATCGCGACTTCCACCGAACGCGGGTGAATGACTTTGGCGCCATGATGCGCCATATTGCATATCTCGCTGTACGAAACGACTTTCAACGGTTTGGCATCTTTTACAATGCGCGGATCCGCTGTAAGAATACCTTCCACGTCCGTAAAAATATCGACCACATCCGCTTTTAACGCGGCGCCTAACGCAGTAGCCGACGTATCGCTGCCGCCTCTGCCAAGCGTCGTGACATCGTATTCCTCCGTTTGTCCTTGAAACCCGGTTACGACAACCACATTGCCTTGTTCCAGCTGCTCCAATATGCGGCTTGGCTGTATCGACAAAATTTGCGCATTCCCATGCTGCGCATTGGTCCTTATGCCGGCTTGCGCCCCGGTTAGCGCTACGGCCGGAATCCCCCGGGAATGGAGCAAGCTGCATAAAACAGCTGCGGAAATCGTTTCCCCGCAGCTGAGCAGCATATCTTTTTCTCGAGCCGGAAGTACTCCGCCGCTGTGGCGTATTAATTCTAGCAATGTGTCCGTTGCGTAAGGATCGCCTTTTCTGCCCATTGCGGAAACAACGACGACTAATTTGTACGATTGTGTTAGTGCGTCTTGAATATGTCCGATTACATGTTCTCTGGCTTGGGCGGTGGAAAGGGAAGTTCCTCCGAACTTCTGCACTAAGATCTTCATAAGATCTTCCACCTCGCCTTAACATGATGCAAGAGCTTTCCGTGATTGGAAAGCCCCTGCTGAGGTTATTGTATTAGTTGGCTTCGATAGCGATGTATTCCGCGATTTGAACCGCGTTCCATGCAGCGCCTTTCAGCAGATTGTCGGAGACAATCCACATGTTGAGCGCTCTTGGATTGTTCAAGTCGCGGCGCAATCTGCCCACAAAAGTGTCCAGCTTGCCGGCCGCTTCCGTTGCCAGCGGGTAAACCTGCTCTGCCGTGTTATCCTGCAGCACGATTCCCGGAGCGTCCGCGATCAATTGGCGTACTTCTTCCATCTCGAAATCGGATTTGAGCTCCACATATACGGATTCGGAATGTCCGTAAACGACCGGAATACGCACGCAAGTAGCCGTAACTTCGATGGATTCGTCGCCCATAATCTTTTTCGTTTCGTTAATCATCTTCATTTCTTCGTAAGTAAAGCCGTTATCGACAAACTTGTCGATTTGTGGAATGGCGTTAAAAGCGATTTGGTGCTTCACCGGAAGCGACGATACAGGCAGGATTTGCGGGTTTGCCTCGTTACCGGCCAATATTTCTTTGGATTGGCGCAGCATTTCGTTGATCGCTTTTGCCCCTGCTCCCGACACGGCCTGATAAGTGGAAACGATAACGCTCTTGATGCCATAACGATCATAAAGCGGCTTTAAAGCAGCAACCATCTGAATCGTTGAGCAGTTTGGATTGGCGATAACGCCTTTGTGTTCGTTAATTTTGTCGATATTGACTTCCGGTACGACCAGCGGTGTTTCCGGATCCATACGGTAGGCGCTTGTATTGTCGATACATACAGTGCCGCGTTGGATAGCTTCCGGGATGAGCAGCTTGCTCACGTCTCCGCCCGCGCTGAACAAGGCAATGTCCACGCCTTCAAAGCTTTCGGGCTTTGCGGCCTGAACCGTAATCTCGCGGTCCTTGAACTTGATGACGGAACCTGCCGATCTCTCGGAGGAAAGCAGCTTTAATTCGTTTATGGGGAAATTACGCTCATTAAGCAAGCGAATAATTTGTTCTCCTACGGCGCCCGTTGCTCCGACAACTGCTACATTAAATAATTTCTGATTCGACATCCCGTTGTCTCTCCCCTGTGCTTTGTTTAACCTTACAGAATTTATAAGTTCGCTTTAAGCGGACTGCAAAGTTCTATACCAAGAAAAACTTCCACTAAATCGCGGTCGCTCATCTTTGAAGGACTTCGATCGAGCTTTTGTTAAAGAAAAACTTCCGCTAAACCGCGGTCGCTCATCCTTGAAGGACTTCGATCGAGTTTATATAAAAGGTTTAATATTTAAACCTTTCAATGATCATTGGCTGAAGCTGTTTTCCTTGCAGTGCCGCTTCGCATGTTTCCACTACCAGATCCATGCGCGCCACCAGCGAATTGGGTTTGGCGGTCGGATTATCTTGACCGAACGGCACAAAATATACATTTTTGGTGATCAGCAGTTTGCTGATGTTGGCCGAGTTTAAACCAAGCCCGTCATTTGTCGAAATGGCCAGCACAAGCGGACGATGGTTTCTCATCTGGGCTTTTGCCGCCATGAGCACCGGGCCTTCCGTCATCGCATTGGCCAACTTGCTTGTCGTATTGCCGGTACACGGCGCAATAAGCAGCACATCCAACAATTTGGACGGTCCGAGCGGCTCCGCATCTACAATTGTAGAAATAATATCATTCCCTGTGATGTCTTTCAACTGTTTTTGCCAATTTTCCGAAGTTCCGAAACGTGTATCGGTTGTCATCACCGAATGTGATGCGATCGGTACAACACCCGCCCCCACATCTATGAATCTTTGAATTTGCGGCATGATCTCTTCCAATGTACAATGCGAACCCGTGAGTGCAAACCCGACGGTGACTCCTTGCCAATTCATTATCCATTCCTCCTCGTGCTTGCATCCTCCAGAATCAACCTGGTTAACGTGTCGGCCATGATTCGCCCCGCCGTCTTAGGTGCTACAATTCCGGGTAATCCGGGTGCAAGCATCGCTTTAACCCCGCGCTTTTCGGCGAAGCGGAAATCCGTTCCGCCAGGCTTGGAGGCAAGGTCAATAATGAGTGCACGATGAGGAATATTGGCAATAATTTGTGCTGTGACTATCATAGACGGAATTGTATTAAAAAGCAAGTCAATGCCGGCAACATGTTCGTATAAATCTTTAGTATAAAAGGGCTTAAAACCCATTTCCAGCGCGCGCGCATAATACTCCGGACGGTTCACGCCCACCTTCACGACGGCGCCCAACCCTTGCAAAGATCTCGCTACCGTAACGCCGGTGCGGCCAAATCCGAGCACCATGCTGAGCGAGCCATGGATCGTGATGTCGGTGTTTTGGATCGCCATCATGATGGCGCCCTCCGCGGTAGGAATCGAGTTGTATATAGCGACGTCATCCCGGTCGAATAACTCGACCAGTCCGATGGAGTATGCGGCGCAAAGCTTTTTCAAATACGTTTTGGCCATGCCGGTATATATTTTGGCATGCTTCGGCAGCGCTTGGATATGCTCGGCCTGCAGTTGGAGCTCTTCGGTTGAAAAAATCGATTCGACATTGCCGTTATCGTCGGTTCCGACGGCAGGCAAAATAACGGCATCGATATTGGACAGCGCTTCAGGCGTCAGCACCGCTTTGGCAATGCCGCCAAACTGATTCTGCAAGTTATCAAATCCGATCAGAGTCACCGACGCATCCAATTCGGAAAAATTGTTTATGACCTCTAGCTGCCGCGCATCGCCTCCAATAACACATATTTGAATGCCAGTGAGCACGTTTCCTCACTCCCTTCTCCTTTGGCTTTTCAGGTTATCTTATGCTTAAGCCCAAGATTTGGTGCGGGGCGCCCCCTAAGTCCCCCCACCGGGGGATTCCAAGCGCTGCGCCCTGGACCCGCCAGCTTCGGAGTGGCGGTGTGCCTCGGGCCCGCGCATTTGGTGCGCCTTACCTTCGCTGACGCTTGGTTTTGGCGCACCTGCGCTCTACTCCGGCGCGATGATGCGTGGCGCAGCTGTGTGCCTCGGACCCGCACCTGTCGCACCTTGCCGACGCTTCGCTCGGCGTTGGCGCTCCGTGCTCTACTCCGGCGCGATGATGCGGTGCGCGGCGGTGTGCCTCGGGCCCGCACCCGTCGCACCTAGCCGACGCTTCGCTCGGCTTTAGTGCTCCGTGCTCTACTCCGGCGTAATGATGCGGCGCGCGATTATGTGCCTCGGACCCGCACCCGTCGCGCCTTGCCGACGCTTCGCTCGGCTTTGGCGCTCCGTGCTCTACTCCGGCGTAATGATGCGGCGCGCAGCAGCGTGCCTCGGGCCCGCGCATTTGGTGCGCCTTACCTTTGCTGACGCTTGGTTTTGGCGCACCTGCGCTCTACTCCGGCGCGATGATGCGGCGCGCGGCGGCGTGCCTCGGGCTCGCGTTTGTCCCGCCTGCTTATCGCTAACACTTAAGCTCGGCGGGACACGCTCAACTTTGACGAAAAATATACTTTTGCCCCATAACGGAAAAACAAAAAAGCCGATGTGGCTCATCATCTGAGCACATCGGCTTAAATATACATTGCAGGCTTAAATTCCTTATTTAACCATTACCAATAATTACTTTCGGCCTGTATGACCGAAACCGCCGGCGCCGCGCACCGTTTCGGCAAGTTCGGCTACAACTTCAAGCGCTACGTTCGGAACCTCTTGGAACACCATCTGGGCGATCCGTTCATTCCGGTTGATTACAAAAGGCTCCTGTCCCAAATTGATCAGCAGCACCTTCACCTCGCCGCGATAATCCGCGTCGATCGTACCCGGCGAATTGAGACACGTGATGCCGTGCTTCAGCGCCAATCCGCTGCGCGGCCGGATTTGCGCCTCCAGCCCAGCCGGCATACCCAACGCAAAACCGCTAGGAATTAACGCGCGCCGTCCCGGCTCCAGCGTCACAGGCTCACTGACGGCAGCATACAAATCGAAACCGCTGGCGAGTTCGGACATTTTTTGCGGGAGCTGAATATCTTCATTTCCTTCAATCCGTTTAATTTGCACTTGATGAGACAAGCTGATCCCTCCTGGTGTCCTGTATCTTCTGTTCCACCTTGCCTACAGTCGCCATCGCGAAGGGGCTGTTGAAAATCGTGTGAATCAATTCTTCTACATTCTCAAGCTGTACGGCTTCGATCCGTTCAATCAGCTCATCCATACTGTAATGTTTGCCGAGCATCAACTCGTTTTTACCGAGGCGGTTCATGCGGCTGCTGGTGCTCTCCAGACTTAAGATCAAGCTGCCTTTGAGCTGTTCCTTGCCTTTTTTCAGTTCGGCGGCGGTGATGCCGTTTTCTTTGATGTCATTCAGCATCTCCATGGTCACCTTCAGCACTTCTTCCGTTTGCTTAGGCGCCGTACCTGTGTAAATCGTAAACAGTCCGCTATCGTAATGGGAGGAATGATAGGAATAAACCGAATAGGCTAAACCACGTTTCTCCCTGATTTCCTGGAACAACCGCGAGCTCATGCCGCCGCCGATCGTATTATTAAGCAAAACCATCGAATAGAGCTGATCATGTGTGACGGAAAGCCCCGGAAACGAGATGCAAATATGGTTTTGCTCCGTTTTTTTCTCGTGAAAAATCGCATCGCCCAAAAACGCCGGGGTGCTGGCTGTATGCACCTGCCCAACATCCGCAAACGATCCGAAATGCTGCTCCAACAGTCCAATCACGCTGTCGTCGATATTGCCCGCAACACTGATCACGGTATTGTCCACGTGGTAATGCTGCTTCATATAATCGCGCAAATCGTCCGGTTTCATCGGAGACAAATTGTTTTCCGTTCCGATAATCGTATACCCAAGCGGATTGCCTCCGTATGCCGCCTTCGCGAGCAGATCGTGAACAAGATCGTCCGGCGTATCTTCGTACATCGAAATTTCTTCGTAGATGACGTTTTTTTCTTTTTCCATTTCGCCTTCGTCAAACGCGGAGCGGAAAAACATGCTGGAAAGCACATCAACGGCGATCGGCAAATGCTCATCCAGCACTTTAGCGTAATAACACGTATATTCCTTGGAAGTAAAGGCATTGACATTGCCGCCGATGCCGTCAAAAATCTCGGCGATATCTTTGGCCGAATATTTGTCCGTCCCTTTAAAAAGCATGTGCTCGATAAAATGGGAGATCCCGTTATTGAGCTCATTTTCGTTACGGGATCCCGTCTTAACCCATATGCCAAAGGATACGGAGCGGCAGGTCGGAATTTTCTCCATAACCACTCTTAATCCGTTAGATAACTTAATCTTATCCAAATAAGTGCGCCTCCTCGAAGGGCATTGCTTCAATCAATGTCCCGTTATCGTCCAAATGTTCGTTCATCCGGAATGCTACTCCATCTTAGCAAAAAGTGCCGTCTTCCTCAACTTTCCGGAACCCGCTCCGGAGATATGACCTCGCTGACCGTCCCTAGACGCAGTCCTTTTCTTTTGATGATACGGATCATATCCGCCAGCGCTTCGCTTGACGATACGGTCGGATGCATCAGAATCAAGCTGCCCGGCTCTACCCTCGCTTCGATTTTGCGCAAAATGTTGGACGCCCCAGGATTTCTCCAATCCACCGTATCCAGCGTCCACAAAATCGTTCTCATCCCTTGCTCGCGGGCAATCCGCACCGTAGCTTGATTAAAATCCCCGGACGGCGGCGCAAACAGCGTATTTTTGACGCCAAGCTCTTTTTCCAGCAGCGCTTGCGTTTTGGACATTTCCTCCGATGCGCTGCCGTAGCCTAATTCGCTCATGTTTTTGTGGGAGTATGCGTGGTTTGCCATTTCGTGTCCGCGGCTCATAATTTCTTTAGCGACAGGCACATTTTTTTTCAACCACGATCCATCCAGAAAAAAAGTCGCATGCGCGTTTTCCTTATCCAGCACCTCCAGCATTTTGGGGATATATTCGTTGCCCCAAGCCACATTAATCATCAGCCCCACCATCGGTTTGCCAGGATTGCCTTTATAGATCGGCTGAGCCCCTAGGTCGTCCAAACTGATTTTGGGAGGGATAGGCTTCATGACATATGGAATTTCCCCCGGAACCGGATGGCTGCGGGCGAGCAACAGCGTTTTATCCACGTCGACTTCGGTTCCGTTTAGTCCGGGAATCGCTTTCCAGACCGAATCGAGTTTGGCGTCGACCGCAGGTTTGTTTCTTTTGGCGGCCTCCTGGCGGATCTTCTCCAGCAATTCATCTTGATCTTGGCGAAAGGTTTCCATTTCGAGTTTTGCCGCAGCCAACATCGGCATATCCATCTGATACGGATCGGATAACAGCACGCCGGAAGCGCTATGTATTTTTACTTCGTCAATGTATGTTTCCACGCTTTGCGAGCGGCTTAATCCGAAAAATACAAAGAGAAAAAAAATCGCGGAGACGAGCAGCTTCGCTTTCACCATAAACAGGCTCCCATCAAAAATGCTTTTTTATCCCCATAGGTATGCGACTGCGGACAAGTTTATGCACGTTCGACCCGAAAACGGGCTGAAAAAAGCAAAAAAAGAGACAGACGACTCTGACTCTTTCTCGTATGAGCTTATGTTATTGTGCAGGTGCCGTTTCGGCAAGCAGAACGGCTTTTCTCGACAAGTTAACCCGGCCCTGCTGATCGATTTCGGTTACTTTGACGGTAATTTTATCGCCAATCTTGACGACATCTTCCGTTTTGGCCACACGTTCGGTGGACAGATGAGATATGTGCACAAGCCCTTCTTTACCCGGCAAAATTTCCACGAACGCTCCGAATTTCTCGACCCGCTTCACAGTGCCCAAGTAAATCTCGCCAACGATGACCTCGCGTACGATACCTTCGATGATGGAACGCGCCTTCTCGTTCATCTCCTGGTTGGAAGAAGCGATGAATACGCGGCCGTCCTGCTCGATATCGATTTTTACGCCGGTCTCTTCGATGATTTTGTTGATGATTTTACCGCCCGCACCGATGACATCGCGGATTTTGTCCGGATTGATCTGCATGGTGAGAATTTTCGGCGCATATGGCGACAAGTCCTGCTTAGGCGTAGAGATGCGATCCATCATTTTGCCCAAGATAAACATTCTGCCGGCTTTCGCCTGCTCCAACGCTTGTTCCAAAATCGCGCGGTCGATACCGTCGATCTTGATATCCATCTGCAGCGCCGTAACTCCTTTGGCCGTACCCGCCACTTTAAAGTCCATATCGCCCAGATGATCTTCCATGCCTTGAATGTCGGTCAGAATCGAGAAGTGATCGCCATCCTTGATCAGACCCATGGCGACACCCGCTACAGGCGCTTTAATCGGCACCCCGGCGTCCATCAATGCAAGTGTGCTGGCGCAAATACTTGCTTGTGACGTCGAACCGTTGGACTCCAACACCTCGGAGACAAGCCGGATCGTGTAAGGGAAATCCGTTTCCGATGGAATGATCGGTTCCAATGCGCGTTCGCCGAGTGCCCCGTGACCGATTTCGCGGCGTCCCGGAGGGCGCAGCGGCCGTGCTTCACCAACGCTGAACGGCGGGAAGTTGTAATGATGCATGAAACGTTTGGTTTCTTCCAAGTCGATGCCGTCCAAAATTTGCACATCGCCCAGCGCTCCCAGCGTACATACGCTTAACGCTTGCGTTTGGCCGCGGGTGAACAATCCGGAACCGTGTGTGCGCGGCAGCAATGTAATGTCGCATTCGATCGGACGAATTTCATCCAAACCTCTGCCGTCAGGTCTTACTTTATCGTGGGTGATAAGGCGCCGCACTTCTTCTTTGACGATATCGTACAGCGTTTCCTTCACGTCGTCCATCAGGTCCGGCGTTTCGGCATACACTCCGCCAAAATGCTCAGCGGCCTCTTCATTGATCGCGTCGATTGCGTTTTGGCGGGCATGTTTCTCGGCAATTTTAATTGCTTCTACAAGCCTGTCCTGCGCGAATGCGCGAACCGCTTTGTTGACGTCAGCGTCAACGCTATGTAAAATCACGTCCATCTTCGGTTTGCCGGCTTCAAGAACAAATTGCTCCTGAACAGCGACAATTTTACGAATTTCATCGTGACCAAACATGATCGCTTCAAGCATCACTTCTTCAGGCACTTCGTCGGCTCCCGCTTCTACCATCATAATGGCGTCTTTAGTGCCGGCAACGACGAGATGCACATCGCTTTTATCAGCTTGTTCCTGCGTCGGGTTGATGATGAACTGCCCGTCGATACGGCCAACGATGACACCGCCGATCGGTCCGTTAAACGGTACGTCGGAAATGCTGAGCGCTGCGGAAGTACCGATCATTGCCGCCATTTCAGGGGAACAATCCTGGTCCACGCTCATGACCATCGCAACGATTTGCACATCGTTACGGAAGCCTTCGGGAAACAGCGGGCGAATCGGACGGTCGGTCAGACGGCTGGCGAGGATTGCTTTCTCGCTGGGACGCCCTTCGCGTTTAATAAAACCACCGGGGATTTTGCCTACCGAATACAAGCGTTCTTCATAATTGACAGTCAACGGAAAAAAATCAAGATCTTTCGGTCCGGGCGAAGCCGTTACCGTACATAACACGGAAGTGTCGCCATAACGCGCCATTACCGCGCCGTTCGCTTGTTTTGCCAAGCGGCCGGTTTCGAGGATTAAAGGCCTTCCGCCCAAATCCATTTGAATACGTTTCTCCATGGGGTGCCTCCTTCGACATTCATGAAACCAGGCTTCAGAAGCGTTCGCTTCCAAGCCGTGCTCATCTTTTACCAATTCTGCATACTGTACAGTATTTCCTTCTTTTTTGCAAATAAAATGCCGCGCCAAAGAAAAGCTGCTGAGCAAAGCTCATTTGGTCTGGACACCTTGGTGCCCCATCTTCTTCCGAAAAAAAGCGCGGCATGCGAAAAAGCAACCTGCCGCGCTTTAAGCCCGACACCCTAAAGGGAAGGCTAGAAGGCACGACACGGTTGCTTCGGGTTTGCTTATGCAAATTATCTGCGCAATCCGAGTTTTTCAATCAGTGCGCTGTAACGGCTAACGTCTTTGTTTTTCAAATACGCGAGCAGCTTACGGCGTTGACCTACCATTTTCAAAAGACCACGGCGGGAATGATGATCCTTTTTGTGAGTCTTCAAGTGGCCAGTCAAATTCACGATGTTTTCCGTCAGGATAGCGATTTGCACTTCAGGAGATCCCGTATCGCTCTCATGAGTTTTATGAGTTGAGATCAATTCCTGTTTGCGTTCTTGAGTTAATGCCATCCTAATCACCTCCATGTAATATAATATATCCCCATCTGCCCAGAAATCGTCGGAGTCGTCATATCTCCGCGCAGAGGTTCATCCGTCACCCGACAAATCGGCAAATCATACCTGAAGCGGGCAACGAAATCTAGTATAGCATAACCTCTAGGCAAATGTAAAACGGCTTTTTCAGAGCGATGAAAGAATCGTTCTGCCCGTGTCGGCATCGCGGCGAATTTGTGCGATCAGCTCGTCCACGGAAGCAAACTTCCGCTCAGCTCTAATATAGTCGACGACATCAACGCTAATCCGCTTGCCGTAAATCGTGCCGTCAAAGTCCAGGATGTGCACTTCGATCGTAGGCACAACTTCGTCTTGGTTAAACGTCGGCTTCACCCCGATGTTCATAACCCCATTGTAGACGGTGCCGTCTAACAGCACCTTCACTGCGTAAACGCCCTTAGCCGGCACCACAAAGGGCTCGGACAACGAAATATTGGCCGTCGGAAATCCGATCGTCCGCCCTCTCGCTTCACCGTGAACGACCTCGCCCGTAATCCGGTGCGGCCGTCCCAGCAGCGCCGCCGCTTGGCGGGCATCGCCGAGCAGCAGATGCTCGCGAATCCGCGTGCTGCTCACCTTAGCTCCTTCTTTGTGAAAAGCCCTGACAATTTCCACAGCAAAACGGCCTTTGGCCAGCTCGCATAACATGTCCGGATTGCCTTCCCCTTTATAGCCAAATGTGAAATCGAAGCCAACAATGACTTCCTCCACATTCATCGGGATCAGCATCTGCTCGACAAATTGCTGCGGAGTGACCTGCATAAACGCCGGATCAAACGTCACAATATAGGTAGTGTCGACACCCATCTGTTCAATCAGCCCGGTTTTGGCCGAAAATGGCGAAAGCACCTGCACATACTTCGTATGCCCGAGCACCTGTCTCGGATGCGGGTGAAACGTCATGATCGAGCTGGCTACATTCAGCCGCTTCGCTGTGTCGACCGCTCTTTGAATAACCTCGCGATGGCCGAGATGAACGCCGTCAAAGTCGCCGATCGCAAGCACCTGTCTAGGGAATGAACCGGCATCGGTCACAGGATATGTCAAATGAATAGTTTGCATATAAATTCACCTTCAATCAATCACGCGGGCATAAACTGCAGCATGAAGTTGCCTTTGTACAAAAGGTTTAGGAAAATACCTTCACCGGCGCGAGGCAGCCGAGCTCAGGGTCCCACTCGAATACGCCGATAAAATCGTTTTGTGATGAATACACACGATATAACGCGCGAAGCCGTTCATCCACGTCGGAGCTTTGCGATAGCCTGATTTTTTGCCCTTGCAGCGCCTGACGGGTTTGCGTCTCGTTTAATGTCGTTTTGTTCAAATGAAGTACAGCAGCGTCCACTGGAATCAGCAGCTCCGGAACGGTCCCGTTGTCCCGGCGGGCTTCAAGTTCTTCCAACGTGATGCATTGCGACAACCCGATATTTCCCGTCCGGGTCCGCGTCAAATGCGACATAACCGCAGGATAACCAAGTTCCTTGCCGATATCGACACATAAGGTGCGGATGTATGTCCCCTTGGAACATAGGGCGCGGAAACGGATATCCGGATGAGGTTTGTCCAAATCAGCGGAAATCAATTCGATTTGATAAAGCGTTACCTTGCGCGACTTGCGTTCAACTTCTTTTCCTTCACGGGCTAATTCATATAAGCGTTTACCGTCCACTTTGATCGCGGAGAACATCGGCGGAACCTGCTCGATTTCACCGACAAATTGCCTTAGCACCGCTTCAACCTGATCCAAAGTCAAAACCGCGGAATCGACCCGTTCAGTTATATTTCCGCTTGCATCCTCTGTATCGGTTGCATAACCCACTGTAAGGGTAGCCTCGTATTCTTTAGGCAGCTCCTGAATGTATTCCACCATTCTTGTCGCGCGGCCGATGCAAAGCGGCAGCACGCCGGTGACTTGCGGGTCAAGCGTGCCAGTGTGGCCGATTCTTTTTTCCTTCAAAATACGTCTTACCTTGGCAACGACATCGTGTGAAGTCCAGCCAGCCGGTTTCATTACAGGCAGAATGCCTTCTAAAGGAGTTATCGTGTTTGTTGTCATCCCAATGCCTGCCCCATTTCCTTCACAACCCGCTCGATCACTTCGCCGAGCTTGCCGGAAACCGTACAGCCGGCTGCACGGACATGCCCGCCGCCGCCCATCGTTTTGGCGAACCTGGCCACGTCAACGCTGCCTGCGGAACGAAAGCTGATCTTCACCTGTCCATTCTCCCGTTCCTTAAACAGCATCCCTACCTCAACGCCTTCCACGTTGCGGGGATAATTGACGAGTCCGTCCATATCTTCGCCCGCGGCGCCGAAACGGGCTGCGTCTTCCAGTGTAACGCTAACCCAGGCAAGCTTTTGATTATAGGCAAATGAAAGTGTGGATAAAGATTGTTTAATTAACGAAATTTGCGGAACCGTCATTTTTTCCAGCAGACGCTCGGCCAACTCATGCCCCTTGACGCCCAGACGCAGCATCTCCGCGGCAGTCTGCATCACCTTGGGTGTTGTGTTGGCGTAACGGAACCCGCCGGTATCCGTCAACAGTCCGGAGTATATACATACATTCAGCGAGTGTTCCAAGGTCAGATTCATATGTACGGCCAAGTCGAACAGCACTTCTACCGTCGCCGCGGCGTCCTCGCGAACCAGGTTGACTTGTCCGAACCTGTCGTTTGTCGCATGGTGATCGATATTGAGAAGCAACGCATGTTCGCCAAAAAACGCGCGAACTGCGCCGATACGTTCGTGATCGGCACAATCCACGCTGATGATGGAAGAAAACGTGCGGTCGGGAGTGTTTGCCATACCGTTCATGATCGGCTGATCTCCGGCCATAAACATGAATTTTTCAGGCATACGTCCTTCATTGATTAAGGTGTACGTTTTGCCCAGCTGACGGAGCATCCAGCCAACCGCAAAGGTCGAGCCGGCTGCATCTCCATCAGGCTGAACGTGCGCCACAACCAGAAAATCGTCATGCTCCACAATAAACCGCTTCGCCGCCTCAAGCTGAATCTCATATTCAGAGGAGACTTGATGTGTCATGGGTTTACAGTTCCGGTATTGATTTGATCGAGCAAACGTTCAATCCGGCTGCCGTAGTCAATCGAGGCATCGAATTTAAAAACAAGCTCGGGAATTTTTCTCAGACGGATCCGCTTGCCGAGTTCGGAACGGATAAATCCGGTGCTGCGGCCAAGCGCCTTGAGTGTTTCTTCTTTTTGCTCATCGGTGCCGAGTACGCTCAAATATATTTTCGCGAGCGAAAAATCACTTGTTACCTCTACACCGGTCACCGTAATGAAGCCGATTCTAGGGTCTTTCAACTCGGATTGGATAATTTGGCTAATTTCTTTTTTAATTTGTTCTCCGACGCGGCCTACACGAACTTTTGCCATGAACGATCACCTCTCGACAGTTTCCATTACGAACGCTTCGATAATATCTCCTTCTTTAATATCATTAAATTTGTCCAGAGATATACCGCATTCGTAACCTTGCGCCACTTCTTTGGCGTCATCCTTAAACCGCTTGAGCGAATCGACCTTGCCTTCGAAAACGACGATACCGCTGCGGATAAGGCGCATTTCGGCGTTGCGTGCGATTTTGCCCGAAGTTACCATACAACCGGCAATCGTTCCCACTTTGGACACCTTAAACACGTTTCTTACCTCAGCATGCCCAATGACGTTTTCTTTATATACAGGATCCAGCATGCCTTTCATGGCCGCTTCGATCTCGTCGATTACATTGTAGATAACGCGGTGCAGACGGACATCGACCTTTTCTTGCTCGGCCGTCAGCTTGGCTTGAGGCTCCGGACGTACGTTAAAACCGATGACAATCGCGTTGGAAGCGGAAGCCAGAATGACGTCGGATTCGGTAATCGCACCTACGCCGATATGCAAAATTTTGACCCGGACGCCTTCGATGTCGATTTTACCCAAAGAACCTTTGAGTGCTTCGACGGAGCCCTGAACGTCACCTTTGATAATAACGTTAAGGTCTTTGATTTCGCCGTCTTTGATATGTTTATACAAATCGTCGAGTGTTACGCGAGTATTCGCGCCCATATCCGCTTGCCGCTGCGTGATGGCACGTTTGTCGGCAATCATTCTCGCCTTGCGCTCATCCTCAAATGCCATAAACGGATCGCCGGCAAGCGGCACTTCCGTCAAACCGGTAATTTCCACCGGCGTGGAAGGACCTGCTTCTTTGAGTTTCTTGCCTTTGTCGTTGACCATCGCACGAACACGTCCGAAGCAGTTACCTGCAACAAAGCTGTCGCCGATTTTCAGCGTACCGTGCTGGATGAGCACACGCGCAACCGGTCCTTTGCCTTTGTCCAGCTCGGCTTCGATGACGGTACCGCGGGCGCGTTTGTTCGGGTTCGCCTTAAGCTCCTGTACCTCAGCTACGAGCAAGATCGTATCGAGCAGGCTTTCCAGTCCGATGCGCTGCTTAGCCGACAACTCACAGAAGATGGTATCGCCGCCCCATTCTTCGGGAACAAGCTCATATTCGGTCATTTCCTGTTTAATCCGTTCTGTATTCGCACCGGGCTTATCGATCTTGTTCACCGCTACGATAATCGGCACTTTCGCCGCTTTCGCATGGTTGATGGCCTCGACCGTTTGCGGCATCACACCGTCGTCCGCTGCAACGACCAGAATTGTAATGTCAGTTACCTGTGCGCCGCGGGCACGCATCGACGTAAACGCTTCGTGACCCGGAGTATCCAGGAACGTAATTTTTTTATTGTGAATTTCAACTTGGTATGCACCGATATGCTGGGTAATCCCGCCTGCTTCGCCTTCGGTCACGCTTGTTTGACGGATAGCGTCAAGCAGCGTTGTTTTACCATGGTCAACGTGACCCATAATCGTAACAACAGGAGGACGTTCCAGAAGATCGGCTTCCTCGTCTTTTTCTTCGACCAATTCAAACTTGTCTTCTTCAACCGGGATCTTCAGCTCGACTTCGACACCAAACTCGGTGGCAAGCAGTTGAATCGAATCCAGGTCCAGCTCCTGATTGATCGTAGCCATGACGCCAAGGAACAACAGCTTCTTGATGACTTCGGAAGCATCCTTATGCAGCGCTTTGGCCATTTCGCCAACGGTCATCGTACCACGTACGATAATTTTCTTCGGTGTATTGTCGATTTTCTCCTTGCGTTGAACCGGCTCTTGGCCTCTTCCACGCTGATTGCGGTTATTGCCCGATCTATTGTTGAAACCTCTGTTATTGCCACCGGATTTATTGTCTTCAAACCGCTTAGGAGCCGGTTTTGTCGTTTTCGCCGTTTTACCGGTTGATACGTTCGGATCGTCCAGATCAAGCTCAATTACATCCTGGGCTTTCAGCGGAGTTGAAGCTACCGCTTTTTGCGCAACGAATTGACGGTTGTTATCCTGGTTTTTGCGCGGGTTGCTGAAATTGCCGCCGTTATTGGAGCGCTGCTCGAAATTACGGTTGCGGTTCGCATTGCCGCCGCCTTGCGGTTGCGAAAAGGATGGAGCCGGCGCCGAGAACGAGCGATTTTCGCTTGGACGGCTGTTTTGCTGCGGACGACCTTGTTGACCTCCGCCTTGCTGTGGACGGCTGTCGCGGTTGAAATCACGTTGCCCGCCACCCTGACCGCCTTGTCCTCCACTGCCTCCTTGACGGTACTGCTGGCCTCCGCCTGAGCCTTGTGGACGGCGATCCTGATAGCTACCTTGCGGACGCCCATCGCGTTGCCCGCCCTGACCGCCTTGTCCTCCGCCCGGACGGTTTTGCTGCCCTTGACCGGATCTTTGGTATTGCCCTTGACCTTGGCCTTGTTGGCCAGACCGTTGATACTGGCCTTGCCCTTGACCGCCGGAATTTCTTTGCTGGTATTGACCTTGACCTTGGCCTTGACCACCGGAATTTCTTTGCTGGTATTGACCCTGGCCTTGACCGCCGGAGTTTCTCTGCTGGTATTGACCTTGACCTTGGCCTTGACCGCCGGAGTTTCTTTGCTGGTATTGACCTTGGCCTTGCTGGCCGCCGCTATGCTGCTGACCGGAATGCTGCGGTCTCGATTGCTGTGACGACGAGGACTGCTGACCGGATTGCTGCTGCTGAGGAGCAGAGTTTTGATTTTGGGAAGCAGGAGCCTGCGGCGCTTTTGGCGCTTCGGATTTTGCCTGCTGATTGCCGGCCGGTCTTTGTGTGTTGTTTGTTTGCTTGGCCGCTGCATTTGCTTTTACATCGCGAAAAAATTTTTCCACTGAATCGACAGCCTCATTTTCCATAACGCTCATATGATTATTTACGGGTATATTTAGTCGTTTTAAAATAGTAATAATCTCCTTGCTGCTCATATTTAATGATTTAGCGTATTCGTAAACTCGCAATTTATTGTCTTGTTTATTCAATCGCCTGCACCTCCGGTAATTTCCAGACCTTTTCCAACATTTGCGCGAACCCTTTATCCGTAACGGCAATGACGACGCGGTCTGCCTTGCCGATGCTCGTTCCCAGTTGTTCGCGGCTGCCGTACACCAGCACTGGCACATGGTAAGTGCTGCATTTATCGCTCATCTTCTTGCTCGTGTTAGCAGCAGCGTCTTCAGCGATGATCACAAGCTTAGCATCGCCCGATTTCACCGCGGCCATCACACCTTCGTCTCCGGTAACCAATTTGCCGGCACGCATGGCCAACCCCAAGTTCGATAAAAATTTACTCTTCATCATCGTCCACCGTGTCTTTCAGGGCGATGAATTCGTCTTCTACCCGAATAAAGTCCTGTTCCAAAGCATCATATATGGATGCGCTGACCGCGGCTTTAAGCGCACGATCGAGCGACTTGTTTTTTTTGGCCAATTTAAAGCATGAACGTTTGCCGCACAGATAAGCGCCGCGTCCGGACTTTTTTCCCGACAGATCGATCATGATCTGATCGTCTGGCGTCTTGACCACGCGGATCAGCTCCTTCTTCGGCATCATTTCCTGGCAGGCTACGCATTTGCGAAGCGGTACCTTCCTTGGCTTCATCCGTTTTCACCCACCCTAAACCGCAAAAATTTGCTAAAAAACGCCTCGCAGCGGAACTTAATCGATGCTAACCGAGTTTTGCTGCATTTCGTCGCCGCTCGACTTCGGACGGCCGTATTCCTGCTCGGCTTGTGTCTCGCTTTTGATATCGATCTTCCAGCCTGTCAGCTTCGCGGCCAGACGGGCATTTTGTCCTTTGATCCCGATGGCCAGCGACAGCTGATAGTCCGGCACGATGACACGCGCCATTTTCTCGGCTTCGAACACCTGTACTTCCAGCACCTTGGACGGGCTGAGCGCATTGGCGACATACTCCTCTACGCTTTCCATCCAATGGACGATATCGATTTTCTCGCCTTTCAGCTCGCCCACGATCGTCTGTACGCGAACGCCCTTAGGGCCTACGCACGAACCAACCGGATCGACTTCGCTGTTGCGCGAGTGCACGGCAATTTTTGAACGGAAACCGGCTTCACGGGCGACAGACTTAATTTCCACAACACCGTCGTAAATTTCCGGGACCTCCAGCTCGAACAGCCGTTTCAAAAGCCCCGGATGCGTGCGGGACAGCACGATTTGCGGACCTTTTGTCGTATTTTCCACCTTCGTGATGTAGGCTTTAACGCGTTCGCCCTGCTTGAACTTATCGGTCGGCATTAATTCGGTCAGCGGCAGGACCGCCTCGATTTTGCCGAGATCGACGTATAAGTTGCGCTGATCCTGACGTTGAATGAGGCCGTTGACAATGTCGTCTTCCTTGTCGACAAAAGCGTTGTAGATCAGTCCCCGCTCCGCTTCGCGGATGCGCTGGGTGACGACCTGCTTAGCCGTCTGAGCGGCAATACGTCCGAAATCGCGTGGCGTTACTTCCAACTCCACAATATCTCCGAGCTGATAGTTTTGGTTAATTTCTCTAGAGGCCGGAAGCGAAATTTCCAGCCTTGGATCAAGCACGTCATCCACGACTGTTTTTCTGGCAAACACTTTAATGAGGCCCGTTTGACGGTTAATGTCCACACGCACGTTTTGGGCCGTATTAAAATTGCGCTTATAACCGGAGATAAGAGCCGCTTCAATGGCATCGACAAGCACATCCTTGGCGATTCCTTTTTCCCTCTCAATTTCTGATAATGCTTCAATAAAATCCGTGTTCATTGGATTTTCAGGTCCCCCTTTCAATAGATCAAACGTTAAAATACGATGGCAAGCCGCGCTCCGGCTACTTGCCCCGTCGCAATAACATGTTCTTTTTTTCCGACCTGCACAACAAGCCCGTCTTCCGAATAGGAAACGAGAGTGCCTTCAAATTCTTTCATCCCGTCCACTGGCTCATAGGTCGTAACAAACACATGTTCGCCGACCGCCTTCTCGAAGTCTTTTGCTTTCTTCAAGGGGCGCTCCGCTCCGGGAGATGACACTTCCAGAAAATAAGCGGATTCAATCGGATCCTTCTCGTCGAGTTTGTCGCTCAGAAACTCGCTAATCCGTCCGCAATCGTCGATATCGATGCCGCCCTCCTTGTCCACAAAAACCCGCAGGAACCAGTTGCTGCCTTCTTTGACATACTCAATATCAACCAGCTCAAAGCCATGCTGCTCCAAATACGGCTGAACGAGCGACTCGACGATCGACTTGATTTGTTCATTTGTCAAGCGCGTAAAACCTCCTATTTTGTATACATGAATGTGTATATGAAAATGTAAAGAGTGGGTTTCCCCACTCTCTGACGTCGGCATTTATACTCATTATTACCAAAAAAAATTATACCATAACCCATGTAAGCGTACAATAGCCAATTTACATTAGAACAAAGACAACTGATTGGATTCCGGCAAGCCGCGGAAACAACCCATCGAACCAAGAAGTTCCACGATCGTCTTGGAGGCCTTGCTTTTTTGTTGAAAATCCTCGATGGAAAGAAACGCTCCTTCATTTTTGGCGGCGGCGATATTTTTCGCTGCGTTCTCCCCGATCCCTGCCAAAGCCGAAAACGGCGGAATCAGCGAATCTCCTTCGATCAAAAATTTAGTCGCGTCCGATTTGTACAAATCGATCGGTTTGAAGCTGAAGCCACGCGCGGTCATTTCCAGCGCCATCTCCAGAATGGAAACCATCGCTTTTTCCTTCGGTGTCGCCTGGAACGCTTTCTCCTCGATTTCAATCAGCCTTTTCAGAATCGCGTCATAACCCTGGCAGAGCAGGTCCAGTTCGAAGTCCGTCGCCCGCACCGAGAAATAAGTCGCATAATAAGCAATCGGATGATACAGCTTGAAGTAGGCGGTCCGCACCGCGGAAATAACGTAAGCGGCGGCATGCGCCTTCGGGAACATGTATTGGATTTTCTCGCACGAGTCGATATACCACAGCGGCACCTTGCATTTCTTCATTTCATCTTTCCACTCATCGGTAAGCCCTTTGCCTTTACGCACGCTTTCCGTAATTTTAAAAGCAAGCGCCGCATCCATACCCGCTTTATAGATCAGATACAACATGATGTCGTCGCGGCAGCCGATTACTGTCTTGATCGTACAGATGCCTTTCTTGATCAGCTCCTGCGCATTGTCCAGCCATACGCCCGTACCGTGGGATAACCCGGATATTTGTAGCAAGTCGGCAAAGGTCGAAGGTTTCGCTTCCTCCAGCATCTGACGCACGAACTTCGTGCCCATCTCCGGCACCCCGTAGGTAGCCACCGGCGTGCGAATCTTTTCCGGCGCCACGCCTAGCGCCGTTACGGAATTAAACATGCTCATGACTTTCGAATCGTTCATCGGAATGGTCGTCGGGTCGACCCCCGTCAAATCCTGCAGCATCCGCATCATCGTCGGATCGTCGTGTCCGAGTATATCAAGCTTGAGCAGATTCGCGTCAAAGGCATGATAGTCAAAATGCGTCGTTTTCCAATCCGCGCTTGTATCGTCGGCCGGGAACTGGACCGGGGTAATGTCGTCGACTTCAATATAGTCCGGTACGACGACAATGCCGCCCGGATGCTGGCCCGTGCTGCGTTTAACGCCGGTACAGCCCTGAGCAAGCCGGTTCAGCTCGGCGCCGCGCCACTGCTTGCCTTGATGTTCCTCGTATTTCTTGACGAAACCAAACGCCGTTTTTTCTGCGACCGTACCAATCGTACCGGCGCGAAACACGTTTTTCTCGCCAAACATCACCTTGGTGAAGTTGTGCGCCTCCGGCTGGTATTCACCGGAGAAGTTAAGATCGATATCGGGAACCTTATCGCCTTTAAAGCCAAGGAACGTTTCAAACGGGATGTCCTGGCCTTCACCCTTCAGCCTGCTGCCGCATTTCGGGCAATCTTTATCCTGCAGGTCGAAGCCGCTCGGAATCGAACCGTCGAGAATCCACTCGCTGTATTGGCAAGATAAGCACAAATAATGCGGCGGTAGCGGATTAACCTCGGAAATGCCAAGGAACGTTGCCACGACCGAGGAACCGACGGAACCCCGCGAACCAACCAGATAACCGTCGGCGTTCGATTTTTTCACCAGACGTTCGGAAATCAAATAGTTCGCCGAGAAGCCGTATTTGATGATCGGCACAAGTTCCTTCTCCAGCCTTGCGGTAACAACCTCGGGCAAATCGTCCCCGTACATGCTTTTGGCCGTGTTGTAACAGGTCGTACGTATTTCCTCTTCGGCCCCATCGATAATCGGCGTAAACAGTTTGGTCGGAAACAGCTCAATTTCCTCAAACCGGTCGGCCAGCTCGCTTGTGTTTTTTACGACCACTTCGTAAGCTTTATCGCTGCCGAGATACTCGAATTGCTCCAGCATTTCCTTCGTCGTGCGAAAATGCACGTCGGGTTTGCGGATATCCTTCAGCGGGCTAAATCCGGTAATGCCGTGAATCGTAATATCGCGGCAAATTTTTTCGCGCGGGTGCAAGTAGTGTACGTTGCCGGTTGCGATTACCGGCTTATTCAGCTTCTCGCCGATCCGGCAGATCGCCCGATTCGTATCCTCCAGCTGCTGCTTGCTGCCAACAAGCCCTTTTTCCACGAGATGCATATTGACGTCCACCGGCTGGATTTCCAGCACATCGTAAAATGCCGCAACCGCTTCAGCTTCCTCCGCCGATTTGTTCAGCACGGTTTCGTAAAACTCGCCTTTCTCGCAGCCGGAAGCGATAATCAAACCTTCGCGCATCTCCACCAGCTTGCTTTTCGGGATGCAGGGCACCCGGTAAAAATATTCGGTATGCGACATCGATACCAGCTTAAACAAATTCTTTTTCCCGATCGCATTCTGGGCGTAAATACAGCAGTGAAAAGGCCGCTGCGTGGCCAAGTTTTTACCGACGCTATCGTTGAGCTTGCTTAAATTGACAATACCGCGCTGCTCCGACGCTTCCTTAATAAGGTGAAACAACACATGACCCAGCGCAATGGAGTCGTCGATCGCGCGGTGATGGTTGTCGAGACCGACTTTAAATTTATCGGTCAGCGTGTTAAGCCGGTGATTTTTCATCGTCGGGAACAAGAGGCGCGACATCTCCAGCGTATCGATCACCGGGTTAGTCAGCTCCGGCAAGCCCATTCGCTTCAAATTCGCTTGAATAAAGCCCATATCGAAACGGGCATTGTGGGCGACAAGCACCGAATCTCGGGTAAACTCGACAAATTTCGGCAGCATGTCCTCAAGCTCCGGCGCCCCCGCCACCATCTCGTCGGTGATATTCGTCAGCTGCTGAATGTTGTAAGGAATTTTCTCATGCGGATCGATAAACGTTGCGAAGCGGTCGATTTCTTTGCCGCCCTGCATTTTCACTCCGGCAATTTCGATGATCTTGTTGCTCCCTACGGACAAACCGGTGGTCTCGATGTCAAATATAATATAAGTGCCCTCGCGAATATCGAGATCTACCGGGTTCATCACAACCGGAACGGAATCATTGATCACATTGGCTTCCATGCCGTAAATGATTTTAATATGGTGCTTGTGTGCGGCGTGATTCGCTTCGGGGAACGACTGCACCCCCCCGTGATCGGTGATCGCTATCGCTTTATGCCCCCATTTGGCCGCCGTCTTAATGTACTGATCGACCGGAGTAATGCCGTCCATCGGACTCATCGTCGTATGCAGATGGAATTCGACGCGTTTCTCCTCGGCATCATCTTTGCGTTCCGGCGGTGCGACCACCTCATTAATATCCGAAGGAATCATCACAAGCTCAGGGATTTGCATGAACCGGTCGTATTCGACGCGGCCTCTCACCTTGATCCATTTGCCGTTGGCCAGCAAACTTAATATTTTTAATTCTTCCTTTGTTTTGGCAAACGATTTAAGCATTAAGGAATCGGTAAAATCCGTTATGTTAAAAGTAAACAGCGTGCTGCCGTTTCTCAGCTCTTTCATTTCCAGTCCGAACACCATGCCCTGCAGGACGACTTTTTTCTCTTCGTCTTTAATGTCTTGAAGCGGCACAGGCGGGTCTTTAATTTCATAACCGACCATCAGCTTCAGCTCGGCGGCCGGGAGCGCATCGGCTTCATTTTCGTTCATGCCGGACGTAAGAACCTGCATGACTTCGATTTGTTCCTGCTCAATCTGCTTGGCGAATTTCTCAAACTCTTCTTCATTTGATTCGTTAACTTGCAAGCGAACCTGATAATCAATCGTAAAATAATTTTTATAAAACGTATGAATGTACTGCCCGATATTTTTTTTCTTAGCCAGCTCCAGCCCAATCTGGTCGAGCAGCAGCAGCGTAAGCACGTTGCCTTGAGCCTCTACTTTCGCCTTCATCAGCCAACCGTTGACGGACACTTTCTCGCGTTGGATCCACTCCAGAAACAGTCCCCAGTATTCGCTTGCCACCTCCGCTCGATCAATCTCGTCGGCATATTGCAGCACAAATTGAATTCTGGCGATATGCGTAAACTTGTCGCGGATCATTTTGCAAAATGAAATGTAAATATCTCGAGGAACGACTTTATTTTGGGCGATATAAAACGTCCAATCTTTATTTTTTCGGCTGACTTCCACTCTATCGATATAACCGTCCGCAAAAAAAGAATCGATTACGTCAGTTGGAATTTCGGCATGCTTCATCAGCTGCTCAAAGCGTTCCCGCTTAACGGCTAAATTGCTCATGAATGTCCTCCCCCTGTTCAAAACAAAAGAGCAACAGGAAACCTCACCTATTGCCCTGTTTATTACTACCTCTAGGATCCGCCGACGTTTTTTTGATATTTTGTGAATATGAACTCCCCTGGTGATGGAGGAAAAGGGAATGGCATGGAAAGTTTACGTCCGCTTTTGAAAACTGTGTTTTCACCTTAAAATATATTCAAAAAAAACAGTTTTCATTGGCGGTGGAATGCCATCCCTTTTCCGGAATCACTAGAGCGCCAAACATCATATTCACAAAATAACAAGTCCGTCGGACGGGCTCCTAGTACGCCCGCCCGAATACGACTGTATGCTCGGCTTTTTCCCCGCAAACCAAACAAGTCGACTTATGCTCGGACGGAGAAAACGGAATGTTACGGCTTGTCGCGCCGGTTTCTTCTTTGACCTGCGCTTCGCAAGCGGCGGAACCACACCAACCGGCCAGCAGGAAACCGCGTTTTTCGTCAAGGAACTGCTTCATCTCATCCAGCGTATCCACCGCTCCGTAATGCTCGTCGCGGAACTGCTTGGCGCGTTCGAACATTTGGTCGTGAATCTCGGCCAGCATTTTATTGATTTCCGCTGTAAAATCGGCTTGAGCCACGATACGTTTCTCTCCGGAAATCCGCGAAACAAGCACCACTTGCCCGTTCTCCATATCGCGAGGTCCGATTTCCACACGAATCGGCACGCCGCGCATTTCATATTCATTAAACTTCCAGCCCGGGCTTTGATCGCGGTCATCCACTTTAACGCGAATGCCTGCTTTCTTTAACTCTAAGAACAACTCGTCCGCACGCGCAACAACCTGCTCCCTTGTTTTGGCCGGACCGATCGGGATGATGACGACCTGTGTCGGAGCCACCTTCGGCGGCAAGGCAAGGCCGCGGTCATCGCCGTGAACCATAATCAGCGCCCCGATCAACCGGGTGCTTACGCCCCAGGAAGTCGTATGGCAAAATTGATGCTGATTTTCGCGGTTAAGGAACTTAATATCGAAAGCTACAGCAAAATTAGTGCCAAGATAATGAGAAGTTCCCGCTTGAACCGCCTTGCCGTCTTTCATCATCGCCTCAATCGAATAGGTATCGACAGCGCCGGCAAATTTCTCGGAAGGAGTTTTTTGTCCCATGATGACCGGAATGGCTAAATAATTTTCGGCGAAATCACGATAAATGTCCAGCATCTGCATCGTTTCGCGCCGGGCGTCCGCTTCGTCTTCATGCGCCGTATGGCCTTCCTGCCACAAAAACTCGCTTGTCCGCAGGAACGGCTGCGTACGTTTCTCCCAACGCACCACGTTCGCCCATTGGTTGATCAGCACCGGCAAATCGCGGTAAGAGTTGATCCATTCGGAGTACATATGGCCAATCATCGTTTCCGAAGTAGGACGGATGGCCAGACGTTCTTCCAACTTCTCGCCGCCGGCTTCCGTTACCCAAGGCAGCTCGGGATTAAACCCTTCCACGTGCTCTTTTTCCTTCTGAAAAAAGCTCTCGGGAATAAACATTGGAAAATACGCATTGCGGTGACCCGTTTCTTTAAATCTAGCATCCAATTCTTTTTGGATCAATTCCCAAATTTCATAGCTGTCCGGCTTAAACACAATGCAGCCCCTGACGGGCGAATAGCTCATCAGGTCGGCTTTTTTAATGACATCGATATACCATCTGGAAAAGTCTTCGTTCTGCGGTGTAATTTCCTTGACAAACTGTTTCTCCTTCGACATGGAACAACTACCCTTTCATCAACCGTAAAATATCGTTATAAGTGACCGCAATCATCAACAGCATCAACATCGCAAACCCGACAAAATGCACCATGCTTTCGCGGTTCGGATCAACCGGTTTGCCTCTGACCGCTTCAAAACCTAGAAATACAAGTCTGCTGCCATCCAGTGCAGGGAACGGGAGCAAATTAAAAATACCAAGATACAAGCTGAGAAGTCCCGCCCAAAATACATATTGCGCAAACCCGGCGCTTGCCTGTTCGCTTGTAAATTCAACGATTCGCACCGGTCCGCCAAGATCGTCCATTTTGAACTGCAGGGTAACCAGCTTGCCAAAGCTGTCCAGAATGGAGCCGGTTGCCGATACCATCGTGCTTCCGCCATATTTTACGCCTTCTAAAACGCCGGACGGACGTGTTTCCAACAGCAAAGAAACGCCGACTAAGCCGCTTCCACCCTTATCTTCCGGCGTCACTTCCTTGCGAAGCTGTTCCTTATTCCGCTCAACTACCCATACCATCGGTTTGCCTACGGAATCTTTAATTAAACTGGTCAGCTTATTGCGGTCCGCGCCGATCTCTTCGTGGTTAACGGACAGAATCAAGTCACCCGCCATTAAGCCCGCCTTTTCGGCCGCTGAACTCGGTACGATGCTTTGGATTTTCACCTTATCCGGTACACCCGTCATAAATGCCACAGACATAAAAAGCACAAAAGCAAGCAGGAAGTTCATCACCGGTCCGGCCACAATCGAAAGCGCTCTTTGCCCTACCCGCTTACTGCCGAACTGACGGTTCAACGGCGCAATTTGCGTGTCTTTACCTTTGCTGATCATCAGCGCTTGCGGATGGATGGGGAACCGTACGATTTCCTCGTTAAGGTTCAGCATGACAAAAAGATCTTTTTCCAGATCAATCCGTTCCACCGTTCCGATCGTCGCATCCGCCAACTGGTCCAACCGGTCCACATAAATATGGGTAACCTCATCGTCCGTTAGCTTGACGCCAATCGTTTGACCGGGATGAATCTGCACGATCTCCGGATCTTCCCCCGCCATCCGGACGAAACCGCCGATCGGCAGCAGCCGCAGCGTGTAGCGGGTTTCCCCTTTTTTAAAGGAAATCAGCTTGGGTCCAAAACCGATGGCAAACTCGCGCACCAATATACCGGCCCTTTTGGCAAAATAAAAATGGCCCCATTCATGAATCGTGACAAGCACGAAAAACATCAATACTATTTGAAAAGCGTTTTGTATCGCAGACAAGTGGCAGCGTCCTCCTTTAATTCGCAAATGTGTCCTGTTGCATCATGTACTTAGATTAACATTATTTACGAATATAATACAAGCAAACCGTCTTCTCAAGAAACATATTACGATAGAAGATAAAACATGCTTGTAAGGTTAAGGAGTTTTACATACGGGAAGCCGCTGTTCTCGCCCATTGATCCGCGGCCATGATGCTCTCCAGATCAGGGGCGGCAACCGCAGCATGTTGGGACAACACCTGTTCGATAACATGCTCGATCTGCAGAAAACCAATGTCTCCGTTTAAAAAACGGGATACCGCCACTTCATTAGCTGCATTATATACCGTTGGCATCGTTCCGCCGGCCCTTCCGCTGTCATACGCCATTCTTAGGCACGGGAAACGCTCAAAATCCATTTTACGGAAGACCAGCTTGCCTGTCTCCGTTAAATCCAGCGGTTTCGAAGGCGTTTCCAGCCGATCCGGATAGGTCAGCGCATACTGAATCGGCACCCGCATGTCCGGATTGCCCATCTGGGCGATAATGCTGTGGTCGGTAAACTCCACAAACGAATGCACGATGCTCTCCGGATGAATCAGCACATCGATCCGATCATAAGGCAGCCCGAACAGCCAGTGGGCTTCAATGACTTCCAGCCCTTTATTTACCATAGAGGCCGAGTCAATCGTAATTTTCGCGCCCATGGACCAATTCGGGTGTTTCAGCGCATCCTGCACGGTGACATGCTGAAGTTCATCTCGTGTACGATCGCGAAACGAGCCGCCTGATGCCGTCAATGTGATCTTACGAATCCGTTCGTGACTTTCGCCGTTCAAACATTGAAAAATCGCCGAATGCTCGCTATCGATCGGAAGCAGCTTGACGCCCCGCTTACGGGCCAGGTCCGTGACAATATGACCTGCGCTGACAAGCGTCTCTTTGTTGGCTAATCCAATCTGCTTGCCTGCGTCAATTGCAGCTAGCGTAGGCCTGAGGCCTTGGCTTCCCACTACCGCGGTTACCACAAAATCGGCATCGGTACCGGCTGCAATTTCCGTCAGTCCCGCTTCTCCATACAACACTTCCGCTTCCGAAATATGTAAACGCAGCTCGTCCGCAAGCGCCTTGGTCGAAACGGAAACTTTGCGCGGCTTAAAACGTTTCGCCTGCTCGATCAGAAGCGGCAGGTTTGTTCCGCCGGCGATGCCTTCCACCGTAAAGCGCTCCGGATGATGGGCAATGACATCCAACGTCTGTGTGCCCACAGAACCTGTTGAGCCTAAAATGGCTATTCGTTTCATAACAATTACACCTCAGGCTTGACTTTAATGGGGAATCAAGGAGAGCATATGGACGGCCGGAAATACGATCAGCCAGCTGTCCACGCGGTCCAGCACCCCGCCATGTCCCGGCAAAATGGTCCCGGTATCCTTGATGCCTTTGACCCGTTTATACGCGGATTGCATCAAATCGCCCAGCTGCCCGACAATCCCGATAACGAGTCCCAGCAGTACGGCATGTCCAATGGTTAGCAGTTCCGGCTTAGCTACCGCAAAACAGATTGCAACCACCACGGATAATACGATCCCGCCAAGGGAACCTTCAATCGATTTCTTCGGGCTGATTGTAGGCCACAACGGATGTTTGCCGATGACCGTGCCGGTGAAATAAGCTCCCGAATCGGTCGACCAGATGCACAGAAACACAAGGAACGTCCAGAATAAACCATGTCCGTCGGGAGACATCCGGGTTTCCGCCATATAGTGGAATCCAAAGCCGATATAAACGATCCCGATAAAAAACATAGCCGCGTGATCGATCGTCACTTTATTTTTCGAGGTGACCGTCACGGCAAGCATAAGAAATAAGAACGTCCAGACGAACGTCTCCATTCCCATCTGCGGCAGCACTCCGGCGGAATGCCATGGCACACTGAGTAAAAGCACGCCAAGCATCCCCAGCCAGACGGTTACCGGATAGCGCTTTAAGTCATTCATACGCATAAACTCATCATAACCGATAGCGGACATGACGAGCAGCAATCCGGTAAACCAATAACCGCCTGCTAATAATAATATGAGAAAGCCGATTCCGGCGATTAAGCCCGTTACAATTCGCTGCTTCAAGGACGTACCTCCAACTTTATGTGCAAGGAAACGCTACAGTCCGCCATACCGTCTCGCTCGGCTTTGATATTCCTTCACCGCGTCAAAAAAATGCTGTTCGGTGAATTCCGGCCAATACGACTCGGTAAAACAAAGCTCCGAATAAGCCAGCTGCCACAGCATAAAGTTGCTGATCCGCTGCTCTCCGCTTGTACGGATCATCAGATCCGGGTCCGGCAGCTCCGATGTAAGCAAATATTGAGAAAAGGACTGCTCGCTAATCTCCTCGATACTGATCTTTCCTTGCTCAATGTCGCCGAGCATCGCTTTCATGCCGGCAATCATTTCTTTGCGGCTGCCGTAATTTAGCGCAAAATTGAGTATGAGTCCCGTATTGCCTTTCGTTCGTGCAATCGCATCCTTAATTACTTTTAACGTGGCATCCGGGAGGCCTTCCTCCCAGCCGGTCATGCGGATTTGCACATTATTCCGGATCAGCTCATCGATTTCCTTAGGAAAAAACTCAAGCGGCAGCTTCATCAAGAAGTCAACTTCATCGCGCGGCCGTTTCCAGTTTTCCGTTGAAAATGCATACAGCGTTAGTATCTTAACGCCAATCTCATTGGCAGCCATCGTTATTTTTTTCACATTTTTCATCCCGGCGTGATGACCGGCGACACGCGGCAAGCCGCGTTTTTGAGCCCACCGGCCGTTGCCGTCCATGATGACTGCGACGTGATTGGGAATATTGTCCGCATCCAGTTCAGGCACGGTGCTGTCTAACGGTTCCTTGTTCCCAAACCATCTCTTCCATGGATTCATTATGCTTGCCTCCAATAAGGAAAGACTAGGACAATGATAAGTTCAAAAGCCCCCTAGAGTAGAGCGGGGGCTTTTATCTTATACTTCCATAATCTCTTTTTCTTTAGCCGCCAAAATTTTATCCACCTCTGCGGTAAACTTATCCGTAAACTTCTGCACGTCTTCTTGGTGACGACGCGATTCGTCTTCGGAAATTCCGCTTTTTTCGAGTTTTTTAATCTCGTCGTTAGCGTCCCGTCGAATGTTGCGGATCGCAACTTTCGCTTCTTCGCCAAACTTCTTAGTCATTTTCACCAGTTCTGCGCGGCGCTCCTCTGTCAGAGCCGGAATCATAATCCGGATGGATGAACCGTCGTTGGACGGGGTCAATCCAAGATCCGATTTCATGATCGCTTTTTCAATCGCGGAAACCGAACTTTTGTCCCACGGCTGGATCATCAACGTCCGGGAATCCGGCGTATTGATGTTGGCAAGCTGATTTACCGGCGTTAACGCGCCGTAATATTCAACTTGAATCCGGTCCAGCAGTGACGGCGTGGCACGCCCTGCTCTCAGGCTGGCGAGGTCTTTACGAAGCGCTCCAAGCGCTTTATCCATACGTTCTTCCGCATTTTTTTTAATCGATTGCGGCATTGTAGCACACTCCCTTTTTTACGCTTTCACCAAGGTACCGATTTTTTCCCCTTGCACAACTCGCTTGATGTTTCCGTTCTCCGTAATGGAAAATACGATCAGCGGGATGTTGTTGTCCATGCACAGCGACGACGCCGTCGAATCCATGACGCCAAGGTTTTTATTAAGCACTTCCAGATACGTAAGCGTATCGAATTTTTCAGCGGTAGCGTCTTTAAACGGATCGGCCGTGTAGACGCCATCGACTTTATTTTTGGCCATCAAAATAACTTCCGCTTCAATTTCCGCAGCTCTAAGCGCCGCGGTCGTATCGGTCGAGAAAAACGGATTGCCGGTTCCCGCCGCAAATATTACGACCCGGCCTTTTTCCAGATGGCGGATAGCCCGTCTGCGAATGTACGGTTCGGCAACTTGCTGCATCGCGATGGAAGCCATCACCCGTGTAGGCACGTCAATCGCTTCAAGCGCATCCTGCAAGGCGAGCGCGTTCATGACCGTAGCAAGCATTCCCATATAGTCGGCAGTCGCTCTGTCCATGCCTTTTTTGCTGCCGGCGATGCCCCTCCATATATTCCCGCCGCCAACGACGATAGCCACTTCAACGTTCATGTCGTACACTTCTTTGACCTGGTTGGCAATGGAAGTGATCATCTCGGAATCGATGCCATAACCTTGCTGTCCGGCTAACGCCTCGCCGCTCAACTTCAATATGATCCGTTTGTAACTGGTACGTTGCACTTCATAACCCCCCATTTCCAAAAACGTCATCTTAAGGTTCCTGAAAAAAAAGGAACACTTAAGGTGTTCCTTCTTTTCGTGTTGCCGCTATTACGAGTTCATGTATTACAGATTCACTTGGGACATAACTTCTTCGGCAAAGTTTTCTTGCTTTTTCTCCAAACCTTCGCCCAGTTCAAACCGTACGAAACGGCGGATGGAGATGTTTTCGCCGATGGTTGCGATTTTTTCATTCAGCAACGTTTGGATTGTTTTGTCCGGATCTTTGATGAACGATTGCTCAAGCAAGCAATTTTCTTCGTAGTATTTGCCGATACGGCCATCTACCATTTTTTCAACGATATGAGCCGGTTTGCCTTCGTTCAGAGCTTGTGCTTTCAAAATTTCGCGTTCTTTCTCAAGCGCTTCGCCTGGAACTTCTTCGCGGCGTACGAACAGCGGATTAGCCGCTGCGATTTGCATCGCTACGTCTCTTACAAATTCTCTGAAGTTGTCGGTTTTGGCAACAAAGTCGGTTTCGCAGTTGACTTCAACCAGAACGCCGATACGGCCAGCGCCGTGAATATAAGATTCTACCAGACCTTCTGTTGCAATCCGGCCGGATTTTTTGGCTGCTGCCGCAAGACCTTTTTCACGCAAAATCTCGGATGCTTTTTCGATGTCGCCGTTTGATTCGTCAAGCGCTTTTTTGCAATCGAGCATGCCTGCTCCTGTTTTTTCGCGCAATTCTTTTACCGCTGCTGCTGAAACTGCCATATGTGGATGACCTCCCAAATGATTGTTTTCATTTCTAATTATCATATGTACTCTAAAAAAAGGGCGGTGACAGGTTTTTCACCTTCCGACCACCCTTTTTCCTATTTACTATTCAAGCCGGTTGCAATTAGGCGGTTGTTTCTTCGCCTTGGTGCGCTTCGATCACTGCGTCGGCGATTTTGGCCGTCAACAGCTTTACTGCACGGATCGCGTCGTCATTACCCGGAATAACGTAGTCGATTTCGTCCGGATCGCAGTTTGTATCAACGATACCAACGATCGGAATACCAAGTTTGCGAGCTTCCGCAACAGCGATGCGCTCTTTGCGAGGATCTATAACGAACAATGCGCTTGGCAGGCCTTTCATGCCTTTGATGCCGCCCAAGAATTTCTCCAAGCGATCTTTTTCTTTGCGCAGGATAATAACTTCTTTCTTAGGAAGCACTTCAAACGTGCCGTCCTCTTCCCATTTCTCAAGCTGACGCAAACGGTCAATACGCTTTTGAATGGTGGAGAAGTTAGTGAGCGTACCACCCAACCAACGTTGGTTGATAAAGTACATGCCGCAACGCTCAGCTTCTTCCTTAACGGAATCTTGAGCTTGCTTCTTAGTGCCTACGAACAAAATCGTGCCGTTTTCGCCAGCAACCGATTTTACGAAGTTGTAAGCTTCCTCGACCTTTTTAACTGTTTTTTGCAGGTCGATAATGTAAATGCCGTTTCTTTCAGTGAAGATGTATCTGTCCATCTTAGGATTCCAACGACGGGTCTGGTGACCGAAGTGTACCCCAGCTTCAAGCAGCTGTTTCATGGAGATAACTGCCATCCTCACACACCTCCTCAAAAATGGTTTTTTTGTTTTCCGCCGCTGATCTCATCTTCGCAATAAAACTTCCTATGTAAGAAAGCACCGTTATTGGAATTAACCAGCGTGTGTGGTTTTAACACCGTCAATAACTATACCATAACTCACTTTTGTATGCAACATTCACCTTTCTTATGAATATAACGTAAAAACAGCGGAACTTTTTCTGATTAGAGAAAGAGTCCCGCTGTTTTAATGGGTTGTCAAATTGACGATGACTTCATCCAAATTCGGCTGTCCTTCGAATACATGCAAGCCGGCGATAATCCTACTGCTCAATTGGTCTTTCTTCATCGCATCCTCGAAGGCCTTCCGGTCAGCCAATAGGCTGCTTTGGTACAGCATATCCGCCACTTGAGTGGAATTAGCCCCCGCCGGGACAAAAATATACGTCTTTTTAGCTGAAGGCGCTGCTGCTGCGCCAGCCTGCTTTTTGGCTTCCTCGACTTTTTGCTGCACAAGCGCATCGGCTTGAGCTTGCGTGTACAGCTTCTCCTCTTTCGGAAAAACTTGATAATACTGGCTGGCGAGCTCTTTCACTTGCTTCGCATCCGGCTTGTCCGCCGGTTTGGCCGATGCTTGCGGCGGCGTTGAGGTCTGAATAGGCGCCGGGGCGGAACCTCTAGCCTGATTCATCAGCTGAACTAACAAGGAGCCGATAATAAGGCCGATTCCAAGGCCGTAGAGGAGTGTTTTATTTTTAAACACGCAGGCTCTCCTCCTGTTTGGCCAATTGGACAATCAGATTGATTTCCCCTTTATTCATCCCCATCTTCTTAGCGATATAATCGGTTGATTTCCCCTGCTCGTACAAATCAAACAACTCGGCGTAACGTTTCTTGATATTCATTAAAGAAACGGGAGGCTCCTCTGCCTCTGGGGACGTTTGTACGGCAACCTCCGGTTCGGCCGGCGCAGGCGCCGGAACGCTATAATGCTGCGGTTTTTCGTGAGCGGAAGAGATGGTTGTCCCAAGCAGAGCGATCTGCTTGTCCCATTGGTCCTGCGCTCCCAACAGCTTGGCCACCTCTTGCGAAAGACTGTTGTTTTGCTTCTCCAGCCATTCAATCCTGCCGGACAATTTGTTCAGCTGCTGCTCGTACTCATGTTTTGTTTGCGTGAATAGCTGGATGACCGCCTGATTCTGCTCTTCGATTTCCGCCGCAAAATGCTCCATGGTCTCTTCGATCTCGTTAACGGTAGCTCCCTGCTGCAAGGGGGCTTTTTTCGGCAATATTTTGGCGTACACGATAAGCACTAAACCGAAAAGCACGATGTATACCCAGGGCTGATCCAATGTTGTTCACCTTTTTTCTATCGCTTTATAACGAAAAGTCAATATGATGTCCTTTGAACGGGTGCCGTCCTTCATTCGCTTTGCCCGCCGGCTCATCCTGCTTGGCTTTTTTGCCTTTGCGTTTGAGCGCAGGCCCGCTCCCTTGATGCGGCAGCTCTTCATGAATGTTCGAATGTGCGGTTTTGGCCAACTTGGAGCTGACTTCGCGATCTTTCTCCGTTTGCTTGGTGGCAGCCCCTTCTAACATGGCCTGATCGTGGACCGGCTTATGAGACAGTTGGTTTTGCATTGACCCGACAACGTCATTTTTTTGAATTGCAAACTGCATTTCAACTGACTTCAGGCTCATACGAATTCCTCCCGAATCATATTTAGGTAAGACACAAAAATCAAACCATAGGAGACGCTATAATATCGCCGTCCGATAATTTATAGACGATATGCCGGGCAGGGTCCTTGACAAACTTCGTATACCGGCCGATCACTACTTTCGCGCCCCCGTAGATCGTAGAGTTTATTTCTACCCTTGCCGCGTCGGTATCTTCAAGTGTCTTCTCTATTTCCAATATACGTTCGCGGCCCGCCGCTTGTTCTTCCAGGGCTTGTTTTTTCGTATGGTTGAGCTTAATGCGCATCGATACTTTATCGGGTCCGAGTTGTCCTACCGCGGCCAGCTGATCGAGCAATGAAAGCGCCTTCTCCGTCTTGTCCAAACTTTCGCCGATTGCTTTCAGCTGGAGTCTCAGCTGCTGCAGTTCGTTTCGCAGCTCCGGAAGGACGCCAACTTCGATTACGGTTACCGTTGACATGGAGTTGCCCACAGTCCGGGTGACCACACGTTCGCCCGCCTGCACCACCCCGCCGACGATGAGGCCTTTGGTCCCCTTGCAGATCACATTTTTACCGGCGCGGATTTGCGAATGCATAATGCTCTGGGAGACGATGATTTGCTCCCCGGCTTCCACGGTAGCGTCCTGGATGAAAGAGCTCTTCACATCTTTGCCGGCTTTCACGACCGCCTTATTCTGGCCCAAAATGCCTGCGCTGATTTCGATAGAGCCTCCTGCCTCCAGATCGGCGCCTTCGACCCCGCCTGAAACCCGGATATCCCCGCCTGATTTGATCTTGAAACCAGGCAATATGTTGCCGCGAATCACGACATTGCCGACAAAATCGATATTGCCGATTTTATAGTCCAAGTCTCCATTCACTTCATAGATCGGAAACACATTCATCTTATCGCGTTCGGTTTTGGTTACAACACCGTCAATCGCAGCGTACAAATGCATCTGCTCAGCGTCCATGACGACGTTTTTGCCGATTTTGAACCGCGCCTCTTTACCCGCCTTCGGAAATAAAACCTCCCCGGTAACCGCGCGGCCTTGGATGCCATCCGTCGGCTGAATCCGCTGTGCGATCAGCTGTCCTTTGCGTACGTTGTTAATGGTGGTCACTTCTTTATAGTCCACCTTGCCGTCATCAAGCTCCAACGGCGTTTTTTTATCGTTGTTCAAATCGTAGAAATACTTGATTTCGCCGTTTTTCCCATCAATCGGCCGATCCCCTTTGGCAACTTCAACTTCCATTAAATAATATGCTTTAGGCTCATGAGCAATCTGCGCCAGCTTGCCATAGTCGATTCCATAAATGATACGGTTTGATCTCAGCAGTTCTTCAAGCTCCTCCAAAGAGAATTGAATGTCCTCGTCGGGGTGATTGAATGTAATGTAAGAAGCTAATTTATCGTCCGAAGTCGAAACGGTGATATAATAGTGCAACGGAAGCACGCTGTCGCTCATCGAAACTCACTCCTTTCCCAAGGTTTACGTATCTTGAAATAGCTGTACCTTCATCCGGCCAAGGGAACCTCTCAATCGTAAAATCGCTTTGGAATGAAGCTGGGATATTCTGGATGGCGACAAATTCATCACTTCGGCAATTTCACTTAAGGAAAGCTCCTCGTAATAAAACAATGAGACAACAGTCCGCTCTTTTTCAGTCAAACGGTCAATGGCTTTGGCCAATGTCTCCTTCAGAAAAAATTCATTGACTTTATATTCGGGATTTTTGGCCGTCTCATCCACCAAGAGGGACAAACGGGTCTCCGATTCTTCTTCTTTAATTGGATCGTCTATCGAACAAATGGTCGTTACGGCAATATCCTGTACCATTTGGTGGAATTCATTTTCGCTAACTTGCAAGTAATCACTAATCTCTGCATCTGTAACAGAACGCAAATACTTCTGCTCGAGCTTCTGATAAGCTTCTTCGACTTTCTTGGCCTTCTCCCGAACGGAACGCGGCACCCAGTCCCCTTGCCGCAGCCCGTCAATCACGGCGCCGCGGATTCTCCAAGAGGCGTACGTTTCAAACTGAAGCCCCCGCTCGTAGTCAAACTTTTCAATGGCGTCGATTAAACCCATTATACCATAGCTGGATAAATCTTCTTTAGAAATATTTTTAGGTAAGCCAATGGCAAGCCTGCCCACCACATACTCGACGAGCGGCAAATAGTTCTCGATCAGCGCTTGTTTCGCTGCGATATAACCTTCTTCTTTCCATTGTTTCCATACATCGATATTGGCCAGATGCGATTTGTTCGGAATCACGAATGCGTTCACCATCCTTACTCTTCAGACATTTGACGCAAGGCTTTAGCCAAATCATCCGGTTCCAGATCTGTTTTTGATTTGAGCTTAGGCGGAGCAAGCGGAGCAAAGCTGTCGTCATTGCTTTTGGCTTGCGGCCCCAGCCCGTCTTTAAGCAATTGATTAATCGAGTCGCCTTCATCCGGAGTAACGACATCCAGAGCCGTTCCTTTTATAGCTTCTTCCGCTTGGCTAAGCTCCGTTTCTTCGGCCAGCACTTTGTTTAATCCGATGACGGTACCCAAGAACCAGCGAACCAGAAAAACAAGGGCAAAAACAAGCACAAAGCTGTAGACGCTGTTTAAAAGCGTCGTCGTCCAAATATTGCTTGAAAATGAAAACAAGCCCGTGCATATGAAAGTAATAAGTCCCAACACCAGATTCCAACGAATGGATCCTATCATAAGCTACAATTCCTTTACCCCTTGTTGTACGCTGCGTATGACTAATATGCCGGTTTCGCAATCAAACTCAATTGTTCTTCCGTAATTTGCGCCCGTATCTTCGGCTTTCAGCGGAATTGAAAAAGATTTCAGCATTTCTTTCGTCGATTCCACGTTTCTCGGCCCGATCCGCATCGTATCCGAATTTACCGAGAATGCAAACATTTGTGCCCCACCGGCCATTTTAGCTTCCATTCGGGATTTCATCGCGCCAAGCGCGACCATTTTGCGAATGAGTTCAGGAACGGCGGTATCGGCGTATTTAGCGATATTTAATGTACCTTCCCGGGCGATGTCCGATGTCGGCAGCATGACATGAGCCATCCCCGCAACCTTAGCCTTTGCATCATAGAGCGTTAATCCGACGCAAGATCCAAGCCCTGTAGTTTTCAACACGCCGGTTACATGTGCGACATTTAAGTCGGCCATTCCGACTTTGATAAAATTTTGTTGGATCATGGAGATTGTACTCCTAAGGCTACAAAAATTTTTTCGAAAGACTCCGGATCGGGAATCAGAAAGAAATGCCCTTCCACCTCATCGTTGCCTTCCAAAAATTTGGTATCGATCAGCAGCGCCGCGTCTCCCATCTGGCCGTATTGCAGCAGGCCATAACTTAAAATGGCCCCGGCCATATCGATAGCTAATGAAGGAACGGTGGGTGACATGTTTAAATTCGTAAAGTCCGCTAGGGAAGACAAATACGAGCCCGCCAAAATATTCCCGATTTCGTTTAAAGCGGACAGTTCCATTTCCGAGTAGCTGTCTTCGTCCACCACTTCGAGTCCGACTAGCTTTTTCAAAAGCTTCTTGGCGGAATCAAGGGTCATGATAAAAAACAGATTGCCCGGTGTCTCGCCGACGACTCGAAGAAAAATGGCGATAACCACCTCCTCGGAGCCGCCGACACTGTCGGCGATTTCCTCGAAAGCGACCATTCTCACCTTCGGCACAAGCATATCCACCGGCTTATCCAAAAGTTTGGACAATGCCGTTGCCGCATGACCCGCGCCGATATTTCCCACTTCCTTCAGTACATCCATTTGAAAATCGGCAAATTGCTTAAAGGACTCCACGGATCTACTCCTCTATTTGTTCTAGTTGAATGATTTCGCTTTTATTGAGCACCTCGGACAAGTTCAGCAGGATCAACAGGCGATCGTCGCCAATTTTCGCGATCCCCCGCAAATACTTGGCTTTGATGCCCCCGACGATTTCCGGCGGATCCTCGATAGCGTCCGTATCGACATCAATCACGTCATTAGCGGAATCGACGATTAAACCAACCTCGATATCGCCGACGGCAACGATAATAATTCTTGTATTGTCCGTGTATTCCGCTTCCGCAAAGCCGAAGCGGCCTCTTAAATCGAGAACGGGTACAACGACGCCCCGCAGATTGATCACGCCTTTAATAAAAGCGGGCGTTTTGGGCACACGCGTCATCGGCTGCATTCTTTCAATGGTGCGTACTTTTTCTACCTCGACACCGTATTCCTCATGAGCTAAAGCGAACACAATTACTTTAACCTCTTCTCCCATGGTCACTGCCTCCTCAAAGTTTTGGCCGAATATGTATAATGCTGCGGTTCATTATTTAATTAAGGCATTGGTGTCGATAATCAGCGCGACTTGGCCGTCGCCCAGTATCGTTGCCCCGGAGACTGCGAACAAATTGGTTAAGTATTTGCCAAGCGTCTTTAAGACGATTTCCTGCTGGCCGATAAATTCATCCACCACCATCGCAGCCAGCTTCTCGCCTTTACGGATGACAACGATCTGCACATCGCCGCTTGTTTCTTCCCCCGCATCCGGCACTTCAAACAATTCCGCTGTAGAAATAAGCGGTATGACACTGTTGCGGAAATCGACCATTTTGTTGCCATGCACGTTGCGGATCTGGGATTTCTGAACCGCTGCGGTTTCCACAATCGATGAAAGCGGAATGGCGTATTTCTCCGATTTCAGACGAATCAGCATCGCCGAAATAATCGAAAGCGTAAGCGGCAGCTGGACCGAAAACTTCGTGCCCCGTCCCAGCTTGGAGTCGATATGCACCTGGCCGCCAAGGCTCGTAATCTTGGTCTTCACGACGTCTAACCCGACGCCTCTTCCGGAAATATCCGATATTTTATCGGCCGTACTAAAACCCGATGCAAAAATCAGCTTGTGGATTTCTTCTTCCGTTAACTTCGCCGCTTGCTCCTGAGTAACGACTCCGTTTTTCAACGCGGTTTTTAACACTCTATCCTTGTTGATACCGGCGCCGTCTTCTTCGATTTCGATGAAAACATGATTGCCGCTGTGGTAAGCGCGCAGCCACACGGTTCCGGTTTCACTTTTTCCGGCCGCCGCTCTCACTGCCGGCATCTCAATGCCATGATCGACCGCGTTGCGCAGCAAATGCACAAGCGGATCGCCGATTTCATCAACAACCGTGCGGTCAAGCTCGGTATCCGCGCCGGTAATGACGAGGTCGATCTTTTTCTCCAGCGATTTCGCAACGTCGCGCACCATCCGCGGGAAGCGGTTGAATACGGTATCGACGGGCACCATCCGCAGCTTCATGACAATGTTTTGCAAGTCGCTGCTCACGCGGGTCATATGTTCCACCGTTTCGATCAAATCGTTGCGGCGGATTTCGCTGGCCAGCTGCTCCAGACGCACCCGGTCGATCAGCAATTCGCTGAACAGGTTCATCAGCACGTCAAGTCGCTCGATATCGACGCGGATGGTGCGGTTCGCTACGGGAGCTCCGCCCGCCGCTTCTTTTTTCGGCTGGTCCGGAGCTTTCGCCGGGGCTGCCGCAGCCGCCGCTTCAACAGGCGCGGCAGGCGCCGCAGCCACAGCTGCTTCGCTTCCCGCTTGCTGCAAGCTGGTCAGCGATTCGGCGGTAATCGGCGTCACCTTCACCGATTCAATCTCGGAAACATTGCCGACCTGCTGTTCGAGACTGGCCTGATCCAGCTGCGAAATATAATAGACGGCAAATGACTTCTCAAATTTTTCCTGCTCGATTTCTTCAACAGAAGGAGTCGATTTGATGACTTCGCCGTTGCGCTCGAGCAGATCAAACACCATATATGCCCTTGCGGCCTTCAGCACGCAATCGTCTCTTACTGCGACTACAATGTGAAATACTTGATGCCCCGCCTCAATAGACTGGCCAATAATGGATATTTGAAACTCATCCAATTCTGCGGCCTGATTTCCCGCTTTTTGCGCAGGAGCGGAGGCCTGAGAGCCCGACTTCAAATAATCGCCCGAAACGATCGATTTGAGCGCCGTTACAATCTCCGATACGTCCGCTTTACCGGTACCGCCTTGGATAATATCGTCAACCATCGATTCCAGCGCATCCGTACCTTTAAACAAGCAATCGAATATAAACGGGTTCATTTCCGTTTTATGGTTACGCACCATATCAAGCACATTTTCCATTTCGTGCGTCAAGGAGGCTATATCTTCAAACCCCATTGTCGCCGACATCCCTTTCAGCGTGTGAGCGGAACGAAAAATATTTTGCACGATGCTAATGTCCTGGGGACTGCTTTCCAGGTTGAGCAGATTATCGTTCAATGCCTGCAAATGGTCCCTCGACTCATCAATGAACATTGAAAGGTATTGATTCATTTCCAAAACCATACACCTCCATAGTAGTTGCTTAAGATGCGATTTAGAACGCGCGCGGGTCGTCCCCGGCTATGAGGATACAACAAGAGATAACTTCTGAGCAACGAGGTGCTGAGGCAAAATATCGGTCACGCACTGCAGCTCAACCGCAGCCCGCGGCATGCCGTATACGATGCAGCTTTCCTCCGATTCCGCTATGGTTGTCACCGCGCCGGATCGTTTGAGCGCGGCCATTCCTTTGGCGCCGTCGCTGCCCATGCCTGTCATCAGCACTATATGCCGCTGCAGCTCGGTGAGCGGAAGCAGCGATTCAAACAACATGTCGACCGAAGGACGATGCCCCGACCTCGGCTCGTCTTTTGTCAATCGAACGCGATAGGCTTTTGTTCCATCACGAACGACGACCATATGCATGCCGCCCGGAGCGATGTAAGCCGTACCGCTTTGCAGCGGCAATCCATCTTCCGCTTCGACAACGCGAATGGCGGACACCGAATCGAGCCTCTGAGCCAACGACTTCGTGAAATTCGGCGGCATATGCTGTACGACTACAATCGGTGCGGCAAAATTCGCGGGTATATGTGAAAGCACTTGATGCAGTGCGCGCGGTCCTCCTGTAGAAGTTCCGATTGCAACGAGATGATTGAATCGAATGCTTCTTTCCTGGGTCAGCGGAGACGCCTCAACCGAAGGTTTGATTATGCTGGGCGGCGGAGCCTGCACCACATTCGGCGACATTTTTTTCATATTCGTCTTAACGGCCAATCTCAACTTGTCGAGCAGCGCATCCCGAACTTTGTATATATCCAGGGAGATCGAACCGGATGGCTTGCGGACAAAATCGACGGCGCCAAGCTCAAGCGCCCTAATCGTTTCCGCAGCCCCTTCTTGGGTCAGGCTGCTTAACATAATAACCGGTGTCGGATTTTCCTTCATGATTTGCTGCAAAGCTTCCAGCCCGTTCATGATCGGCATTTCCACATCCATGGTCACTACATCGGGTCTTACCGTTTTAATTTTCTCCAACGCCTCTTTACCGTTTTTAGCCGTATCGATAACCCGGAATGCGGGATCCTCCGAGATCAAATCCGATATCATCTTTCTCATAAAGATGGAATCGTCTACGACAAGCACGTTATATGGCGACATAGGCTCAACTCCTCTATGCTGTCATCAACAGATGAATCTCTTGCCTTTATTACTTTTTCATCAACCGCATCATCTTATGGATAAACCCTTTGACGGCGTTTGCGCCCGTATCCGGTACCTGCTGCTTGGTAATGAACGTGTCGGCCAACTCCTGAATGCTTTTGGAAGCCGCACAATGTGGAAACGCGATTGTAAACGGCACCTGCTTTTTAACCGCTTTGGACACGCTGTTGTCGTCTTCAACGTAACCAAGCGTCGGAATGTCCAGCTGCAAAAATTGTTTAGCCACCAAGCTGATCTTGTCGGCGGTATGCTTGCCTTCTTTAAAATCCGTCACCCGGTTGACAACAAGCTTAAAATTCACCTTGTACTCCATCGAGTTGACCATTTTAATGATCGCATAGGCATCCGTAATCGAAGTCGGTTCAGGTGTTGTGACAACAATCGTTTCTTCGGCGGCCAGAATAAATTTGAGCGTTTCCTTCGACAGGCCGGCCCCCGTATCAAAAATAATGAAGTCCACGTGGCCGTTCAACTGGTTGACCTGCTCGGCGAAATAATCGACTTCCTCTTCCGAAAGTCGGATCAAATCGTTAAACCCCGATCCCCCGGCGATAAATTGCAAGCCGCCCGGCGCAGTCTGAACGATTTCCCAAATCGTCTTTTCTTTTTTGAGCAGGTGATACAAGTTGTACTTCGCCGTAATGCCCAGCAAAACGTCAATATTCGCGAGACCGATATCCGCGTCGAACACCAGCGCCTTGTACCCTTTGGCTTGTAATGAGAGGGCAAAGTTTAATGTGAAATTCGACTTCCCCACGCCGCCTTTTCCGCTGGTGACCGTAATGATTCGGGTCCGTCTCTCCGGTATCTCGCTGCGCGACTGGACAAGATTACGCAAACCTTCCGCCTGATCACTCATGAATGCGCTCCTCCAATATCAGGTCGATGATATGCTGCTCATTCACTTCAATAATGTCGTCAGGCACTCCCTGTCCGTTAGTCACATAAGAAAGCTGCAAGCCAAACTCTTTGACCAGGTTAACAAGCGCTCCATATGTATCGGTTTCATCCATCTTTGTGAACAACACTTTGTCCAGCTTGAAGCGGGTGAAGTTATTGGTTATTGCTCTCATATCCTTATATTTGGTCGTTAGGCTAAGCACCAGGAACGTCTCGCTTTTACCTTTGGATTGCAGCAGCGCATTTAATTCGGAAACGTACATCTCATTTCGGAAATTGCGCCCTGCCGTATCCATGAAAATTATGTCCCGGTCCTCCAACTGCTTAAACGCTCTTGTCAGGTCTTGGGGAGAAAATACGACCTCTAGCGGCACATTGAGGATCGTTCCGTACGTTTTCAACTGCTCCACCGCAGCAATCCGGTACGTATCGGAAGTGATAAAACCGACCTTGCGATGATATTTCAGTACCTGCTCTGCGGCCAGCTTCGCAATCGTTGTCGTTTTCCCCACTCCGGTCGGCCCCACAAAATGGGCGATTTGCGTATCGGCTGCGATGTTTTTACTGCCGCCGGTACGAATCAGTTCGTTAAGCTGGCGGCGAACGGAGGCCATTGCAAACGATTCGGTAATTTCCGCGGCGCCTTGCTGCTCCGCTTCGATCTGGATCGAATGGATAATCTGATCTACGATTTGCGGGTCCACTTCCTGATGCAGCAGCTTCTCTTCCAGCATCTGCAGCACAGGGGGCAGATTCGCAGGCATTCGCTGCTGTGAGAGCTTAACCATCATTTCTTTCATCTGCTTAATTTCTTCCAGCAAAACATGCTCGTTATGAACAGGTGCGGCAAAAGAACGCTGTTCCTGCTGAACGGGCGGAGCTTTAGGAGGAGGCGACGGCTGCTCGGAAAAAAGAGACAGCTTGGCTTGCGTAGAATCTTTGCTTTCATCGATAATAGCCACCGGAGCCGGCGGCTTTTTCATCGCTGCAGCGTACGGGTTCACCCCGGCTGGAGTGCTGGGACTCGTAACGGCAGGGGCCATAGCGGCTACCTGCCTTTGAACGGCTGCAATATTTTTGCTGATTTGAGAGGCTGCTGAATTTGCGGCGGGTGCCGCAGCAGCCGAGTTGTCCGTTGCGGCGATCACCTCGATTTTTTTCTTGGAAAAAAAACCGAGAAACCCGCCGGAGCGAATTTCTTTCGTATTTAATATGACTGCGTCTTTGCCTAAATCCGTTCTGATTTGTTGGAGCGCATCCGGCATTGAATCAACCACGTATCGCTTTACCCTCATAAGTTGACAACCCCCATGCTTTGAATTTCAACGCTCGGTTCCAACTCGCTGTAGGATAGAACCGGAATATCCTGCATCGTCCGATCGAGCAGTTGACGCAGATACATCCGGATGGTTGGCGAAGTAAGCACAATCGGTTGTTGCCCGGACTGCAGCAAATTGTTGACTTGCTCACTGAGACGCTGGTAAATAATTTGCGACGAGGTCGGATCGAGCGCCAGGTATGTGCCTTGATCGCTTTGCTGAACCGATTCGGCCAGTTTCTTCTCGAGTGTCGGACCTACCGTGATGACACGGAGCGTATCGCCGGTTGCGACATACTGCTGAGTAATCTGCCTGGACAAAGCTTGTCTGACATATTCCGTCAAAATATCCGGGTCTTTTGTATAAGAACCGTAATCGGCCAACGTTTCCAGGATTGTGACCAAGTCCCTGACGGATATTTTTTCCTTGAGCAGCTTGGAGAGCACCTTCTGAATATCTCCGACGGACAACACGCTTGGGATAATGTCGTCCACCAGCGCCGGGTAACTTTCCTTGACATTTTCGATAAGAGCCCGTGTTTCCTGGCGTCCGATCAGCTCATAGGCGTGTTTCTTCACGACTTCAGTCAAATGAGTCGCCACAACCGAAGGCGGGTCCACGACGGTGTATCCGGAAAGCTCGGCGCGTTCTTTCGTATTCTCGTCTATCCAAATCGCAGGCAGCCCAAACGCCGGCTCCACTGTGTCGATACCATGAATGGAATCATCGTCATATCCCGGGCTCATAGCCAAATAATGATTCAGCAGCAGCTCGCCGCGCGCAACCATATTGCCTTTAATTTTGATTACATATTCATTAGGCTTCAGCTGGATATTGTCCCGGATCCGGATAACCGGCACCACAATGCCCAATTCCAAGGCACATTGGCGGCGGATCAAAATGATCCGGTCAAGCAAATCGCCGCCCTGCTGCGTATCCGCAAGCGGAATCAAGCCATACCCGAACTCGAACTCAATCGGGTCCACCTGCAGCAAGCTGATGACGCTCTCCGGACTGCGCACCTCTTCGATTTGCTGCTCTTCTTCCTTCTGCTCCTCTTCGACTTGCTTGCGCACTTGTTTTTCCTGCATTTTATATGCAGCAAATGCCAGCAGCACCGCAATGGGAATCGCGATATACCAGTGAATCGGTGTGAAAATGCCCAATATGGCAATCGTACCTGATACAATATAAAGCAGCTTCGGATAAGAAAAGATCTGGTTCGTCAAATCATAAGCTAGATTGCCGTCCGACGTCGCTCTGGTTACAATCAGGCCGGCCGCTGTAGAAATGAGCAGCGCCGGGATCTGGCTGACCAACCCGTCGCCGATCGTCAGGATGGAGTAGATTTCCCCTGCTTCCGAAATCGACATGCCTTTCATCGACATCCCGATAATCAAACCGCCCAAAATGTTGATGATCAGAATAATAATGCCGGCAATGGCATCACCTTTAACGAATTTGCTGGCACCGTCCATCGCCCCGTAAAAATCGGCTTCACGCGAAATTTTTTCCCTGCGTTCTTTAGCCTGCTGTTCGTTAATTAGACCTGCATTCAAATCCGCATCAATACTCATTTGTTTCCCCGGCATCGCATCAAGCGTAAACCGGGCTGCAACTTCGGCAACGCGCTCAGAACCTTTGGTAATGACAATAAACTGTACAAGCACCAAGATGAGAAACACAACGAAGCCCACTACGATATTGCCTTGGGCCACGAAGGAACCAAAGGTTTTGACCACACTGCCGGCGTCTGCATGCGCCAGAATGTTTCTGGTTGTCGAGACGTTAAGCGCAAGCCTGAATAAGGTGGTAATCAGCAATAATGAAGGAAAAATGGAAAATTCCAGCGCATCTTGGGTGTTCATACCGACCAAAATAATCAATAATGCAATCGATATATTGACGATGAGCAGGACATCCAGCAGCCATATGGGAAGCGGAAGCACCATCATCAGTACGATGCCGATGACCCCGATTAACACGATGAGATCCTTCGCTCTCATTGCAGATGCCCTCCTTTCCGTAATCTAATTAGCTTTACCTTTAATCTTGTAAACATAGGCCAAAATTTCTGCGACCGCCTGGAACAAGTCCGCGGGAATCGAATCTCCGATTTCCACTTGCGCATACAGCGCTCTGGCGAGCGGTTTATTTTCCATGATGACGATCCCGTTTTGCTTCGCTAAATCTTTAATCTTTAAAGCGATGTAATCCGTCCCTTTGGCGATGACCGCCGGGGCCTGCATCTGTTGGGCATCATACTTTAAAGCAACCGCAAAATGCGTCGGGTTCGTAATGACTACATCCGCTTTGGGAACTTCCTGCATCATCCGCTGCAGCGCCATTCTTCGTTGCTTCTCGCGGATTTTTCCTTTGATTAAGGGGTCCCCTTCTGTTTTCTTATATTCGTCCTTGATGTCCTGTTTGGACATCCGCAAGCTTTTCTCGTATTCGAATCGCTGATAAATATAATCGAATATCGAAATGACGATCAACACAAGTCCGATTTTGATGCCCAGCATCAGCGTAAGCGACGAGGTGAACGCAAATGTGCTCTCCAACGGCAGCCTAGCCAAATCCATGATGCTGTTCTTCTGATCCCACAAGGTCGTAAATACGACAACGCCAATGACCGACATTTTTAAAACCGACTTCAGGAAGTCGACCAACGTGCGGAACGAAAAAATCTTCTTGGCGCCTTCAATCGGGTTGAGCTTGCTGAATTGCGGTGCCAGCGGTTTCCCGGTAAGCAGAAAGCCAATCTGCAAATAATTGCCCAATATCGCAATGACAACGGTAATCAGGAAGATCGGTGCCAATATTTTGAGCGTATACAACATCAGCATATTAAAAAACAAGCTGGTGCTGCCTTCAGTTAAATCCCATAACAAGTAATCGTTGTATACCTGTTTGAACATTTGAACGACTTCCTGCTTCATATACCCGCCGAACAAATAAAAACCCAGGAATGAAAAAAATAAAATAAATGCGGCCGGCAGCTCCATGCTTTTGGCTACTTGACCTTTTTCCCGTGCTTCCTGACGTTTTTTGGGCGTCGCGGCTTCCGTCTTTTCTCCGGCAAACAACTGCAGATCGAGCTGCAATGCCAAGCGTGTCACCACGAACCCTCCTCGCTTTATTTGCCCATCAGGTCAATCAACTTTTGCATCGATTGAAACATCGAAGTGAACAAATCTTCGTAAATATAAATGAAGCCTGGAAACAACAAAATGAGCAGGATAAAACCTAACAGTATTTTGAGCGGCATCCCCAGCACAAAGATATTAAACTGAGGCGCAACTCTTGCCAGCAGGCCAAGCCCGACGTCGGTCAGAAAAAAAGCAACGACAAGCGGAGCCGCCATCTGCAAGCTGAGCGCAAATACCGTTGAAAACGTCTTAAGCATAAAGTCGGACAACTCACCGCTGTACATATGGGCGAACAGGTCATTGGACAACGGAATCCATGTGTAGCTCTCCATAATCCCTTTTAACAGAAGATGGTGACCGTTAAACACCAAAAACAGCAGCATCGCCAGCATGTACTTCAAGTTGCCGAGCACCGGGCTGGAAGCCCCTGTCATCGGATCGATCACGTTGGCGATCGCAAAACCCATCTGAATATCGACAAACGATCCGGCAATCTGCACGACTGTAAAAAACAAATAGCTGACAAAACCCAAGCAGATGCCGACAAGCAGCTCGCGTATAATAGAAAGCAAATACAGCGTATCGAAGGAAACCGGACTCGAAAAACCTACCGTAGTAAATGCAATCAGAGCGACAAAAAAAGTGAAGCCGATTTTAAAAGTTCCCGGTACATTTCGCGAAGAAAAGACCGGCGCTACTACAAAAAAAGCCGAAATTCGACAAAAAACCAACAGAAAGGCAGGAAGGTACAAGGATATGAATTCCATATCGATCTTTTCGCCTAACTTGTAAACTTGTACAAGTTATTCAGCAGATTATAGGTAAATTCGACTAACGTCGTTAAAATCCAAGGACCAAAGATGAGAACGGACAACAGGACAATGACGATCTTTGGCACAAAAGCCAAAGTCTGCTCCTGAATCTGCGTTGTTGCCTGAAAAATACTAATAATTAAACCAACCACCAAAGCAAGCACGAGCATCGGTGCGCTCGCTTTTAAAACCGTATAAACCGCTTCACCTGCAAGGCGGATGACAAACTCTGAGCTCACGAGTTTCTCCCCCTATTAAACCGTCATGTGTTGTAGCTGAGCAAAAGTGACTTGACCACGAGATACCATCCGTCAACCATAATAAAAAGCAGAATTTTGAAGGGCAGCGAAATCATGACGGGCGGCAGCATCATCATCCCCATCGCCATCAATGTGCTGGCAACTACCATATCGATGACCAAAAATGGAATAAAAATCATAAATCCCATCTGAAAGGCCGTCTTCAGTTCACTGATTGCGTATGCGGGAATTAACGCAGTAATCGGCGTATCTTCGACACCGCTTGGCGGGTCCGCTTTCGTATAATCCAAAAACAGCTTTAAATCTTTTTGACGTGTATGCTCGAACATAAACGTTTTAATCGGGATCGAGGCTTTCTCCAGCGCCTGCGTTTGCGACAGCTGCCCATTCAGATAAGGCTGCAGCGCATTTTGATTCACTTCGCCTAGTGTCGGCGCCATGATAAAAAAGGTGAGAAACAGCGCCAAGCCAAGCAGCACCTGATTGGGCGGCATTTGCTGAGTTCCCAGCGAAGTCCTGACAAATCCGAGTACGATGATAATTCTGGTGAAGCTTGTCATAAGAACCAGAATACCTGGCGCTATGGTCAACACCGTCAGCAGGATCAGAATCGTTACCGTGTTGGATGCGCCTTGAGGACTATTTGAATTGCCAATATCAATATTGATCCCGGGAATCGGGTCAGCGGCCAGAACCGGCTGAATCCAAAGACAAGAAACAATGAGAAGCAGCAGAAAAACGTTGATTGCAAACCTGATCTTCATTATTTATCATTCAACCGATCTGTTTTTTGTTCATCCATCAGAATGTGTTCAACCATTTCTTTGCGATTTTTGACATTCTGCATTTTATCTAGAAATACTTGCTGGAACGAAAGTCCTGTGTCCAAATCCTCATCCGGCGGCGTTTTGCGCATTTTTTTCAACAAATTGGCGAATGAATCAAATGTCTGCCCGGTTTTTGCAGATGATGAAAGCAGTTCTCTGATTTCTTCCACTTCGTCCAGCTGATCGATTTTATCGAGGAGCTGAATATTTTCTCCAACCCCTACGATATAAAGCGAGTTCCCCAATTGAATGACTTGAATCGATTTATTGGCGCCTAGCGGCACTCCGCCCAACGATCGAAAGGAACGTCCCAAACTAAAAAATTTATTTTTTTGGGATAAAAACTTAATTATTAACAAGAACAATCCGATAATAACAATAAGAAAAAAAATGACTTGTACGATCATCATAAACGTATCCGTACCGCTTACTCCGCTATAGAACTCCGGCACTCCCCCTTTAGGAGAAAGGCCTGTTTCGGAGCCTGCCTCGGCATAACACGATATGGCCCCCGTCAGATTGACCGTACTTGCCGCCGCAGCACTTGCTAATAGCTTGGTACCGAGTCTATTCAAAGCACACATCCCTCTCTAAAAGTATAGACTCCTCCCTGTAAAACCTTTTAATCAGCCCAATGTTTTCTTGATCGCTTCAATAACACGGTCTGCTTGGAACGGCTTAACGATAAAGTCTTTGGCGCCAGCTTGAATGGCATCGATAACCATGGCTTGCTGTCCCATCGCGGAGCACATAATGACTTTCGCATTAGGATCGACCTTCTTGATTTCTTTCAACGCATTGATGCCATCCATCTCCGGCATAGTAATGTCCATAGTAATCAAGTCCGGACGAAGTTCTTTGAACTTTTCGATCGCTTGAGCACCGTCATTAGCTTCACCGCATACTTCATAACCGTTTTTTGATAAGATGTCACGGATCATCATTCTCATAAATGCTGCATCGTCCACAATTAGAATTCGGTTAGCCATCTGTAAACAGTCCTCCTAAGAATGAGAAAATTATATTTATTGCAATTTTTGAATACGATCCCACTGACTGACAATATCGGTAACCCGTACCCCGAAGTTTTCATCGATAACGACAACTTCGCCTTTGGCAATCAGCTTGTTATTGACCAAAATATCAACAGGTTCGCCGGCCAGCTTATCGAGTTCGATGATGGAACCTTGGGACAATTCCAATATGTCTTTAATCACTTTATGGGTCCTGCCTAATTCTACCGTTACTTTAAGAGGAATGTCCAGTAATAGATTAAGATTTGTTTCCTCTGCTTGTGAAAACCCACCAGTACCGAACCCTGAAAATTGCGCGGGCTGTACATTGACGTTACGGTTCATAGCACCGTAAGACGCGGGCGGCGGCGGTGCATACATCGGCTGTTGCGGCGCCATGGGCTGCTGTGGCGGATACATCGGTTGCTGCGGCGGGTACGGCGGCTGTTGTTGATACATCGGCGGCTGTGGAGCCATCGGATACGGCTGCGCGTACATTTGCTGGTCTGGCGGCTGCTGATAACCGTAAGGGTTTGGCTGCGCATACGGATCGGGTACCGGCGCACTATACGAATTATTCGGGGCGGCCGGCATCGCAGCTGTTTCTTTCGGCGCTGGAGCCGGAGCCGGCGTTTCTGCAACATCGCTGCCGCCCAGCAAAATGGCGACCATGTCTTTAGCAAATTGAACCGGAAGCAGCTGCATTATAGTTGAATCTATTAAGTCTCCTATCGCTAATCTGAAGGACACTTTAATAAATACATCTTCGCGAGGTAGCGATTCGACGCCTTCGCCATCGGTTGGATTCAAAATATCGATTCCCGGAGGCGAGATGTTGACGAATCTGTTAAAAATGGTTGACATCGACGTTGCGGATGAACCCATCATTTGGTTCATGGCCTCTTGTACGGCACTAATATGGATTTCGCTTAATTCCGCGCCATCTTGAACGTGTCCGTCTCCGCCCATCATTAAATCGGCGATGACTTGTGCATCTCTGGTCTTAATAACAAGAAGGTTTATGCCATGAAAGCCGTCTACGTAGTTTACATGTACCGCTACATGAGGTTTGGGAAATTCGCTTTGCAATTCTTCCTGGGCGATCACGGACACTTTGGGTGTCGTAATATCGACCTTTTTGCCCAGCAGCGTCGATAAGGCAGTAGCCGCGCTGCCGAAAGTAATATTGCCGATTTCTCCTAATGCATCTTGCTCTAACGATGTCAAGTAATTATCCACGGTTAATCCGAAAAAGGAACTATCCCCGGAACTGTCATCTGATGTTTGTCTGAGCAAAGCGTCAATTTCCTCTTGTGACAAATAATCCTTATTATTCGTCATTCTCCTCTACTCCTTCACTGATGATCTCGGAAATCTGCACAGCCGTTTTCCCTCTATGAGTTCCCGGGGTTCCTTTAAACTTGAGTTTTTCGCCAATGCGTATATCCAGCAGCTCGTCGACAACGCGATTTAACGAAATGACATCGCCTGGACTTAAATTTAAAAATTCGTGCACTGAAATGACGGAACTGCCCAGCTCGGCTATTATAGGAAGCTTCGCTCTTTGCAATCTGGACTGCAGCGCTGTGATTTCTTCAGGCGCCCGCATTTTTTTCTGCGATACGAACCAGTGATGAACGGATAACCGCGGCATAATCGGTTCGATGACCACATGCGGGATACAAAGGTTAATCATGCCTGTTGTATCGCCAATCTTGGTGCTTAAGGAGATCAGCGCAATCGTCTCGTTAGGCGAAACAATCTGCATGAACTGCGGATTTGTTTCCAAAGCTTCCAGTCGCGGTGAAAGATCAACTACCGTTTTCCATGCTTCTTGAAGACTTTCGAACGCTCTGCTGAAAATGCGCTCCATCACAATCGTTTCTATTTCCGTAAGAGCGGTAATCTTCGAAGGTGAGGTGCCTGAACCGCCGAGCAACCGATCCAACATGGCAAATGCGACATTGGGATGAACTTCCAGAACCATTCTTCCCTCTAAAGGCTCCGCCTCAAAAATGTTCAAAATCGTCATCTTGGGGATGGAACGTATAAATTCGTCATAAGGCAGCTGTTCCACTTGAACGACGCTAATTTGCACGAAGGTACGCAGCTGAGCCGAAAAGTATGTCGTCAAATAACGAGCGAAGTTTTCATGAATTCGGGTTAAACTGCGAATATGATCTTTGGAGAAACGGACCGCGCGTTTAAAATCGTAAGCTCTGACCTTCTTCTGCGTATCTTCTTTTTTGAGCTCTTCCGCGTCCATTTCACCTGATGAAAGTGCAGCAAGCAAAGCGTCTATCTCGTTTTGTGATAATACATCCACCATAAGAGTCACCCCCTTTAAGCCGGTTCAAATTCATGAAAATTATTGAAGCACTTTATCGGTAATCCAGATTTGCGTCAATTTCCCCTTAGTAAGGAGCGGATTCATTTTATTCATTAAGGCAGCATTTAATTGATCTGCACCTTTGCTTCCTTGAATTTGCTCCGGGGTCATGTCGGCTAAGGTCTGAATAATAATCGCCTTCATTTTAAAATCAAGCTTCTCAAATTCATCTTTTGCTTTTGCATTTTCAAGCTCGAATGCAAAGCTTGCTTTAATAAACTTCTCGTTGCCGGCCAAATTCGTAAGCACATCTTTAATTATGTAAGTATTTTCTTTCACTTGATCGGCGGAAAGCTTTTTGCCGGTCTTGGCTTCTTTAGCTGACGTTTGCGCCAACTGACCTGGATCTTGACCCGAATTGTCCATATAATTCCATAATACGAAGGCAGCCGTCAAGATTAAGGTTATAGCGATCAGTATAGCAACCACCATAATAAAAACTTTACTTTTAAACAACTACAACCCCTCCGAATTCAAGCTCTTTATTGTCGCATTGACGGCTCCAATCGACTGTATGTAAGTTTGACTTAAGCTTATCACAACGTCCAGCGATTCGAGAACTAGAATTTTCTTGCCGTTTATCAGCGTAATCAAGGTGTCGGGGGTCTCTTCAATCGTCTCGATCAGCAATGCGTTAACGATAATTTTCTTGCCGTTTAATCGGCTTACAGATATCATTAGCCCCTCCGTCTTACTTAAAAGTAAGGGGGAGAAAAAACTCCCCCGTTATTCCATTAATGCTTCAAGTTAACGACTTCCTGGAGCACCTCGTCCGATGTGGTGATGATACGGGAGTTCGCTTGGAAACCGCGCTGAGCGACGATCATCTCGGTAAACTCGGAGGTCAAATCCACGTTGGACATCTCAAGTTGTCCGGAAATGATAGCGCCTGTACCACGGGTCGTGTCGCTGGCAAGAGAAGCCGCATAGTCAACCGTCGTGCCTTCCGGATCTGAGTTTGGAGTTGCCCGGTACAAGTTGCCACCGATTTTCTCCAGGCCCGACGGATTGGCCACCTTCACCACCGCTACTTGCTGATCAGTAATGGAGGAGGTTCCATCTTGGTTAACTGCGATAATCGAACCGTTCTGAGCGATTGTAAAAGCTGTAACCGTTGTAAGATCTAACGTAATAGGAGTGCCCGCAGTACCCATAACGAGCATACCGTCAGAGGTAACCAATTTGCCTGTAGGGTCAAGCGTGAAGTTACCGGCGCGGGTCAAATACGGTTGATCGATCGTGTCGCTGTCCGGCGCGATCGCAAAAAATCCGTCGCCGTCAATCCGCAAGTCCGTCACCTGGTTGGTTGTCATTGCGCTGCCCGGGGTATGAATCGTATCGATCGCGCCGACCGTAACGCCAAGACCGATTTGCTTGGAGTTAACGCCACCTGTCGTATCGGTCGGAGCGGTGACACCTGCAACGGTCTGGCTTAAAATATCTTTGAACATCACTCGGCCCGCTTTAAAACCGATGGTATTCACGTTCGCAATGTTGTTGCCGATTACGTCCAGCTTCGTTTGGAAGCCTTTCATACCGGAAACGCCCGAATATAACGATCTTAACATGAGTTCCTGTCCTCCTTGATACAAATGTGAAAGTTGGAACTGCTTCAGTCGATCGGCAGTTCAATGGGCTTCCTTGCGGGCCAGCCCTTCATGAATAAAGGATTACGAGATGATAACGGCACTGTCGATTTTCGTAAAAATGTTATCTTTCAGAGACGAACCGTCAATGGCGGTCACAACCGTACGATTTTGAATATTAACGATTAAAGCCATATCGTTTAACAGCATAAGTGAATCTTTGGCCCCTTTGGAATCCGCTTTATCAATCGCGGATTGAATTTTGGCCAGCTGCTCGGGCTTTAATTGAATACCTCTTTGCTGCAGCCTCTGTTCTGCATGATGGCTGAATTTTACCAGGGAATTTTGCAGCACGCTTTGAAAAGATGGGCCTGCAGCGGATGGATCCGCAGTACCGGCTGTATCGCTTCGTCTGACAGGAGTTATTGAGCCTACGTTTGGATACAAATGCCCTATCGATATTCTATCGGTCATTTGGATTCCTCTGCATTCGAAATCTGTGAAATTTGATCCAGAGGAATTTTCTCCCCTTTCACCATAGCGTATTGCACGCCGTCTTTTACAGTAATCGAATCAACCAAGCCCGATTTACTGACGCTCTGCCCGTTCGAATCGGTTAGCGTCCATGCAATGTTCTTGCCGATAAGGCCCGAAGCGAAACCAAGCGATTGACGCAGCAGTTTCATTTCGTTACTCATGTTGGTTAACTGCTCAACCGATGTAAACTGCGCCATTTGAGCAATAAATTCCTTATCTTCAAGAGGCTGGGACGGATCCTGGTTTTTCAGCTGCGTAATCAATATTTTCAAAAAATCGTCCTTGCCTACCGTGCTTTTAGACTTATCAGTGGCGGCAGTATTCACATTTTTTATGTTTGTTTGAGAATAATTGGGCCATACATTTTTGGTGCTTATCGCATCGGACAATCTGTTCACCTCCCGCCATGACATGAAATGGTTTCCTTAATTTATGCTGTCACGTCAATCGAACCGCCGTCGGTTGATGCCGGCGCTGCAGAATCGATTTCTTTAACCGCATCTTCAGCGGCGTTGTCAAATCCGGAGTTATTGTTTTTGTTGCCTCTGGTCTGACGTCCTTGCTGCTGCGATTGCTGCTGGCGAGGATCTTGGAACATGCCGGATTGAACGTTCTGGCTTTGCGCAACTTCGAGCTTATCCACTTGAACGCCTTGGCTTTGCAAGCTTGCGCGCAGCTGATTCATCTGGCTTTCCAACATTTCTTTGCCAATCGCCGTATCTGCGAGGAATTGGGCAACAACCTGTCCGTTATGGATAGTAATTCGAATGTCGACATTGCCAAGATGCTGCGGAGCCAATGAGATTCTCGCTTCGGATAATCCGTTAGCAACCGTCAGCTTCATATTTTTCACCACGAATTGCGACATTTCTTCTGCAAAACGCTGCACCGGAACTGGCTGGGCCGGGAGCTTAATGGTATCGTCTTTCGGATTAAATGTTTTCAGAAAATCATGAACGGCAACGGGTTGATCCAACCCTTGCGTCTTGTCATCCTGTGGCGCCGCTTCCTGAGCTTGCTGTTGAACGGATTGCTTGAAGGTTACCGGAATGGCCGCTCTTGCCGCAAGAAACTCCAGCTTTGATTTCACAGGGCTTGCAGTAATCACAGTCTCAATGTTCGAATTTGCAGTTGCGCCGGAAGTCTCAGTCGATTTTTCGGCAGGCTGCTGTTTCTTCGTTGTGAGTTGTGCAAGCTTGGGCTGAATTTCGTTTAATGCCTGCTGCACATTTTGCAGTAAACTGCCCGTTTCCTGCTTGTCAGCCGTATACGGCAGCACAGCCGCAAATACTGCCAAAAGCTCCTTTGCATCCTGCAATCGGAATGGTTGAACGGACTGCTGGGATGGCGATTGCACGGTCTCGCCGCCATCGACCTGATCTTGCTCCTGAGCGCCCTGCTTCGCCACTGGCTGGAACAAAGGAACAAACAAACTGCTGTCCAATGCTTCCAAAAGCGTATCGTCGGTTCCTTGACCCGCCGTTTCGTCCGCTTCTGACGGTGTCGTCAAGTCCGGCGTTTGGCTTTGCGGCAAAGCGACTAAGAAAGCTTGGATTTGCGCAAGCAACTGCTGCATTGCATCGTCGGAAACAAGTTGATTGGCCTGGTCCTGATCTTTATCAAGCACCTTGAGCAGGTTCTTGATGCCTTCCGTTAACTTTTGCACAGTGGGTTGTTGATCCCCTGGCTGCTGCTGAATGTTCGGCATTGCGGAAGTAATCAGTTGAATTAATTCCGGCACAGACAACGCCTCCGTATTTACCGGGCTGCCGTCCGCATTGGTTAACGCAGCATGAAGTGCATTGCCAAACGATGCGCCGCCGCCAATAAGATCGGAAACTTTTCCTACAAGTTTGCCGCCGTTCGAAGCACCGCCGCTTGTTGCCGATGTGCCTGCTGCAGTAGGAACGCTGGCCGGGGTTTGCAATTGAATATCCATGTTTAGTTTCACCTCCCTTCAAATCGGTTTACTGAGCAAGTCTGGCGGAAATCAACGCAGCGGTTTCCTTCGACTGCTCCGACATTGCCGTAATAATTTTGGAACGCCCTGCACTATCCATGGAACTCAGGATCGAAATCACTTTGTCCGGACTATTGTTTTGCATTTCCAAAAGCACCGTTGCCGCACTTTTCGGCGTCATATTAGCGAAAGTGCTGCCTAAATCATCCTTGGTCAGCTTGGTTGCCGCCTTAGTGTCTGCTCCGTTCATTTGCTTCAGCCTTTCCTGGAGTGCTGCCAGCTCCCGGTCCTTGGCGGAAACTTGATCCTTCAGCATGATCGAAGCTTCAGCGGCCTTTTTGGGGTCCATTTTCTCCAAAATTTTCACCCGGTCATCTTGCTTCATCATCCCAAGCACAAGCACCTGCTCGCTTGGAGTCAAGTTCTCCATAATAGGCGCCGATTTGCTCGGATTCATTTTGGCATACATACTCGCCAACTGCTGTATTTGAGCGGAATACTCTTCATCTTTTTGCGCTTTTTGCTTCATCTGTTCGTCAAGCGAGCTCTTTTGGTTCTGCAGTTCTTTGATCGTTTGGTCGCGCTGCATAATGTCAGCTTCCGCCTTTTGCAATTCGGCATCCTTCTCGGCAAGTTTCTGGTTGGCTGTCGCCAGCAATTGCTCCTGAGCCTTGTTGCTTGTTTCTTCATCCTGAGGTTGCGCTTTGGTTGCCGCTGTGCTCGCAGGCGCATCCGACTTCGTATAAGCGCTTGGGATTACCTTCCCCACAAAAGGAATTTTCCCTACCGTTTTGAGCACATCGTTTTTAACGTCATAATCAAAAATCGTCAGCAATACCCCAAGCAGGACGGATGTAAAAACAAACGGAATGAGAAACCAAATTAGAAACCGTTCAAATGCGCTATAGGACGATGAATTTTCCGCATCCGCGTTTGCCATGACTTCCTCACCTCTTAAGCACTACAATAAATTCCACTTACTTCGTTCTAGAATGTCCGTTGAAAACGATTTGTTGCCATCTCATCAAGCTCTTGCTGTTCTTTCTGCAGCAGCCGGGCCGTAAAGTGACCGTGCGCTTTTTCCTTTGCTTTGACCCATACTTTCTCTTCAAGCATCTTATCGGTCAAATGCCCTTGCTTGTCGACAACAACTTCTTCAGCTTGCTTGACATGTCGGTTTTTTTCTACAATCTTGGTATCGATGTGCTCTACGTACTGCTGCAGAAGCATAATCTCGGAAATGGTCGCTTTACTCGCCGACACACTCATGAGCTGATCCTGCATTTCTTCTCTGGCCGTATGCAGGTGAGCCAAATGCCCCTGCTCTGTCTGCAGTTGACCAATTGCTTGAGATAAAATCCATTCCGCCTGCGTTCTTTCATTGTTTTTCAAATCCACGATTTTTTGAAAAGCATAATTGAACCGCATCGCTAATTATCATCCCCTGTAAAATTCTGCGATTAATCGTTCTTGCGCTTCTGAATATGAGAGCTTCTCCTCTACCCGCTGCTTGGTGTAGTCCCAGATGGAATGAATGTAATCGAGCGATTCGTCAATTTCCGGATTCGAACCTTTCTGGTACGCCCCGATATTAATTAAGTCTTCCGAATCTTTATAAACAGACATCAGCCTTTTTAAATTCTCGGCTGCCAATTGCTGTTCACGCGGAACAATTTCTTTCATCACCCGGCTGACGCTTGCGAGCACATCGATTGCCGGATAATGGCCGCGGTTCGCAATGTTTCGGTTGAGTACGATATGTCCGTCAAGGATGCCTCGCACGGCGTCGGCAATCGGCTCGTTCATATCGTCCCCGTCAACCAGCACGGTGTAAAAAGCGGTGATCGATCCTTTCGGACCGGTTCCGGAGCGCTCCAGCAGTTTGGGCAGCATCGCAAAAACCGACGGAGTGTACCCGCGTGTTGCAGGAGGTTCGCCGACGGCGAGGCCCACCTCGCGCTGCGCCATAGCAAAACGAGTCACCGAGTCCATCATCAGCATGACGTTAAGCCCGCGATCGCGGAAATATTCAGCGATGCTTGTCGCAATCAAGGCGCCTTTGATCCTAATCAGCGCAGGCTGATCGGAGGTTGCAACAATGACGACCGATCTCGCCAAGCCTTCAGGCCCGAGATCTCTCTCGATAAAGTCTAGCACCTCACGGCCACGTTCGCCTATGAGCGCGATCACATTCACATCCGCGGACGTATTTCTGGCGATCATGCCCATCAGCGTACTTTTGCCGACACCCGAACCGGCGAATATACCGACCCGCTGGCCTTTGCCGATGGTCAGCAAACCGTCGATGCAGCGTACGCCGACACTGATCGGGTCAAGCACTCTTGGTCTTTTGAGCGGATTGCTCGGCGCGTTATTCGTAGAGTACTCCGTCATTCTCGATGGCAGAAAACTTCCATCAAGCGGCTGTCCCAGACCGTCCAATACTTTGCCGAGAAGTTCGTGGCCAACTTGAACGTTTAACGTCTTGCCTGTTCCCACGACATCGCAGCCAGGTCCGATCGAATGCAGCTCGCCCAAGGGCATTAAAATGACCTTATTGTTTTTGAAACCGACAACCTCAGCCTTAAGGGGCTCCTGCGATTTATACGGGTAAATGTAACAAACATCGCCAACGCTGGCATCCGGTCCTTCCGATTCGACAGTCAACCCGATCACCTGGGTTACTTTTCCGTTCACCCGGATCGGATCGATTTGGCGCAAATGCTCCAAATATTTGGCCGCTTGCGTATTGTTCATCATTACATTCCCTCGTTTCGAATCGCCAGCTGCCTTAACGCATTTTTAATTTCTTGAAGCTGCGTATCTACGCGGGCATCAATACTTCCGAAGGAAGAACGCACGACGCAGCCATGATCGGTTACGCTGGCATCGGGTATGATCTGCAGTTCGGCTTGAGAGTCGATATGCAAAACAAGCTCTTCTTTGGCATCCTGAATGTAGGCAAAATGAAGCGGTGAAACACACAAGGTGATGATGCCCTTTTCTTTACGCCGGGTGAGAATGCTCTGAACCAATTCAAGCGTCCACTCCGGTTCCAGCGTCAATTGCCGAGCGACTATCTTCTCCGCAATGGCACAGCTGAGCTCGATCAGGAAAGGCTCCGACTCTTGGATGGTCTGCTCTTTCAAGCGGTATGATTGCTCCAAAATCGCTTTTGCTTGATCGATCAAATCTTTGAATTGAAGTTTGACTTGCTGCTCTGCTTGAGCCAACCCGGCTGCATAACCTTGATCAAAACCGTTCTGCTTAGATGTTTCGACATGCTGGCTGTCTTGACTGCGTCTTTGGTCCCACCATTCACGAATTTCGGCATCGGCTTGTTCCCGGATCCGTGCGGCTTCCTCCATGGCATCGCGCACTTGCTGGTCGGCGTAGGACTCGGCATCCTGCAAAATTTGTTCCTTAAGTGCCGCAGCTTCCTGCAAAAGTTGCTCGCCTTCGGCATTGTCCGATGGCTCATCTTCCACATTTGCAGTTTGTTTGGCGCCACTTTCAACTAATACCTTATCCTCAACCGGGGTATACTGGAAAAACTTGATGACATTAGACAATAATATCATCTCCTCCACCACGGGCTATAATAATTTCACCGGCTTCTTCCAGTCGGCGAATCGTGGCAACAATACGCGTCTGAGCTTCTTCAACATCACGCAAGCGTACAGGACCCATGTATTCCATTTCTTCTTTAAATGTATCAGCCATCCGTTTAGACATATTTTTAAAGATCGCATCACGCACTTCTTCGCTGGCCACTTTAAGCGCAAGCTGAAGATCGGCATTTTCGATGTCGCGAATAATTCTTTGAATCGAACGGTTGTCGATATTGACGATATCTTCAAAGACAAACATCCGCTTCTTGATTTCTTCGGCCAATTCAGGATCCTGAATTTCCAGCGAGTCGAGAATGGTGCGTTCCGTACCGCGGTCTACGCCGTTTAATATTTGTACGATAGCGGCAATACCGCCGGCATTGGAGTAATCCTGAGTGACCGTCGCCGAAAGTTTCTGCTCAAGCACACGTTCGACTTGGCTGATAACTTCCGGAGATGTGCTGTCCATCAGCGCGATCCGTTTGGCAACATCGGCTTGCTTCTCCTGTGGCAGCGAAGACAAGATGATCGAAGCTTGCTCCGGCTGCAAATACGCCAGGACCAAGGCGATTGTTTGCGAGTTCTCATTTTGAATAAAGTTTAAAATTTGGGCAGGTTCAGCTTTTCGGGCAAAATCAAACGGCCGCACTTGCAGCGTTGCCGTCAGACGGTTAATGATATCAAAAGCTTTCTGCGAGCCAAGCGCTTTCTCCAAAATTTCCTTGGCGTAAGAAATACCGCCTTGCGAAATGAATTCCTGCGCCAAACAGATTTGATGAAACTCATGCAAAATCGCTTCTTTTTCTTCATTATCTACTTTACGGACGTTGGCAATTTCAAGAGTAAGCTGTTCGATCTCCTCATCTCTTAAATGTTTGAAAATTTGAGCCGAAACTTCCGGCCCCAAGCTGATTAATAGAATGGCCGCTTTCTGACGCCCGGTCAAGTTTTGTTGCTGAGCCTTAGCCAAACCCGTACACCCCTATTCATCTACTAACCAAGTACGCAGCAAATTGACAAAGTCCTCCGGTTTTTTCTTCGCCAGCTGTTCAAGCTGCTTGCGCACTTGATTCTCGTTACTCACATTATCAATATCAATTGTCGGGAACTCGACTTTAGGCGGAGCCGCTGCTGCTGCCAGTTCTTCCGCTTCCGCAGCAAGCCGCGCAGCTCTTCTTCTACGCACGATCGCATAAATCCCGCCGGCGATAAGAGCAAGTGCGATGCCTCCAAGCCCGCCGTAGAGCAGCGCCTGATTGGAGTTGATGGCTTGATCGGAATTTGGTCTCGCGAAAGAATGTGCGAATACGCTCACCTTGTTGTTCAAGTCCTGATCCGTCAACGTTTGCTTGTTGTCAGCCAAAGCCGCTCTCACGATGTTGACTAAAATCTTCTGCACTGCATCTTTGGTTTCCTGAGTTAACGAGTTAGGATCATTAGGAACAGGTGGTTCGATGCCCACATTGATCGTCAAGTCTTTAACGACATACGGTGTAGCCACAATCTCATTGGTAATATGGTTAACTTCCAAATTAACTGTTTTTTGCAATTCCTCGGATTTCGTATTCCCATTGTTCGAACTTCCAGGATACCCGGGTACGTCCGTTTGTCCCGTACCGGGCACGCCACCGGCTGCCGCACCGTTATCTCCGGTGTAATTCTTTTGAATCTCTTGAACTGAAATCTCTAAACCTTTTTGATCTATGGTATTAGGAGCCGTCACCAATTGTTCACGGCTATTGCGTTGATCAAAGTTCATCGTTGAGAATACATTGACAATGACTTTGTCTCTTCCTAAAATCGCCCCCAGCATTTGCTGAACCGTACGTTGAATCTCACTTCTGAATTGGTTGTTAACTTCAAATTGCTGTGTCGCTAGATTACCTGCGGAAAGCTTATTGTTTGACTTCGAATAAGCAAGCGGTTCGCCATTCTGATCCGAAATCGTAATGTTTTCGATCGGCAAGCCTTGAATACTGTGCGAAACGAGATTGTACATTGTATCGACTTTGCTTTGATCTAACGTATAGCCCTGCTTTACATTCAGCACAACCGAAGCCGATGCCTTCTCTTTCTCTTTACCTTTAGGGAGAAGAACCGTTTCCTCCGGCAAGCTGATCAGTACTTTCGAACTTGCAATAGCGTTGTTCTGATTAATGAGCTGCTGCAGTTCCCCTTGAACCGCATTAATGTATTTTACATTAAATTCTTTATCCGTCGTGCCAAACGCCTTGCTTTCGCTAAACGCTCCGTATCCGACATTGCCGTTTTTGTTTAGTCCTTGCGATTCGACCGCCAATTTCACCGAGGCGACCTGACTTCTTGGAACTCCGATGCTTTTGCCGTCTTCACTCAATTGATACGGGATTTTGGAGCTATCCAGATAACCTTTGATCGCCGCCGCGTCGCTTGGCTGAAGATTTGTATAAGCAAGCGCATATTCGGTTTTTGAAAAGTTGTAACTGATAATGCCGACTGTCAAGATCACTAACACGACCGTGGCAATAAAAGTGATTTTCTGTGTTTTACTAAACTTATTCCAATACTGGGTAACTCGATCCCAATATCGGACCATATTCTCGTTCACTATTCCACCCCATCCAGAAACCGTCGCTTAAGCAATCTCTTTCGTCTATTAAACCTGCATCCTCATGATCTCCTGATAAGCCTCGATCACTTTATTGCGAACCTGCACGGTCAGTTCCAACCCAAGCGACGATTTCTCCGAAGCGATTAGCAGCTGGTGCACATCGGACAGCTCACCCTTTACAAATTGATCGCTCAGCTTATCTACCGTAGCCTGCTGGTTGTTCAAGTTTGCAATCGCATCGTTCAAAAAGGCACCGAACTGATCCGACAACTGCGCCGCACTCACGCGCGCGCCTTCGTTTTTTTCGGTGATAGCCGCAGCCTTCAACGGCAAGGCGGAAATTTTATCCAGCATGTGCTCACCCCTCTATATTTTATCTGCCGATTTCCATTGCTTTCGTAATTAACGATTTAGAAGCATTTAAAGCGGTAACGTTCGCCTCATAAGATCTGGATGCCGACATCATATCGACCATTTCTTTAAGCACGTCTACGTTAGGCATCATCACGTACCCATTCTCATCGGAATCCGGATGATTCGGATCGTAAACCTGCTTAAACGGTGAAGTATCTTCGAAGATTTTGGTGATCTTCACTCCTTCTCCAGTCCCATCCGTCATGGCGGATTGCAGCGTTTGTGCAAAGGTCGGCTGCGATTTGGGAGCCATCGTCACCAGCTTCCGCTGGTAAGGGACCCACTTTCCGTTTTCCAGCCTTCCTCTTGTCGTATCCGCATTGGCGATGTTAGATGAGGCGACATCCATCCGAAGGCGCTGTGCAGTTAATGCAGAAGCGCTGATGTCAAAACCGTTGGTAAGTCTCATTTATTATCTTCTCCCCTCAATCGCAGTTCTTACCCTTTTCAACTCGCTGTTTAATTCCTGTACGACCACGTTATAACGAAGCTGGTTTTTGGCCATTAATGACATCTCATAATCCACATCCACATTATTGAGGTTGTTGTTAATCGACGTATTTCCGTCCGAGACTACCTCCGGCTGAACCGGCTGTGCAGGCCGGCCTATGTAGAAATGCCTGGGATCGGTTCTGCGCCCTTCCAGACTGCTCCCGTTCATCTGCTGCTCCAGCAGTTCCTCAAAGCGGACTTCCGACCTCTTATAATAGGGCGTATCGACATTTGCGACATTATTTGATATCACTTTTTGCCGCAATGTCGATGCATCAAGCGACCGTTCCATTAATTGAAAACTAGGTTTATTCAGCAAAAACATACCTTTTACCTACCTTCACTCGTGAATTGCCTAACTTCATATTCAACAAACGTAATATAATATCCTCCTCTATTCGACAGATTTATAGAAAAAAATATACGATTGGTGCTCATTGGGAGCAATTGTATTCATTCGTTGTGAACTATTTCTATCTTGAATAAAGATGTAAAACATTGCAAGATGAAAAAAGCCCTATCTTTAAATGATAGGGCTTAATTTACAAAAAAATGACTATATAATTCACAATTTACATCTTTTTCTTCTCAATAGCATGGACTAACTGGTCGTTAAGTATGCGAATATATGTTCCCTTCATACCTAATGAGCGCGTTTCGATCACACCCGCACTTTCCAATTTACGCAAAGCATTAACGATGACGGAACGGGTGATTCCGACTCGATCGGCAATTTTACTCGCCACCAGCAACCCCTCGGAGCCTTCCAGTTCCTCGAAAATATGCTCAACAGCTTCCAATTCGCTGAACGAAAGCGATCCGACAGCTACTTGCACGACAGCCTTGCTGCGTGCCTCCACTTCGATCTGCTCCGCTTTTTCACGCAAAATTTCCATCGCTACTACCGTCGAGCCATACTCCGCCAGAACTAGGTCGTCATCGATAAACGACTGATCCCGCTTCGTTAAAATCAGCGTTCCCAACCGTTCACCCGCTCCCAGAACAGGGACTATAGTAACAAAAAATGGAGAACTATCGTTTATAATATGATAGAAATTGTATTCGCTTGTTTTATCCAGATTGGAGGAGGTTTCGCTCACCTTCAGCAACAGCTCGTTATAAGCTTGCGGAAACCGTTTTTCCTGCCAAATATCTGCATCCATATTTGCTTTTGACGCCAAGCTATACAAGGCGTTGCCTAAAATTTTGCCTTTACGGCTGACCACAAAGATGTCCGCACTTAATATATCGCTAAGCACTTCCGCCATATCCAAAAAACTGACGGGATTCCCGGCTTCCTTTTGCAGCAGTCTGTTTAGCCTTCTAGTCTTATTGAGCAAGGTCATTTCTATTGCCTCCAAATCTCCAACCGCCAAAACCATATCGATTAGGAAGTTGCTTTCACGGTTTTAGCGGTCCTTACTATAAAATGTAATGGCTCAAATCACGATTTTGCACAATGTCGGAAAGCTTATCTTTCACGTATTCAGGAGTGATGACCATACCCTCTAGCGTAAGTTCAGGCGCTTCGAACGAAAGGTCCTCCAGCAGCTTCTCCAAAATGGTATGCAATCGGCGAGCGCCGATGTTGTCGGTGTTCTGGTTCACTTCCGCCGCGATGCGGGCGATTTCCGCAATGGCTTCATCCGAAAATTCAATCTTGATTCCTTCGGTTTCAAGCAATGCGGTGTATTGTTTGGTCAGCGCGTTCTTAGGCTCCTTCAGAATGGAAACCAGATCGTCTTGAGTCAAACTGCTCAGCTCCACCCGAATAGGGAACCTGCCCTGAAGTTCCGGGATTAAATCGGATGGTTTCGCTATATGAAACGCGCCCGCGGCAATAAACAGAATATAATCCGTTTTGACGGGACCGTATTTGGTCATAATCGTCGATCCTTCGACAATGGGAAGGATATCACGCTGCACGCCCTCACGGGATACATCAGGACCGCTGCCTCTGCCGGTACTGCAGATTTTGTCGATTTCGTCGATGAAAATAATCCCGGATTGCTCCGCCCTGCTGACCGAGTCCTGAATCACTTCATCCATATCCAGCAGTTTTTGGGCTTCCTCCTGAATCAGCACCTTACGCGCTTCTTTTATCGGAAGTTTTCTTTTCTTCGTTTTCTTCGGCATCAGACTCCCGAACAGCTCCTGCATATTCATGCCGGCCTGATCGTTGCCTTGCCCGCCCGACAACATGTCAAGCATCGTAGGGCTGTTGTCTTCCACTTCAATTTCAATGATGTCATTTTCCAGTTCGCCTTTTTTCAGCTGCTCGCGCACCTGATCTCTTCGCGACAGCAGCGCGTAATCCGTATCGCTATCCGTATCGCCGGACTGCTGCTGCCCACCGAATATCATCTCCAGCGGGTTGCGCTGGCTTTTTTGCTTGTTCGGGTTGGGCACCAAGATCGTCACAATGCGTTCGTTGGCCATCTGCTCGGCTTTGTCTTTTAAGCCTTCCGTCCGTTCCGCCTTCACCATCCGAATGGATGTTTCGACGAGATCCCGAACCATTGCTTCCACATCCCGCCCGACGTAACCGACTTCCGTGAATTTGGTCGCTTCCACCTTAATGAACGGCGCCTGCACAAGTTTTGCCAGCCTGCGCGCGATTTCCGTCTTTCCCACGCCGGTCGGGCCGATCATCAAAATGTTTTTCGGCACGATTTCCTCGCGCATCGACTCGTCCAGCAGGCTACGGCGATATCGGTTGCGAAGAGCAACGGCCACCGACTTTTTCGCTTTTTTCTGTCCTACGATATATTTGTCCAGTTCGGTTACGATTTGTTTAGGTGTAAGGGATGCAGGTTTCATTCACATTAGCCTCCTTTGGATGAAAGCATAATCCGGTTTAAGTGCCGTTTAAGAGGTTGTTCAAAGCCGGCCTTTTGAACTCGCATTTAAGTTGCTCTTACTCTATTTCTTCGACAATAATGTTATGATTGGTAAACACGCATATTTCCGCAGCCATGGTTAAAGCCGCGTGCGCAATCTCTTTTGCGCCCATCTGCGGCGCATACCGCTTAAGCGCTCTTCCCGCCGCCAAGGCAAAACTGCCTCCGGAACCGATAGCCAAAATCCCGTCATCCGGTTCTATAATCTCACCATTGCCGGATATCAGCAGCAGCCCGGACTCATCCATCACAATCATCATCGCTTCAAGACGCCGCAGCACCCGGTCGGAACGCCATTCCTTGGCAAGTTCTACTGCGGAACGCTGCAGATTGCCGTGATGTTCTTCCAGTTTGCTTTCGAACTTCTCAAATAACGTAATCGCATCCGCCACGGATCCCGCAAACCCCGCTACGACTTTACCGCGGTATAAACGCCTTACCTTCTTGGCGGAATTTTTCATGACCATGCTGTTGCCGAAAGTGACTTGGCCGTCGCCAGCAATGGCGCCTTTTCCTTGATGTTTTACTGCAAAAATCGTCGTTGCATGAAAGGTTTGCTCCATCTCGATTCCCTCCTCAAATGTGAGCTGCCGATGACTGGCCGATCACTCGATAGAAACAAAAAACTAAGCTTTGCAGCTTAGTCTTTCCTGAAATTGGCATGTCAAAATGTCGAAAGCAGGAGTAAACCGCATAAACAAAAAGAACAGCAGCAGATCTGACTGTTCAGCCTAAAATAAAATGTACGTAAATACTCACGCAGGCAATCATCAACGACAAACATATTTATAGTAACATATTGCAGCTTCTACAAACAAGTTGAATTGTATATATTTTGTGAAAAATTCTGAATTTTCTCAATTGCGCGTCCGGCGATGGTTTCGTTCTTCAGCTTTTTATTTTTAATTCGCTGATCGAGCGGCGGGAATAATCCAAAGTTCGCGTTCATCGGCTGGAAATGCTCAAAATCAGCCGTAGTGATATAATGGGCCATACTGCCCAGCGTCGTATCCTCAGGAAAAACGAGGCACTCAAGGCCTTGGGCATGGCGGGCTGCGTTTATTCCGGCAATCAGACCCGAAGCGGCCGATTCCACATAACCTTCAACGCCTGTCATTTGGCCTGCAAAAAACAAGCTGTCTCTTCCTTTGAATTGATAGGTAGGTTGAAGCAGTTTGGGAGAATTGATAAACGTGTTCCGGTGCATCACACCGTAACGCACAAACTCCGCGTTCTCAAGGCCGGGAATCAGCGAGAACACCCGCTTCTGTTCGCCCCACTTCAGATGTGTCTGGAAGCCGACCAGATTGTATAATGTTCCGGCTGCATTGTCTTGCCGCAGCTGCACGACCGCATAAGGCAGCTTGCCCGTATGCGGATTCATCAGACCTACAGGTTTCATCGGGCCAAAAAGCGCCGTCTGCTTGCCGCGTTTCATCATCACTTCGATCGGCATGCAGCCCTCGAAATAAATTTCTTTCTCGAACTCTTTCATCGGTGCGGTTTCCGCTTCAATCAGCGCATCATAGAAGACGTTAAATTGCTCTTCCGTCATCGGACAATTCAAGTAGGCCGCTTCCCCTTTATCGTATCGGGAGGCGAGGTATACCTGATTCATATCGATAGATTCTTTTTCTACGATCGGTGCCGCCGCATCGTAGAAATACAAATACTTCTCCCCCATCAGCTCCTGCAAACGAGCCGACAGCGACGGAGAAGTAAGAGGTCCGGTAGCAACAACAACAATGCCTTCCGGCAGCTGTTCCAATTCCTCGTTCCTTACCTCAATAAGCGGGTGATTGCGCAGTCTCTCGGTCACTTCCCCGGAGAACCCGTCGCGATCGACGGCAAGCGCGCCGCCTGCCGGGACCGCATGACGGTCGGCGGCGGACAAGATCAGCGAATCCAGCATCCGCATTTCCTCTTTCAGCACGCCAACGGCATTGGTTAATCCGTTGGCGCGAAGAGAGTTGCTGCATACCAATTCGGCGAATTTATCGGAAATGTGGGCGGGCGTCTTGCGTACAGGCCGCATTTCGTACAACACGACCGGTACGCCTTGCTTGGCAATTTGCCAGGCAGCTTCGCTGCCGGCAAGCCCTGCCCCTATAACGGTTACTTTTTGCGATTGTGACAATGATTTAATCCTCCTGATTCGAGTCCTGCGGTTCTTCCTTGTAGTCGCATTGCGTGCATTGGATCGTGATGCCGTTTTTGCTGCGTTTTTCAACCATTAACGACGAGCAGTTCGGGCAAGGTTTCGCCACCGGCTTATCCCACGATACGAAATCGCAGTCCGGATAACGGTCGCAGCCGTAAAAGACGCGTCCTTTTTTGCTGCGGCGTTCGACGATTTTGCCTTCATGGCAGGAAGGACAGGTAACACCCGTATCTTTGACGATCGGCTTCGTATTCCGGCAATCGGGGAATCCGGAACAAGCCAGGAACTTCCCGAAGCGGCCCAGCTTATAGACCATCTGGCGGCCGCATTTTTCACATACTTCGTCGGAAACTTCATCTTGAATTTCGACTTTTTCCATTTCTTCTTCGGCGACTTCAAGACGTTTCTCCAACGAGCTGTAAAACTGCTCCAGCACCTTGACCCAATCTTCTTTGCCTTCCTCTACATGGTCAAGTTCTTCCTCCATGTGAGCGGTAAACTCAACGTCCAGTATTTCCGGAAAAAACTCGACCATCTGTTCGATGACCAGCTCGCCCAATTCGGTCGGCACGAATTTTTTATCTTCAACCGCCACATAACCGCGTTTCTGAATTGTTTCCAGCGTCGGCGCATACGTGCTCGGACGGCCGATGCCCATTTCCTCCAGCGCTTTCACGAGTCTCGCTTCCGTAAACCGCGGCGGCGGCTGCGTGAAGTGCTGCTTCGGATCAATATTGGACTGCTTAACCTTATCCCCCTGCGCCAGAGGCGGCAGCAGCTTATCTTCTTCGGTGCTGTTTCCGTCGTCGTTGCCTTCCACGTATACTTTCATAAATCCGGCGAATTTCACCTTGGAACCGGCCGCGCGAAACACCGTCGCTCCCGCCGTGATATCTACCGTCATTGTATCCATAACCGCAGACGCCATCTGGCTAGCCAAGAAGCGCTCCCATACAAGCTTATACAGCCGATATTGGTCTTTGCTTAAGTAGGATTTGACTTGTTCCGGCTCGCGCAGCACGGAGCTCGGCCGTATTCCTTCGTGCGCATCCTGAGCATTAGCCGCTTTTTTAATGTAGTTCCGCGGTGTTTCCGGATAGTAATCGTTTCCGTATTTGGCTTCGATATACTCCTTGGCTTCTTCCTGCGCCACCGGGGAAATCCGCGTGGAGTCGGTACGCATATATGTAATCAAACCGACTGTTCCTTCGCTTCCGATATCGATCCCTTCATATAATTGCTGGGCAACCGACATCGTTTTGGCCGCGCGGAAGTTCAGCTTACGCGCCGCTTCCTGCTGCAAGGAACTTGTGATGAAGGGTGGAGAAGGATTGCGCTGGCGCTCCTTTTCCTTCACTTCGCGCACGATAAAATCGGCGCCTTCGATCGCTTTCAGAACATCTTGAACTTCAGCTTCGTTGTGAAGCTCCTTTTTGTCGCCCATCTGATGAAATTTGGCTTCAAACGAATGGGTTCCCGCCTTCAGGGCTGCGGTAATCGTCCAGTATTCTTCCGGCACAAACGCTTTGATCTCGTTCTCGCGGTCGTAGATGAGCTTTACGGCAACCGATTGCACCCGGCCGGCCGACAGGCCCTTCTTCACTTTTTTCCACAGCAGCGGGCTTATTTTGTAGCCGACAAGACGATCCAGAATGCGGCGCGCCTGCTGGGCATTCACCAGGTCCTGGTTAATCCGGCGCGGCGTCTTAAAGGCATCCTTGACCGCTTGCTTCGTAATCTCGTTAAACACAACCCGGCACGCCTCATCCTGCTGGAGCTCCAAGTAATGGGCTAAATGCCAGGCGATCGCTTCCCCTTCGCGATCAGGGTCAGCCGCGAGATATACTTTTTTTACTTTTTTGCGGGCGTCCTTGAGTTCCTTAAGAACGTTGCCTTTACCGCGAATCGTAATATATTTGGGTTCAAAATTTTTCTTGACCTCGACACCCATTTGGCTCTTAGGCAAATCGCGGATATGTCCCATGGACGCCTTCACGATAAATTTACTGCCCAAATATTTGCCTATTGTTTTTGCTTTTGCGGGTGACTCCACGATGACTAAAGAATCGGCCACAGATGTCTTACCCCCTCACGTAAAATCAAAATCAACCTATTTGCGTTACTTCATTATATAAGATGAACCGGGCAACTGCTCGATCCGTTTTTTCAGTAGTAAGGATAACAGAACTGAATGCAAATGTCCAAAGTTAAATTGGCTTAAGACAAGCAATTGATCGACGGTCAACGGTTCGGATGAGAGTAAACCGAGCAGTTTCCGCTCATCTTCGCTGAGAATGGACTGGCTGGATTTCTCATTAGAATGTGCAATTGGCCCAAATGAAATGCAGTGCCGATACTCCTCCAGAATATCTTCGGCGCAAGTCACAAGTTTGGCTCCGTTCTTGATGAGCTGCAGTGTGCCGCTGCTTTTCGGCGACGTGATCGGGCCGGGTACGGCGAAAATATCCCGAGAAGCATCAAGCGCCTGGGTCGCGGTAATCAGCGAACCGCTGCGTTCGGCAGCCTCAACAACGACAATGCCAAGACTGAGTCCCGCGATAATCCGGTTTCTCAGCGGAAACAATCCGGGCAGCGGACGAATGCCGGGAGCGTATTCGGAAAGCAGCAGCCCACTCTCCTCTATGTTCCGGTAAAGCTCGCGGTTCTCCGCAGGATATACTTGATCGATACCGCAACCGAGCACGCCGATCGTCCCGCCTTTCGCTTGCAACGCGCCGTAGTGGGCATACGCATCAATGCCGCGTGCGACGCCGCTTACAACACATGCTCCCTTCTCGGAGAGCTCGGCTGCGAGTGATTCGGCTGTTTTTCTACCGTATACGGTCGGATTGCGCGTGCCAACCATCCCTATGCACGGACGCCCGATCAGCGCGATGTTTCCTTTATAATAGAGCACCCACGGCGGTTCCGCAGCCTCTTTAAGCCGCTCCGGATAAGAATTGTCTAAAGCCGTAATAAATCCGATGCCCGCTTGATGATAGTTTTCCAGCTTTTCCATCCAGTCTGTCCTGGAAAGTGACTGTTCAATCGTCGCCGCCTTATCCGGTGAAATTCCCAACCGGATCCACTCGTTTTGGCGGAACGTAACAGCCTCCTGCAGATCGGGGCAAACGCTCACAATACGTTCGATCGTCCTCCAGCCAACCCCGGCAGTTTCGTGCATTAGCAGCAAAATGGTGCTGTTGTCCATATAGTATATAACACTCCTTTATCAAGAAACAAATTTTCAACTTACGGGAACAAAAAAAAGCAACCTTCCATTGCCCGTCAAGGGCATGAAAGGTTGCTTACCTATCCAAAAATCAAGCTATTATTTTTTGGTAATACATTTGTCGAGCAGGCCTTTTTCCGTCAGCACTTCCACCAAAGTGGAGCCCATTTCGGAAGGCGTCGGAGCAACTTTGATGCCGCAACGCTGCATCGTAGCCACTTTCTCAGCCGCAGTTCCTTTGCCGCCGGAGATGATGGCGCCGGCATGGCCCATGCGTTTTCCTGGAGGCGCCGTTTGACCGCCGATAAAACCGACAACCGGCTTCGTCATGTTGGCAGCGATCCATTCAGCCGCTTCTTCTTCCGCCGTACCGCCGATTTCGCCGATCATAATGACCGCATAGGTGTCTGGATCTTCGTTGAACAATTTCAAAATATCGATAAATTCCGAACCTTTGACAGGGTCGCCGCCGATACCTACAGCGGAGGATTGGCCGATACCGCGGGTTGTCAGCTGGTGAACCGCTTCATAAGTGAGCGTCCCGGAGCGGGAAACGACGCCGACATGGCCTGGAGTATGGATATAACCCGGCATAATGCCGATTTTGCATTCGCCCGGAGTAATGACGCCAGGGCAGTTTGGTCCGATCAATCTTGTTTTCTTGCCTTCCATGTAACGCGACACTTTGACCATATCGAGAACCGGAATGCCTTCTGTAATACAGATCGCCAGTTCCAGCTCAGCGTCTACAGCTTCCATGATCGCGTCAGCGGCAAATGCCGGCGGAACGTAAATTACGGATACGGTAGCGCCTGTTTTTGCAGCCGCTTCTTGAACGGTGTTGAATACAGGGAGCGAAACGGTAGTTCCGTTTTCCAAAGTGATGTCAACGTTAGTGCCGCCTTTGCCCGGCGTTACGCCGCCAACCATTTGCGTGCCGTAATCAAGGCCGCCTTTGGTATGGAACATACCGACGGAACCTGTAATCCCTTGTGTGATGACCTTTGTATTTTTACCTACTAAAATACTCATGATTGATTGTTCACATCCCTTATAGTTTTGAGCCGCCAAAATTACTTCACGAGTGCAACGATTTTTTGCGCGCCGTCCGCCATGGAATCGGCAGCTACGATATTCAGGCCGGATTCGTTCAAAATCTTTTTGCCCAAATCCACGTTAGTGCCTTCCAGACGAACGACAACCGGACGGTCAAGGCCAAGCTGCTTTGTCGCTTCGACTACGCCATTAGCGATGACGTCACATTTCATAATGCCGCCGAAAATGTTGATGAATACGCCTTTTACCGCTTCGTCGGCCAAAATGATTTTGAATGCTTCCGTTACTTTCTCCGTGGTAGCGCCGCCCCCTACATCAAGGAAGTTAGCCGGTTCGCCGCCATAATATTTGATAATGTCCATCGTTGCCATAGCCAGACCCGCACCGTTAACCATACAACCGATGTTACCGTCAAGGGCGATGTAGCTGAGGTCAAACTTGGACGCTTGAATTTCTTTTTCATCTTCTTCTTCCAGGTCGCGCAGCTCCAAAATGTCTTTATGACGGTACAGCGCGTTGGAATCGAAGTTCAATTTGGCGTCAAGCGCCATAACATTGCCGTCGCCTGTTACAACAAGCGGATTGATTTCCGCAATCGAGCAGTCCTTTTCCACAAATGCAGTGTACAAAGCGATCATAAATTTAACGGCTTTGTTAACCAGCTCACTTGGGATGTTGATGGCGTAAGCAAGCTTACGCGCTTGGAACGCTTGAAGGCCGATCGCAGGATCGATCACTTCTTTGAAGATTTTTTCAGGTGTATGTGCAGCAACTTCTTCAATCTCGGTGCCGCCTTCTTCGGACGCCATCATAACAACACGGCCTGTGCCGCGGTCAACAACGACACCAACATAATATTCTTTTTTAATGTCGCAGCCTTGCTCGATAAGAAGACGCTTAACTTCCTTGCCTTCCGGACCGGTTTGGTGCGTTACCAGCACTTTACCGAGAATTTCCTGGGCGTATGTACGAACCTCGTCCAGATTTTTAGCGACTTTAACGCCGCCCGCTTTACCGCGGCCGCCAGCGTGAATTTGCGCTTTGACGACAACGACGGAGGTGCCGAGCGATTTGGCAGCTTCTACGGCTTCATCTACCGTAAATGCGACTTTTCCTTGAGGAACGCTGACACCATACTGTCTCAGCACTTCCTTGCCTTGGTACTCATGGATATTCATTTAGCAAAATCCTCCTATCAGTGATAGCTTCTATATGCTCGAAAACGCATATGATGCGAATTCGCCGCAAACAAGGCACAGCTTGGCATGCATAACGATAAGCCCCTGATATAATCAACGGCTTCGCTGCACAACATCCATTATTGTACCACTTTTTTTCGACAGTTACCTCTATTTTTCTCCGCAAAAGGAACTTTTTTTGTTGAAAGCGATTTCAATATGGCGTATTTTTGCGTTTTTTCTGATTCCTCGGGAAATATTGAGAACGCCTCCTAATAATATCCAATATGTTCAGACAAAAAAATGCGCACCCTCTCCTCATAGGAAAAAGGTGCGCAAGACATTACCGATATGTCGGGCTTCCTGCCGACTGCGTCCGCGGCTCGCGTTCCGCTTGCTTGACGAAACGAAGTTCGTTTCCCACAAAATGGCAAACAAGACATTCGATGCTTGGTTCGGACTGGCTCATCTGCACGGGTTCGCTCATCTCGTGAACTTCCCCCGAAATAGCATCTTTCATAAAGCTCTGCGAATAACTTGAAATCACGCTGAATTTAACCCGGTTGGAGCGGCAATTCGGGCAAAAATAAGGCATTGGCTGCATCGTTATCACTCCTTATCTTTTTTTGTAGCATATCCCAGTTTTGCTTTTTTCATCCTCGTGAGATAAAATAAAGCTAACATAACAGGCAGATAAGGAAGCACCTTTGGCCCAATGATACGGATGCGTTACATCCGTCCACCAATCATTCGGAAGAAGGTGTTTTTTGATGTACGGAAAAGTGCTCAGCGCTTGCTTGCACGGAATCGAAGGCAAAATGATCGAGGTGGAGACTGACCTCAGCAACGGGTTGCCGGTAGTCAGCATCGTCGGACTGCCGGACCTCGCCGTTCGCGAGTCGGTCGAGCGCGTTCGCTCCGCAATCAAAAATTGCGGGTTTACGTTTCCGCTGCAGCGCATCACGATTAATCTGGCACCGGCCGATTTACGGAAGGAAGGCTCCGCCTTCGACTTGGCGATCGCCGTTGGCATCCTGCTGACCAGCGGACAAATTCGGCTGGACGAACCACACAACTTGCTCATACTCGGAGAGCTTGCGCTCGACGGCTCGATTCGTCCCGTTCCGGGCGTATTGTCGATGGTCGCCAAGGCTAAACAAGTCGGCATCACCCACATTGTGCTGCCCCGGCAAAACGCCCCGGAAGCGCATCTGATCGAAGGCATTCATGTTTGTCCTATCGCCAATTTGAGCGAGTTAAAAGATAAAAAGATCATATTTAACACCGTTAATGATGTGCATGATTTCAGCTTTGGCATGATGACGGAGGAACAACCGGGTACGGAGGATTACGCCGATGTTTGCGGCCAGCAGCAGGCCAAACGGGTCCTGATGATATGTGCTGCCGGTATGCACAATGTGCTGTTTATCGGCCCGCCAGGCACGGGAAAAACGATGCTGATCCGCCGTTTGCCGACCATCTTGCCCGATATGAGCGAATATGAAGCGCTTGAGGTCACGCGAATCTACAGCGCTTCGGGCAAGCTGGGGGGCGGCAGTTCGCTGATCCGCAGCCGCCCGTTTCGCGCCCCGCATCACACCATCTCGCCTGCCGGGCTCATCGGCGGAGGATCGATTCCTAAGCCGGGGGAAGCGAGCCTCGCCCATCGCGGCGTATTATTTTTGGACGAGCTCCCCGAATTCCAGCGCAATGTGCTGGAGGTGTTAAGACAGCCGCTGGAGGACAGACATGTCACGATCGGTCGAGCGCGCGCAGTATACACGTTCCCCGCGCAATTTCTGCTCGCGGCATCGATGAACCCCTGCCCTTGCGGTTTCCTCGGCACGGACGGGGCGGGAACGGCCTGCCATTGCAGTCCGCATAAGATCGACCATTACCGCAGCCGCATATCGGGGCCGCTGCTTGACCGGATCGATCTTCATGCCGAAGTGCCGCGTGTGGAATATGCCGCCTTCTCCACCACGGAGCAGCAGCTGTCCTCGGCGGAAATGAAAGAAACGATCGGGCGTGCGCGCAAGGCGCAGCTTGATCGTTTTGGCGGGACGAAAATAAGGTACAACAGCGAGTTGTCAGGCCGTCTGCTGCGGGAGTTCTGCCGCCTGGACAGAGCCGCCGAACAACTGCTTGGCGCCTCATTCGACGCCTTGGGTTTAAGTGTCAGATCCCACGACCGGATACTGAAAATCGCCAGAACAATCGCCGACTTGGAAGGATGCGCATCCATCGCCGCCCCGCATGTCGCCGAAGCGCTGCAGTATCGGACCTTAGACAAAAAAACGGCTCATTAGGCAGCGCGGCCCGATTCGGCTTATTTACAACAGCAGCCGATATTTCCGTAAATTTACCATGAATACGCAAAAGTTATTTTCCAATACTATAGGTACACCAAATAAAGGAGTGATTACCACATGGCCAACAACACATTAGTCGTTCAACAAGCTCAAGCAGCACTGAATCAAATGAAGTATGAAGTAGCCCAAGAGTTAGGTATTCAGTTGTCTCCTACTGGTTACAACGGCAACCTGGCTACACGCGATGCCGGGGCAATTGGCGGACATATTACGAAGAGATTGGTACAAATCGCCGAACAGCAGCTTTCGAACGCCAAATGGTAGTATCCCAAGGTCAGCCAGAGAGTTCTGGCTGACCTTATTTTTTTCCGTTTCCAACGCGCCAATCCCAAACGCACGTTGCGGCACTGCGCGGCGGTCGGTCGAACCCCACTGGATCGCGGTTAGCGTCTCCGCCATGTCGCGTACTCAGTCTATGGATGGACCTCCCCATGCCGTTCTCTACGGTTCCACGACTACCAGGAATTACACCTTAAGCCTGCTCCTCGCTAACTACAACGCTATCGCGGATTTGTTCAAAAGTCACCGGCTTGTAGGCCCAATGCTCCACACACACATTAAAATAACTTTTACCTTCATACTTTTGGCCGTGAATATGGCCATGAACATTAACATAAGGCATATGTTTATTCATATACATCGGCTCGTGACTCAGAAAGAAAAAGTGTTTATAAATAATCGGATGCTCACTCACTTCGTGAAATCCGGCATCCAGCCACCAGCTTCTGGTCCTGCCTCGATCGTGATTGCCCAATATGAGAAATTTGTAACCGTTAAGGCTGCTTACAATTTCTTTTGTTTTTTCCTGGTTTAGAAACGAGAAATCGCCCAGATGGAACACCTTGTCCTCATTTCCCACAACGGAATTCCAGGCGGCAATCATCTCGGATGTCATTTCTTCCACATTTGAAAAAGGCCTGGATTCAAAATCGATCATATTTTTGTGGCCAAAATGATGGTCTGAAATAAAGAAATCTGTTGGCATGAAGCTCCCTAACCTTTCCGCTGTAGGATGGATATGAAAATGCAAAACGGTTTTCAACTGTCGCCCTCGTGACTTCAGGCTTATTCCCGGCCAAACTCACTCTATCGCCTTTCTTGGCTTGCAGACAATCCCCTTAAGAACGGCCTTAAAGCCTGCTTCTCCTCCGCATTTCCAGTTCCTGTTTAAGCGCCTTCTCGACAAGTTCGGCAAGCAGATCAAAGGTTTCAGCCACTTTCTCTTTCATGGATCTTCCGCATTTTGCACAGTGTTGAATGGTAAGCTCGGTCATCTTCGCGCCGCAGTTCGGACATTTCATCATGGTAAGCCCCACCTTTATCCGCTAAAAAATTGTTGATTTGTCAGTTGAAGCCCATCGGCAATGAACCCGGACAAAAAAGCGGGGACAACGGTCCCCACTGACCTGTCATCTGATGACGGAAATACAAGTCAGAACGCATTGACGATATGCTCCAACCGGTGGCCGTCGGCAATCTCGCCTGGCGCCTGCTGAATGTCCTGCATGTGAATCGCGATCACATCAAAACGGATCTGCTTCTCCTGCAATCCGCGCTGCAGCAGGAAAACTTGGGCGGTTTCCGTTACTTGCCGCCGCTTCCTGTAATCGACCGATTCCTGCGCCGTTCCGAAGCGGCCGGTTGCTTTCCTTGTCCGCACTTCAACAAAGACGATCACTTCACCGTCTTCGGCAACCAGGTCGATTTCTCCCGTGCGGCAGCGCCAATTTTGTGTCAGAAGAGTATAACCCTGCTCTGTAAGATATCGGGCCGCCAGTTGCTCGCCTTGTGAGCCCAGCTGCTTTCTGCCGTCTGGGCGGTTATTTCGCTTGCTGGTTTCCATCTGAATTCCTTACCTCTTTCACACGGCGATCGGAGCGGTAAATAAAGCTGAGCACCTCGGCCACAAGCGAATACAGCTCAGGCGGGATCTCCTGCTCGATGTCGAGCTTGGAAAGCACCTCAACCAGCGATGCATCCTCCTGAACAGGTACGCCATGCTCCTCGGCTTTTTTCAAAATCGTTTCGGCAATAGCGCCTTTCCCCTTGGCGACAAGCACTGGCGCGCCGCTTTGCCCGGGAGCATATTTCAGAGCGACCGCTTTTTTGATGGATGAAGGTTTGTCGCTCATACTTTAATATCCACACCTTTGTACGTTTTCGGGCTGTACAGCGCTCTCAGCTGCTCATTGACAGCTCCCCTGCCGCCATCCCCGCCCGATTTGCCGCCTTTTCCGTCCAATTCGGACAACCTTTCGGGGTACTGGCTGCATTTTAGCGATATAAACTGATAGCCGATTCTCGCCATCCCGGCGGCAATTTCCTCACGGTGCGATTCCAACAGCTGCGCGACAATCGGGTGATTGTTATGAACATTAAGGCTGACAATGCGGTCAACCACCTGCACATCAACCAGCGTATCGCCCATTTCTTTCATCTTCAGATCAAAAACAAGCCGGCAATTGCCCGCATCCAGCTCGCCACGCGGCCCTTTGCGCGATTGAATATGGATAGCGGCCGTCTGCTGCCCTCCAGGCCCAAGCAGCGGCAGAAACATCGTCATGCTTGTGAACACGCCTGCTCTATCGCCCGTAAGCATCAGCTGCTGGCCGGTAATTTGCTGAACAGCCTGCTGCGCGGTTTCTTTTAAAGCCGGGGGCACATCGTCGGAATTGGCAAGCTGCAGCAGCATCCCCTTCAGCGTCTCTGCGCTGCGAAGCGCATCCGCGGCATTTCTGGGCGTTTCAACGGTTTTGAAAGGGTCTGGCACACCATCGTTCGCGGAGGCCGTTTGAGCGCTAAGGCTGCCCGATTCCGCCTGCTGCGTACGTGTTTCCGCCGCACTCCTGGCAGGCAGTCCATTAATTTGCCGTTCATGATCAAGCCCCATCGCCTTCAGCAGGCGGAATACCGCATGTTCGCCGTTCCCATCCGCTGCCGAGTCCGTACCTCGAGCCGCCGTGCGCTGAGTAAAATCGGACGTATTGGTGTCGTTTTTAACCGGACTCTGCGCCGCACGTTCCGCGTTATCGGCGTTTGTCTTCCCTCCGCCCGCATTTGCAGACTCTTGTCCTGCCGGGGTATCCGGCCTTGCCGGGCGCGTCTGATGCTCAGCCGCAGCGGCGCCCGACTGTCTTGGCGGCGGCGCGGACTCAGAGAGCGGCGGCTTGGCGGCGGCCGATTCCTGCATGCTGCCTCTTGCAGCCGTTTCCGCAGCCTGCTGAGCCGATGAAGCGGCCGCAGGTTGAGCCGCCGGCATCGCTTTAGGGTCTTGCGGCGGCAATTGGCCCTGAACGGACGCCTGCTGAGGTTGCCCGCCGATCTGCGGATTGGACGGGCTTACCGTCGGTTTAGCCGCTTCCTGCGGCTGTTTGCCCGAGGTCTGAGCCGGTGACGCTAAAGCTTGCGGATCACCGGAAGCCTGCGCCGCATCCGGTTTCTGCCCGGTGCTCCCTCCTTCCGCCAACGGCAGAGCCGCAGCGCGCACAGCGTTCAGCTGGAGCTGGAGTTTTTGCAGCTGCTCCTTCGTTTCCGCAGGTAGCCCCCCGTCCCCTTTCAGCAGCTCGCCAACCTGATCGGAAAGCCGGTTTAGTGTATCGTGCAGCGGCTGCCCAAATAACGACTGTCTGACCGCCTGCACTGTATCCTTCGTCAGCGGCAGCCCCTTCTGTGCGGCAACGACAGCAGCTTGACTCCATTCTTCCTTCGGCGCTTGGTCCGGCCGTTGCGATTGGACCTGAACAAACTGCTGCGCCGTATCTTTGGTCAGCGGCACGCCCGACTGATGCAGCAGCTGCAGCGTTTGCCGGGCTTCCGGGTTATCCTTCATGCCGAATTCCTTCACGAGCTGGGCAAGCGAATCATCGGCAATTTGCACGCCGGACGATTGCAGCGGCTTCAGCATCACTTGACCGGAAGCGGATTCCGGCTGAACCTGCAGCATCGTTACATCGCCTTGCTTGAGCGGGGTTTCGAGCCTGGCGCGCACCTGCACCCCGCCAATGTTGACAATTGCATCCTGTTCGGAAAGCAGCTGCAGCACAACGCCCTTCACAATTTGGCCCACTTTCAGCTCCAGCGTCTTCGGGTCGGATATTTGCAAATCACCCAGCATATTTTTAATTAAACCGCTGATATTCATGGAAGCTCCTCCCTTCGTGTGTATTCATCGTTCGTACGGGCATTATCAGCTATGTATGTAATATCGGAATCCTAGCAGGCAAACTTTACAACTCAAACAAATCCTGCTGTTCATATAAAATTTTACCTAAAAACGTTTTCCGGTGCAGCGGCGACGGCCCTAACTCGACGATGCGCTCACGGTGCAGCTTGGTAGCGTACCCCTTATGCAGCGCAATACCGTAACCCGGGTATTCGTCATCCCACTGCCGGCACATCCGGTCGCGTGTGACTTTGGCGATAATCGACGCGGCGGCGATCGATTGACTCAGCGCATCGCCGTGAATGACGGCCAGCTGGCGAATCGGCACGTCAACCTTCTCCGCATCGACCAGCAAGTAGTCCGGCGGCACGCTAAGCTGATCCACTGCTTGCTTCATCGCAAGCCGCGATGCCTGCTTGATATTAATCCGCTCGATCGTGGGCACATCGACAATTCCGACACCGATACATAACGCTTGCGCCGTAATCTCCTCGAACAGCTGCTCTCTTTTTTTCTCGCTCAGCTTTTTCGAATCGTTGATATCTTCGATGATAAGCCCTTTCGGTAATATGACCGCTGCAGCCACCACATCGCCGAACAAGCAACCTCTTCCTACCTCATCCACTCCGGCAATACTTGTATATCCTTGTTCCCATAATCCGCGTTCGTAATCCAGCATCCCGCTTCCCCCAATTTTTGCACGTTCCGGCGAACTTGTCCATTTATTATAGCACGATCCCGCTTGAGGTGTGACTGTGCTTTCAAGCGGCTGCTCGCAGCAGCACTGCCTTGGGCAGGATAGGATGATCTTCCGCCTGCGCGTCTCATGGCCGCAATCAGCACAAACCTGATACCGGCAATACTCCACGTCCCCTTTTCGCACCGACCACCGCATACTGCCTCCAATGTACAGTTCGCTGTATGCACGTACCGCCGACCGCACAAAAAAACGCCACCTTAAGCTCCTTGTGGAGCAAAGTGGCGTATCCTTTTGTTGCCTTCCCGGCTCATAACTTCGCAGCTACCGACTCCGGCGCTTCGAAGCTGATGCGGCCCAGCTTGCCGGCCCGCAGCTCACGTAAAATCGTCAGCGCCGCCTTCTCGTAATCGACACGGCCGCCGCCAAGCAAAGCTCCGCGTTTGCGCCCGATCTCCTCCATCACTTTCACCACTTCGTCGGTGTCCGTACCGTCCGGAGGCAGCTGGCTTAGCCCAAACCGCTCTTTCATCGCATCCCCGTAATGCTCAATCAAATAACGGAGCGCAAACAAGGCAATATCGTCCACGTGCAAAATCTCTTCTTTAATAGCCCCCGTTGCGGCAAGCCGGAAGCCGACATTCTGATCCTCGAACTTCGGCCACAAAATGCCCGGCGTATCCAGCAGCTGCATTTCTTCGCCGACCTTGATCCACTGCTGCGCTTTCGTCACGCCGGGTTTGTCCCCGACCGCCGCGATCCGCTTGCCTGCCAACCGGTTGATCAGCGTTGACTTCCCGACGTTCGGGATGCCGACAATCAGCGCCCGAATGGCGCGCGGGTTGATCCCTTTGCGCAGCTGGGCTTCGATTTTATCCGCCCACAGCTCTTTGCAGCGGGGAATAATTTGATTGACTTGGTACCCGGAGTTCGCATCGATCGGCAGCGTGCGCAGCCCGTCCTGTTCAAAATAACGCTGCCACTGCGCCGTCACCTCGGGATCGGCCAAATCCGCTTTATTAAGCACGATAAGCCGCGGCTTGCCCTGCAAAATCTCATCGATCATCGGATTTCTGCTGGATAGCGGAATCCGCGCATCCAACAGCTCGATAACGACGTCAATCAGCTTCAGCTTCTCCTGAATTTGCCGTCTCGCGCGGGTCATATGCCCGGGAAACCACTGAATTGCCATACCATCACGTTCCTTATGTGTCTTTACTGAAGCCATTTTACTAAAGGTTTATTTAAAATGCACCAAACCCATTTTGCCGAACGGCCAGAAAATCAGATCGGCTCGGCCGACAACCTGCTCGTATTTGATAAACCCGATGTCGCGGCTGTCCGCGCTGTTGGAACGGTTGTCCCCCATGACGAAAATCGTACCTTCCGGCACGGTCTTTTCCGCAAAATTTCTCATGTTGTAGGGATGGCCTTCTTTGGCCGCTTTGTCAAGCGCTTGCTTTAAGTAGGTTTCGTCGAGCTGGGTGCCGTTCACGTACACTTTGTCGCCGTCGACTTTGATGGTTTCGCCCGGCAGAGCGATAACCCGTTTTATGTAATCTTTTTCTTTTGTGGCATGGAAGACGATCACTTCGCCTCGCTCGGGCTTGCGCAACGAATAAATGATTTTATTGACGATGAGCCGTTCGCTTGTATAGAAGTTAGGCTCCATGGAAGGACCTTCCACAATAAACGGTGCAAAAATCAACCAGCGAATCAAAAACACAAGTGCGGCAGCGATCAGCAGCGCTTTAATCCATTCCCACGCTTCGTTTTTTACGGGGCTTTGCTTGTTTTCTACGTTTTCCACCGATTGTTCCTGGTCCATGCAGTCCTCTGCCTTTCCAAAAAAGGTTTAAGAAAAAACGAAAAGGGGCTTGAAATCAAGCCCCCGTTGGTTTTATCGAATTTCTTGAATTCTTGCTGCTTTACCGCGAAGACCACGCAGATAGTAGAGTTTCGCGCGACGTACTTTACCGCGGCGAGCCACTTCAATCTTTTCAATCTTCGGAGTGTGAAGCGGGAACGTTCTTTCAACGCCAACGCCGTAAGAAATTTTTCTTACTGTAAACGTTTCGCTGATTCCGCCACCGCGGCGTTTAATAACAACACCTTCAAACAGCTGGATCCGTTCGCGTGTACCCTCGACAACTTTAACGTGTACTTTCAACGTGTCGCCGGGACGAAAGTTTGGAACTTGGCGAAGCTGTTCTTTCGTAATTTCCTGGATAATCAAACTCATGTAGAATTCCTCCTTCCATCAGGTGTTCATTCCGCCCTAGCTGTCTGCATCTTCCGTTGTTATGCGTAGAGGACCACCTTATTCAACAAAAACCACAACAGTAGATATATTACCATAGTCAGGAGCTGATTACAACAGTAACTTATGTATGGCTCTGCTCGTCCATTTCGGCTCTTTGCTGCTCCAGCCATTTCCGTTCTTCGGGGGTTAACGGATACGACTCCAGCAGCTCGGGGCGTTTCCTGAGCGTACGGAGCAAAGACTGTCTCTTGCGCCATTTGGCGACATTGTCGTGATGCCCGGACAACAGCACCTCCGGCACTTCCCAATCCCGAAACTTGACGGGCCGGGTATAATGCGGATATTCGAGCAATCCGGTGCTGAACGAGTCGGTGACAGCCGACAGTTCATTGCCGAGCACACCGGGCAGCAGCCTGACGACGCTGTCGATAACGACCATCGCCGGCAGCTCGCCGCCGGTCAGCACGTAATCGCCGATCGACAGCTCATCGGTCACCAGATGCTCGCGGATCCGTTCGTCATAACCTTCATAATGGCCGCATATGAAGATCAGATGGCTCTCGCCGGCCAGCTCTTCCGCTTTTTTTTGCGAGAACGGCTCCCCTTGGGGGCACATCAAAATAATTCTCGGCTTTTCCTTCTTATTCAGTATATCCTCAACCGCAGAAAATATAGGCTCCGCTTTGAGCACCATGCCGCCGCCGCCGCCGTAAGGGTAATCGTCGACCGTATTATGCTTGTTGTTCGCGTAATCGCGAAAATTGACCGTATGCAGCGAAACAATGCCCTTCTCCCGCGCCTTGCCCAAAATGCTGGCATTAAACACGCCGTCAAACATCGCCGGAAACAAAGTCAGCACATCAATTCTCATCAATCAAGCAAACCTTCCATGATATGAACCCGGACTGTTTTGGCCTCGACATCCACATCCAAAATCACTTCGTCGATGACCGGCAGAAGCGCCTGCTTCCCGTTCTTCAACTTAACGACCCACACATCGTTGGCGCCCGGCGATAAAATTTCCGTAATCTCGCCGAGTTCCTGCTCTTCGTCGGTGACAACGAGACAGCCGATAATTTCATGGTAATAATATTCGTCCTCGTCCAAATCGGCAAGATGCTCTTCGGCTACTTTTACCAGCCAGCCTTTATACTTCTCCACATCGTTGATGTCGTTGTAGCTTTTCAGCTTGACGATAAACATGCCTTTGTGCTCACGCGACGATTCCACGACCACGGGCATCTGGGTATGTTTATCGGGATCGAGCAAAATCAGTTCGCTGCCCTTGGCAAAACGAAGATCGGGAAAATCGGTTTGCGAAACGATTTTAATTTCTCCGCGGATCCCGTGTGTATTGACCAGCTTTCCTACCGTATACAGCTTGTCGCTCATAGGGTTATTGTACCTCCAACATTGCGGCCTGCGCCGAATAAATCGTTACGACAAAAAAGGGTTAGGACCATAAACAGTCCTAACCCTTCCTAGCATAGCCCATTTACGAAACAATTTCAACGTTCACGCGCTTCGTTTCCTTGACGGCGGCAGAAGTGACAACAGTGCGCAGCGCTTTGGCAATCCGGCCCTGCTTGCCGATAATTTTGCCCATGTCGTCAGGATGCACGGAGAGCTCGAACGTGATTTCGCGTTCATTTTCACGAGACGCTACGCGAACTTCCTCGGGATGATCGACCAACGCCTGAGCGATAACAGTTATTAAATCTTTCACCCAATCATAACTCCTTTACGCGGAGATTACTTTTGAAGCTTGGACTCGTGAAATTTCTTCATGATGCCTGCTTTGCTGAACAAGCTGCGTACTGTATCGGATGCTTGCGCACCGGTTTGCAGCCATTGCAGAGCTTTTTCTTCATCGATATTTACTATAGCCGGTTCTGCAACCGGATTATAAGTACCAATTTCCTCGATAAAACGGCCGTCACGCGGGGAACGGGAATCCGAAACCACGACACGGTAGAAAGGAGCTTTATGAGCGCCCATACGCTTTAAACGAATACGTGTTGCCATGTGTAATCACCTCCTACATAGAATAAACGGCTATTTAGAACGGGAAGCGCATCCCCTTGCCGAGTTTGCCCTTCATGTTTTTCATCATCTTTTGCCCTTTCGGGCCCATCATGCCGGAAAGCTGCTTCATCATCTTGCGCATTTCCTCGAATTGCTTGATGAAGCGGTTGACGTCGTTCAGCGAATTGCCGCTGCCTGCGGCCAAACGTTTGCGGCGGTTCAGCGACAGCATATCCGGGTTCGCCCGTTCTTCCTTGGTCATCGACTTCACGATCGCCGCCACGCGGCCCATCTGCTTGTCGTCCACCTTGACGTCCTTAATGCCCTTCATCTTGTTCGCGCCCGGCAGCATGTCGAGAATCTGATCGAGCGGGCCTAATTTCTTCACCTGCTCCATCTGCTCCAGGAAGTCGTCAAACGTGAATTCCGCGGAACGCATCTTGCGCTCCATTTCCTTAGCTTTGTCGGCATCAATCGCCGATTGCGCCTTCTCAATGAGCGTAAGCATGTCGCCCATGCCAAGAATCCGCGAAGCCATCCGGTCCGGATAAAACGGCTCCAGCGCATCAAGCTTCTCGCCGGTCGCCACAAACTTGATCGGGCAGCCGGTTACGGCTTTAACCGAAAGCGCCGCGCCGCCGCGCGTATCGCTGTCCATCTTGGTCAGCACAACGCCCGTCAGCTCAAGCTGCTTGTGGAAGCTTTCCGCGACATTAACCGCTTCTTGACCGGTCATCGAATCGACTACAAACAAAATCTCGTCGGGCTTCACTTCGGCCGCGATGTTGCGCAGCTCTTCCATCAGCGCTTCATCAATATGCAAGCGGCCCGCCGTATCGATAATCAAATAGTCGTTTCCGTTCTCCTTGGCGTGCTGCCACGCCGATTTGGCGATTTCCACAGGGCTGATCTGGTCGCCTAGTGTAAACACCGGAACTTTCAGCTGTTCGCCAAGCACTTGCAGCTGCTTGATCGCCGCAGGGCGGTAAATATCCGCCGCCGCCAGCAGCGGGCGGTGATTTTGCTGCTGCAGCATTTTGGCTAACTTGCCGCTGGTCGTCGTTTTACCCGCGCCTTGCAGACCGGCCATCATAATGACCGTCGGCGGCCGGTTGGAGCGGGCCAGCTTGCTTTGCGTGCCGCCCATCAATTCGGTCAGCTCTTTGTTGACGATATCAACAACAACCATCGCCGGTGTGAAGCTTTGCAGCACTTCCTGGCCAATCGCTTTCTCTCTTACCTTCGCTACAAAATCTTTAACGACCTTAAAGTTAACGTCCGCTTCCAGGAGGGCAAGCCTCACTTCGCGCAGCGCTTCGTTGACGTCGTCTTCCGTCAGCTTGCCCTTGCCTCTCAGCTTGCTGAATACGCTTTGCAGCCTGGTGGCCAATCCTTCAAATGCCATATCCGCTCACCTCTTTCCGTACGCTATAGCTTGATTTTCGGTAAGCCAATCATTGTTCCGGGAAAGCAGTTCCCTTAATCCAGCATGCGGTCCAGCAAGCTGTTCACCTGCCGGCTTAAGGCGGGCCCCGCATCTTCAAGCAACTTCCCGATCTCGCGTGACGCAGCCAGCCGGCGTTCATGTTTCTCCAGCAGCTGCAGCTTATGTTCGTAGTCCATCAAGGATTGTTCTGCCCGTTTAATATGTTCAAACACCGCTTGTCTACTTATTTGAAACTCGGCGGCAATTTCTCCGAGCGTGTAATCGTCATGAAAATAAGCCTTCAAAAACATTTGCTGCTTCTCCGTGAGCAGCGCTTCGTAAAAATCGAACAGCAGATTGATCCGGTTCGTCTTCTCCAGCGCTTCCGATTCGATCAGCGGTTCGGTCACGGCGCTCACCTCCGTTAAGGTCAAACACTTTACAGCAACATTGTTTATCATAGGCGATTTTCAAAACGATGTCAAGCGCAAGACCTTGTCAGAGGTTGCGATTGCCTGCTCGTCACTTATTGCGCCTCGCCATCTTTTTCTTGCTGGATCAGGTCGGCGAACAGCGCATGTACGAATTGCTCGGAGTCAAACGGCTGCAGATCGTCCATTTTTTCGCCCAGACCTACGTATTTCACCGGCAGCTTCAGCTCCTGGCGGATCGCTACGACGATGCCGCCCTTCGCCGTGCTGTCCAGCTTCGTCAGCACAAGGCCGCTCAGGCCGGATTTCTCGTCGAACAGCTTGGCCTGATTCAGCGCATTTTGTCCGGTCGTTCCGTCCAGCACGAGCAGCACCTCATGCGGCGCTTCCGGCACTTCCCGGCGGATGACGCGGTAAATCTTGTTCAGCTCTTCCATCAGGTTCACTTTATTCTGCAGACGTCCCGCCGTATCGCACAGCAGAATGTCCGCGCCGCGGCTGCGAGCCGCCTGCAGCGCGTCAAACATTACCGCTGCGGGGTCGGAGCCCGCTTGCTGCTTAATGACGTCGACGCCGGCCCGGCGGCCCCATTCCTCAAGCTGCTCGATCGCACCCGCGCGGAAGGTATCTCCCGCGGCCAAGAGCACTTTTTTGCCCTGCGATTTGAACATATGGGCCATCTTGCCGATCGTTGTCGTTTTGCCGACGCCGTTGACGCCAACAAACAAAATGACCGTGAGCCCCTGCTCCGCCATCTTCAGCGAGGCATTCTCGTCGCCTTTCAGCAGCAAGATGAGCTTCTCCGATAAAACGGGACGCAGCTCCTTCGGATCTTCGATTTTGCGCTTTTTCACTTCGGCGCGCAGCTCATCGATCAGCTTCAGCACCGTATTGACGCCAACATCGGCGCCAATCAAAATTTCCTCAAGCTCTTCGTAAAATTCCTCATCGATTTTTTTGCGCCGCGAGAACAAATCCTCCACGCTGCCGACCAGCGCGTCCCGCGTTTTGGACAAACCGTCCTTGAACTTGCTTGTCACCGCTTCCGCTTTGGACGAAATACTTTCTGCCAATCGTTTAAAAAAACTCATCGGACCGACCCCTCGCCTTATAATCACACACGTCCAAAAAGCCGCTTGCCGCCGCCGCGAAAAATTGCCTGTCCCGAAAAAGACGATGCGCCGTTTCGCGCCGGACAGCCGTGCCGGGCCTCTTGTGCCCGGAACAACTTGTTGAACAACCACTATTCATGTATATCTACTTTAGCATTAAGCGATAACCGCTTCATCGTCCTCCAGACGGACGGACACCAGCTTGGATACGCCGCCTTCCTGCATCGTGACGCCGTACAGCACGTCCGCTTCCTCCATCGTGCCTTTGCGGTGGGTGACGACGATAAACTGCGTTTGTTGCGAAAACTCCCGCAAATAAGCGGCAAACCGCGCCACGTTTGCTTCGTCGAGCGCCGCTTCCACCTCGTCAAGCACGCAGAACGGCACCGGCTTAACGTGCAAAATCGAGAACAGCAGCGCCATCGCCGTCAGCGCGCGTTCTCCGCCCGACAGGAGCTGCAAATTTTGCAGCTTTTTGCCCGGGGGCTGCGCAACGATTTCGATCCCGGTATTCAGCATCTGGTCCGGTTCGGACAAGATCAGATCGGCGCGGCCGCCGCCGAACAGTTTGGCGAACACGTTGGCGAAATGCGAACGGATGGCGTCAAACGTCGTCTTGAACCGTTTGGACATTTCCTCTTCCATTTCGCGGATTACCTGGTACAAGGCCGTTTTCGCCTCGATCAGGTCGTTTTTCTGCTCGCTCAAAAACTGGTACCGCTCGCCGACACGCTGGTATTCTTCAATAGCGCCCAAGTTGACGTCGCCCAGCAGCGTAATCTCGCGGCGAATTTCCTTCACATGCTGCTGCGCCGCCGGCACGTCGTCCGGTACCGGATAACGCTGCCGCGCCAGCTCGAAGCTCATCTCATAGTCGTCGGACAGCTTCTTCAGCCAGTTTTCCAGCTCCACGTCAAGCCGGTTCACCCGCACCTCCGTCTGGTGCATCTGTTCCTCCACCGATTTCAGTTGGGTGCGCTGCTCGCGGGTTTTGTTCTCCTCGTGCTCCAGCTGCTGCTGCCATTTGGCGCGATCCGCCCGCCTTAAATCGAGCTGCTCGGCGCATTCCTGTTTCTTAAGCGCAAGATCGTTCAACTGTTCGGTCTGACGCACGATGTCCAGCTCTTGACGCTCGATGTCGCTCTCCAGCTGCGCCAGCATGCCCAGATTGGCGGCGAGCTCCTGCTCGGCTACGGCAAGCTCTCCGGCCATCCGCTGCTGCTGATCGAACAGCGATTGCCTTTCCTGCGAAAGCGAGGCGACCTTGATTTTCAAATCGGTCAGCTGCATCTGCAGCTCTTCCTTGGCCGATTCGTTCGCTTTACGCGCCGACTCGGCATTGCGGATCGCCAGTTGCAGCGCCGCTTCCTCCTGCTGCAGCAGTTCCAGCTGGGCGGCGGCATTCACCTTGCGCGCCTCATAATCGCGGCATTCCGCGGCAAGCGAGGTGCCGTCCTGGCTGTATAACGCCAGCTGCTCCTCCGTCTGCTTTGTTTCCGCGGCAAGCGGATTCAGCTCGGCGCGGATTTGCTGCTCTTCGATCCGCTTCTGCTCGCCGGTTTGGCGCAATTGTTCCAGCGTGCTTGTCGCCGCGGCAATTTCTTTGCGCACCTGCTCGGATTTTTCCTTAAGCTGGCGCAGCTGTGATTCGGACACGGCAATCTCCTTGTCCATCTCTTCGATTTGCCGCTGGCGGCTGAGCAGACTTGTTTTCTTCTGCTGCTGGCTGCCCCCGGTCATCGAACCGCCAGGGTTGACGACGTCGCCCTCCAGCGTCACGACGCGGTACCTGTACTGCACTTTGGCCGCGATCCGGTTCGCATCCTCCAAGGTAGAGGCAATAATGACGTTGCCGAGCAAGCTGGACACGATTTGCTCGTATTGCTCATCATATTTCACCAGGTCCACGGCAATGCCGATAAATCCCGGCGCAGCCGTCACCTGCTTCTTTTCATGTTCGGCTACGGCCCGGCCGCGGATGACGTCGAGCGGCAGGAAGGTGGCGCGGCCAAGCTGGCGCTTTTTCAGAAAAGCGATCGCTTCCCGGCCGTTAGCTTCGTTATTGACGACGACGTGCTGCAATGCGCCGCCAAGCGCCGTCTCCATCGCCGTCTCATATTCGGCGGGCACTTTCACCAGTTCGGCGACCGCGCCGTGAATGCCGTGCAGCTCACGGCGGTTTTTCGCCTTCAGCACCTCTTTGACCCCAAGAATAAAGCCGTCGTAATCGTTGGCCATCTCGCGCATCGTGTCGCGGCGGGAGATGAGCGCCTGCAGCTTCTGCTCCCATTTGCGCACCGTGCCTGTCGATTCCTCGAGCAGCGCTTGCTTGTCCCTTAAGTTTTCCGACGCATCAAGATACTGGTTGCGGACCAGCTCGATGTCCTTGACCGCCTTCTCCAGCTTGCCGGTCAGCTCGCGTTTGCGCTGCGCAATCCGATCATGCTGCTCCTGCCATTTGCCGCGCTCTTCTTCCAGACGCTCCAGCCGGCGGCTGAGGCTCTCGAGCTGCTGCTCGGCATAACGCGCTTCATTGCGGGCCTGCGCCATCTGGTTCAGCTTATCCAGCAGCTCGCTCTTCAGCACATCCTCCGCGTCACTGCTGATCCCGCCGTAAACGCCCTTCAGCCGCTCTTCTTCGGCCGTTAGCTTCGCTTGATATTGCTTCAGCTCGGCGCTGATTTCGGTCACTTTGCCGCGGAACTGTTCGATATCCGTTTTTTTCTCGACAAGCCGGCGTTCTTGATGTTCGACGGTCTGCACAAGCTGCTGACGGTTTGCGGCATAGTTCTTTTTCCGCTCCTTCAACACTTCGCCTTGCCCTTCGCATTTCTCGAACTCCTCGCTCAAAACAAGCAGATGCGCCTGCAGGCGTTCCACCTCTTCCTCAAGCCGGCGTGTTTCGAGCCGGTGCTGCTCCAACTGCGCATCGTGCAAGCTGACGACGCTGGAGAGCGCGATCTGCTCCGTCTCCAGCTGCTTCAGCTTCTCGCCGGCTTCTTTCCAAGCCGCATGCACCTGTTCGATCTGATACACATACACTGAAATTTCGCTTTTTTTCAAAAGCTCCTTCAGTTCTTTAAAACGCACGGCCTTCTCCGATTGAATGCGGAGCGGCCCGAGCTGGTCTTCCAGCTCGGAGACGAGGTCGTGGATCCGCAGCAAATTTTGCTCCGTCTCATCCAGCTTTTTCTCGGTCTCTTTTTTGCGCGACTTATATTTGACGATACCGGACGCCTCTTCAAAAATGCCGCGGCGGTCCTCCGACTTGGTGCTTAAAATTTCCTCGATCCGGCCTTGCCCGATGATCGAATAAGCTTCCTTGCCGATGCCCGTATCCATGAACAGCTCGGTAATATCTTTGAGACGGCATGGCTGCTTGTTGATAAAATACTCGCTTTCCCCGCTGCGGTGGACGCGCCGTGTGACGGTCACCTCATTAAAATCGAGCGACAACGAGCTGTCCGTATTGTCCAGCGTGAGCGACACTTCCCCGAAGTTCACCGCTTTCCGCGCATCGCTGCCGGCAAAAATGATATCTTCCATCTTGCCGCCGCGCAAGGAACGCGCGCTCTGCTCGCCAAGCACCCAGCGGATGCCGTCGGAAATGTTGCTTTTCCCGCTCCCGTTCGGACCGACAACGGCCGTGATGCCCTGCACAAATTCGAGATCCGTTTTATCCGCAAACGATTTGAAGCCGGACAATTCCAGTCGCTTCAGAAACAATAGCCTCACCTATCCTGAACTTCACAAAATTTTCAAATTGACCGCTGAGCTTGTGCGCCGCTCATAGGGGATACATCCCGCAGTTGGCCAGACCAAGGCCGATCCGGCCTTATTTTTATCCACCGCAGAGCGTGCCGCATGTGTTGACAGCGCCACCCTTTTTTGCCTATTGTACCATACTCCGCAGCTGCGGGTGAGTGTCCAAAGGGGCAAATCGGAAGCCAAGCCTCCCGGCATACCAAAAACAGCGCAAACGGCTCTGACCGCTTGCGCTGCTGGTGCCGGACGTGTTCCGCCGGTTATTGATGCGGTACCCGCAATGCTTTGAGCGCCTTCGCTGCCGCATGCTGCTCCGCTTCTTTTTTGGAACGGCCGACGCCTTGACCGAGCTGCTCGCGGTTTAAATACACATCCGCGACAAATTCGCGTTCGTGGGCAGGCCCCCGTTCGTCGACAATCCGGTATTCGACCGCTCCCATGTTGTGATGCTGCGTATATTCCTGCAGCTGCGTTTTATAATCAACGGTCAGCAGCCGGCCATGGTCCGGCAAGCCCGGAAACATGTGCTTTTTCAAAAACAGCTTCACCGTATCCAGTCCTTGGTCTAGGTAAAGCGCCCCGATAAAGGCTTCAAACACGTCGGCAAGCAAAGCCGGCCGATAGCGTCCCCCCGTCAGCTCCTCCCCTTTGCCGAGCAGCACATAAGCGCCAAAATCCAGTTCCTCGGCAAAACCGACAAGCGAAGGCTCACATACGATCGAAGCGCGAAGTTTGGTCAGTTCGCCTTCCGAACGGTCTGGATATCTGTCGAACAAATACTCCGATACCGTGAGTTCCAGTACGGCGTCCCCCAGAAACTCCAGCCTCTCATTATCCCTGAAATTAGCCATCCGGTGTTCGTTCACATACGAAGCGTGCGTAAACGACTGCCTGAGCAGGTCTGGATTACGAAAGGGCAGACCCAGCTTCTCCTGCAGCTGCTTAAGATTACGATGCACATTATCACCGCCTGTTTCTTGAGAATGGGCACATTCGCAGTTTTATCGTGCTGTACCCGTCAGCGGGCAATCGCAAAACATTACGCATTCACCCTAGTTTTAAGAGGTTGTTCAAAAAGTCATCTTTTAATTACATTGGTCGGCGTCGAATGTTGCGTTCACCTTATGCTTCGTATTTCTTCAGAATGATCGTCGCATTGTGTCCGCCGAAGCCAAACGAATTGGACATCACGATGTGAAGATCCGCTTCTCTTGGCACATTAGGCACATAATCCAAATCGCATTCCGGATCTTGATTGTCCAGGTTGATCGTCGGCGGAATGATCCCGTTCTGCAGCGCAAGCGAGCATATAACCGCCTCTACGCCGCCGGCGGCTCCGAGCAGATGACCTGTCATCGATTTGGTCGAGCTCACCGCTACTTTGTAGGCATGTTCGCCTAAGGCCGCTTTGATCGCCGTAGTTTCCGACTTGTCCCCGACCGGAGTTGATGTACCGTGCGCGTTGATGTAATCGATTTGGGACGGCTCGATGCCCGCGTCGCGAATCGCCTTGCTCATGCAGCGTGCCGCTCCGTCCGGATCGGGATCGGTCATATGGTGCGCGTCGCCGCTCATGCCATAACCGATCACTTCGCCGTAAATATGAGCGCCGCGTTTCTTCGCATGCTCCAGCGACTCCAAAATCAAAATGCCTGCGCCCTCGCCCATGATAAATCCGTCGCGGTCGACATCAAACGGTCGGCTTGCTTTGCTTGGCTCCTCGTTGCGGGTCGACATCGCGCGCAGCGCGCAGAAGCCGGCCACGCCCGTCGGGCTGATCGTCGCTTCGGCGCCGCCGCAAATCATGACATCCGCGTCGCCGCGCATAATCATCTTAAACGAATCGCCAATCGAATGGGTGCCTGTCGCACACGCGGTCACCGCTGTGCTGTTCGGCCCTTTGGCGCCGGTAATCATGGAGATTTGCCCCGACCCCATGTTGGCGATCATCATCGGGATAAAAAACGGGCTAACCCGCTTCGGCCCCTTCTCCAGCAAAATCTTATGCTGCTCCTCCCAGGTCGACAAACCGCCAATCCCGGACCCGACATACACGCCGACCCTTTCAGGATCGGTATCCTCTTTCACATTCAGGTTTGCATCCTTTAACGCGTTCAAAGACGCGGCCACCGCAAACTGCACGAAACGGTCCATACGGCGCGCTTCTTTTTTATCTACATATTCTTCAGGATTAAAATCTTTGATGGAGGCAGCAATTCGGGTAGGATACTCGCTTACATCAAAGGCTTCAATCTCGCTGACACCGGATTTTCCAGCCATCAAGCTGCCCCAAAACGTCTCCAAGTCACGACCGATGGAGGTCATGACGCCAAGACCGGTAATGACCACTCTTTGCTTCACTATAGATCCACCTCAATTTCGAAATTGCAACCGCTTATGCTAATGGATGCGAAAAATGGAGTTAAGTCCCGTTGTAGGAGAAACGGGACTTAAAACTGGTTTTAAGTATGAGATTGTATGTAGTTAACTACTTCTCCTACAGTAGTTATTTTCTCTGCATCTTCATCAGAGATCTCCAAATCGAACTCATCCTCAAGCTCCATAACCAATTCTACTACATCTAATGAATCTGCACCTAAATCATCTTTAAAAGATGCTTCGATGGTAACTTCAGCCTCTTCAACACCAAGGCGGTCAATGACGATGCGTTTTACGCGGTCAAATACGTCGGACATCCGGTTCACCTCCTCCATGGTATTATACTTAACTTATGGACAAAATGCCATAGCTTGTTTCTGTCGGAATATGCCTCCATTTGTAAACAATTACAAATTTTACATATACATGCCGCCATCGACATGGATCGTTTGTCCCGTCATGTAGGCAGCATCGTCGGACGCCAGGAAACGCACCGCCTTGGCGATGTCTTCCGGCTGTCCGAGCCGAGCCAGCGGAATTTGCTGCAGCAGTTGCTGCTTCATCTCTTCCGACAGCTTGTCGGTCATATCCGTCGTAATAAAGCCGGGAGCCACCGCGTTCACCGTAATGTTACGGGAAGCAAGCTCCTTGGCCGCGGCCTTGGTCATGCCGATAACGCCCGCTTTCGCGGCAACGTAATTGACTTGCCCTGGATTGCCAAGCGAGCCGACAACGGAGGAAATGTTGATGATCCGGCCGGAACGCTGCTTCATCATCGGCCTTGTGGCCGCTTTGACACAATTGAACACGCCTTTCAGGTTCGTGTCGATCACCTGATCGAACTCTTCTTCCTTCATGCGCATAATCAAATTGTCTCTTGTGATCCCGGCATTATTGACAAGGATGTCAATACGGCCGAACGCTTCCTGCACCTGCTTGAACATCTCTTCCACTTCCGCGGAAGAAGCGACGTTTGCTTTCACTTTAAACGACTTGCGGCCCATCGCCTTGATCGCGTCGACCACCTCTGCGGCGGCCTGCTCGCTTCCGGCGTAGTTCACCGCCACGTCAGCGCCAGCCTCTGCCAGCGCAAGCGCAATGGCGCGGCCGATGCCCCGGGATGCTCCGGTTACTAATGCGGCTTTTCCGGTTAGCAAGACAAATCCCTCCCTTAAGCTGATACCTGTTTACGCCCAATATAGAAGCAAAAACAATTTGACGCGATAATGCCGTCAACTATAGCACCCTTGCGGCCCTCGGCGTTACAATGCAAACGATTCGGCTGCCTGCAGACTGTTAACCGAAATGACTTTGACATTGCGGTCGACCTTTTTAATCAATCCGGCCAGCACCGTGCCCGAACCGATCTCCACAAAGGTATCTACGCCTTGCTCAATCAGCCAGGCGACCGTATCCTCCCAAAGCACCGGCGAATATACTTGTTCGACAAGCAATTCGCGAATGCGCTCCGGCGACGTTTCGGGTCTTGCCGTCACGTTGGCGACAACAGGAACCTGAGGCGCTTGCATCGCCACATCGGCCAATACCCCGGCCAGCTGCTGTGCGGCAGGCTTCATCAACGACGAGTGAAACGGTCCGCTGACTTCAAGCGGAATCACACGTTTCGCGCCGATTTCTTTGCCTTGCTCCACAATCGCCTGCACGCCTTCCTTGCTGCCGGAGACGACAATTTGCCCAGGGCAGTTGACATTCGCCAGCTCAACTACGCCCGTGCTTGCGCTTACCGCCGCGCACAGGTTGCGCAGCGCTTCGCGTTCTGCGCCAAGCACCGCAGCCATCGCGCCTTGACCGCCCGGCACCGCCTGCTCCATAAACTCGCCGCGCGCGCGCACCGTGCGGACCGCATCTTCGAAGCCGATCGCCCCTGCGGCCGCCAGCGCGCTGTATTCCCCTAAGCTGTGTCCGGCAACGTAGTCCGGCTGCACGCCGTGCGCCTTCAGCGCCTCCAAATAAGCGATGCTGGCCGTAAGCAGCGCAGGCTGCGTATTATATGTCGCTTTCAGTTCCTCGTCCGGACCGTTAAAAATAATGTCGGATAACTTAAATCCCAGCGCTTCGTCCGCGCGGTCAAACACGGCTTTCGCCGCCTCATGGCCATCGTAAGCGTCCTTGCCCATGCCAACGGCTTGAGCGCCTTGACCCGGAAATACAAAAGCGATTTTACCCATGCGGTATTACCCCTTCCAAACGGCTATTCCTTTACCATACAAGCACGGAAGCGCCCCACGTCAAACCGCCGCCAAAACCGACCATGACGATGCAGTCGCCTTCCTTGACACGGCCTTCCTCCACCGCCTCCGCAAGTGCGATCGGAATGGAGGCTGCCGATACGTTGCCGTAGCGGTGCAGGTTAATCATACATTTTTCTTCAGGCAGCTGCAGTCGCTCCAGCGCCGATTGAATGATGCGGATGTTGGCCTGATGCGGCACAAGCAGGTCGATGTCCGTTTTGGACTTGCCGGCTTTGCGCAGCGCCTCTTCCGCGGCATTGCCCATAATGCGGACCGCAAACTTAAATACATCGCGGCCTTCCATATGGATGAAATGCAATTTTCCTTCGATCGATTGAGCGGAGGAAGGATTGCGCGATCCCCCGCCGGCTATTTTCAACAGTTCTCCGCCGGAACCGTCGGCCCCTAGCTCAAACGATTGGAATCCGCGGCCTTCCGGAACTTCGCCGAGCACTACGGCACCCGCGCCGTCGCCAAACAAAATGCATGTATTGCGGTCGGTATAATCCGTAATCTTGGACAAGCATTCGGTGCCGATGACCAGCGCATATTTATAAATACCAGCCGCAATAAAATTAACCGCATTCGCAAGACCGTAAATAAAACCCGAGCAAGCTGCCGACAAGTCAAATGCCGCCGCTTTCTTAGCGCCCAGCTTTTCCTGCAAAATGCAGGCTGTCGAAGGAAACGACATATCCGGCGTTATCGTCGCCACCACGATTAAGTCTAACTGTTCGGGGGAGATGCCGGACTTCGCCAGCGCCCGCAGCGCCGCTTCATAAGCAAGATCCGAGGACGCCTGCTCCGCCGAAGCCAGCCTTCTTTCACGAATGCCGGTCCGGGTAACGATCCACTCGTTATCCGTCTCGACCATTTTTTCAAGTTCCTGATTGGTCAGCACACGTTCCGGAACGTAGCTGCCTGAACCGATAATGCCTACCGGAATGAAGTTCATCTTGTTACATCTCGCTTCCGTTACTGATTTCCGCCGATATGCTGCGGACCAAATCGTTTTGCACCGCGATCCGCGCCTGACGAACCGCATTTTTGACGGCAACCGCGTTGGAGGAGCCGTGGCTTTTCATCACTAGACCGTCTACGCCAAGCAGCGGCGCCGCGCCATGTTCTGCGTAATCCATTTTATTTTTGAACTGGCTGAGACCGGGTTTGACGATCAGCGCAGCGATTTTCGTCAGCCATGATTTCGTAAACTCGGTTTTCAGCGCAGAAAATATGGTCGAAGCCGCGCCTTCAATCGATTTCAGCATGATGTTGCCGGCAAAGCCGTCGCAGACGATAACGTCGCATTTGGCCTGCAATATATCACGCGATTCCACATTGCCGATAAAATGAATGTGAGCTTGCTCGAGCAGCGGATAAGCCGCTTTCGTCAGCTCATTGCCCTTCATCGCTTCCGTGCCGACGTTCAGCAAGCCGATACGCGGCTTGGCTACGCCGTGTACGATATTGCGGTAAATGCTGCCCATGATCGCGTATTGCACAAGCTGCTCGGGCGTCGCATCCATGTTGGCGCCCAAATCAAGCGCCAATACGCCGGCTCCATCCACTGTAGGGATCATCGGCGCCAAAGCCGGCCGTTCGATTCCTTTCATCCGGCCAACGATCAGCAGCGCCGTCGTCATCAGCGCGCCGGTGTTGCCGGCGGAGATGAAAGCGTCCGCTTCGCGTTGTTTGACTAACCTTCCAGCCACCACCATCGACGAATCTTTTTTCCGGCGTACCGCTTTGACAGGCTCGTCATCCGGCTCTATCATTTCCGTAGCGTGGACAATTTTCATATTCGGCGGCTGTTCCGTGAGGAACGCCTTAATTTTCGTTTCATCGCCAACCAAAATGATTTCCGTGTCGCTCCATTCTTTGGCTGCAAGTACAGCGCCTTGCACAGTGGCCTCCGGAGCATGGTCACCGCCCATAGCGTCAATCGCTATCCGCATCTAAGTACCCCCCTTCGGAGCGGGCCTTCGTCTTTGAGTGAAAAATCGTGAACATGCCTTGAAATACAAGTTCATCGCTGACATATGTGAACACTTCCACCTTAGCTTTCCCTTTGGAGATGGAACGCACGTATGCTTTGGCGATGCATTTTTCAGCCAATTTGACCGAACGCAAAAATTTAATATCCGCCGCAGCGGTCAAAGCAATTTCATCATTAATAACGGCCACGGCAAGCGAATTCGCTTGAGAGAACACATGGTGTCCGCGGGCAATCTTGTTGCGGGAAAACACATGTTCCTCGCGAATTTCAAACATCGAAATGCCGCTTTGGTCAAGCTGCAGATCGATAACCTCCCCGATGACCTCATGCAGCGGCAGCGAACGCACCTGGTCGTACGTTTTCTCCGCCATATGCTTCATCCGCTCGCGCAGTTCGGGTATCCCTAGCTCCAGCCGATCAAGCCGGATCGTTTGAATACTGACATGAAACAGCTTCATTAATTCTTCGTCCGTGATAAACGGGTTATCTTCAATAGCTTTGGTCAGCCGCTGCTGACGTTCGCGTTTGGGAAGGCGCTCGATAGCAACGCACCGCCTTTGTATTGGATAGGATCTATAATGGCTGTCATTAACACCAGGTACTAAACGTTAGTATATAAAAACTTCTTAAGAAAGAAAAGGGGGAATTGCTTGAATCCAAAAAAAATAGCACCTCACCACCTGATGAAGTACTATCTTTACTTTAAATTACTTGCTGATGATTTCTCTTCCTTTGTAAGAACCGCAAACTTTGCAAATGCGGTGAGCCAATTTCAATTCTCCGCATTGATCGCATTTCACCATGCCTGGAACTTCCAGTTTAAAATGAGTACGACGCTTATCGCGGCGAGTTTTCGATGTTCTTCTCTGAGGTACTGCCATACTTCCCACCTCCTTCAAGGAATTCACGGCCTTTATTCCTGCTTGAAAAAATCCGCCAGTCCGGCCAAACGGGGATCAATTTTCTCTTGTCTACATTCGCATGGCGTTTCATTGCGGTCGACTCCGCATACCGGGCAAAGCCCTTTGCAATCTTCGTCGCACAACGGCACGAACGGCAATGAAAGCAGCATGTCCTGGATCAAATACTCCGTCAGGTCCACCTTATCTTCTTCGACAAGGATGAAATCACTGTCTTCATCTTCTTCCTTGTGCTCAGCATCCTTCTTCACGAAGGCTTCATGAAAGGGTATGGTCAAATGCTCGTGTACAGGCTTCAAGCATCTGGAGCAAGGCATCTCGACATCCATCTCAAGCTCGCCGTCCACCTGGGCGGCGTCAGCTATGTATCTAGCCGTAAGCTGCACGTTCAGCGGGCTGAACCCGAGCAGGTCGCCACGTTCCTTCAGAACATCGGTCACATCTAGCTGTTCCGATATATGCTGGGTGTTTCCCTTCATCGCTAATTCTTTTATGTTCATCAGCACGTATTATCACCCCAAACAAACAAAACTTATTATATCGACATTACTTGTATTTTGTCAACATTTACTCTTGAAAATCCTAAGAGTTTTCTGGCAAGAAAACTCACTTCGGAAGGATAAGCTAAGAGTTTTCTGGCAAGAAAACTCGCTTCGTATAGAACAATTCACTGGAAATTTGGCAATATGACGAAATTGTGTCACTTCATGTATAATAAGGAGACACATTTGTCATCTGGAGGAGCTATGAACACGGTTGGTCTAATTGTTGAATACAACCCGCTGCATAACGGCCATGCCTACCATTTCCGCGAATCGAAGCGCTCCGCGGATGCGGAAGCGGCGGTCGCCGTGATGAGCGGGCATTTTTTACAGCGCGGCGAACCCGCGATCGTGAACAAATGGGCCCGCGCCGAAATGGCGCTGGAGATGGGTGCCGATCTCGTGCTGGAGCTGCCGGCGGCGTACGCCTCCCAGCCTGCGGAATGGTTCGCCTACGGCGCAGTTTCTGCGCTCGACGCCACCGGCGTCGTCGACAGCCTCTGCTTCGGCAGCGAAAGCGGCGATATCTCCGCTTTGGACGTGCTCTCAGGCCACCTGGCTGCAGAAAGCGACGCCTTCAAGGCGCTGATCCGCGAAGAGCTGAAAGGCGGCCTCCCTTATCCCGCCGCATACAGCAGGGCGGCGGCAAGGCTGCTGCCGGGCGTAGATCCCGCCGAGCTGTCGAAGCCGAACAATACGCTGGGCTTGCATTATTTAATCTCGCTCAAGCGGCTGCAAAGCAACATTCGGCCGCTGACCATTACCCGCCAAAAAGCGGGCTATAACCAAACGACCATCGACGACGCGCAGATCGCCAGCGCCACCGCCATCCGCAAGCTGCTGCTGGAAGAACGCCGGCTGGACGCCGTGCGCCCGTTTGTGCCCGAATCCACCTACCGCATTTTGCTGCGGGAATGGGAATGCGGCCGCGGTCCTATCACGTGGGACAACTTCTCCCGCCCGCTGCTGCATCAGCTGCTGGGACAAACAGCGGAAGATCTCGCCGCCTTCTATGAGGTGGCGGAAGGGCTGGAGCACCGGATCAAAATGGCGCTGCCCCGGCTTCGTCCGGATCAGCCCCTCATCGTTGAGCAGTTGCTGGCGCAGCTGAAGACAAAACGTTACACGCTGCCTAAGCTGCAGCGCATGCTGCTGCGGATTTTGCTTGGCCACCGCAAGCAGCAGCTTGACGCAAGTTTATTGCGGCAAGGCGTCCCGTATTTGCGTGTGCTTGGCTTCAGCGAAACGGGGCAACAGCTTTTGAAGCGGATGAAAACGACGGCCAAAGTTCCCGTCGTCAGCAAGGTCGGCGGCGCCGAAAATCTGATGCTAGAGATGGATATCCGCGCTTCGTCCATGTATGCGCTGGCTTACCGGGACGCGCAGGCGGACGATCTGTTCCGCGACTATTACCAGCCGCCGATCCGCCCCTCTTCCTACGATTTCGGCTCGAGCTGCTGCAAATAAGCGATCGCTTCGTCCAATGTGCCGACGGGCACGATTTTCATTTTGGTATGAATATCGTCCGCCCGTTTTTTGGCGTCCGAATAATTTCTGGCCGGAGTTCCGCCACTCGCTTCGGCCGTTTCGTCTTTTGGCGCAAAAAAGATGTCCGCTTTCGCTTTGCTTGCAGCGATGATCTTATGCTCGATACCGCCGATTGAACCTACGGTTCCTTTGGCCGATATGGTGCCCGTGCCGGCAATCCGGTAACCTTTGCTGAGATCGCCCGGCGTCAGCTTGTTGTAAATTTCCAGCGAAAACATAAGTCCTGCCGAAGGACCTCCGATTTCCCCCGCTTTGATTTTCACCTGCTTGCCGTCCTGATCGGCCTTGATCGACTGCACATCGGCCGGCACAATTCCCAGCCCCGCCCTTTCGGAGGTGACGTTACCGTTCGCATCTTTCTCGGCCGGCAGCGCCGTCAGCGTCAAGTTGGCCGCTTTCTCCTCGCCCTTCCGCTTATACGTCACAACGATCGTATTGCCGGGTTTTTTGGACTTCATCAGCTCGTTCAGCTCTGCGCTAGATTTGACCGGATCCTGATTGATCTTGACAATCGAGTCCCCGGCGATCAGCTCTTTCTCCGCGGGATACCCGGGCAGGGTCCGCACAACGACAAGCCCGTCGTTCTGAATGTGAAACGGAATATTCAGCTTCCGGTATGCGGCTTGAATCGCATTCATCTGCGACGACTGCATCACAATTTCCTGCCGCTGCGTGTATTCCCGCTCGTTTTCCCCATTTTTGAAAATATCCTTCTTAAAGTAAATATCCTCATAAGGATGCACCATCGCCACCAGCAGACTGGTGATACTTGCGTCGCTGACCCGCACAGTCGTCAGCATAAACGCCCCTTTTTCCTCGGCATCCCCGCCTTTGACGCGCACCATCGGCTTGATCGGGTCAGCCGTGCCGGGCTGAAAAATAAACATCGGCAGCGGCATAAACACAAGCAAATACATAAGCACAAGACCGATAAAAACCGAAACGACGATACGCGAATTGCGGATACGATGAGCCGGACCTCGTTCCATGATAAAACTCTCCCTTTTGAGCAAAAACATAACCTGCAGTTTATTTGTATGCGGCGGAAGGCTTGGTCTAAACAGCTGTTTCCATGCGTAAACATGTACCATTCGGCTATATATTGGAGTGATTACCGTGAATCAGCGTAAGGCGGCCTCCGCCACCGTGTTGATGGGACTAATGGCTTTGCTGCTCGTAGTATGCATCATATTGTTTCCCGATAAAGCGTTTCATGCCTCGCTGCAGGGGCTTCATCTCTGGTGGAAGCTCGTCTTTCCCGCGCTGCTGCCCTTTTTCATTCTAACCGAAATGATGACCGGCATGGGTGTAATCCACGGTCTCGGCAAGCTGCTGGAACCGGCCATGCGGCGGCTGCTAAAGCTGCCCGGAGCCGGGGGCTGGTCGCTGGCCATAGGCTGGATCGCAGGTTTCCCGGCCGGGGCGGCCGCCGTCCGCACACTCAGCGGCAGCAAGCTGGTCAAGCCGCATGAAGCCGACCGCCTGCTTTCGTTGTCCCATACGTGCAGCCCGGTGTTCCTTGTAGCCGTCGTAGGTGTCGGATTTTTCCAAAATGCTCGCCTCGGCCTGATGCTGGCCGTCATTCATTACGGCTCGGCCCTGCTGCTGGCGGCTGTCGCTTCCCGCTTCAAGGACAAGCAAGAACAAGCCGAAACCGCTCTCGATACCCGCTCCAGCTGGCTGGAGCATCCCGATCCGCAAGCTTCGCTGCCCGCCCGCGCCGCTTACGCGATGCAGATGGCCCACCAGGAAGACGGCCGCACGTTCGGCAAAATTCTCGGCGACTCCGTCATTTCGTCGGTTAACAATTTGATGGCGATCGGCGGCTATATCATGATGTTTTCCGTGCTTCTAGGCGTAATTGGCTTAAGCGGCGCCGTCGATTGGCTGAGTCAAGCCGCCGGTTCGTTGGGGCTGCCGGTGCAGGAAGTGCACAAGTGGCTGATGCTGATCCTGCCCGCCTTGACGGAAGTGCACCTCGGCACGTTTGCGATCAGCCAGACGGACTTGCCGTCTCCGGTGTGGCAGGCTTCCGTCTTAAGCGCCGCCTTAGCCTGGGGCGGGCTGTCGGTTCACCTGCAGGTGCGAAGCCTGACCATCGACGCGAAAATTCGCTTTCCCCATTTTGTAAAAATGCGCGGGCTTCACGCGGCGCTTGCTTTTGTCAGCACCTGGGCGTTATGGACACCGCTGGAGCGCTGGCTGGATGGCGCCGAGCCCAGCTTCTTGTCGGGCGCGGCCCGGACGGCAGACCACGCGGGCGGCGTCTTGAAGAGCGGGCTGTGGTTTTTTGTCAGCCCGATGATGCTTCAATTCGGCATGCTGCTGCTGGCCTTTCTTGTGTTTTCCATCATCGTTTCGTTTATATGGAAAAACCGGCGCCAGCCGTAAAGGCTGCGCCTTACCTTGTTCAAGCCGCGTGCCGTGCTGCCTGCCGCACCGGTGAAACGGGAATCGGGGCATGCGGACCGGGCAATTCCTTGCCGCACCGCCCCAGGGCCGACTGTTCGCAGCCTCTTCGCTGAGCGCCGCCCGTTCGCATACCGGCATTTCACGAGCCGGTTATGTATACTTTTGCAGCAGCGCCTGCTCCACCGCATGCGGCACCAAATCGCCCACCGGCCCGTGAAACTTGGCGATTTCCTTCACAATGCTGGAGCTCAAGAACGAATATTCCGGCGCCGTCATCATAAACATCGTTTCAATTTCATCATCCAGCTTGCTGTTTGTGGATGCGAGCTGCATCTCCCATTCAAAATCGGATATCGCCCTCAAGCCCCTGACAATCAGCCGGGCGTTTTTTTGCCTGACATAATTAATCGTGAGGTCCCGGAACGTATCGATCTCCACATTGGGCAGATCCTTCGTCACCTCGGCAAGCAGCGCCTGCCGTTCTTCAAGCGAAAACAGCGGGCTTTTGCTCGTGTTGTTAAGCACCGCCACAATCAGTTTGTCGAATACTTGGGCCGAGCGCCGGATAATGTCCAAATGTCCGTTTGTTACGGGGTCAAAGCTGCCGGGATATACGGCAATCATCGGTTGTCTGCTGCTGGTCACGCCGCCTCATCTCCTTGTTCATTCTGTTTCCGGACCGGAATTTTTGTAAATGGTGACAGCCGTATCACCGTATTCCGCTCTGCGGACCGGTGTAAATCGGCCGATGGGCATCTCATGCTTGTCCTCCGCATCGTGTTCCATAACGATTACGGCATGCTCGGAGAGCAGCTGTTCCTCCAGCATCGTCTCGACCAGTTCCCGCAATAGTTTGAGCCGGTACGGAGGATCGAGAAACACCAGGTCGAGCTGCACGCCGCGTTTGGCCAGCACCTTCAGCGCCTTCCCGGCATCGTTGCGGTATATTTCCGCTTGCTCCGCAAAGCCGGCGGTACGCACATTGTCGCGGATCACGTCGATGCTTTTTTTATCGATGTCGGTAAATATCGCCTTCTCCATGCCGCGGCTTAACGCCTCAATGCCAAGCCCCCCTGTGCCTGCAAATAAATCCAACACGATGCCTCCGTCAAAATAAGGGCCGATCATGCTGAATATCGCTTCTTTCACTTTATCCGTTGTTGGTCTTGTGCCTTGACCGGGAACCGCCTTCAGACTTCTTCCCCTGGCTGTGCCGGATATGACTCTCACGCGTTTTTCCACCCTTTTGCTTCTTGCGGTAATGTTGAGACAATACTGCTATCGTACCATACCCTCGTTCATTTTCACAAAAAATTTGGCCGCCGATGTATATTTTACCTGTTACGTGTGCAACATGGTAGTATCGACATAGAACATGTCGTAGACAACCGCGGAGAAGACTTACGTTCCCCATAAGCTCTTCGTCCGGTTTCTCCTCTCCCATGAAGGGGCCCAGCAATGGGCCCCGAATACTTTCTGTTATGCAGAGCCGCGCAAACCTTATGGTTGCGCGATTTTTTTGTTCTTAATTAAGGTCCTCAAAACACTTCCTATCCAGCCATTATTCCGAGTTGTTGACGAATTGTTGACGAAGATGGTCCGCCATTAGCCAAAATAAGCGCAAACCAATGAAATTTACATTGGTTTGCGCTTATTAGTTTCTAGCTAACAGCGATTCTAACTTCCACAACTTTTCCGATAATTTTTACATCACCCATCAAATAATATTCCTTATTTTTGTTGGGATTTGATGGTTTTTATTGTACCGAAGGAGTATACACGTTTACTTCATAAGAAACGATTTTATCAAAGATCACATAGTCTTTTCTACTTTTGAACGGTCCCTTGTTGTTATCATGCTTATCGATCCCAAAGGACGCAGTACCTGTTCCGGCAGCTTTGCCTTCGTACCAGCTGATAAATGCATTAACTTCGGTCATGGAGAGGTCGAATTCTTTTTCTACTCCGTTGGTGAGTTGTATCACAAGTAATGCTCGACCTGTATTAGGTGCTGTAGGTGCAGTAGGTGTTGCAGACGCTTCGTTAGAGTTTCCGCTCTCGCCGGCTGAATTTATAGCTGTGACAATATAGTAATATGTTGTACCATTTACAACGCTAGTATCGACAAAAGAGGCGCCATATACATTTGACGTAATCGTTGTGTATGGTCCGCCCGGAGTTGTCGATCGCTTCACCTTGTAGCCAGTTGCTCCAACTACAGCATCCCATGTTAGAGTTACCTTTGTATCTCCGCCGCTAGCTGCCAGATTAAGCGGCGCTGCCGGAATTGTTACTCCAACCTTAGGTGTTGCTGATGCTTCATTCGAACTTCCGCCTTCGCCATTTGAATTTACAGCAGTTACGATATAATAATAAGTGTTTCCATTAGTGACCGATGTATCGATGAAATTTACACTTTCTATGTTTGAAGCGATCGTGGTATATGGCCCATTTTGAGTTGCCGAACGTTTAATATTGTAGCTAGTTGCATCGGACACAACTGACCAATTTAGTTGAACATTTGCATTACCTCCACTTGCTGTTAGGTTTGTTGAAATACCGATATTTGGGTTAATCAAGTAACCTGACTCGTCGATATCGATTGCATCAATAACCAAATAAAGTTGAGTTCTATTTATTATCTTCACACTATGCTTACCGTTTGGTAGATCTATGGCCTCATAGTTTAAAATTTGCCTTGTTTGGACTGAACCATTCCTTTGCGAGATATTTTGGACAAATTCGTCATCAATATAAACATCAATACTCGTTGAAGTAGTTGTCCAATACTCTCCAATCAATCGAATCTTTGTACCAACAAATTCAAAAGATGCGAAAGAACCAATTGCAGCAGGTACATTATAAGTAGTAGCTTTCAGTGCTCCTTTATAGGCCCCGCTAATTGTTTGATCCGTCCAACTGCCCGTATAAACTATGGCAGGGTCTTTATCATCGTACCTTTTCCAACCTTCCTCTGGTGACGTTAATTGTTGCCCAACTGTTGCCGCAAAAGCTGAAGATACGGGTAATAAAACCAGCAATGTCATGGCAAAAGCTAATAAATAACAAATTTTCTTCAATAAAATCTCTCCCTTTATCTTATATATTTTCAAAACCATTGAATATATTACAAATTAAAACATGATCTGTCCAAGTTAAATTTACCATATTATGTAATAATAGTATTTTGAATGAGTAAATTTGTCGAAAATGGAAAAGTCCCCGCCAACCTGAGCTGGCGGGGACTCTAAAACACTTAGGTGAGAAGCAGTTCTTCTTTTACATATTCCTTACGATCATCAGGGAATTCGTCCCAGGTACGACCTTCAAGAATTCTTCCGGTACGATGTTTTTGTACGCCACCCCACTGTTTGAAGAAAAAAGCTACGTTTTGTTCTAAACACATGTCCCTGATATACCTAACCCATTGTTCTTCCATAGATCTTGCCCCATACCCAGACTCCACCCACGATTACCCAATGTATCCCGCTCAGATCCAGGTTATTTATTGGCCCAATTAAAGGCTCTATTGATAAAAACCGCACTTTTGCAGGTACTTGACGTAAATCGTTAATCCGAGAAACGACCCTTTGATTCTCAACGCTAACCCCTTTCCAAATATTTTCTGGCCAAGGTAGTTTTTCAGAAAGTTCAAGAAGTCGATCTGAACGTTTCGTTAAGATCTGAAAGGTGTGCCAATGAGCCATTGCCATTGTTCTAAATACCTTTTGAATAAAATTTAAAGGAATTTCTTTTTTTCTTGTTGGTTAGCAACTTCCCACGACGGCTTGAGGTAAGTATTAATCAGCGTCTGAGCGACGCCCTGGTCAAGCTTCGGCACATCCTCATCCTCCACGACCGCAAAGGCAGCGCGATCATATTGAGCCAAGCTGTATTGTTCAATGATACTGATAAGCTCGCGGCATAGTTTCGATCCGTCGCATAGCCAGCAGTTTGAAGCGCCCGAGTTGCCCCGGCGTAATCAAGGTACTTGCAGCAATTCAGGAATCCCGCCGCTGCGTAGCGCCCATTTGAGAGCAAAAAATTGCTGTGATTGATTAAGCTGTCATATACCCTGAAGCCGTCCGTCACTGTGACAAAATGGCCGTTAACGTACTCCTGCTTGGCAAACTCTTGTCCGGATCCCTTGATGCCGAAAAGGTTGTTGCCGGGGGCAGAAGCCCCTCAATCGCTTTCCAGCGCAGCCTGGGCAATCGTGTGATCGATGCCAGAATGCCGGCACGTTGCTGCTCCGCCATGGACATCGGTGCAAAGAATATTTGATTTCCTTATTATTTTTTTAGCTTAATCCCATTTCAACCTTCTGTTTAAGTTTTCCATCTTGGAAGGTTAATACAGCGTTTCCACTTTCTTTACCTGGATAAATATATGTTTTTGAAATGGACATAGCATCATTCGGGATAACTTCTCCATTGTCTCCAAGGATTTCTTTCACTTGGAAGTAGGTCATTCCATATTGAATACTATCAAACTGAGTCTTCGTAATTCCATATCTGTCTTCTTTTAGAGGTTCATATAATGATACGCCTTGTTCGTACGAGTTAGGTTCAGACGGGCTCAAAGCAGGTGTTGTTGAAGCCCTCATATTCATTCCAACGATTCCGATTACAATCGCTAATATTAAAACTAGCAGAACCATTAATATCTGACTAACACGAAACTTTTTGTCTAGTATGCTGCTCCCCTTCATACGAACTACCCTTTCCTTAAACCAAAAATTATTTAATTTTATTGTAAAATAGTTCGAAGTTATTTTTTATTATAAAAGGGTACCAATATAACCAATCCTCACCAGGTAAGCCAACAGAATAACGCCCGTACGGAGTACGGCGACAGCCGCGCAGCGCCACAACACGTGTTTGGAATTCGAGTTCGTTGGAAAATTCGCTACAGATAAAAAAATGGCTGAACAGCACGTACCCCTGCTCAACCATTTTTCTTTTTAAATCGTTAGATGTCTTCGATTGCATATTTAGCTTCTTAACACAATCCAACAAAACAAACCAAAAACTAACACTTCACTTAAAACAATCCTAATAATTGGGAGCTACAATGAAATCAATTCATTAAACAGGAGTGAGAACGATGATGCATGATTCTGCAGATATGAAAGATTTAAGCGACAGTCTCCTAGTAGCAACTTTACATAAAGCGGTCGACCTTGAATTAGAAGATGAGTTTATCCAATTGCTGCTCGATAATATTAGAGAGCGTGAGAACATTACGATTTTCGACATCCTGGAAGCGGGCAACACAGAGGTAATCTCCTGAAAAATTCCCCATTCCGATATTGGGCAAGTCTTATACCCTTGAGCGGCACCCTAGCGGCCTTTTTTCTTATTGCGAAGGGTGCCTTTGATTTTCCCCGTTTCCTCGTCCACGGCGATAATGTACAAATCCTTAAACGTCCCGTTTAACACGAACAGTTCTTTGGCCGCTTGTTCCTTCGTCAGCGGACCGATGAGCTTGCGCCCGTTGTAACAAATGTAATAATGCATCCATAGCTCCCGGACACAGTGTCCCCGACACCGGGTCAAGTAGAAATAGTGAAGGATCGGCAAAAAACAAAAAGCCGCTTGTTCGCAGCCCCTGCTCCTGATTTATGGGCAGCCGCCGGATCCTTCCGAGCACCCGCCGATTCGATCATATCCCTGCTGATGCATGCGGGAGCCTCTATTCCTATTAAATATGAACATAACCTTCCTTTCAAACATATGCTGGATAAACGGAAGTGAGGGAGGCTTAAGACGATGTCAGTCCTATCGATGCATCAAAAGGCAAAGCAGTACCATGGCCGAATGGTAAAAATCCACACCAAAAACGGCAATGTCTATGTAGGCAAAATTATGAAGGTGGATGCTAAGAGGGTCCACTTGCAGGTAAGCAGCGTACGCAGCGGCAAAAAAGTGCATACATCCTTTTTTCCGTTTATATTGCCCTTAGTGTTATTTGACCTGCTTGCAATCGCTCTGCTGGTGTGATTGTTTGTCCCGGCATCATAACGAACTGCGACGCGCGTAAACCTTCGGTTTATGCGTTTTTTTTACGGATGCTGCACATAATAAACGTATTAGTCAAATCCTTCTAAAGGAGCACACCATGATCAGCAACCGCGAAATCAAAGACGAAATCGAGCAATTAAGCGAGCAAAATCAAGCCTTAAGCCAGGAACTGCAGCAAATCAAAGAGCTATTGAGCCGCGGCGGCGGGCAGCAGCAAAGCCAAGATCAAGGCAATAACCAGGATGTGGGGCAAGGGCAACAAGGAAAACAGGCTCAAGGCCAGGACCAGCAAAAACAAGGCGCTCAAAAGCAAGATAGTCAAAATCAAGATAGCCAAAAGCAAGATAGCCAAAAGCAAAAGCAAGGCCAACAAGGGCAACAAGGACAAGATCAGCAACAAGGGCAAGATCAGCAGCAAAGCGGCGGTCAGCGGCAAGCAGGTCCAGGGATCGCCTGTATGGCCGACGATTTTAAGCAGTTGAAAGACATGGTGGATCAGTTGGAGACAAACATGCAGGATTTCATTTCCAAAAACGCTTCCGGTAAAAACAACGCGGTCACCCAAGAAGATGTCGTCAATTTAATACTCAGCGTGATGAACGGAATGATTGATTGGACCATGGAGTTGATGTCGAAGCAAAACGGCGGTTCTTCCGGCGGTAATGCCTCCGGCCAAGTGCACTGACTCCCCCCTGCTCAATAACCCTTCGCTTCTGCGGGAAAGGGTTATTGAGCTTGCTTGATTTTCGCGGAACTCTACTATTTCTCCATCTAGCAGTGCGGAACTGCGAGAATGCCCAAATTCTAAAATACGCTTTACAAATTTTGTATACTGTACGAAAATTGAAATATGGACAGCCTGTCCGTCCAAAAATTTTGTATAGGAGTGATTTCATTGTCCAAGAAAATACTTTTAATTACCGGCGATGCAGTAGAAGCACTGGAAGTTTATTATCCTTATTACCGGGTTTTAGAAGAAGGTTATGAAGCCGTCATTGCATCACCTAAGAAAAAAGTGCTGCGGACAGTGATTCACGATTTCGAGGGCTGGGATACGTACACCGAAAAACCCGGCTACCAGCTTGAATCGCACGTCTCCTTCGAAGAAGTCGATCCTTTCCAGTTTGACGGCTTGATTATTCCCGGGGGACGAGCTCCGGAGTACATCCGCTTGGATCCCAAAGTACAGAGCATTGTAGGGCACTTTCTGGAAACGGGAAAACCTGTCGGCGCGATTTGCCATGCCGTGCTGGTGCTTGGCGCATTAAAAAACAGTACATATTTTGAAGGCCGCACGATGACCGCTTACACGGCCTGCCGTCCCGACGTGGAGAATCTCGGAGCGACGTACGCATCCGAAACGCTGCATGTAGACGGCAATATCGTCTCCGGCCACGCCTGGCCGGACCTGCCGGGATTTATGCGGGAGTTTCTGCGCCTGATCCGTAATTAACACGCCAAAAAGCCGCGGGCATAGTACCGAGGCCACTGAAAAAGTGAACGCTGCATGAGCGAATCATACTTCCGATCGCCAATTGTCCCCGAATTTCTTGAATGTACCTGCTTGCGGCAGGTGAAATTCGGGGACAAAAGCGAACGCTGGCGCTTCTCCAGCATGATTTCGCTCACTTAAGCTGCTTTTTCAGTGGCCTTCATAATACCCTGCGGCTTTTTTTGGCTGTCGGTTCATTCGGCGTCGCTTCGCTGCCGCTCATTCAACGCTCCATGCGAAGCGGTGCCCACAGATACGGCTATAAGATGTACCGCTGCAAAATATTTTCCACAGACGACACAAAATTATCGGACGCGCCCCAATCGAAATTAAAAATAAGTCCTTCCGAGCTGCCCGTCGCAATCGCTCTTACGCTGGTAACCCCTTTAAAATTGTCGGCGATAACGACCAGCGCCGCGCGGTTTTTGGTGCGGAAATAATACTTTTCATATACTTGCGTACCGGTAAACAAACCATCTCCAAGTTCGTGGTATTCCTCATGCACAAGATCCGCGTTCTGGTTGTCTCTGATCAAATCCAAAGCTTCATAAGGCATCAAATTAACGTTAAAATTTACTTTGCTCATCTTCTTCCCTCCCGACGTCATATGTAATATGACGCTGAAAAGGAAATCATTGTTGCAGCCCCGGCGCCTAAATATGTTACCGGGGCCGTTTAGCGGCTGGATGGCGGTTAATAGCTGATTAGCGACGCCATCAAAATCCCTGTCGTCAAGCTCAAAAAGAATGAAAACATGCCGACGGAGACATTGCCTCGCGGAATCTCCTCGACCACCTTAAACGGCGTAATCCATTCAAATAAATAAAACACGATAACTTGAAAGGCAATGCCAAGCAAGCCCCACACCACCAAGTCCAGCAGCCCCACGGAATGGTATACGGCAGAAGCGAGCACCAGCGCCTGTCCGATCATTTTACCGCCCAAATCGTATACCGTCGCCTTAGCCGCCGCCACCTTCTGCTTGTCCTCGACCTCGGAACCCGCCCGTATCAGCTTCAGCTCGCTATATGGCGTCGTCCATATGAAAAAGACGATACCCAGTCCAATTAAAGGCAGCGTTATAACCGCGTACAATAAAAAATTAACGATATTTCCCCACTCCATCATCGTTTCCATCCCCTTCAGTCTGCAGCCCCTACCGGCACATAATACGACATATTGTTTGTAATTCGGCCGCCCATTCTGGCAATGACCGCGGACGGCTCCCCGCCTATGTAAAAACAGCCCCACAGCAGCTTACCCCGGCGAAGACCGTCCAGCGTCTCCATTTCAATATCGGGAAGCTCCGTATATTGCTGGAAAACGGCAGGCTGATCCCAATACAGCGGTTCGGCATCCTTCTCGGCAAGATCGCCGCCGGGATCATAAATCGCCACACCTCCGCCCTCGCGGCCGAAAATCGGCTTCTGCACATAAGCCTGTCCGGCCAAAGGCCGCCTGTCAAGATACGTCGGCAGCATGTAAGCTTCAATCGCTTCCTGCTCCTCCGGATCGTAAAATTCGCCGGATTCATGCAAACTCCATATGAGCGCCTGCAGCGCTTTCGTTTGCGCGACAAAACCGGACGGCGGGTTAATGACGGCCAGACGTCGTCTGGCGATTAGATCCAGCACATGGGCTCCTGTCGGGTAGCCGTCCTCGTCGCATTCTTCAGCCAGCTTCTCCAGCGCGTGCAGCCGATACAACACGTCAACCGGCTGCAGTTGTCCATCCGCTCCGGGAGCCTTCAGCAGGTCGTCCTGCACGCGCAGCTCGGAGAGCGGCACAAACGTACCGGCAAGACCCGATTGGCGAAGCAGATAACGCGTAGTGCCGGCATCCTCTTCATGCCAATCCAGCGAGCTGAAGACGATGCGTCCGGTCGCCCGGCCTTCATCGCGGTAAGCGTCCACAATTCGCTCGAACGCGCCGCGGAACATCGCTTCCATTCCCCGGTTCGGATCTTCCGCCCCATAATACGAACAGATTCGGGAGTTGGCGTAAAATGCTTCCACGATCCCCGTTGGCGTATCGCTGTTAAACTCCAGCATTTTGACGCCTTGCCGGGTAACGGCAAAATCGAACCGGCCGATCACGGTCGGTTGAACCCGCTCCACGCTGATTCTGCATGCGCCAAGCGCTTGATGCGGGATGCCAAGCTCAAGCAGCAGCGTATCGTCCGCTTGCTGAATGACGCCCACCGTCTTCGCGATCACCGCTCCCAGCGAAGCCGCCGCCTGCCGGATCTCTCTCAGCGCCCCTGCGTCTGCCCGGTGCAATCCGGCCAGCGCATATTCCTCGCCGTACATCATGTCCCACGTAAACGTCCCTTCCTCACGCATGGACCCGTATAACCGTTCTCTTACCGCCTGGTATTCCGGCCGCTGCCGCTGCGGACTCATGCCTGCTCCGCGGGCGCTGCATAAATCACATACACCGCGCGGTCCTCGTCAATTTCGGCAGACGTCTTGTACCATTCCGTATTTTCTTCATACAAATAGTCGGAGAGCAGATACAACAGCGCCGTCTTATTGTCCGCAAACGTGTATTCGCATACTAATGGATAGTTGTCGGCGTCTTCTTTATACTCCCTGAGTTCTACGCAAATGCCGGCGCCCGCCGCTTCCTCCGCTGCCCAATCGGGCACGGTCCGTTCCTCCGCATCTTCTTGCACATATACAACAAAGCAGTCCGCCTCAACCGCGACCGATGTCTTTCCATACACTTTGTCGTCCTTGACGAAATAGTGGCAGGCAAAGCGCATCGCAATTTCCTCTTCCGAGATGTCTTCGTAATAATAAAGCATAGGAAACTCGCCGGTTTCTTCGTACAACCGATATTCCAAACGGGCCATCGCTCCTTTGCCCCTCCTTTTCAAAATTTACTGTAAAGTAATACGCAGCTGGATGAAAAAGGATGCGGAGCCCCTATTAATTTCCTTGTCCCTGGCAGCGGCTGCGCCTATCCAAGGAGCGCAAACGGCGGCGGTTCAAACAAGCGGAGCCTCCGGACAAATGTATATAAATTCCACTTGCATAAGCAGCATGTCTCGGGTATATAATAAAAACAGGAACATAAGTTCGTATTCGAGGTGGTTTATATGCACGCCGTGCTGCAAAAATACGTGAATCGCACAGCGGAAATCATCTATATCGATCGGCAGGGCCGGTTTTCCAAGCGGCTGATTGAGCTTCGCTCTCTTACCCGAGAACACGCCGTCGCCTACTGTTATGAGCGGAAGGCGCTGCGCTTGTTCAAAATCAGCAGCATCCTCGCCATTTTGCCTAAAGGCAGGTCGGCTGTATGAACCGGGCGCCGCTGCTTACGCAGGAAGAGCTCCGGTTTGTGAAGGCGGCCGTGATTCTGCCCATCATGCTTGACGTGCTGGAGCAGGATATTCATAGGCTCGGCCGGGTCAAACTGCGGCTCGATATGCTGTTTATCAAAGGTCTTGCCCGGGCGCAAGACACTGTTTACCTGGAATTGACGGAACTGAAAGCGGAGCTGAGGAAGCGGGGCATCAAAATATATGAAGAAACCCGCGAAGCGGACGGCGTCTGCGCCAAATTCAAGTGCCGCGGCTATGAGCACAGGCTCCTGCTGCTGTGGGACAGAGTGCGTACGGAAATTTTAAATAAAGGCAGCGAATATTTGAATATTCCACTCACGGAAGGTGAATAACGATGAATTCTGGCCAACAACGAGTCGTTTTTTTGGCCGACTGCCAAAGCTTTTACGCTTCCGTAGAGAAAGCCGCACATCCGGAATATAAGAACAAGCCGCTGGTGGTCGCAGGCAATCCGGAGGAGCGCCGCGGAATCATTCTTGCCGCCTGTCCCATAGCCAAGAATTATGGCGTCACTACCGCCGAAACGCTAAAGGAAGCGCTGGCCAAATGTCCCGAACTGATCATCATCAAGCCGCGAATGCAGAAATATATCGACGTTTCCGGACAAATTACCGCGATTCTGGAGATGTACACCGACCTGGTGGAGCCCTATTCCATCGATGAGCAGTTCGCCGACTTGACCGGGAGCATCCGCCTGTTCGGCAGTCCACGGCAGATCGCCAAGGCGATTCAAGACAAAGTAAGGAACGACACCGGCGTGTACACCCGCATCGGCATCGGCGAGAACAAAGTGATCGCCAAAATGGCCTGTGACAATTATGCCAAGAAAGACGATTCGGGTTTATGCGAGATATTACGCGCGGATATGCCGAAAACGTTGTGGGAGCTGCCAATCCAGAAGATGTTTATGGTAGGTTCCCGAATGACGGCTCATTTTAACCGGATGAATCTGTATACGATCGGCGATCTGGCGCAGCTTCCATTAAACGAGCTCAAAATCATGATGCGTAAGCGGCTGGGCAGACAAAGCGACATTCATGCGGAGGTTTTATGGAAAATTGCCAATGGGGCGGACGATGCGCCGGTCGATCCGTTCACTCACGGCAAAGTGCAGAAGGCGATCGGCCACCAAATGACGCTGCCGGTCGATTTTCACACATTCGAGCAGATTAAGGTGCCGCTGCTTGAATTGTCCGAGCTTGTATGCCGGCGCTCCCGGCTGAAGAGCCAGATGGGCTGGGTTGTTTCCGCCGGAGCGCAAGGGGCCGATTTTGACCGCCCGGCCGGGTTCTACCGTCAGATGAAGTTGGCAGATCCTACGGACATCACCCAATATGTGTACAAAACCGCATGCGCTATTTTCCAGAAGCATTGGGACGGCTTCCCGGTACGCAAAATCGGCTTGGCGCTGTCCTCGCTGGTTCCGTCCGATACGTACCAGCTGACGTTGTTTGACGATAGCGAGAAGCTGCGCAGCGTAGAGCGGGTGACCGATGCGATCAGGAATAAATACGGGGACACGGCGATTATGCGGGCCTCCTCGACCTCCGAGGCCGGGCAGGCCCGAAGAAGAAGCCAAATGATCGGAGGCCATTGGAAATAATGAGCAAAAAGCTGCAAGGCAACGGAATGTGGGAAAGCAGCCGTATGATGCTGCCGGAACATCGGGAGCAAATTATCCGGCACAAACAAGAGATGAACTTACAGCCAAAACCTTTGCTGGATGAACAAAAACTGGATGAACTTTCCCGGCAGTTGTTCGCAGCCGTTGCAGTTAAGCTGGAAGTGACCGTTACGGTATTTGATCGATACGGTAACCAGACCGTCAAAGGCCGGATCGAAAAAGTCGATCCTCTTTTGAAACGGGCCAAAATTTCAAATCAACATAGCGGCGCATGGATTGAACTGATCGATATCCTCCATATTGCGAGCGCTGAGAGTCCGGCTGATATGTAACCGCAAGCTGGCGGCAACATTTTTACCGGTTGTAACATAACAACATCCCGTCACTCCTTAAAGTGATCGGGATGTTGCTGCGCTTCCTGGGGATGATCGGTCGAGAAGGTCACGATAAACGCTCCTGGTTCATTCCGGCCGGGTGGCTTTGCCCGCCGCTTCGATAGCCGACTTCACCGTGTTTGCCAAAGCTCCCAGCTCGCCGACGCTCTGAAAATGGAGGAACAACAGCCGCGGCTGCTCGCCGATCATATGATTATGGATCGCAGACACCTCCACCCCGCCTTTTCGCAGCGCATCGATCACCGGATTGACTTCTTCAGGAAGAAGAGCAAACTCACCGATCAGCGCGGTTTTCCCGCCTGCAGGCTCAAAGTTCGCCCCAAACTCAATATCGGCCATTTCCGGAGCCACTTTTGTCCCCATCAGCAGCAGCGGCAATTTGCGGGGAACGGCAACTTGACATATCTCCCCCGACTGTTTGACGTGTCCGTGAAATATGCCGTCAAGAAACTTGCAATTATCACTCTGCGCTCCACTTGCCGCAGCCGGGAACATGCACAACAAACATAACGCCGCAATCATCGCGATTTTTCCCATTGTTCTTCCTCCATTAGATTACACTGATGTACATGAAATCGCTGCGAAATAACCGGTATAAGGCATTTTGCAGGAAATTGAACATGATTATAATCTGTAAAAAGGAACCTATTCATCCGTAACCGGCTAAACGAATGGAGGTCGAGCAGAAAATTCAATTCGCGCTTTATCGCTTTAATATAGTGCTTACTTTATTCATAAAAATCGGCCCTTACGCAACCGCGTATAGGACCGATTTTGTGTTTGTTAACGGCAGTGCGGCCGGTGTGAACACCGTTGGTTACCCGTGGCTAATATGCTGGCGGGTCTGCAGAAAAATTTGTTCGATATGCGCGTCGTCCAGCGAGTAAAACACCGTCTTCCCTTGCTTGCGCCGTTTGACGATCCGCATATTGCGCAAGAAACGAAGCTGATGGGAAATCGCAGACTGCCCCATGTCGAGCAGCACAGTAAGATCGTGCACGCACAGCTCCTTCTGCAGCAAAGCGTCAATGAGCCGGATTCGCGTCGGGTCGCTGAACGCTTTAAACCAATCGGCCATTTGCGCCGCCGTATCTCCCCCCATCATCACCGCCCTGATATGGTTCAAGTCCGCCTCCGTGCCGGGACAGGTTGTATCGCATTCTTCCACCGTATTGACTTGTTGCGCCATCCCTACACCTCTCTTGTAGTACGTCATTTATATCTATTATAGCCGAGCTTTGGATAAAACGAAATCATTACTATTAGCAAACAAAAAACTTTTCCCGTTCTCCCACTCATCTGTTCAGCTTATAGAAATGCTTCCGATTTTGCAAATTAGCGTATATGACATGTTGACACAAAGCAAAGCAACTGAATATAATAAACATATGAATGATTGCTCATATATTAATCGGACATTAAGGGGAGAGAATAATGGCCGCTGCACAGGAGAAAGTAAAGAAAGAACTTATACTCGACGGACTGGATTGTGCGAATTGCGCGCTTAAAATTGAAAATGGCGTCAAAAAAATACAAGGCGTCTCCGCGTGCTCCGTTAATTTTGTGACTAAAACGCTAACTATGGAAACGACCCCGGACGAAGCCGAGGCCGCCATTGCCGAGGCGAAGAAAAAGGTGCATATGCTGGAGCCTCACATTAGAATATGGGAAAAAGGGCGGGTACGTCCCAAAATCGGCGCATCCGTCCCGAAACACCGGGTTGCCGGCAAGCAGGCGCGGGAATACCAACTGCAGGATCAACAGCATCATCACGAACACGGCGAACATACCCGTCATCATTCCGATGAAGTAATGCAAGCTCATGAACACAAACGTCTCAGCCCGCATCACGATGATGCACACGCCGGTTTCAACGCTCAGGGCAGCACCCGCGGCGAACATAAAGATGCAGCCGGGCATGGGACTCACGTCCATAAGCAGCATACCCATCAAGGGCATGACCACAGCCATGGAGGTCATGAGCACGACGACCATAGCCACGGAGACCACGACCATGCAGGTCACACACATGACCACGGCAGCGCCGGCATGCGCAAATTGGTCGTTCGTTTAGCTGTCGGCGCAGCGATCACCGCGGCCGGACTGCTTGCGCCGGTGCACGGCTGGGCCGAGCTGGCGATCTTCCTGATCGCCTACCTGGTCGTCGGCGGGGACATCGTATGGCAAGCGGCGAGGAATATCGTGCGCGGCCAAGTGTTTGACGAATACTTTTTGATGGCCGTGGCGACGATTGGCGCGTTTGCGGTTCAGCAGTACCCCGAAGGCGTCGCGGTTATGCTATTTTATCAGCTGGGCGAGCTGTTTCAGGGCATTGCCGTCAACCGTTCCCGCAAATCGATCAGCGAGCTGATGGACATTCGTCCGGATTACGCCAATCTGAAAACCGAAGACGGAACGCAACGCGTATCTCCCGAAGAAGTAGGCATCGGGGAGCTTATCGTCGTAAAGCCCGGCGAGAAAGTGCCCTTGGACGGCAAAGTCATCGAAGGAGCATCATTTGTCGATACGTCGGCGCTCACCGGCGAGTCGGTGCCCCGGGAGGTTGCGGCAGGCAGCGACGTGCTGAGCGGTTTTATCAACAAAAACGGGCTGCTTACCGTAGAAGTGACCAAAAATTTCGGCGAATCAACCGCCTCGAAGATTTTGGATTTGGTGCAAAACGCCAGCGGCAAAAAAGCGCCTACAGAGAAATTCATTACGAAATTCGCCCGTTATTATACGCCGGCTGTCGTGATCGTTGCGCTGCTGCTGGCCGTAGTCCCTCCGCTTGTGCTTAATGGCGCGTCATTCTCGGATTGGATATACCGGGCGCTGATCTTTCTTGTTATCTCTTGCCCGTGCGCGCTGGTCGTATCGATCCCGCTCGGATTTTTCGGGGGCATCGGCGCAGCTTCCAAAAACGGCATTTTGGTCAAAGGCAGCAATTATTTAGAGGCATTAAATAACGTCAAATATGTCGTATTTGACAAAACAGGCACGTTAACCAAGGGCGCTTTTCAAGTGACAGGCATATACCCGGCACCGCAGATTGCCGCAGAGCAGCTGTTGGAATACGCCGCGGCAGCCGAACAGCACTCCACCCACCCGATCGGCGAGTCAATCAGAGCCGCATACGGCAAGCCGCTGGAAGCCGGCAGCTTGCAGCAGTACAATGAAATATCCGGTCACGGCATCGTTACCGTATGGGACGGCAAGCAGATTTTGGCGGGCAACGGCAAGCTGATGAAACTGTGGCAGATCGCATTCAGCGAACCGAAGGCGGGCGGGACGATTGTGCATGTAGCGGTGGAAGGGCGTTATGCCGGTTACCTGGTCATTTCCGACGAAGTAAAAGAAGACGCCGCACAGGCGATTCGTTCCTTGAAGCAGCTTGGCATTCGCAAAACGGTCATGCTGACCGGCGATGTCAAAGCCGTCGGCGAAGCCGTGGCGCACAAGCTGGGGCTTGACGAGGTCCGTGCGGAATTGCTGCCCCAGCACAAAGTCGAGGAAATTGAAAAGCTTGACCGGCAAAAATCGCCGAAGGAAAAAATCGTTTTTGTCGGCGACGGCATCAACGACACGCCCGTATTGGCCAGAGCCGACATTGGCGCCGCGATGGGCGGGCTCGGTTCCGATGCCGCGATCGAAGCGGCTGATATCGTTATTATGACGGATGAACCGTCCAAAATCGCCACGGCCATTCACATCGCCAAGCGAACACGCACGATCGTTTGGCAAAACATTATTTTTGCATTGGGAGTAAAGGGGATCTTCCTGCTGTTTGGCGCCTTCGGATACGCCACCATGTGGGAAGCGGTGTTCTCCGATGTTGGCGTTACGGTCATTGCCGTCTTAAACGTGATGCGGGTCATGCGCACGAAATTTGCCTAAAAAAACTACGGCTGGCGGCCTCACTGCCAGCCGTTTTTGCGCGCATTAGGGCGCTTACGTCTATGCCACCCGCCGCGGCATCCCAAACGGCGGTCCCCTCCCGGCTTTCGCAGCCCGCTTCGTTTCTTGTATAATAAGCGTACTGGAGGCGAGATGCGATGTGCGGCAGATACACGATCACGTTAACATTGGAAGAAATGATGCTGCGTTTTTTGCTGGACGATTCTTTTCCGGCTTATCACACACCCAAATACAACGTAGCGCCGGGTCAGATGGTGCTGGCGATCATCCACGACGGGGAAAAAAACCGGCTTGGCGAGCTGAAGTGGGGGCTGGTGCCAAGCTGGTCCAAGGACGATAAGTCCGGCGCGCGTATGATGAATGCCCGGGCGGAGACGATCGCGGATAAACCGGCGTACCGTCTCCCTTTTCAGCGCAAGCGGTGCCTGATCCCCGCCGACGGCTTCTATGAATGGAAACGCACGGGCAAGGACAAGCAGCCGATGCGTATCGTGCTGAAAGACGAAGGCCTGTTTGCGATGGCCGGGTTATACGATACCTGGATCGCTCCCGATGGCAGCAAGCTAAGCACCTGCACGATCATAACTGTGCCTTCAAACGGCTTGATGGCCGGGATTCACGATCGGATGCCGGCCATTTTGCGCCGCGAGGACGAGCAGGTATGGCTCGATAGGCGCAATCAGGACAGCAAGCTGCTGCAGTCGCTGCTCAAGCCTTATCCCGAAGAGCTTATGCGCGCCTATCCGGTCTCTTCGCTGGTCGGCAGCGTGCGCAACGATACGCCGGAATGCATCCGGGAGGTCGCAGCAGCCGCGGAAACCTCCGAACACGATATCCCGTACCTTTTTTAGCAAGCAGCAGCAATTCCCCTCCGTTTCATCCCGCCCATTAGGCGGAAGTGAAGGCCCTATAGTGCGGTAGCTGCTTTTGCACATCTGGTCCAAAATCGCGACGGACTCCGGCACCTTAATGAACATCGGGTCCCTTTTGAACGCTAGAAGCAGGATCGCGACATGGTTGTACAAGCGGGAAGAATCCCCGGCATATCAAGCGCACATCTCAAGACAGCCTCGCCAATCGCAAGAAAAAGCCTTTGCCCGGGATAACCGGAGCAAAGGCTCTTTTGCACTGTATATGAGCTTGCTAAAATCCTACCGTCGCCGTGCCGGTACCCTTGTCAGTCAAGTTGGCGCCGCTGCCGGAACCGAAATTGCCGAAGGCTCCGTTCGCTTCACAACGCGAAGAAACGATGCGGACCGCGTTTTTGGCGAATTGGAAAAATCCGTTATTCACCGCGTAGTTCCGGCGGCTGTACCCGCCAACTCCGTCAGCCGATGCGTCAATTACGACCCCGTCATCCACGTTGCGAAAATCGTTGTTAGTCACCGTATTGTCATCCGCATTAAGCAGCTCGACGCCGGTTGGCACCGCCTTCAGCGTATTGCCGATTATTTTGTTTGCCGTCGGCCGTTCTGTTTCCGCAGATGCAGCTCCTGCCGCTCTGATTCCGGCTTTAGTCGCTTTGGAGATCAGATTGCCGGCAATTGTATTCCCGACGCAGTAGCCGGATAAAAAGATCCCGTACGGACCCGCGCTGTCGGTTTCCGAACTCGTGATCGTATTGCCGGCAATGATGTTTTCGGAGCAAGACGTTTCCGTAGCCATTACGTTTACCGCCGCGCTGCGGCAGCCGTCAAACCAGTTGCCGGTAATGATCGCGGACGAGCAGCCGCCTTGCAGTTGAACGCCGCTTTTATAAACGTTTTTGAAGCGGTTGCCTTCGATCAGTACGCTGCTTCCGGATTGGCAAAGCACGCCGATACCCTCGTTGGCTCCGTCTCCGATCACGTTCCGGAACGTACATCCTGTAACGGTTACGTTAGTTGTATTATTTAAATGAACACCGTTGACGATCGTTTTAAAAATGCAGTTCGCAATCAGACCGTTTTTGACGCCCTGCAGCAAGATGCCGCGTTCGGTTTGAATATAGCTGGACGATCCCGTCGGAACACCCGTACCTTCGAAAGTCAGATGCTCGACGGCAAAATAGTTGATCTCGGACAAGCTGGACACCATGCTGATCCCGTTGGCATCGTAATCGATCTTAATGACCGATGCTTCCGCCCCTGCGCCAAGCAGCCGCACATTCGATTTCAGCTGAATCGCAGATTTGATGTTATATTTTCCCGGCGGCAAAAATACAGTCCCGCCCGTTGGGGAAGCTGCGTCAATGGCCGATTGAATAAATACCGCATCATTTTCTCCCATCCGGCCTGTGCCCTTGGCGCCGTAATCCTTGACGTTAAAATATACGGAATCTGTCGTAGCCGCCATAACCTCATTCGGAAATACCGCACCCGCAGCCGCGGCAATCCCCGCCGCACCAAGCGATACAAGCAATTGGCGCCGACTGATCGGCTTGTCGTTTACATGTTCGTCGTCTACCATCATATTCAGAGCCTCCATATCTAGCATCGTTCTCTCAAAATTATAACTTTTTGCTAGATTTGTTGGCAAGTTCATAGTAAAGGAAATTTGTGAACGACGGTTACCTTTCGTTTATTGCTTTGAAATGTCGCTGCGTTAAGTCCGATATAACGCAATATTTCGCTCTTGGCAAAAAACTTCGAGTTCTTCCCGGGTCGGCAGCCCGGTCTGCGCCCCCGCTCTGGTCACCTTTAACGCGCTGACGGCGGCCGCAAACGCTGCCGCTTCCGTCAAAGACGCTCCGTCATCGATTGCCGTAGCCAGCGCTCCCGCAAACGAATCCCCCGCGCCAATCGTATCGACGGCTTGAACCGGAATGCCCGGAATACGCGTGAATTCGCCGTTCGCATAAAGCAATGAGCCATTCTCGCCCATTTTAATGATGCAGTTTGGCACGCCGGCTTGTGCAAACCAGTTCGCGGCAGCTGCCGCCGTCTCATCGTCCATGACGTCGATTCCGGCGATCATGCCGACCTCCTGCTTGTTGGGCGTAACCAGATCGGCATACACTAGCATATCGGCGGTCACTCCATCGGCAGGAGCGGGATCCAAAATCACGAACACGCCATGCTCCCGCGCTTTTCTCATCGCATATAACGCCGTTTCGTGCGGAATTTCCATCTGCACCAGCAGCACCGTGCTTTGCCGGATCCGCTCCATGCCCGCTTCGACGTCCTCAATTGTAAGCAAGCGGTTTGCTCCTATCGCCACAATTAATGTATTCTCCGCGGCGCTGTCCACGGTAGCGACCGTAGTTCCGGTCGGCGCTTCCGCCGTCACTTTCACCCATTGCGTATCCACTCCGCAATCCTGCAGGGAACAAAGCAGCTTTTCGCCAAAAAGATCATGGCCTACGCAGCCGATCAGCACCGCTTTTTTACCTAACCTGCCGCAGGCGGCGGCTTGATTGGCCCCTTTCCCTCCGGCCAGCAGCTCTACGCTGCGGCCAAACTTCGTTTCTCCGCGAACCGGGTAGCGGTCGACCCGGGCGACGATATCCATATTTAAGCTGCCAAGTACCGTGATCATGGAACAATTCCTTCTTTTACGAAGTCTTGCGACTTTGTTTATTTACGTATTCGATTAATTGTAGAGCGTTGGCTTCCAAGTCAGCGGAATTAAACAAGCTGGACGTGCCGCATACGAGCATGGAAGCACCGCATTCAATGACTTTCGGAATTGTGTTATAGCCGATATTTCCATCGACTTGAATGTCAATTGGAGCTCCGCTGGCATCGATCACTTTGCGGAGATCCTCAATCTTCCGGTACATGCTCGGAATAAACGCTTGTCCGGCAAACCCGGGATTGACGGTCATCAGGCAGACGTGATCCAGGTCGTCCAGCACATAATCAAGCGCCGACAGCGGCGTCGACGGATTCAGCGCGACTCCCGCCTTTAAACCGAGCTTGCGGATATACTGCAAGGCTCGCTGCAGGTGGACTTTGGATTCCGCATGAACCGTAATCCAATCTGCCCCCGCTTCGGCGAACATGCCGATATACCTCTCCGGCTCCTGCACCATCAAGTGGATATCGAACGCTTTGCCGCTGTACGGCCGCAATGCCTTCAGCAAATCCGGTCCCATCGTAAAATTCGGCACGAAACTCCCGTCCATAATGTCAAAATGGTAAAAATCCACGCCGCCCCGTTCCAGCATCTCCATGTTTTCTTGTAAATTGCCCCAATCCGCACACATCACGGAAGGTCCGATTAATGCCATTTCTTTGACCCTCGCCTCCCTGAAAACTACTCCGTCATCTCACCGGGGTAAATCATCACCTTCACGCAGCTTTGCTTTTCCAATCTCGCCAGCTCCATCGCTTCCTTAATTTGCTCCAGCGGAAAACGGTGAGTGATGATCGTGCGAATGTCGCACGGGGCGCTGCCCAAAGCGCGGATGGCGGTTTCATACGTATTGGCGTAACGGAAAACTCCCCGCACATCGATTTCGTTGTCGATGATTTGCGGCACATTCAGCGGAATGTCGTCAACGGACGGCAGGCCGATCAGCACGATCCGTCCCCCGCGCCGGGCCGCCGCGACCGTATGGCGAATCGCCGCGCCGTTGCCGGACGACTCCACGACCACATCGTAACCTCCCTGCTCCGACATCGCCGCAGCAAAAGCGTCCGCGTCGCTGGGATCGAGCACCCGGTCGATGCCCATGCGGCCTGCGAGGCCCCGCCGTTCGGCGATAACCTCGCTTGCCGTGATGTCGGTTACGCCGAACAGCTTGGCGGCTGCACCGGCAAGCAGACCGATCGGCCCGAGGCCCGAGATGAACACTCGGTCGCCCGGTCCCGCCTGTGCCCGCTTCATCGCGTGAATGCCGACGGACAGCGGCTCCAGCAGCGCGCCTTCCTCATAGCTGACCGTATCCGGCAGCTTGAACAAAAAATCGCTGCGGATCGTGATGTATTCCGCCCAAGCGCCGTCCACAGGCGGTGTTGCCATAAACACGACGTCCGGGCACAAATTGTACCGGCCCGACTTGCAGTAAGCGCAGCGTCCGCACGTAACGCCGGGTTCGACCGCAACCCGGTCGCCCGCCGCGACATTGGCGACTTCGCTGCCGACCTCCACCACATCGCCGGCCAACTCGTGGCCGAGAATAATCGGCTTCGTTACCACGTAACGGCCGATTCTGCCGCGTTCATAGTAGTGCAAATCCGAACCGCATACGCCGATACAGCGAACTCTCACAAGCGCCTCATCCGGCTTGGGCCGGGGGATTTCCACCGACTGCACCGCAATCGACAAAGGCCGGTCCATAACGGCGGCGCGCATCATTTTATTGCTCATTGCAAGCTTCCTCTCCGAGTTAGAAATAATGTTAAATGTCAAAATATTCTGACTTCCGAAACTTCAGCCCGTTCCCCGCCGTTGGTGCTCTCTACCACAATGCGCAGCTGCGTGGCTTGGACAGCCGGCACTTGGCATTTGACCATCCGGCGGCGGTTGCCGGATTCACGGTAAATCTCGGTCCATGCATCAACTTCTTTGACTTGAATACTGAAATCTTTGACTAGCTGCGGCATAATTTCAAACGGCGTGCGATGATGATGCAGGTTAATCAAATCTTCATTAACATCGTCGTTGAGAACAAGCTGGATCTCCTGTACAGTAACTTCCGAGTCCCAAGCAAACTCCAGCCATTCGTTCCCTCCGGGCTGCATCGGCTGAGATGCCCACATGTGCGGGCCGGCATAAGGACGCAGGAAGCCGTCGGTTGTTTTATCCGGCGAATATGCCGCGGTAGCGGCACGGAAGCAGATGACCTTGCGCAGGACGCTTTTCATATTCCACATGACTACCGGCTCGTTCGGATCGAGCCCTTCGATGCCGCGCTCGACGTTAAGCCCCTTCTCGCGCACATATGTCAGGACGCCGCTGACCGGCTGCGTGGACAAATGAACGGAGACAAGCGGATTTTCCTTGATGATAACAAAAGCGTTCTGCGGCCGGCCCGGCTCCCACGGAAGAAGGAACGTCGCCCATTTCCCTGTCCCCGGCTCCAGCCTGATTTCATCGCGGGTTTGAAGCGTCGCCGGAATATAATTTTCACCGCGCCCCGTATCCCATACCTCAACCTCCAGCACCGTCGGTGCATCGACATCGAGCAGCAGCTCAATGGTGCCGAGGGATGGGTCGACCGGGAACGTGAAACCGAGATCGGTATGCAGCTTAAATGCCTGATCCGGCCTTTCGCTGGCAATCACGTCCATCGTACTCGACGCCGACACCTTAGCGAGCGGTGCAAGGTTGCCTTCGATCGGCAGCGACAGCCCGATCATGGAGGCATCCTGCCGCAGCAGCGTCATCTGCAGCTCCTGCAGGTGGCTGCGGTGCAGCTCGCGTGGCGATACGCCTTTAAGCACGCACAGCGATGCAGCCGTGCCCGCCGCTTCGCCCATTGTAGCGCAAGTGCCCTGCACGCGTGTGCCTCCAAAAGCGACATGCGTCGCGCTAAAATTGCGGCCGGCAAACAGCAGATTCGGCACATTAACTGAGTAAAGCGACCGGAACGGAATATGGTAAATACCTTTAGGCTGGAGATGTTTGGAACCAACTTCGCCGTACATGCCTTTTGGATCATGAAGGTCAATGGACCAGCCTCCGAAGGTGACGCGGTCCTCAAACTCGACTTGTCCCTCAATATCGTTCTGATTGTATACATAATCGCCGATAAATCTGCGGTACTCCCGTTTACCCGGCAAATTACCGACCCATTCCAACGTCAGGTTATCAGCTTGATAGTTTCCTGAATTTTTAATGTAGTCCCAGATGCCGTAAATAACCGATTGCAGCTCGTCGCGGATACTCTCGTTATCATGGGCGATATCCATCTCGCCGCCAAATTCGATCCACCAATAGAAACAGCCTGAATCGCCGCTTTGAATGACACGTTGCATTGGAATCGGCGTCTGGGTGATATCCTTGGCGAAGCTTGGGGCAACATATTTAACAGGGAAACCCACGTCCTTGGTATAGAAGAGCAGGGTGCTGCCCAGCTGTATATCGTCCGCTACCTCCTGTCCCCATGCCTCGTTGTACTCATGCTTGGCTTCCCGGCCAAGCTGAAATTTAGCCCCGGCCAGAAATCCGATCAGCCCGTCGCCGCTGCAATCAAGAAATACCGGGCTTTCAAAGCGGATTCGGCGTTCAGAGCCCATCATCCAGCCTGTAACGGAACGTATCTTTTGATCCTCTCCGTCAGTATCGGTTTCAACCTCGTGTACATCGGTATTCAAAAACAATTGGATATTCGGTTCGTTACGAACTGTTTCCAAAACAATAATATCCCAATAATACGGATTTCCTTCCGGATTCGTATATTGATTCTCGAGGAACATCTCCCCCATAATCCCTGTTTCCCGGCTGTACCTGTTAACGCCGTGTCCTGTCGCGCCGCACACCCAAACCCGGATTTCACTGCTTGAATTACCGCCCAATACAGGACGGTTTTGCACCAGTGCTACCTTGCTGCCAAGCCTGGCCGCCGCCACGGCGGCGCATACGCCGGAAAGCCCACCGCCAATCACCGTAATATCCGAATGTACTGTCTCTGAACGCAATGTATTCTACCTCCATGAAGGGATATTCCCTGTGATTTGTCAGGTTAGCTCAACCTTTTACCGAAGTGCTTGTGACGCTCTGGATAATGTACTTCTGCCCGATAAAAAACAGCACGATCATCGGGATCATTGCCGCACTGGCGGCCGCCATCATCTTGTTGTAGTCCACGTAGTTTTCGTCGATGAAATTTTGCAGCCCAAGCGGTACGGTATACAGATTTTTATCGAGCAGGAACACAAGCGCATTCTCATAATCGTTCCAGTGCCACGAAAAATCGATAATCGCCAACGTCGCCAGCGCGGGCTTGATAAGCGGCAGCATAAGCCGGAAAAAGATCTTGATGTGGCCCGCGCCGTCCATCATCGCCGCTTCGGTCAAATCTTTCGGGATGCCGAGCAAAAACTGCCGTATCATGAACACCCCGAAAATCGTAAACCAGCCGGGCAGAATGAGCGCCCAATGCGTGTTGTAAATGCCCGCCCAGTCGAACATGATAAATTTCGGCACGAACAAAATTTGCGGCGGAATCATCATGGCCGTCAAATAAAGGAAAAACAGCGAATCGCGGCCTTTGAACTCGATGCGTGCGAAGCCGTACGCGGCAAACGCCGACAGCAGCACCGCTCCGCCCATGCTCAGAAAGGCGACCTTCAGCGAATTCAAATAATAAGGCAAAAAGCTGTCTTTGCCGGTCCACACCGTAATATGATGCTCCAGGACCGGAACCTTCGGGATCAGTTGTACGGGGTAGATGAATACCTCATCCGGCCGTTTGATGGAGGTGCTGATCATCCACAGGTAAGGGAAAATCATCGTGATCCCCAAGGCCAGCATAACGACGGTGATCGCTATTTTAGTCAGTCTCAATCCGCTCGTATTAATAATGAACCCACCTCTTTTGCCCATACCACTGCAGAACGGTAATCATAATCATGATCAGAAACAGCACCCACGAAATCGCCGAAGCGTAGCCCATCTCGTAATATCGGAACGCGGTTTTATACACAAATAACGATAAAATATGACTGCTCGTGCCCGGCCCGCCGTGGGTGATCGCCTCAATGATGCCAAACGTCTTGATCGTCGTAATGAATCCAGTGACAAGCAGGAAAAACGTGGTTGGGCTGACCAGCGGCACTACGACGCTCCTTACAATTCTTACCGGCCCCGCCCCGTCGATCTTGGCCGCCTCCAGCAATTCGCGCGGAACTTCCTGCAACGCGGTCAGGAAAATGATCATATTGTAACCGAGCAAAAACCAGATCCAGATCAGATCAAACGCGTACATCGGAGTTTCCGCCGTGGAAAACCAACCCGGAGGGTTCGTTACTCCCAGCGAGCGGAGCAGATGGTTGATCGGCCCTTGCTTCGAGTCAAACAACAGCATCCATACGAAAGCGACGGCTACGCCGCTTGTAATATACGGCAAAAAGTACATGGCGCGAAGCAGACTCTTCAAATACACACTGCGGTTCAGCGCCAGCGCAACCAAGAAGGCCAGTGCGATAGAAATCGGAACCGCTCCCAGAAACAGCAGCGTATTTTTTAACGAGACATAAAACACTTCGTCCGTGAAAAGCCGTCGGTAGTTGTCGAAGCCCATGAAATTCGCCTCATGGCTCGTAAATTTCCAGTCGGTGAACGAAATGACCAGAGAGAACAACGCAGGCACGAAGAAAAACAGTATGACGCCGATCATGTTGGGGGCGATGAACAAGTAGCCCATTGCTTGTTGTCTTTTCATCCAGTTGTGTTTCATGGCGGTCGTCCTCATTTTTTATTTTGCTGCAGGAAATCGGTATGCCGCTTGACGATTCGGTCCATCGTAGCGTCCAGTGACTGCGTTTTGGTGAAATATTTTTGATACTCTTCCTTGCGCGCATCAATGACCTGCTGATCCAGTTTTAACTGGAACGTTACCTTCTTCGGATCAAACAAAACTTTTTTCAGCGATTCATTATCGTACGTTTGCTCCGCCCCGGTCGTCAGCAGCTTGAGCACGGCGCTTTGATCAATCGCGGACGAAGCTGGCACCCGGCCGCCCATCGCCATCGGCAGCATGCCGCCGTCGGCGTACCATTTCAGAAACTGCCATGCTTCCTCTTTATGCTGGGACGCCGAGTTGATCGAAATCGCATCGCCGACGCCGCCCATCGACTTGAAGCCGGTTTGGTTAGCCGACACCTTCGGCAAGGGAGCAAACGCAATTTTAAAATTGTGCGGGTAATCCTTCAAATTGTTGGCAAACCGGAAAATCCAGTCTCCTCCATAGAAGATCCCGCTGTTGCCTTTCAAAAACTCGGCCTCGACCGGCATTTTCTTGGAAATTTGCTCGCCCATCGTCGGAGTCGTCATATCGACGTGCATCATATTGTACATAATTTCCAAATAGCGTTTGGCATTCGGGTCGGCCAGGTTGGAGCTGCCGTCCGCTTTTACATTCCCGCCGGAGCCTTCAATCGAGCCGTCCATCGGATAGTCGAATTCGAGCAGCGTTTGCAGCATGCCCCAGCGGTCACCTTGCTTCAGCTTCTTGGCATAAGCTTGCAGATCTTCCCACGTCCACTCGGTAGGTATCGGGATACCCGCCTGATCAAAGGCGTCTTTGTTTAGCCACATGAAATAGTTGTTTTTCTTGGTAGGAATGGCGTAATATTTGCTGTCGATTTTCCAGTCCTTGGCTTCGGCGCCGATTTTGGCGTCGACGTCGTAATCCTTCATCGTGCTCAAATCGAGCGCGTTGCCCGCCTTCACACGCTTCTCCAGACGCGGCACGTAATAGTTGACGTACAGGTCAACGCCTTGCCCGGTCATTAATGCCGTATCGAGCTTCAAGTTGCCAGGGTCGTCGTTGACGTACCGCACGTATTCCACCTGAATGTCCGGATGCTCTTTATTCCAATTGTCGATTACTTGCTGCGGGCCGGACTCCGGCGGCACCCCTCCCCAAAACTTCAGCTGCACCGGCTTCCCGGATTTGGCCGCTTGCTGCTGCGCCGTTTCTTTCTGTGCCTGGCTACCGCTCGAGCAGGCAGCCGTCAGCATGGATATGGCAGCCAGCGAGCTGACCATGAGGTTAAGCTTTTGCAATTTCATCGTTTTCTGTCCTCCTTGTTTATTCATTTGCATTACACGGTCAGTCTACCAGCAAATCCGAACTGTATGAACGATCATATCCTTGATGTTTATGGCACAAATCAGCGTTTGACGCGCCGCTGTATGGAGTCGTACTGTAATATGTGCGATACTCCGAATTGATAAAGAATTATTCCAATTCCATAGGGAGCCTCAATCCCTCGCGAGGATAAGAGGAATGGTTTTTTATATGCGTGTACTTTTCGCGAAGGACGATTTCTTCCTCTTTAGGCCTAGCAATTGGACCTGCCAATATAAAATCAGCGGTTTCTTCCATAATCGTGCGCAACTGATCCGCGAGCGTTTTTTCGATATGGGCAACCTCAGGCAATCCCGCCAGGTTATTGAATTCAAGAGGATCGCTATCCAAATCGTACAGCTCCACGCGGGGTCTGGGAGCGAAATGATCATTCCCCATATCTCTTCGCGTCAAGCTGGCTTCCATACTAGGCATCATATACAGGAGCGGTCCCTCCTGAAAGTTTTGAATGTATTTATGCCGCTTCGTTCGCACACAACGCTTCAAATCGGAAGCAACCTCATTTTTCTCGGAAAAAATGTACGATCTGGGAGTGTACTCTTCTCCTTGCAAGAGTGGAAGAAATGATCGGCCTTGAATATCATTAGGGGTGGGCATGCCTGCCGCTTCCAATAACGTTGGAAAGAGATCGATATTACTCAGCAGATCCGTGACTACCCTCCCATTCGTGCAAACTTGCGGCCATCTCACGAGCAAGGTTGTGTTAATTCCGGGGTCATACAGGGTGCCTTTGGCTCGCGGAAAATCGATTCCATGATCCGTAGTGAATACGACAATGGTATTGTCCTTTAATCCCGCTTTCTCCAGGTTGTTCAATATTTGTCCGATATCTTGATCCATTTGCTTAATAGAGCCGTGAAACATGGCCAGATCCTCACGCGCTCCCGGGGTATCCGCCAAATAACCGGGTACGCCCACTGAGAGAGGATCTCCTTTGGGATAAGCTTCATACGGACGATGAACTTCCCAAAAACCGATCCGTGCAAAAAACGGCTTTGCCGGGGATGGTTGTCGGTCGGCTAGAAAACGATTGACCTCAGAGACAATAAGATTGGAGTTCATCGTTGATTCGTCGCTCATGTAATCAAAATCCGCCTGGTATTGCCCGCGATCGATAACTTCATGCTGATGACCGAACAGATACGTTTCATACCCGCCACTTTTAAGAATCCTTGCCAAAGTCACATTGTGGTCAGGCAAGTTCCATCCAAGGGGAACCAAACCGGTCAACCCGTTCACATGCGGGTATTTCCCCGTCACTATACTTCCTCTGCTCGGGCAGCAATAAGGCGAGGCACTGAAATGATGCGTAAATCGGATGCTTTCTCCTGCGAATGCATCCAAGTTCGGCGTCTCGACCGTTGTTTCTCCATAGCAACCGAGCCTTGTACCCAAATCATGCACAATGATTTCAATGATGTTCGGTTTTTCGAAGTGTTTCATCATCTTGCCTCCAAGTTCTGTAAGAGGAGAAAGGCGTTTCAGCGCCTTTCTCCCGCCACGATTATTTTTTCTTCTGCGTCAAATAATCATTGTGCCTTTTTACAATCCGGTTTATCGTTTCATCCAGTGATTGGGCTTTGGTGAAATATTTCTGGTATTCTTCCTTGCGGATATCGATCACCTGCTGCTCCAGCTTCAACTCGAACGTTTCGCGGTTATCATCGAACAATACCTTTTGCATTGAATCGAGATCGTAAGTTCCTTGCGCGCCTTTGGTCAGCAATTGCGAAACGGCATTTTTATCTATTTCTTTGGAAGCCGGAATTCGTCCGCCCTCGGCCATCGGCAGGATCCCCCCGTCCGCATACCATTTCATAAACTTCCACGCTTCTTCCTTATACGGAGAGGCGGCGTTGATCGAAAGGGCATCGCCTACGCCTCCGAGTACTTTGAATTGGCTCTGATCCTTGCTTACTTTTGGCATAGGGGCAAATGCGATTTTGAAATCACGCGGATAATCTTTCAAATTATTGGAAAATCGGAATATATAGCTCCCTGCATAAAAAATCCCAGCGTTTCCTTTCAGAAATTCCGCTTCCGTCGGCATCTTGTTCGCGATTTGCTCACCCAATGCCGGTGTACTCTTCTGGTTAAACATCATATTATACATAATTTCCAAATATTTCTTGGCGTAGGGATCACCTAAATTCGACGTTCCGTCGGGTTTCACATTGCCGCCGGAACCCTCGATCGATCCGTCCATCGGATAATCGAATTCAGTCAACGTCTGCAGGAAACCTTGGCGTTGTCCCTTCTTCAATTTGTCTGCATATGCCTGCACATCTTCCCAAGTCCAATCAGTAGGTACTGGCAGGCCGACCTCATCCAAAGCCTGTTTATTAAGCCAGATAAAGAAATTTTTCTTTGTTGTCGGAATAGAGTAATTTTTCCCGTCGATTTGCCAATCTTTCGCTGCCGGTCCGATTTTTGCCTCAATATTGTAATCACTGAATTGCCCCAGGTCCAGCGCATTGCCGGACCTCACTCTTTTCTCCAGGCGAGGCACAAAATAGCTCATAAACAGATCGACGCCCTGCCCGGTCATGAGTGCAGTATCCAGTTTCAGGTTTCCGGGATCATCGTTCACATACCTGACATACTCCACCTGAATGTTCGGGTTCTCCTTGTTCCATTTGTCGATGACCTGCTGTGGCCCGGCTTCCGGCGGCACCCCTCCCCAAAATTTCAGCTTGACCACCTTGGCTTCTTTTGGCTTGTCACCGGATTGCGTTCCCGCTGAAGGTGCCGAGCTATTAGTGCCGCCGTTCGAAGAGCATGCAGCTAGCAGCGAGCATGCCGTCAGGACGCTTAGCACGGTGCTCCATTTCGTCTGTCTAAACATAAAAACGTTTCCTCCCTGTATAGACTTGGTCTTTCACTAATACCTTACCAAGTCTCCTCTCCGCTACGAAGAATCATATCCAAGGAAAACAAGGCACAAAACACGCCTGTCTTCGACCCGTTCAAGACAGCTGAGAACTGTGATTTGTGCGATATTCCGAAGGAGTCACGCCCACCATCCGCTTGAAAATCCGGTTGTAATAGTTGACGTTGACGAACCCGACCTTTTCGGCGATCTCATAGATGGGCTGCGTCGTCTGCGTCAAATCGTATTTCGATTTATCCACACGGATTCTGTGCAAATATTTAATGAGCGTTTCTCCTGTCTTTTGTTTAAACAAATTGCTTAAATACGTTTCATCCAGCGATACGTACGCAGCCATCGACCGGACCGTAATCGGACTGCCGTAATGCTTTAAAATGTATTCCTTTAATTTATTGATCTCCACATGATCGGTCGGTTTCTCCACCGACGTAATCAACAGGCTCATATACCGCTCCATTCGCGCGGCCAGCAGTTGTTTCAGGCCGTCCGCGCTGATCGCAAGCCACAGCTCGTCCGGGGATTCCGGCTGCCTTCTCGCTTGGCGAACAAGCGTCTTATCCATCTGTACGGCAAGCTCCTTCACCTTCGCCATGCCGATGTTCAGCCGCTTCAGAGCGGCCCACAGCTCGTCTAACAGCGTCAGGCAAGCGTCAAGCCGCATCTGCTCGAATTGCTGAAAAAACCTAGTTTCCTCCGCCCAATACCATTCAGCCCCCGCTTGGCTCGAATTTGGCGGCAGTAACGGCTGAGATAAGGGTAAAGCGACCGGCGGCAGACCCGCTGCCGGCACCGAGGCATCCGCCTGCTCTGCGGCGTACCAGTGTGCATTCATTCGTTCCGCCATCGCGGTCCAAAGCTCCGCCATCCTGGCGCCTTGGGCCATTTCGGAAGCCTGTACGATCAACCGACCCGATTCTCCCACTGTGGGAGCGGTTACGGATGCGAGGGCAGATTCGATTATGGTTGCGGGTGCGGCTCCGGAGACTGCGATCGGTTCCGACGACCAGATGAACACCGTGGTTTGCCCATATCGGGTAAATACGTGTACGATGCACCTCTCCGACTGCTTTAATAGTTTAAGAGAATGGAACTCGGCTGCACTGTAATCCGCTTGTTCATGAAGAATGCCGAATATCCGGAGCCATTTGCGATTAGCTTCTCTTACAGGTGGAGCGGGATAGTCTCCAACTGCGTGCGGTTTTGACGGATCAAACAAACGATGCCAAATGTCTTCGTAATACCGGGAAGTTTCGTACCCGTCGTACTGCAAGCTTTTTTCCAGCTCCTTCCGCACCTTAAGCAGCGTTTCCTGCAGCGACTTGATGCTCATCGACAACTTCAATATATAATTGGAGGCACCGTATTCCAGCGCTTCCCGCGCATAGTGAAAATCGTTCAAGCAGGTCAGCATTACAAACTTGCACGCATAACCCCGCTCTCTTACCGTTTTGAGCAGCTCCAGCCCGTCCATTTCCGGCATCATAATATCGGTGATCACCAGATCGGGGTTGCTTACTTCGATCATATCAAGCGCTTCTTTGCCATTCCCCGCTTCACCGACCAGCGTAAATTGGTATTGCTCCCACGCAATTATTTCCCGGATCGATTCCCTGATGAACAGTTCATCCTCTACCAGCAGTACTTTCCACATCACCCGTAACCTCCATTTCAAAAGGGCTCGACAGCAGCAGCGGGAACGTAAACCGGACCCGGGCTCCTTTCTCCAGCGGAATGAGCTCAAGCTCCGCTTCCTGCTTAAACAATATTTGCAGCCGCTCTCTCAGGTTGGACAACCCGATGCCTTTACGCAGCGTACCCGCTTTAACCGCCGGCGTCTTGGACATATGCAGCCCTTTTCCGTTATCGTCCACCTCGATCGTCAACCGTTTGCCTTCGGCACGGATACGTACGATAATTTCCGCAGACTCCAGCATGTTGGAGAAACCGTGATAGATGGAGTTTTCAATCAACGGTTGAAGACTCAGCTTCGGAACAAGCGCATAATCGTATTTCTCATCATATTCGTAACGGATGTCGCAAATAAACTTGAAGCGGTACTGCTGAATATGGATATAATCGTTCAGCAGCTCGATCTCCTTCTTCAGATGAATCATTTCAATTTCCGAGTTTAAGCTTGTCTCCAGCAGTTGGCCAAGCGAAATGCAGATGTCCGCAATATCGTCGTTTTGCTTGCGCAAAGCGATAAATTTGATCGTGCTTAACGTGTTGAACAAAAAATGCGGGTTCATTTGCGACAGCAGCATTTGGAAGCGGACGGCCTCCTTCTGCACCTGCTCCAGCTTGAGCTTATGCAGCATGTCCTTCATATCGCGGATCATCTGGTTAAAAGTGCGCGTCAGCTCCTGTACTTCGCCGCGTGCGTTTGTATCGGTCAGCGGAATTTCCAGCCGGTGGTTCACGACTTGAACCATTTTTTTGCTTAAACGCTGCAGCGGTTTGGTGATCGAAGAGGCGATAAATAAGGTGATACACGCGAAAAGCACGGCAAACGTGCAAAAAATCGCAAAATATCTCATTTTCACCGTGTGAATCTCGCTTAACAATAAATCCGACTTCATATAGCTGACCAAATACCAGTTCAAAGCCGGAATGTAGTTGTAGAGCACGATGGTCGACGACGCTTCGTCGATAAAATACCCTTCCGTATCTTTCGAGGCGAGCAGCGATTGCAGCGCCGAGGCGTTAAGCGGCGGTCCGTCTCCGGAGCTGACAAGCATGTCACCCGATCGGGAAACGATGCTGTACATCTGCGAGTCGACGCGGTCCTGCATCGCCGCACGAAACCAGTTGTGGTAATCGAGGCTGACCCGCGCATAACCCATCGGCTGGTTGTTGCTGTCAAGCAAGATGCCCAGCAGCGTCAACAGGTCCGGACTGCTCGAACGATCGCCGGACACATAGTTTGGGTCGGGCGTAATCCAGCGGTGCGGCGTATACCCTGCCCCTCGCGTCAACCCGTACTCTTTCAGAAAAATGTCGTAATCCAATATTCGCTTGGGCATAAAGGAAGCGTACATGTGCCCGTAAAAATCGGCTACCGTAAAGTAAACCTGCGGCGAATGGTACAAAAACAGCGAATCGTCCAAAGAAACCAGTTTGTCTTCGACAATTTTCGTACGCCTAAAATCCGAATTGAGGTCAGGCTCGCGCAGCTGCGCGGCAACCGTCTGGTCTTTCTCCACGATATAAAACGCTTTGGTCAAAATGCTCAGCACGTCGTCCAGGCTTTTGCGCGTCATTGCCAGATTGAAAGCGCTTTTCTGAATCAATTTGTCCTGCAGCGTCGTTTCGATTTCCCGGAACGTATACACGAATCCGATGGACATCGGAACAAACACACACAAAATAAACGCGGCAAACAGCTTGTTTTTCAGCGTTGCCGGCCAAAACCTGCTTACGCGCGCTGAAACGAGTTTTATTTCGATTCTATTCATAAGCAGCCCTGCGCGGCCAACCCGCGCTCCCCTTTCAAATATGCCGAAGAGCTGTCTTTTGTTTCAGTCAAAATGATCCATGGATTCACTTGTGCATCGTCCTTCGCTGTATAATGGTAAAATGGCTCTTACCTTGTATTGTACACGGATCGCGTCTTCCTTCACATTCATACATTTTGCGTGTATATAGAACAAATCACAGATTTTAGGTATCCCAACAAAAAAAAGCACCCTCTCGGATGCTCTTCTTATGTTACAAACTATTCACTTGTGCTAATCAGAAGAAGCTTTTGCTGAAACCCGCCGCGCTCCTCCAGCTTTTGTTTCCTGATCCGCTCAAATTGCTCTATCGTTGCGCCGCTGTTTACAATGATTGCGTGGATCACCTCAACCATATCGGCCAACTCTGCCAGCCTTTCCTCCGGGGATGCCGTTACATATTCCTGCAATTCTTCATGCAGCTTGCCATTGAGCTTCGCTTTATATTCGGACTGGCTCAGCTCGCGAATCGAATAGTTGATTCCTTTGGCATCCAGGATTTCAGGTATTTTATCGCGAATCAGCTTATTATACGTTCTTATACGGATGTCGCTCATACGGCCGGTTCTCCTCATTCCGCTTTTGTTATGACGTCACAGTTCCGGCTTTATCTTCGCGATGAACTGCCGGATGTCCGCTTCGCTGACGGGCTGGCCCGTCCCTTCCGGGCCGGCGGCCCGCTGAATCAGCTCCAGCCCTTCAAGCAACACGCCTGAGCATCGTGGAATCAGGTGGAGATGCAGATGCCGGACGGTCTCTCCCACGGACAACGTGTAGACACGTTCCGCCCGAATTTCTTTATACAGCATGTTTTCCAGACGGGCGATCAGCCCGGGAAGCTCGGCTTGTTCTTCCCCCGTCAGTTCCTGCCACGATTCGGCATGCCGTTTTGGCTCTATATACAAATACCCGACCAGCCGTTTCTCCACGGGAGCGTGGTAAACCGCATAATATGTGGTCTCCGTCACGAAATACGGATCTTCGCTTTGCCGCCCCTGTCTCTGGCACAATTTGCAATTATTCATGAGTACCGCCTTTTCCTTTCATTTTTCCGGGGCTGACGCCGATATATTTTTTAAACAGCTTGCTGAAGTAAGCTTCGTCTTTGATGCCTACCTTCTCCGCCGCCTCATACACCTTCAAATTACGCTGCATGATCAAATCCCGCGCCTTTTCCATTTTGGTGCGGTTGACAAAGTTAGTAAAACTGTCGCCCATTTCCTTTTTGAAAATAAAAGAAAAATAACTCCGGCTCATATTGGAAAACCTGGCGGCGTCCTCGAGCGAAATGTTTTGTTCGATATTATCGTAGATATACCGTTTGATGCCCATAATTTCCGGTCTGGCCATCGCTCCTTTAACCGCCAGCATCGCCTGGCTGAAGCCGGCCATGAATTCGTCAACGCAGCTCCTGATGTCAGCCAGCGATTCCGCTTCCAAAATCAATTCCGTCCATTTCAATTTTGAGTCTCCGTATGCCGCCGGCACCTGCTCTTCGTACGGCTTCAGCACCTTCATAAAAATATACAGCATATTTAATACCGCGGTTTTGACGCTCATCGGGTGATGATCCGCATCGGACAAAATGCCGTCGAAAAACCGGCCCACGAAAATGTTCACTCCGTCGTAATCGCTTGCCTCAATATAATCCATAAGCCGCTTTTCTTCATCCAGGCTGAAAATGATTTCCTTATCGCTGAAGTCCGGCAGCATGTCGGCAAACAAAATACTTTCCCGGCCTTGATAAAAGCGGTGTCCGGAAGCACGCTTCGCTTTGGCGTACAACGCCGGAACTTCCTTCAAGCTGCCGGTTTTGCCTGATACGGCGAAGGAAACGGTAATATTCAAGTAGCGCTGGAGCGAACGGTTCATTTTTTGAAAAAATTCGGTCAGCACCTGACGGTGGGAAGCGGCCTGAACTGACGCATCAAGCAATATCAAATAATCGCCTTCATCCATTTCGGCGAATTCGGCTTTCGTCAAATCGGCAAGGCCTTCCATCAAAATATTAATAAACGACGAGCTGAGCAGATGGCTGTCCTTCAGCCTGCTTTTTGCAGGGGCGTTATCATAGTCGTCGATTGTGCAATAAATGACGAGGAATTGGGTGAACGCGGGCTGCACCTGCATAATCGAAGCTTCCTTTTGAAAATCGGCGTAACCGGTCGAGCCGCTCAGCAGTTTTTTGTACAAGCCGTTTTTGATCACCTGCTTGTTCGCTCTCAGCACCGACTCGAAAGTGATCTTTTCTTCGTTTTGCAGCCGTTGCTTCTCGACTTCCGTCTTCGTTTTGAGCAAAATTTCCAAGAGACTGTCGGGCTGCATGGAAAGCTTCAGTATATAATCCTCGGCCCCAAGCCGCATCGCTTTTTTGACGGCATCCATCTCGTTGTAGCAGCTTAAAACGATCACCTTGGTACCGGGATAACGCTCGGATAAATGTCCAATCAGCTCAAGGCCGTCCATATTGGGCATCAGTATATCGGTGAGCACGATATCGGGGCGGGTTTGTTCGATCAGCTCAAGCGCTTGTATGCCGTCTTCAGCTTGCCCGACAAATTCGAAGTCGTATTTCTCCCATTCGATGCATGACTTGATGCCGATCCGGACCAAAGCTTCATCGTCAACGATAATAACCTTAAGCATAGATAAGACCACTCCCTCCTGCGGATGTTTATTCCAAAGCTTCCTGCTCCCTCCGTACGGCCGGAATGATGACCGATACCGTAGTCCCCTGCTCTCCGAAGGACGAGATACGCAAACCGAACGGCTCCCCGTATTTGAGCTGCAGCCGGTCGTGAATATTCCGCAGTCCGACCCCGCTGAATTTGTGCTGCCCGCTTGCCTCTTCAGGCGACTCGTTCAAAATTTCGCGGATCCTGAGTTCGTCGATGCCTTCCCCGTTGTCGCTTACGTCGATCTGCAGGCGATTCCCTTCCAAACGGGCTCCGATTTCGATGCGGCCTCCGCTTTTTTTGTTTTTTAATCCGTGCAAAAAGCAATTTTCCACCACAGGCTGCAGCAGCAGCTTGATGATCCGGTAATCGTTGAATGCCGGGTCGATCGCCACATGCAGCTCAATGCTGTCATTGTAGCGGGCGTTCTGGATATTCATATACGCTTTGACCAGCCGCAGCTCTTCCTTAAGCGCAATTTCCTCTTCGCCCTTCTTCATGCTGACCTCCAGCAAGCTGCCCAGATCGGCGATCATGCTGGACGCATTCGACGCTCCGTTCATCATCGCGGTCCACTTGATAATATTTAAAGTGTTAAACAAAAAATGCGGGTTGATCTGCGCCTTTAGCGCTTCGTATTTCAGCTCCTGTTCCCTTTTCTGCTCGCCCATTACTCTAAGCACAAGCTCGTCGATCCGCTTAAACAGCAGGTCGAAGCTTTTGACGATGCTGTTCACATCGTTGGAATAAGAGATATCTTTAGTACCGACGCTGTAAATGCCGATCTTTTTTTTCCTTAAATCTCTGATCAGCAGCTTTAAGGGATTTGTAATATATAATATCAAAGCGACACTGGACAACAAGAACAAGCCAAACACGATATAATTGATCGTTAACACTTTATTTTTAAGACTGGAGGTGTTGTTCATGACGTCGGCGTATGGAATAACCGAAACGACCGTCCAGTTCAACCGGTTTAAAATGTAATAAGTCACCATGTAGCGCTTGTTGTCCGACGTGCCGATAAAATAGCCCTTTTGGGTGCCGTAAAGCTTCAAGTCCTTCTTTACGTTGTCGATATCTTCAACATCTACGTCGCCCGACGTTTTGATAATTTGATCTTGGCCGTCAAGCAGCAGGATTGAACCCTTGGAACGGACCGTAAACAACGAGACAAAATTGTCCAGATCGAGATTGATCATGACGATACCGAGCATTTCGCCGGTAAGGCTGTTTTTGATCGACTTGGCCAGCGAAACGTAATGCTTCTCATCCGTAAGCTTGGAGGTGCGGTAAACGAATGGCACGGTCCACACCGAATCTTTTTCATGGCGGACGAGTGAACGGAACCATTCCTCATCCTTTAGCTCCTGGCCGAACTCCTGCTTAAAATTCAAGTAATCCTGATTCATATCGATATCGCTTACAATGTTGCCCATGACATTGCTGACGAGACCGTCCGAGCTGATAATGATCATGTGTGCGTTATAATTAAAAAAGTTGTTGTTTTTCGTAAAATTCAAGCGATTTTCGATTTTGGACATGCGGGCGTAGTCCTCCGGCGCAAGCTCCTGTGGAAGCTTCATCGTACTGAACGGCTTGAAGTCCGGGGTCCGCCGGTAAGCGCTCAAATTGGAGGTCACGGTATCGTCGAGACTAAGCACATTCGACAGCTTCATCATATCCAGCGTCACATTCTCAACCTGATTGCCCACCTGCTCCAAATTGCTGATCAAGAGATCGGACGTTTCTTTCTCGAACAACGTTTCCGTATGCTTAAAGGTGATGTTCAGCGAGAAAAATACGGCGATAAAGACGAGTATGACAATAGAGACGATCATCCGAATCTGAAGATTTCGAGACAGAAATCCAAACATGTTCCTGAGCTTGTACAGAATCGTTTAGACCCCTCTTTTCCGCGAAAGCATGGTGTTGAATCTATTGTACTAGACTTTGAGCCGGTCCATCAACAAATGATATAAGATGCCCCCAGACGCATCCGGGGGCCACAGGTCGCAAGCTACTTTATAAATGTGTCTTCAAGCGTAATACCGGATTGGAACGATAAGAAGCCCGGCATATTTTTAAACCCTCCGACAGTTGCCTTCATGCCATACGCTTGCTCGCGCCACGACAAATAAACAAACGGGGACAGGTCAAGCGCGCGGTCAATCAATTTATCGTAAATTTCTTTGCGTTTCGCCTCGTCCAGCTCCTTGCGCCCGTCAATCAACAGCTTATTGATTTGCGCGTCGTCGAAGAATGCCGAATTGTTCAGCCTCGCCGGGCCGCCGGTGTAGAAGTTGCTGAGCCAGTCCGCGTCCGTAATGTCTCCGGATGTGCCCGCGACAACAAAGTCGTAGTTGCCTTCCGTATTTTTCTTGACGCGAGTAGCCCAGTCAGGCAGATCCAGCTCCACTTCGATGCCGACCTTCTTTAATTCGGATTGTACCGCTACCGCCGTTTGCTGATGATAAGAAAATTGCGATGTCGATAAGAGGCGGGCTTTAAAGCCGTTCGGATACCCCGCTTCAGCCAAAAGCTTTTTCGCCTTTTCAACATTGTAATCGAAATAATTTTCATTTTTTTCATTGTAGCCCATGTAGCCCTGCGGAATGGCCATGCCGTAAATCGGCTTGCCCCGTCCGTTAAACGCCGTGTTGATGATCGTTTTGCGGTCGATCGCATACGATATTGCTTTTCTCACCCGCGGATCGCTGAACGGCGCGAACTGTGTGTTGAACTGCAGCTGCATAAACGGTCCGCTGACTCCATCCAGCTTCAGCTTTGAATCCTGCTCAAGCGCTGCGGCATCCTTCCAGGGAACGGTGTCGATCAAGTCGACATCCCCGGCTTTCAGCGCGTTAACCCGCGTATTTTCGTCCGGATAAAAAACAAATCTTAAGTTGTCCAGCTTGACCCGATCTTTCTTATAATAGCCGTCGAATTTTTTCACAACGAATTCCTGGCCTTTAGTCCATTTGACGAACTGGAACGGACCCGCTCCCATCGGAGCTGCATTCAAATCGCCGTTTTTCTCTTCGGTCCACTTCTTGGAGACAATGACTGATTCCGGCAACGCCAAGTAATGGATAAAAGGCGCGGAAGTTTCTTTTAATGTAATGGCCACCGTTTTGGCGTCGGTCGCTTCAATTTTATCGATTACGGACAGCTCGTTGCGGAACGTTGCGTTATTTTTCGGATTGGCGATGCGTTCGAAAGTGTATTTCACATCCTCGGCGGTGACAGGGTCGCCATTTTGAAACTTGGCGTCGCGCAGCTTGAACGTATACGTTTTCTTATCTGCCGACAGCGAATACGATTCGGCCAGTTCGTTGCTCAGCTTGCCTTCCTTATCGTAATTGACAAGCCCGCGATAGATGGCTAATTTAATTGTTCTGCCGTGGGTACCGTTTTGTACAAGCGGATCCATGGTCGTCGGCTCGCCGGATAAACCAAAAATCAGATTTTGGCTGCTTCCTTTACCCGAGCCGTCCGTTTTTGCCGAGTCCCCGGTTTTGCTTGTTCCCGCTCCCCCGCAGCCGCTGAGAATCAGAATCGCGGCCATTACTACAAGCATTGCTTTTGTCAAACGTGTTACCATTACTGCATGCCTCCCCTTAAGTTTATAATACAAATCTAAAATAAAGACAGCACCTGGAAATTACTGCCGTTATTAGCCAAGTTGCGAATTTGCTGCTGCGTGGGGGTCGACCGCCGCCATGCGGCGCCGGGACATGCGCCCCTGGATTCGTACGCGCTGGAAATGCGCCAAGGTTACGAACGGTTCAGCTTCGGATCCAAAATATCGCGCAAGCTGTCCCCAAGCAAATTGACCGCAAGAATGGTAATGCCAAGGCATAATGAAGGCCAAACCGCGTACATCGGGTTTAAGCTGATATACCCCCGAGACTGCCCGATCATCTGCCCCCATGACGGTTCCGGCGGAACGACACCCAAGCCGAGGAAGCTGAGCCCCGATTCAAGCAAAATGGCGGCAGCGATCGTCAGGCTGATTTGGATAATCAGCGGAGACATGATGTTGGGCAATATGCAGCCGAACAATACACGGCTATGGGACGCGCCCAGCGACAATTCGCTCTCTACGTATTCCTGCTGCTTGATCTGCAAAGTCGATGAATAGGCGATCCGGGCAAAATGCGGAGCGTACACGATACCGATGATCAGGATCATATTTTTGACGCCTGCCCCCCAGAAACCGACTACCATCAGCGCGAGCAAAATCGGCGGAAAACATAAAATGATATCGACGGCCCGCATGATCGTTTTTTCCGCGAACCCCCGGAAGTAACCCGATACAATTCCCAGCAGCAGTCCTATGGTAAACGCCAGCGCCGTCGAACCAAGCGCTACGGTCAGCGACGGACGAATCCCGATAATCATCCGGCTCATAATATCTCTGCCGAATTCGTCGGTACCAAGCGGATGCCCCGGCAACGATGATTTAAGCACGAGATCGGGGTGTATTTCAAGCGGATCGTAAGGAATGATCCACGGTCCGATCGCTGCGATGATGAGAATGGGCAGCAGCACAATCGAGCTGATGACAAACGTTTTATTCCTGATGCACTTATTCAGCATAAATCCAACTCCTTGACGGTATTGCGCCTGTTCAGAAAGCACAAGCTGCCTGCTGCCGGAATTAACGCACTCTCGGGTCCATCAGTCCGTACAACAGGTCGACCGCGATATTGACAACGATAAAAAATGTGGCCATCACGACGATGCAGCCTTGAATCAGCGGGTAATCGCGATTGGATATCGAGGTGACCAGTAGTGTGCTCATGCCGGGCCAGTTGAACAAATATTCGATGAGCACCGTCCCCCCGATCAAATTGCCGAGCTGCAGGCCGATGATGGTAATGACGGGAATGATCGCATTGCGGAATGCATGCTTGACGATGATTTTCCACTCCGGCACTCCTTTGGCTCTAAGCGTCTGGATAAAATCTTTGTTCAGCACCTCCAGCATGGAGGAGCGCGTCATTCTCGCGATCGAGGCGGCCAGGCCTAATGCGAGCGTCAACGCGGGCAGCGCCAGCCGCATCATATGTTTGCCCGGGTTGTCGCTAAATTCGACGAAACCGCTGGCAGGAAACCATTGAAGCTTGAAGCTTAATACCAGAATCATAAACGCACCCAGCACGTACACGGGAAACGACACGCCAAGCGCCGCAAATGAGGACAACACCAGATCGATCACGCTTTGCCGTTTCAATGCCGCCGCGATGCCAAGCGGAACGCCGATCAACGTAGCTAGTATGATCGATACGACCGCAAGCTCAACCGTATTCGGGAGCCTTTGCGAAATATACGTGGTGACCGGCGTTTTATCGAAAAGGGATTGTCCCATATCGAGCTTTGCAAAATTCATTAACCAATGGGTGTATTGCTTGATTAAGGGCTGGTCGAGCCCCAGCGTATGACGCATTTCCGCCACCGCCGCCGCGTCGCCGCCTCTTTCGGTGCCAAGCACAAGAACGGCGGGATCCCCTGGCATAAAATGGATTAATGAAAATACCAAGGTGCCGACCACAAGCACCTGAATAACCAGAAGCGCTGCTTTTTCGCTTATAAAACGAATCACGTTTTCACCTTCTATTCTGTAAATTTGCACAATTTACAGTTATTCCGTTGTGTCCGCATGGACATTATGTCTAATCGGCCATACCGGCAGCCACCGCTTGCGCCGCCGGCGTCTCTGCATACAGGTGGCATGCAACGGCATGTTTATCGTTTAATGGCACAAATTCCGGCGCGATTTCACGGCATATCGGCATCGCTTCTTGGCATCTTGTACAAAACCTGCAGCCGCTCGGCGGGTTCACGGGGCTTGGGACGTCGCCGCTCAGAATGATCCGCTCCTTGTTGAAATCGGGATCGGGCTGCGGGATCGCAGACAACAGCGCCTTCGTGTACGGATGGCTGGCGTTTGCATACAACTCCTCGGCATCGGCAATTTCCACGATTTTTCCGAGATACATCACGGCGATCCGGCTACTCATATGTTTGACCACCGACAAGTTGTGTGAAATGAACAGGTAAGTGAGTCCGAATTCCTTTTGCAGATCGCCAAGCAGATTCAGAATTTGCGACTGGATGGACACGTCCAATGCGGATACGGCTTCATCGCACACGACTAGCTGCGGATTCAAGGCAATAGCCCGGGCGATGCCGATACGCTGCCGTTGCCCCCCGGAAAATTCATGCGGATAACGGTTGATATATTGCGGGCTCAATCCCACCAGCTCCAGCAGACGTTTGACTCTGCTTTCTTTGTCCACACCCGAAGCGATTCCGTGAATTTCAAAAGGAGCGCCGATAATTTGCCCTACCGTCCTTCTTGGGTTTAGCGATTCGAACGGCTTCTGGAACACCATTTGAAATTTGCCCCGCTGTTTTCTTAATTCCTCCCCTTTCAGTTTTAATAAGTCGGTGTTTTCGAATTTGATTTCGCCGCTGTCGGCGTCGGTCAGCCGCATGATGACACGGGATAATGTGCTTTTTCCACAGCCGGACTCGCCAACCAGCCCAAACGTCTCGCCTTTAAAAATGGTAAAGCTGACTTCGTCGACCGCTTTCACCTGTCCTGAGCGGTTTGAAAAAAAGCTCTTTTTTAAAGGGAAATATTTTTTGACCTTGTTGACCTCCAAAAGAATTTCCTTCATCCCGCCTCACCTTCTTTCCATTCCGGCGCGAATTTCCAGCAGCGGGCTTGACAGCTGTCGCTGAGCTGCTGCATTTCCGGCTCACGCTGGCGGCATATATCCGCCGCCTCCTCGCATCTGGGAGCAAATCTGCAGCCCTGCGGCATCGAGCTGATACTGGGCACGGCGCCGCTGATGCTGTAAAGCTTACCGTTTTTTTGATCCATATGGGGGATCGACTTAATCAGCCCTTTCGTGTATGGATGCTGCGGATTGCGGAAAATCGTTCTGACATCCCCTTCCTCCATCACTTTGCCGGCGTACATTACGGCCACACGGTCGGCCATTTCCGCCACCACCCCAAGATCATGCGTAATCAGCATAATGCTCATATTCATTTCATTTCTGATCGTTTTCAGCAGATCGAGAATTTGCGCCTGTACCGTCACATCCAGCGCTGTCGTAGGTTCGTCCGCAATAAGCAGCTTCGGACTGCACGAAAGCGCCATCGCGATGCTGATCCGCTGGCACATGCCTCCGGACAGCTCATGCGGATATGCATTCATGCATCGCTGGGGATGAGCGATGCCCACCTGCTTCAGCAGTTCCAACGCTTTAGTATGGGCATCCTGGCGGGATATGCTCTGATGTATCCGGATCGCCTCGATAATTTGGCTGCCGCATGTATATACAGGGTCCAGAGCCATCATCGGATCCTGAAAAATCATGGAGATCGATTTTCCTCTGATTTGCGCCATTTCCTTCTTCTTCGCTTTCAGCAGGTCCCGGCCCTCAAACGTAATTTCGCCGGACGTGATTTTGCCGACCGCAGGAATAAGCTGCATTAAGGAAAGCGAAGCTACCGTCTTGCCGCTTCCGCTTTCGCCGACGATACACACGACTTCACCTTTATTAATGGTCAAATGAACTCCGCTGATTGCGGGGAACACGCCTTTGTCCGTTTTAAATTCCGCAGTGAGGTTGCTGATTTTCAGCAGGGCATTATCCATTCCTATCACTCCCAGCTCCATTCGCTTATAAGCAGTACATTGTTCTAATATATAGATGTATCTCTAACATTTTATATAAAACCAGGGCAAAAACAGCTTAAACGGTATAGGATTATTATAATTTCGTGTTATATTTCATTCCATGCACTGCGGTATGCTTATCTTGTAAATTCATACCGTGTTTTACGAAAAAAACACAATAGGCGAAGTCTCTGTCATTCGGGATTTATTTTCTTATATTATTTATCGATTTTGTTGCATTATCGTCTTGTTGAACCTTGTTAACCGGGAGCAACAGCTAGTTACGCCTCCAGTCGCTTTGGCGCGTTGGGAGGGAATGGGTACGGGATTCCAACCGCCAATTGAAATCGTATCCCTATGAATGGATAAAAACGGTCGGGATACGATTCAAAAGCGGCCGCTAGCGCTTTTCCATCCCGTACCCATCCCTGGCCATCGGCTTTAGCGGGCTGCTCGTTACCTAAGTTCAAGTTCAAATTCGACTTCAAATTCGACTTCAACTGCCCGTTCGCAGCTTTCAAGCCGCTCGTTCACAACTTCCTCTTCCGGTCTGCGTTAATCGTCACCTGCCGGTTCGCGAACAAAAAGCTGCAAGCTGGTCAGGGGCGATAATCGCATCCCCATATTACCCGGTCATAGATTCGGCGGTTAGCGACTGAATTGCCGATAAAGTGAAACCAAGGGACGAAGCTTTTTTCATAAAAAAAACGGCCATAGTACAGCGGAGTTCGTCTGTACATGACCGTCGAATTACTTACCGCAGTCCGCCTTAGGAATTTGCCCGACGATTGATTTTCACGAATATTTATCCATGTGGTGAGCGGTGGAGTGCCATCCCTTTCCCGGAATAACCTAATGCATGAATAAATATTCACAGATTTTCTTTCGTCAGACAACCTCCTAGTAAGGCACCTTGAACATGTAACGCCGCGTTTCCAGCGGATGATTTCTTGCCTTGGACAACGCCAGCGCGAACATGCGCAGGAAGAAGTTGTTGACGAGCGGAGCCAAATATCCTTGCACTTCTTCATCTATGCCGGTCAGGTCGAAGTTTTTGGCATCCACGATAATCAACTTTTCGCCGTATTGCTTAAGAAATGTCAGCGCCCGCTCCTCGAGAGGCCGTGTTTCGTCCAGCCCCATCAACAAAATAAACGGAACGTCCTTGTCCAATATTTCAAACGGCCCGTGGAAAAACTCACCGGCATGGATCGCATGGGAATGAATCCGCTGCATCTCCATCAGAATGCAAATCGCAAACGAGTAAGCCATGCCGTAGTTCGCCCCGCTGGCCATCGTGTAGATGATTTTTTCATCTTTATATTTCTGCGCGTAGGCATCCACCAACCCCGTGTTTTGCTGCATCACTTTTTCGAAGACGGAACCGAGATTGTCCAAGCTGCTGAGCAGTTTTTCGTATTTGTTGTTGCCTTCTTTCACATACAACAGGCCCATCGCCAGCTTGTAAAGAACGGCGTAGTTCATTATTTCCGGATGCGGCTCCATATTCCCCGCAGAAATCCAGCTGTAGTTAACGATAAAGTCCGACTCGTCGGCAAGCGGCGCTGTCTCCACATACATCAGCGATACGACAAGCGCTCCTTTGCTTTTGGCAAATTTGGCGGCTGCCGTCGTCTCCGGCGTCTTGCCTTTGTGCGAGCACAATATGACGAGCGACTGCTCGCTTAGCGATTGCGGATTGCGGTGAATAAACTCGTTGGAGCTGTAAATTTCAGCGGTGATGGTTGACGATTCGCGGTCCAAAAAATATTTGCTCGGATACATAAGCGCCGACGAACCTCCGCAGGCGACATAAAATACGCGGGTGATCGTCCGCTGTTTAAAAGCTTCGAAAATTTGCTCCAGCTGTGCGTTTGCATTCATATAAGGCGCTGCGTTGACCATAGAAGATCCTCCTATACATTACGTTATTATTGTTTTTTCTTGCCGTAGCCGAAGGCTCCGAAATATCCGCAGGCAGCTGCAGCCGACCGAGCGGCCTGACCGAGAGCAGCCTGCATATCCCTGCGATCGTGATAATGGCTAAGAAAGCCGCCGATAAAGGCATCTCCGGCTCCCATCGTATCAACAACATTTGTTGGCAGCGGAGCTTGGGTGTATGTATTGCCGTTTTCCGAAAAAACGGCAGGATCAGCCCCTCTTGTTACGCCGACGACGGGGACTCCCCATTCATGCACCTGCTCGATTAAGTCATAAATAGCTTGAAGCTGCATATCGCTGCCGGAGAAAAAAGCGTATGTCAAATGCGGGCACACTTGCCGCAAATAAGCCTCATTCCAGCGCTTCGGCGTAGAAAAGTCAAACGATAGCGGCTTATGTGCCAGTTGATGCAGCTCGTGCTCCAAATCGCTGTTTACGCTTGTATGAACAACATCATATGTGGCGATGCAGTTCAGATCGTCCTGTGTAAGCTGCAGCTTCAGCAGCGACTGTACGCGGATTCCGCGGTTCGTTCCTATAAAGATCCGGTCCCCCGCCGCATCAAGCGTGACGACCGCTTCGCCGCTCGGACCATAGACCCGACGGATGCGGGAGAAATCGATGCCTTCTTCCCGCATGCAGCAGACCACATGCTCCGCCGCCGCGTCGTCCCCCATAATTCCCAAATAAGCGCAGGCATCCGCTCCGTTTCGTTTGGCGGCAACGGCCACATTTAAAGCATTGCCTCCCGGATACATCAACCCTTGATCTTGATAAATGTCGACAACATTATCTCCGATTCCAATCAGCTTCATCGTCTTATGTTCACCTTCACCGGGCCTTCAAGCCGTTTCGCAATTCATTTGTGGCCTGCTCGTCCAGCCATACCCCTTCGGGCCCGCTGACGATAATTACGGCATAATCGGCGCGTGCGGCTTCCAAGGACACTTTTCCTTCACGTACGTCCTTGAATACCGATGCGGCAGGGCGCTCATGCGGATTACCGTATCCACCCGAACCAGGCGAGCAGACGCTGACCAAATCCTCATTGTTGAGGCTAACGCCGGATATTTTGGAGCCGAGCTGTTTAAGGCCTTCTCCGCCAAAATCGGCCTTGAAGCTGCCCGTGCTGCCGCTTTGCCCGCCTTCAAGGCCCCATGGAGCAAACTTGTGCCGGTCTCCCAGCCCCGTATAGCTCATCCCGTCGCATAAAATTCTGAAATCGCGTTGGATGCCGAGACCGCCCCGGAACCTTCCCGCGCCGCCTGAATCGGTCCGCAGCTGATAACGCTCAACAAGCACAGGATATTCGCGCTCCAGCGCTTCGATAGGCAGATTCGACGTATTGGTCATATGCACCTGTACACCGCTTAATCCGTCTGCCCGGCTGTGCGCCCCGGAACCGCCGGCGACCGTTTCGAGATAGACGAAATAGCTGCCCGTTTTCGGATTGGTGCCGGAAAAAATCGCCGAAGTGACGACACTGTTGCATGCGGCCAGCACCCGTTCAGGAGCAACTTGAGCCAGCGCGCCCATAATAACGTCGACCACCCTTTGAGCGGTGTCGATCCGCTGTCCTACCGGAACCGGCAGCCTGCAGTTGACGATTGACCCTTCCGGGGCCGTTACATGCAGCGCCCGGTAAATCCCCTGGTTGGCAAAAATCGATTGTCCGGCAACCGCTTTGAAGCAGTAGAACGCCGTCGTCAGCAAACCCGAATACGTCATATTCAGCGGACCCGGCACCTGGGGGCTTGTTCCGGTAAAATCGACCTTGGCGCTGCCGTCTTCGATGGTGATCGTCGCCCGGATCGGAATCGGCGTGCTGGAATTTGCACCGGCATCGTCCAAGTAATCCTCGAACGTGTAGGTTCCCTCCGGCAGCGTGCGGATGCCGTCACGCATCAGCTGCTCCGCATAATCGAGCAGTGCTTCGGTACACTGCGCGAAATAGTCTGCGCCGTATTTACGCACGACCTCGCCCATACGTTTGGCCCCGGCGATATTCGAAGCAATTTGTGCGTCCAGGTCGCCGCCCCGTTCCACCGGCGTTCTTGTGTTCAGAATAATATAATCGTATGTCTCCTGAACCAGCTCGCCCGCCCGGCAAATACGTCCCAGCGGAATGCGCAGCCCTTCCTGGTAAATGTTGTCCGAATTTGCCGACACACTGCCTGGCACCATCCCGCCGATATCGGAATGGTGAGCGATATTGGCGACAAAGGCCACCAGCCGCTCATCGATAAACACCGGCGACACCATCGTAATATCGGGAAGATGCGTGCCGCCGCCGGCGTACGGGTCGTTGGTGATAAACATGTCTCCCGGCCGAATCGAGTCCGCCGGAAACTTTCTCAACACCTCGCCTACGACACCAAGCATCGAGCCCAGATGCATGGGCACATATTCCGCTTGCGCAATCATTTGGCCCTTCGCGTCAAATAAGGCAGTCGAGCAGTCTTTTCTTTCTTTGATATTGGTAGAGTAAGCCGTTTTCACCAAAGTGACGCCCATCTCTTCGGCTACGGAAAGCAGCAAATTCCCGACGATTTCCAGAGTAATCGGATCAATTCGTTTCATTGTTTACGCCTCCTCGCCAAACGTAGAAATCACCAGGTTGCGGTATTCATCCACATGCAGCGTTTGCTCCGGCAGCAGCAAGATGGTGGAATCCATCTGCTCAATGATGGCCGGACCTGTAAGGCGGTCTCCCGGAAGCAGCTCGCTGCGCTGGTATATGGCCGTACGGTAATAATCCGGACGGTCTGTTTCGGAGAAATATACATCCCGATGCGAAAGCGGCTCTACGGAACGCTGTGCATTGCCATCCATCCGGCTTAAAGTCGCCTTGGGCAGCTCGCCAAGAGCCGTGACGCGGTAGTTGACAAATTCGACGGTGCCGGTGCGGTTGGAGTAGCCGTAATTTTTTTCGTGCTGCTCATGGAACCGCTCAAGAATGGCCGGTAAACCCGCTTCGTCTAATTCCTGCCACTCCACCGGTACAGTCAGTTCATAATTTTGGCCTTTAAACCGCAAGTCCAAACCAAGCACATACTTGCGCTGCGGCTCCGGAATGCCTTCCTTCTCCAGCATCGCCGCACCCTCTTGCTCCATTTCCGAGAAAAATCCGCGAATCGCCTGAATGCTGCCCGCATGGGATTCCAGCTGCGAGGAACGTACATAATCCGAACGGACATCGGTGACAAGCAGGCCCAGCGAGCAGAACGTACCCGGAGAAGGCGGAACGAGAATACGCGGGATGCCTAGCTCGCGCGCCAGCGCACCGCAATGAAGCCCGCCGCCGCCGCCGAACGAAACAAGCGTAAATTCGCGAGGATCGTATCCTTTTTCCACCGAGATCAGACGGATCGCTCGTGTCATGTTGGCGTTGACAACCGATAAAATCCCCATTGTTGCCTCCATAAGCGACAAGCTTGTCCGGTCACAGAGGTGCTCCTGTACGGCTCGTTTCGACGCATCCACATCAAGCGCCATTCTGCCGCCAAGAATGCCTTCGGGATTAAGACGGCCAAGTATCGTATTGGCATCGGTCACGGTCGGCTTCGTGCCGCCTCGTCCGTACGCCGCAGGACCGGGCATAGAGCCTGCGCTTTCCGGCCCTACCTTCAGTGCGCCTCCGGCGTCCAGCCAGGCGATGGAGCCGCCTCCGGCGCCGCAGGCATGAATATCGAGCATCGGAATACGCGCGACAAACCCTTCCACTTCACGTTCCATCGATATTTTCGGTTCCCCGTTTTCGATCAGGCAAAAATCCGCAGAGGTCCCTCCCATATCAAACGTAATCATGTTTTTGTACCCGGTCAGCTCGGCCAAATGCGCCGCCGCCACTACGCCCGCCGCGGGACCGGAAACCGCTGTGCGCACCGGATTCGATACGGATTCCTGAATCGAAATAATGCCGCCGTTGGACTGCGTAATGTACGGGTCGACCGGAATACCGGCTTGCCGGACGGACTGCTGGAAATTTTCCATATATGTTCGCATCACCGGACCCAGATATGCGTTTAAAGTCGTCGTGCTTAACCGAGCGTATTCCCTGAACTCGGGGACGACCTGATGGGATGCGGAGACGTAAACTTCCGGGAACAAGCTGCGGATTTCCTCCACCGCCTGCTTTTCATGCTCCGGATTGAGGTACGAGAACAGGAAGCACACCGCAATCGCCTGCGCGCCTTCCGCCTTTAATTGCTCTACCGCCTCCCGCAGACGCTGCTTGTCAAGCGGCTTGCGTACGCTGCCGTCCGCATACAGGCGTTCAGCTACTTCGAGCCGCAAATGACCGGGAATGATCGGCTCCGGTTTTTCCTTAAACAAATCATATAAGCCGGGACGAGTTTGCCGCCCGATTTCCAGCAAATCGCGAAATCCTTCGGTCACGAGCAGCCCCGTCAGCGCCCCTTTCCTCTCAATTAGCGAATTAGTGGCAACGGTGGTGCCGTGGGCCAAATAACGCACATCCGAAACAGGTACCCCATTCATTTGTAAAATTTGCTCGACGCCATTCATTATTGCCCGGGACGGATCGTCCGGCGTTGACGGAACTTTATGATTCAAAATTTCTCCCGACCGGGTATCGATTAATGTTACGTCGGTAAAGGTGCCGCCGACGTCTACTCCCACCATGTAACGCATCATTGTCCTCCTTCTGTTCCCTCGTTACGGCTCATAGCTGTTACATGCCAAATTATATATCCCGGTTTTTGGACGAACAATGTACGATATGACTTATAACTTGTCAGATCGTCCTGATCTTTCGGGCGAGCCGGACAGAACAAATTGAAAGCGGCCGGATGTATAACATTTGTGTTATATTGTTTTACTATTTTACGTTTTGTGCTCAGAATCAGTCGGTTAATTTACTTATTTTACCATTTTTATATAAAGTGGGTAATCTTTATTTTATTCGGGCGAAGTGTCAATCCAAGCGGCGTGGACTTTCACCACCTAGCTGATTGACACGTGCGGCACAAAAAAACCTCCCGAGCGTACTCGGAAGGACAGGCTGTAAAACGTATCGATCGCGTGCCGCGGCGCAATCATGCTGACAGCCTTGCTAAGGGTCGATCAGCCCATACTTGATTTTGATCCGGTCCAGCTTTTCGATCATCGGTTGCGAAATGACAAACAGAAAAAAAACGGTGGCGATCGCGTGCACCACGTCAAACCAAAAGCTCGTGGCATAGAAAGCAAGCAGCGCTTGCCATGAAAACTGCGGGGTCACCATCAGCAGCGAGCCGATATTGATGATGCCGCCGTATATAAAATAAGTCGACAGCCCGCCGAATACGCACAACGGCAGCTTGCTTTTGCCGAGCAGCCCTTTTTTAAATAAGATGCCTGCCAAAAAGCCGATCAGGCCAAAGCAGAACATTTGCCACGGCGTCCACGGTCCTTGACCGAAGAAAAAATTGGATACGAACCCGGACGCCGCCCCTACCAGAAAACCCGCTTCCGCCCCAAAACATACGCCGGCGATAATGACGACGGCGACTACGGGCTTAAACTGCGGCAGCATGAAAAACGCCGCCCTTCCCGCTACGGCGATGGCCGCCAGCACGGCAATGACAACCAGCTCCCGGGCCTGCGGTTTGCGGCGTTCAAACACCATCGCAAACGGGATCATCGTATACAACACGATCAGCAAGCTGATAAAGTAATATTTTCGGTCGTCCAGCACAAACACGCCAAACAAAATCGTAGCCGGAATAACGATAAGAATCAGCGCCGCGGCAAGCCAGGCGCGGCGGCTGAAACGGCGCCCCGTTAGCTGCTGTTCCAGCATAATTCCACCACGCTTTCTATCGATACGGCTTCCTTCCATACGTGGCGCGCCATGCGATTCGCCGCCGTCGTATAAAAGCTGTTGCCGGCAAAAAACTGCGCGGCCGTACCAGCGGTAATAATGCTTCCGTCAAAAAACATCGCACAAACCTCCCCATGCTTCGCGCAAAATTCCACATCATGCGATACCATGACGATGGTGACGCCTTGCGCGTTGAGCTTTTTCAGCAGAGCGGCCAGCTTCTCCTTAAAAAATCCGTCCAGCCCCTTGGTCGGCTCATCGAGCAGCAAAATCCCGGGCTCCAGCAGCAGCACCTTGGCCAGCGCCGCCCGCTGCTGCTCGCCCCCGCTCAAATCGTACGGATGGCTGGCAAGCACATGCTCCAGCTCGGCAAATTCAACGACGGCGGCAACCTTTGCGCCCTTCTCCCCCGGGCTCAGATTCGCTGAGGACAACATGTCGTGCAAATCCTGCTCGACTGTTTTTTTCACAAACAGCGTCTGCGGATTTTGCGGGAGAGTGCCCACACGCAAGCGGTTGTTACCGTTCCCGCCGATAACCACCTTGCCCCGGTACGGCTTGTATATGCCGTTAATCAGTGACAATGCAGTCGTTTTCCCCGTACCGTTCCCGCCAACGATACAATAAAACTGCCCTTCTTGTACTTCAAACGACAAATCTTTAATAATGTCCGGACCATGCTTTTCAAATTTAAACCAGACGTCGCTGAAGCGGATGGCGGTCGGGCCGGACTTTGCAGCACGGCCAGTGAAAGAGGGCGCAGTCGCCGCCTTTTTGCCTTCCAGGTAGCCGTTCAGCCATTCACGCCCTTCCTTCACGGTAACCGGACAGGCCGCCAGGCTGTCTACCACGGCAGCAATTTGCATGGCGGAGGGCATCGAATAAAACATCGGGTGCTTCAGCTCGACCAGCTTCTTGCCTACATCTTGCGGCGAGCCGTCCGCAATGACCTCACCGCCGTCCATCACAATCAACCGGTCGGAGATCGGAAGCACTTCTTCCAGGCGGTGTTCGGACATGATCACCGTTGTGCCCAACTCGCGGTTAATTTTTTTCACCGTTTCCAGAAAGTCAGCCGCGGCAATCGGATCCAACTGGGAGGTCGGTTCGTCCAGAATGAGCACGGACGGATGCATCGCCATAATCGAAGCCAGATTAAGCAGCTGCTTCTGACCGCCGGACAACTCCGTCACCTGTTTATGAAACCACGTTTGGATCCCGAAAAAGCTGGCCATTTCAGCCACACGCAGGCGAATGGTGCCGCTGTCGTAGCCCAAACTCTCCAGCCCGAAAGCAAGCTCATGCCATACTTTATCGGTCACAATCTGATTGTCGGGACTTTGCAGCACAAAACCGATGTCCGCCGCTTGTGTCCGCTGGTCGATCTCTCCGATCGGCCAACCGCCGAAATAAATCTCCCCTTCCCGCTTGCCGTGCGGAGCGAGGATCGGCTTCAGCTGCCGCAGCAGCGTGCTTTTTCCGCAGCCCGACTTGCCGCAGATCGTCACAAACTCTCCGCTTTTCACGGTGAGATCGATATGAGACAAGGCCGGCGTCTCCTTCAGCGGAAACGTAAAACTTACATTTTCGATGCGATATATTTCCATTTCACGTCCTCCACAATGCTGCAGATCACCGGGATCATGCATAAAACAAAATAAGCGGCATCCACAACAATGCCAAATAGCGAAATCCCTTTGAGCTTAATAGATGGGAAAAAGCGGATCGTATTTTCTCCCAGCGCCGCACCCGTAAGCACGACCGTAATCAATACGGCCATTGCGATAACGGCCAGCCGATCCCGGCGATCGAAGCGGAAGATGGAGAAGCTGGTGCGATGGGGCAAACCGTACCCTCTGGATTTCATCGAATCGGCTGTTTCAATGGCATTTTCCAGCGCCCACGTCGTCATCACAGACAAAATTTTGATTCCGTTTCGGGCTCTGCCCGCCAGGCTGCCTTGCGAAACGTCCATGCCGACGCATTTCTGCGCATTGGAAATCGTTTTGATCTGTGCCGCGTATCTGGGAACAAAACGCAGCACCATGGAAAAAATGAGCGACAGCGCGGGCATCATTTTGCCAAACAAATAAATAAACTTATCCGAGGTCATTACCGCGTTGTAGCAGGAGAACCACACGATAATCGTCACAAACATGAGCGCCGACGCAACGCCATACAGGACCGATTCCAGCGTGATCGGATTGCCGTTTTCCGGGTAATACAAAATCGTCGCCCCCGCATGATTAAACAGCGGATTCAGCGCCGCCATCAGCAGTAACAGCGGCAGCATATACAGCAGGCTAAATGTGAGCGCGCGTTTTCCTTTTAGCCTAATCGAGTAGGTTACGGCGCTGACCAGAGCTATCGTTTGAAACACCGGATGCATGAAGACCATGCCAAACACCAATACGACAACAAAATAAACAAAATTGACAATCGGATGATATGTGGAAAAACTGTCCTTCATTGTTTTGCTGCTCCTGTTGCCGCCGAATCGCCGCCGATATCACGGCCCAAATCGCAGTTATAGATCCACTCTACGACATCTTTATCTTTCAGTGAATATCGGCTGCTTCCGCAGTTCGGAAACCATCCGTTTCCCTTGTACATCCAACCGCTCAGCTCCCCGCAATCAAATTCATACAGGTTGTTAATCCCTTCGACATAATTGCTATTATAGATAGGCGTCATCACAAATTCCATATGAATTTTATTTTTTTTCATCTCCCGAAGCAACAAGTCGAATACCGACTCTCTTTTGCAAAAAAAGAGACCTGCCAACGGGGCCTAGGTCTCGAAAACTCGTTGAAACTTTGAGGGATGAAGAGTAAGGAGAACACAATTCCCTGGTATGTCTCTAGCGTCTAATTTAATTAAGTAAGCTTTGCCATTTAAAACTAATTTCCCAACTCGCGCAATCCCCGAGCACGTGCCCTGAGTCGAATAACGATTGACGATTCGTTTACTATAGTACGTGTATTAAGAAAAAGAAAATATTAAGGGGATGTTATTCAAGTTCTTCGATTTCTTCTAAAGTTTCTTGGATTTTATCGATTATTTTCTTCAGGTCTTTGTGTACATTACTTTCAGTTTCCTGTGGGAGCCAGTCAATTATAAATGATCTATATCCGGCTAAATAATTTATTATATCGTTCTTTGATGTAAATAATTTTTGCCTGAAGCGAAAATCGTAATCATTCAATCGTTCTAAAATTTCTACTATGTTTTTTGGTTTTCCTCCACGAATATAGAGAAAGAAAAAAGCGGCAATATCTCTCTTTTTTTTACGTGAGATACGTATATTTTCCCCTACAATAAAACCATTTAAAGAAATTTCGAATTTTCCACGTTTAACCTTTTTTCTATTCAAAATGAACCCACTTGATTTTAAGATGCCAACTATTTTTTTAACAAAATAGCCACCTAATGTTTTTTCTTTTGTAGTAGAAAACAAAAGGTCATCGGCGTAACGTGTATACGTTACGTTCAGTTTTCGACAATAATTTCGTATGCGTACATCGAGACGTTTAAAAACTATATTTGATATTGCAGGTGAGGTGACTGCTCCTTGAGGGAGGATGTCGTTTAAGGTACATATTTCCGAAATCAGCTTTAACATTTTAACCTTTTTTTCTTCATCCAAATCTATCAAACCATCAAGGGCATCGTGTATTTTAGCTGAATTTATTGACCCAAAAAAATCTGAAATATCAAGTCGCAAATAATATCTTTTTTCATTATTATTCCACAAATGTGGTACTAGAAAATCACGATAAGATCTTTTCTTAACAAAACCACAAATATTATCCGGAAGAGCAACTTTTGAAAATAAGTTATCCACCAGATTTCTTTGAATACCATAGAGTTGGTCATTATTATTAATACAATGAATTGTACGTGATCCACTATGCTTAGAGATAGTAATTTCTTTGTAGCTGTTGATCTTATTTTCGACTACCTTACTGATCATGCTCTCATGTTCTATTTCCAGTATGGCCCTATAAAAAAAACTCTCATCATAAATTTTTATATGATTCACCTACTAAATAAAGTAAAACAGGCAGAGTGAGTACCTTCTTAAAACCTCGCATTGCGTTTTAATACCAATTGGCGAGTCCACTTCGCCGACACCGCAGCAAATAGTATCATCAATCCCTTGGCTTTTTATATGTACTTTGTCCCACATAACACTTCATCAAGGGGTCATCACTGACATTACTACTCACTCTGCTTTAATTGTTTTACCAATATATTTATTATATCGTACAGTTCGCTAAAGTAAAGTTTAAACGAATTAACGTTATCTTTTTCTGTGCCTGTTAAGTAATTGTCAAAAAAATAATCAAGAAAACTACTAACCCAGCCTTCTGTTTTATCAAATTTTAAAGAACCTATGTTTTTGGAAACTTTAACAATTTCGGGGTCTTTAAGATAATTACCGTGTTCATCCAAAGTTTTTAAAGTATCACATTTCCCGGACACTAATAATCTCATTAATGTAAGTTTCTCTTCTTGGTCAGAACAATTATCAAATAATGTAGTGAATAAACGACCTCCTTTTTTACTTTCAAAATAACTTTTAAATATTTCGAAATTGGATAAATTGACCAAAACCCCCTCGATAGTTGTTGAAACTGGAAACACATTGTACTGGAGTGAATACTTTTTAATTAAATTAACTAACTCAGCGTATAGTTTGTCCTTAATATAATACCATTTTGGTGTGGGTTTGAATTCAGCCTTATCGCAAATTCCCTTTATCCTGTTTCTAACGTACAGAGTCTCAGAGCGTTTTTTTCCATAAAAAAGTTTTTCTTTTCTTTGAATGTCTTCATTAGAGAGAGGACTAAAAGCTTTATCTCCTTTAATGATAACCCGATTGTTCCGAATCTGTATGACTTTATCCATATCTAGTAATACAATGAAGGGTATTGATGCATTCATTTTATTGGGATGAATTAAATTTAACTTAAGATTGTTGGAACCGTATGAGTAAACATCTATATCATTAAGCATAGGGAATAATTTATGAAGTCTTTTATTGTTAAACAATTCCAATTCCGTTGTGCCTTCAACGAACAAGATTCCTTTTGAAAAATAGTAACTAGCCTCAGTCTCTGTAACTACTGTGGTTTCTTTTGGGGATGTTATTTTTTTCATCTTCTTTAAAGTTGTATAATGGTTATTCATTGAAATATGAAATAACGTTCCGTTTTTAGTTCCTATTATATTTTTTATTACTCTCGATGAATGTGTAGCTAATAAAAATCGCACTAACTTTGATTTTTCAAAAAGCGAGGATGTGAGGTCATCTGCCAATTTAGGATGCAATCCTATTTCGGGTTCATCTACTACAATCATAGGTTCTTTAATTTTGGAAGTAGATAGTTTCCCGACTAAATTAACTAACAATTTCAGATAATTGTTAGAGTTCATACCATCCGAAAAAAACGTTAATTCCTCTTCTCTAAATTTAAATTCTCTACCTCCAAGCTGAAGTTGATAAATTTGGGAAAGTTTTTGATTAAAACTAAACTTCTCAAGTTCGATTTCGTTATTACGAAATTCACGATTTATATAATCGAGATTCTTTTTATATGTATTTCCATAGATTTTTTCATATAACAAATCTATTTCCTCTGAAAATTTGCCCTCTTCTTTTTCTTTAAGTTTACTCATATCACCAATAATCTCCCAGATATTATCCCAATCAGTCAATTTAATATTTCTCGATTGAATTACATATAAAGGGAATACATTTTTTAAATAGCTCCTTAATTCATAAGGAATGTTCCAGTTCCTTTGACCGGATTTGAAGTGTTTTATTGTTGCATGTACTAGGTTATTGTCATCAATATAATCTGAAAATTCAAAGAGAATCTTTCCAAAAAAATCATGTAGAAAGAGAGCATCTTGAGCGTATCTAGTTTGTGCAATGCGTCTTATTCTTGATAAATCATATATAAATGAAATTTCTACATAGTCATTGTACGGATTTTTCTTATCAAATAAAGCCTCATCATTTTTATTAGCCGTTAAATTTTGATGAAAGTGATGAATAGCTTTGATTATATTACTTTTTCCGGTACCATTCTCTCCAATTAAGCAATTTACATCAGATAAATCTATACTTACTTTCGAGATGGATCTGCAATTTGAAATTAATATTCTAGATATCGGCATAGTTCCTCCTGTTACTAGATTAATGCTTCATATTGATTTCTTTTTATACTCACTACCTGCAACTACCTAATCCTGCCTCTCTTTAATTTCTCGGTCTTGCTTAAAAGAAAAGTGACTATTCAACCTCACAAATTTAAATGATATAATGCATATATTAACTGATAAAAACATCCTTCCCTTGGAGCCACAAATGCGAAGGTGATGTAAAATAGTTTGTGTACCAAGAATTGGACTCTAGTCAACCAACAAAAAAGTAGGGTATTCTCGGGATTGCTGAAGTCACCAAGAAAGGAACCCTACTCATGGCAACTATACATCAAAATGAATTTCGCAATCTACTAGAAGATTCTGTTACCCAACTGCTGAAAGAAAAACTGGAAATGCTCATGCGTGAAGAGATCAAAAACTTCTTGCAGGTCGAACAGCCAGGTGAACGCCATAACAGTCGTAATGGTTACTATGAACGTAGTTGGGAGACACGCCACGGTAAAATCGATGATCTGCAAGTCCCCCGGGATCGCCAAGGTCACTTTCAAACGCAGCTATTCGAGCCGTATCAGCGTCGAGAAGGATGGCTGGAAGAAACGGTTATTCACATGTACAAGGGCGGTATGAGCACTCGAGACATTGCCAAGTTCATTGAATCCATGTTTGGAACACATTACTCTCCAACGACGGTGAGTAACATTACGAACACCGTACTCGAAGATATCCAGCAGTGGCAGTCGCGTCCACTGGAGAAACGCTACTCCGTTCTCTACCTGGACGGACTTTACATCAAACTCCGCCGCAACACAGTAGATAGCGAAGTCATTTATCTGGCCATGG